>JAAUTY010000069.1 GCA_012031265.1 Spirulinaceae cyanobacterium SM2_1_0 | reverse complement strand
CTCATCGACAAGGTTCCGGATCTGAAACTGGGAAAGACGGTTGGACAAGTAGCTTCATTAAGGCGGGCGATCACATCTCATCAATTACCTTCCGGTTACGCCCCCACCGAGGACTTGCGGCATAACGCCTGAGCTAAGCGGCCACATCAATCGCGAAGCGATTGATGTGGCCGCTTGAGCGAGTAGTTAGCCGCACGACCTTACGCCTTTGCCTCAACGTGTCGCTTGAAGCGATCCAGGATCGCTTGCCAACCGTCGCGCTGTTGCTCCAGCAAATGCGTGCCCTCAGCCTCGAATGACACGCTGACCCGAACACCCTGCGGCTCGTCAACGAAATCGACCCTTGCCGTGCGACCACCGAACTCGTACTCAATGAGGCTATTGATTACGACCGCCGTATACACGCCCTCAAAGTCGAATCCGAAGCTGCCGTCTTTCGCCTCCATTCTCGAGCTAAAGGCGCCACCAGGGCGAAGGTCCACAGAGGACTTTGTTGTATGCCAATCGTCAGAGGCTGCATTCCACTGGACGATGTCCGCGGGGTTGCTGTAGGCACTCCATACCAAGTCCATCGGAGCGCGGACGGTCGTGCTGACTTCAATATTCATGGGACCTCCAATGTGCAAATGCGGCTAACGGTGCCCATCACCCGCCGCAGATCACCTCAAAAACTCAACAGATGGACTCTCGGCGGTCGGGTGCATGGGCGTTGTTAGGCAGGGACTTGCGCTGACTCATAAGGTTGAATGAGAATCTCTGCTGGAATCCCTAAGTCTTGATTTAGCTTACGAATCATCTCCAAGGTCAGGGAACGTTTACGAGACAAAACCTCAGACACTCTTGCTCGACTACCTAGACATGGCTCTAAATCGCGACGAGACCATCCACGGGTGTCCATGTAATACTGAATTGCTTCGATAGGATCAGGAAGTTCAATCGGAAAGTGTTTCTTCTCGTAAGCCTCTACCAGGGTGCTAAGTACATCTAGTCGATCAGATTCAGGCGTATTTTCAGCAGCATCAAATAGCGACTCAATCTCTCGAAGCGCCTCTTGATAGTCAGTTTGAGTTCTAATTGGGCGGATTTCCATACATCAACCTCAGTTCAGATCGTTTCTGCATCTACTTTGTCATACTCGGCATGAGTACCAATAAATCGAATAAAAATGATGCCAACGTCATAGCGAATTGCCACAATCAACCGATAGGTATTGCCTTTGATGTTGAAAACGACACGATTGTTCGCAATGATACTGGCATTGCTGTGAGCGGATTTAACATCGACTGGACTCCGCCAATCGGCGTGGGATGCTTCGTAATACCAGGTTTTCAGTGCTTCTTCAGCATCTGGATGATATTCCCAGAAGTCTCGTAGGGTGCTGCGGGACAAGATACGCATAAAAATAATAATACCTTGCTCCCAAAATGGGAGCAAGGTATGTTAAGAAAATTTTAACTTACTCGGAGGCAGGTTTGATGGCACAAATACTACCAGGAGCGCTTTATTGTGAACGTATCTGAGCTGCTTAAGATTCTCAGAGTGCTTGTTCAGATCCGTTCTCAGAAATTTTTGGTCTGTTAACTATTGACCGCTCCCGTTAGTAATTGCTATGACTGGGTTCTCAAGCCAAGCAAAATGTCGATTTAAGTTTTTCGGTGCAATGAAAAGTTAGGCAGTTTAGGGCACCCAAATCAGTGGTGCCTCAGGTGTAGCAACCCACGATTGAAGCTGTTGCCCAAGATTGTTGATAGCAGCAACTTCTGTACGAATAAAGAAATCTGCTTGAGCGTGATTAGGAGATTTTGCATGGTTATCAACAGCAAATTCAATTGCAGCATGACCCACAGAATTATACAGAAAAGCCCGAATAAGCACGTAATATGCCCATTTGCCAGCGCGATCGCCCAACTCAAATCGTACCTCATCCTGTATATTCCGTGGAAAGTTGCAAAGACCAACTCCAAGTGCATCTAAATTCTCTGAATACGCATAAAAGTCTTGAGATCCACAAAAGCTACCATTGCTAAGTAGGTCGGGGTTGATTTCGTGAACTATGTAACGGATTATTTCGTCGGCTGAATTCCAGTGCCAGCAAGGGTGTTAGCTTGAGATGCCCAAAATCATCTGCGCGGCAATTCTAGCCTGACCTACTTAGCACTGATTTCAACATGCCAAGCTGAATCGTCGTATGGAAACCGTTTCAGTGAGATAGAAGCATTCGCCATGTGTCAAACACGAGGAGTCACTACTATTATCTGCTAATCTAAACTGCTCAACAGCCAGCAATAAAGTTCTGCTCAAACCGATAGCCTAAGCCGCCTAACGTCCGCGGTCACCCACGCTCGCCCGTGGCGCGACTCGTGCCGGAGCGAAGCGACAAGCACGAGGCGTGACGCGGGTGAGCGTTGGGTGCACCGCATGGTTCGCTGTTATTCTGTCCATTGTTTGATGATTCTCAATTCGATAATGTCGGAAGGAAAAATTTGGACTCGATAGAAATCTTTTCCCTCCAGTCCGTTCTCTGAAAGAGTATCCAAGCCCTTAAACAAGGCTCGCACCATGCAGTTCAATGAAGGTGCTGGCAATGAAGCAAGTGATCCACCTGTGCATTCATGTATCTCTATCCTTCCTTTGGTCAGTTGCAATGGTGCCTCGACGATGTGCTGCCACTCGTTAAAATGGAATTCGGGGTCGGCATCATAAATCTGGATTTCAACGGGAACTGTCATGTTCCTGACTGGCTGAACCACTACAACGCCAGAACAAACCTTCACCCTGTTGGAGACATCTTGATCCGTATAATCCTCCGGGGCCATCACATCCGGTAGATCGGGATCCCAAATATAAAACTGATTATAGTCGGCGAAGACATCCAAGCGCACGCTAGAGAGGGGAGTCTTCATTTGTTGAGCGAACTGTTAGGCCGCTGATCATTTAGCAAAGGTCCCAGCCGAACAACACTCGACGACAGTGCCGGCACACAAACTTGTAGAGCGCCGAATGTCCGGCAGGCCTATAGCCATCCACAACCGATAGCCAGCTTGCCTCATCTTGCTTGTACTCCTCCATCCAGGCGTTCTTTGTCTCATTCGAAGCATCTGCGACTTCCGCAGCCGTCGCATCACCGTGAAACTCACACGCGTCATTGCAATGCGAAAGCCAAGACTCGCCCTGCCAAGAAACGTACCCTGGCGTACGAAGGTTAACCTCGGCGATGACTGACTCAGGGACGAGGGCACGATGCCGAGAAAACAGTTCTCCAAAGGAAGCGTCCAATCTTGAAGCTGCAGAGCCATCGGCGATACACCAAGGACAAAGCGCATCGTCCAAGTCGTTCGTGGAATAGACGGAACCTACATACACGTATCCCCGACTTCTCTCACAGCAAACACACTGCTTGTCGCTGGCGACAACTGCGCCCGTCGCGACTGGATCGGGGTGATAAGGGAAGTGCGGGAGAGGTTCGGTCATCGCGGCCTAACGGTTCGCTTGAGCGGCTACAAACAGCCTTGAACTCAACACCAAGATATTTCCATAGTCCGCTCCAAGCAAATTGTTAGGCAGTGTTTATTTCTTGAAATGCTGTATCAAGAATTAACGATCTATAGCTGAAATCAGTAACAGCTTTGTATACAGAAGGCTGATGATGTCGGCGAAAAGAAGATGCTTCTCTGCAAGCTAATTCGGATAATACAATCTTTTTCCATGCAGTTTTCCGATTTGAAGTAAGTAATTGCTTAGGTGTTCCTCTTAAATAGGGAAAATATGGGGTTTGACCTTGAATCTCACCTGGAAAAGGTTTAGGATACCAAACTCGAACTGCTTCAGGAGCTATTTGAGGTAACTCTTCAAAATCATGTCCTATTAGAAACCCTACAACTGGCTCACCTCGACGGAACGCTGTAAGAACTTGTCTCCGGTTAATAGTAACCTTTAAAATGTTTGACTGTGGCAAAGAGAAAACTAATCGAGGGTCTTCGTTAGATAATTTTGCAAAGTCTAATAATTCATGCATCAGATCTAAATATTCTTCTATCCACTCTCTGTTGGGAGCCTGACGAATAATCTCAATCAACCGCTGATGGGAAGATTTATCTTGCGACTCAATAACCTGTCGAGAAGGTTCTTGAGCTTGTCTAGCTAATGCAAGACGGGAACGAATTTTCGGAGCATCAGATGGTAATTCTATAGATGGACGATCAGTTTCCATCCTCCCTTGCGATGGCAACAAGTTAATGTAGGTGGCAATTTCATTCATTCGAACTGGAGATGACTGTGACCACAAAGACTCAAACCATGCTTGTAGCTCTTCTACCTGCGGTTCCGTTTCAAACAGTACAGACACCTCAGTACGTCCTGTGATTCCCTTTTCTGTAAAATTAGCCGATCCTAACAGTGCTTTATCCTTTGCAAAGATGACCTTGGCGTGCAAATCCTTACAGTGACGAATTGATTCAGAATGCTCATCAATAAAGCGGTATATTTTCTGCCTTGACTCGCGGTTGAAAGATACAAGCCACTCTTCTACGTCTGTCAAAATTCGCCAAGAACGGCTCAAAGAATAAATACGTTTAAGATAATTCAGTCCTAAATATGGACAGGCAATGCCAATGTCAGCATCACGAACGATCGAGCAAATTGCCTCATCAAAGGGAGATAAACCGCCACTTGCACTTGTAGATGTGTGATAAACGAGGCGAGTAGGCATAATGATGAATTTCTTTTGAAAGCACTGCTGTACTGCTTAGATTTAGATGTAAGGACTACCAGACAGCTTGTAAGTACTGTCTCATGCAAGAATTCAGGCTGCCTAACTATATATTAGACCGCAGGTGCGGGATAACTCCCCTGAGCAGCATGTTATCAAGCACTTGCGGTCTAACTCCGGGATCGCGGGTGTTATCCGGCAACTGCGGGATAACACCCAAATTTAGGGACTTTGACCGCAGCATAGACTAATCCTCCCCCAAAACATCCCCAAGATAGCGCGTCACGAACGCTGCCGCTGCCTCTGGGTCAATCGTCTTCAATGCTAGCGCAATCTCCCGCACCGTATCCGCCAGCGGGTCGCGCTCCTCTCGTACCCAGCGCGAGACATTGTTGCGCGATATTCCCATCACCTGTGCCAACTGATATTGGCTGATGTTGTATTGCTCCAAAACCTGTCCTAGCGCCTGCCCTGCCTTGCTCATGCCCTAATCGTGACAGAAGACTAGCCGACGCGAAACGTCTCCGGGTGGTTGACAGTCTACCAATTGGGATCTGGCCTAATGGTGTCAACTATTTGGTGACTACCGTTTACTGTCCCGAACACCATGACCGCCAACCGCCCCTACCCCCAAAACTTCCTCGCCACCCCTACCGCGCCAGCATTCCGCAACGCGATCGCCCCCTTCCAACCCAGCCACCAAGAGATCGTCCGCCTCCACCTGATCGGCTCCCAACGTGGTATCGCTATCATTCAAAACCAACTGCATCTCTGCGGCTTCGCTGAGGTCAACACCTGGAGCCGCCCCCAACCCACCGGCAAACCCGGCGAATACATCAGTGTCTTGATTCGTCGCCTCGGCGTTCGCTCCTGAGACCCAAGCCGCACTCAGCCAAGCTTGATAGAATCAACAACTTAGCTCTGAACACATTGCAAAATCTCCAGCAAAGCCATTGTCAGCTCTGGCTCAGCCGCCAAGTACTGCGCGAATTCATCGCGACCCTCACCTGATCGCAGACTTTTGCGATTCAAGCTTCACTGGCTCAAATTGCGGCTGCCGTTACCTTCTTCAGCAATCGCTTCCAGGTTGCTGACGACAACGCCCAGGTCACTGCCCACCTGCTCCAACTCCTGCAACAAATCCCAATCGGCGATCGCCAGATTCACGATGCCAATATCGTCGCCACCATGCTTGTCTCCGGCGTGACAACCCTACTCACTCACAACACTAGCGATTTCAATCGGTTTGCCCATCTGATTGTCGTTAGACCACTGGTCAGTTCGACACCGTGATTTTGCCAGACCTCTAGCTTGAAGCTATCAGCTCTGGTCTTCGTCACCTCACCCTCTCGATCGCCTCGACGCCACCCACCGCCAAAACCTGATCGAGCGCTACTTCCCCCAAGCCAGTCACCAAGTCATCCTGCTCTCCACCGACACCGAGATCTGTCCGCCCGAGCGCCAGCGCTTGCACGAGCTGGGAGCCATAGCCCGCGAATACCTGCTCGCCTACGACCCCGACCAGCGCCAAACCACCGTCCAACCCGGTTATTTTGGGTCGCGCGCTGGCACTGCGCCAGTTCCCTGAACCAAGTCTTGGACTTAACCGCGATCGCCCCGATATTGCACCCCCCCGTCGAACGCATCCGCCTCTCGCAGACCGCCAAAGATCAGCGGCTCGCTTTTCGGAGGTGCCGCCGCTTGACTCGCGGGCGAGGCAAGAGTTTCACGGCGAGGAGATTTACTTACCGGCTGATGAGAGTTTTTATCCTAGCCCGGAGTCTTTGCAGTGGCATCGGCAGCACTGGCAGATTGCTGGCTAACGTTTCTGGCTGGCAGTGGATAGTAAGCTTGCACTCCTTCAGCAGCTTTTATTCCGTCCGCTGCACCGCAGTGTTGGGCTGCTGACGCTGAGTGACTTGCATCAAGAGGCGTAAAGCTTCATTCACTGCCGCATCATTAGGAAATGCCTGAGCAACATCAGGATCTAGTAGTACAAACATCCCGCGCAATCTTTCGTTCACCCCGCGCCAGCCGGGGAACGACAGTTTGCGCGGGACATTTGTATTCCCTAGCTCAACTGCGTCGCCATGAGTCAGGCTCCCTGCCTACTCATTGAGCGCTAAAAGCTCAAAATTCAGGGGAGCCGTGTTTGTTTCATTCACCCGCCAATGTTTTTATTAGTTGGCGGTTCTCGCCGAGCAGGCTTAGCACATTCGTGCCAGAGCTGATATCTTCACTAATTTAGCGGCGTCTAGGCGCTTGAGCTCGTCGAGAGTTAACCAACCTTCCTTGATCAGTTCCGAAAGTACGAAGAGAAGCCCTGACTCCCGATCGTCGTACTTGCCATCAATGTAATGACGTTGCGCACTCAGAAAATCGTGTAGACACCAAGCATCGTTAATATTGTCAATATTACCGGCTTGACGGCGGATGGTTTTGACTAAAGTTTCCGTTTCGCGCTGGCGCGCTACGGTCAAGGCTGATCGGGCAGCCTCTCGTTCTTGAGAGGACCACTGAGCTTCATGAACTGACATACCTGTTGTGAGTTACCTGTAAAAATCCAGATGTTAAATTAGTGGACAATTCCGGTTTTACCGCAATTTTCAGACTGGTGAAATACGTGCTTGAGTCCCAATTTTTCGGGAGCATCCCAGTTTAGTAACTCTGCGTTCCTAAGGAACAGGCTCCACCAACACCCTAAATCCCTCTCAAGCTGGTAGCGGGACTTCTAGCTCCCCTTCGCCCAGCTTGGGAGATGTAGACGCGCGGCGGCTGCTCGCAGAGCAGGGAACCGTAATTCTAAAGTGGGATGCACCCAATTTTCAACGCAACTGGGGGCTTACAGCACACCCTGCTGGTCGTCAGGACACAATCCTCATAGCTCCCCTAGTTGTGCTATGAGCAGTCCAGACGCATCGCCACTGGACTATTGAAAATCCATGGTCTTAGCAAGCGAAGGTCAGACGTCTACCAACGCGGTACTGGTCTCGCCACCAATCAGGGAGCGCGCCCTACTGCGAACGCAAATGAGAGCTCGATTGTAAGCGGGCTCTCATCTGGATCTTATTTTAGCGAAATTGCTGGCGGCGATCCACACTCAAAGATCTGACTCGACCAGTCAAAGGAGTGGATCGCCATGTACAGGAATAGGAACCAGCAGACTCTCTAAACGGTTCAATGTTGACTTGGAGACCGCTTTAGCGAGCGAGGTTCAGCAGTTCCTGGGGAGACGCCAACAAATCGATCGCCACAAAGAAAATTTTGCCCTCTTGATTGAGCAAAAAGCGCCAGGCGATGTTCATGCCGACGCTGGCACCAAACCAGGGGGACTGCACTTTACCCGTGACCTTGATCTGCGTGAAGCCATCTTCGGCAGGTTCCACAATGCCGCGTTCGGGCATCAGTTTCAGGTTCTGGCACTCCTCTCGGAAGAAGGTCAAAATACTGTCTTTACCTGCAATCGGACGCTGGAAGGGGGGTTGAAGGGCGCTATCAGAAACAAAGAGTTCAATCACGGTATTGAAGTCGTTGGCATTCATGCCGTTTATGTAAGACAAGACCGTAAGATTGGTGACCCCTTCAATCTTCACGGCTACACGCTGAGCCAAATCCTTCACCGGTGCTACCGGTTCAGCGACCCGCGTGTAGGAGCCTAACTTGCTGGCATCGAAGCCCATATCGACGACCATGTTGCGCAGAATTGTAATTTGCTGACCGGCATCTAAGGTTCTGATCGTCTGTAAGACTGCCGAGGCATTGGCTGAAAGTTTGTAATCTCGGGGAATCGGTGCGACCGTACCATCCTCCATCCATTGCCCTAACCTGTACCAGAAGCCAAGCTTGATGTTGGGCGACCAGGTCGCATAGATGCGACCAATTGGCGTGTCCTCCCGATTTGTCAGATCACACATCGCCTGTGCTTGTTCCTGAAGGGACATCTGTTTGATATCTTCCAAGGTTCGCTCAGCAAATTGCATGTTCGCTGCACCCGGCGCAGCAATCGTGATGCTTTTGCCCATTTCCAAATAGGCAAACCAGATCAATGCCAGCTGATCTTCAGCACTGAGCTGATTGAAGCGGGCAATCGTTGCTGGTACAGCATCAGCAGCTAGCGTGTTGGGGAAAATATTGCGAGCCGAATCCAGTGTAAATGGCATGGCGTATCTCCGATTTCTATATGGGATTGCCAAATGCGTCCTGCTCAGGGCGCACTTTTCAATATCTTCACCCCTTTATCGTCACACTAATTGCGATCGCAGGCAAGAGACGGCATGATGCCCGCCAGCAACCTTGCTGGGGGCAAAAAGCGTCTCAAATCCTGAATTGTCCGGGCGCGACCTGAAGGGACATTCAAGGGCCTTGACACGCTAACTGGACTCCCAATCATGACATCCTCTGCATCTACCGCAACCGCTCGCTTCGACCGAACCCAGTATCGCGATCCCGGCGGTCTTTGGTTTTGGGCGGGCGCGATCTCTCTGACGCTGCACCTGCTGATTTTGGGCTGGGTGCGGGCGGCGCTGGTCGAGGCAGGCAGGACTGCGGCTACGGGAGCAGCGGCAATCCCGATCGCGGCGATCGCGATCATGCCCACCGACACCCCGGCTCCGGCTGCCGCGCAAGCCCTGCCGGAACAATCCCGCAGCGGTCAGGCCAATCCCGGCGAGCCGCAGCCCACGGTGAATAATGCCCAGCCAGCGCCGAGTCCAGTGTCCTCAACTGTGAATCCGACGGCGGCAACTGTGCCGACCTCTACGTCAGCCGCCGCCGCTGTCCGGGAAATGTTGACGCCGACGCGCCCCGCTCCTAATCAGTCGCGCCCGACGCCGGTGTCACCGGGGCGATCGCCCACGACTCCGACTCCCACCGCTTCGACACCAGTTGCCACGGCCCCGACGCCAATCGCTTCGCCATCACCCTCACCGTTGCCATCCTCGGCGACCCCTTCACCAACGCCAGCTACACCAATCACGCCAGCCCCGATGCCGCAACCGGTTACGTCACCGACTCCGGCCCCGCCTGCCCTAGGGCCGACGCCAGCGCCAGCGCCAAGTTCTCCGCCAACACCCCAACCCAGCCCTTCAGCCCCGGCGACGCCGCCCAGCGGCGGCACGCCGACCGCAACCCCAGGTGCTGAAGATGGTGGGGGTGCGGGGAGTTCACCGCCCGCGACGGCGAGCGGTCGCTATCTGGCAACGCTCGTGGGCAATCTGGAGCTGACCAATCCTGACCGAGACATTCCCACGCAGCAGGCGACTTGGCAGTCGAGTCCGACGACCCTGGAGGCGATCAATTATTTTGCGCCCCTGGGCATTGAGTTGAATGGTAATTTGCAAGTGAAGGTGATGGTTCTCATTGATCGCAACGGTCAACCCCAGGTCTTGCCTGACACGGCACAACTGGTTCAGGGTCAAATTTCGCGATCAAAAGCGGGGCAACTGGCTGACCGCATCATTAGTGGCTGGCGCTTCACACCGACGCAGATGGCGGGCGAGCCAGTGATGCAGGAATATTGGGTGCAGCTTCAGGTGCGGGCGCTCGGCCGTTAGATTCAGCCGGTCAAATGGCTGTGCTAGGATGAGAGTCGCCAATTGCGGGCATAGTTTAATGGTAGAACTTCAGCCTTCCAAGCTGATCGTGCGGGTTCGATCCCCGCTGCCCGCTCTCTCCCGAGACTGAAGGGTCTTACTCGACCGCATCTTCGCCCAGAGCGATCGCTTCTTCGACGTTCTTGGCGATCGCCGTGTTTTCCAAGACGTTGTGATAGAAGAACCCCGCCAATAGTGCCCCCAAAATCGGCGCAACCCAGAACAACCAGACCTGGCTGAACAACGCCGCACCGGCAAACAGAGCTGGCCCGGTACTGCGAGCCGGATTAACGGAGGTGTTGGTGACCGGGATGCTGATCAGATGAATCAGAGTCAGGGCAAGCCCAATGGCAATCGGTGCAAAACCTTGCGGTGCGCGGCTGTCTGTCGCTCCTAAAATCACCACTAAGAAGACGAAAGTCAGCAGCACTTCGATCAGGAAGCAAGCAAGCAGTGAGTAGCCGCCCGGTGAGTGTTCGCCGAAGCCGTTGGTAGCGAAGGGGTTCGAGCCTGATAGTTCAAAACCAGCGCGACCGCTGGCAATCAGATAAAGCATGGCGGAGGCGGCGATCGCCCCCACGACTTGGGCGGCGATGTAGGGCAATAATTCGCCGCCAGGAAAGCGTTTGCCCATCCACAGACCGAAGGAAACTGCCGGGTTGAAGTGGCCGCCCGAAACCGGGCCGACGGCATAGGCCATGGTCAGCACGGTCAGACCGAAGGCGAGCGAGACGCCGACGAGACCGATACCTAGTGGGTTGCTGCCATCGTCGTAGGGAAAGCCTGCCGCCAGGACAGCACTGCCGCAACCCCCAAACACCAGCCAAAATGTGCCGACAAACTCCGCAATACTCCGTACTAACAGACTCATTGGTAATTCGCTCCCGCTGAATTCTAGTTGGATATTATCAGCTAACCAGAGAGAATTCCCGTCGTAGTCGGTCAATGAAAGTTTCACCGTCCAGAACCCCGGTTTTTGGCGAAACTGGGGTTTGATCGTGATCGGTACAGCCGCAGCCAATCAAGCTATGCCGGTGACGGGTTGGTGTTGTCACCGGTCATGGCTGTACTTTCTAAGCTACCGCGTGCTGCCATTTCACCAATTTCCCGATCGATGAAGAAAAGGCCTTGACCCTCGGTGCCAATCAAGGAAATTTTATCCAGAATACTCTTGAACAGAAATTCTTCCTGGTGTTGTTCGGCAACGTACCACTGCAAGAATTGCAGCGTTGAGTAGTCTGGCTCGGTTGTGGCCGTGTGTACGAGTTCGTTGATCTTCTTGGTCACGACGGTTTCGTGCTCGTAGATCTGTTCAAACATGATCAGCAAGGAGTCAAAGTGCGTCGGTGGCGCGGTGGTTCCACCGAGCACGACGAGTGCCCCCGTCTCTTGCAGATAACCAATCAGGCGCTGCATATGTCCGGCTTCTTCCTGGGCGTGTTGTTTGAGGAAGGTGGCACAGCCGTCTAAGCCTTTGTAGGCGCACCAAGAACTCATTTGCAGATATAGATTGGATGAATACATCTCCAAGTTGATCTGGTGGTTCAACTGGTCAGTCATTGTGGCTGAAAGCATGGGTTGATTACCTCAAAAATTTTCGTTCTGTGCCCGGCTGAATCGTCATGCCGCGATCCTGCGATCGCAGGCAGAGGACGATTCAGAACGTCAGCTTCACTGGAGATGCTGGCTGGCAGTGGTCGCCAACTCCGCCGCCCAGCGCTCTGTCGCCTCGGGACAAGCTGCCTCGACCATAACGCGCAAAACCGGTTCCGTGCCAGAGGCGCGGACGAGGATGCGACCGCGATCGCCCAGATCATCTTCGGCACGGGCGATCGCCTGTTGCAGCGGCTGACATGCTTGCCAATTGCGGCGGCGATCGCGGTCTTCGATGCGGACGTTGCGGAGCAGTTGTGGATAAGTTTGAAAGCTATCGTTCACCAGATCAGCGAGGGATTGACCCGAAGCTTGCACCAGTGCCGCCAGGTGCAGCGCCGTCTGCAAGCCATCGCCCGAGAAGCTGTGGTGGTGGCAGAGGATGTGTCCTGACTGTTCACCGCCGAGCATCGCCCCTTTGTCGAACATAGCGGCTTGGACGTGTTGGTCGCCGACCGGTGTGCGATGGAAGTCACCGCCGAGGGCTTGCCAGGCGCGTTCAAAGCCGAGATTCGCCATTACGGTGGCAACAATCAAGTTTTGCGGCAACTGACCTGCCGCTCGTAGGTGTTGGCCCCAAAGGTAGAGAATGTAGTCGCCATCAACGACGCGCCCGCGCGCATCAACCGCCATGACGCGATCAGCATCACCATCGAAGGCAAAACCGAGGTCGGCGTCATGGTTTTGGACGGCGGCTTTCAGGGGATCGAGGTGGGTGGAGCCGCAGTTGACATTGATGCGATCGCCATCGGGCCGCTCATGCAGACAGATGACCTCCGCCCCCAGAGCGGCAAAGACTTGCGGCGCGAGCAGCGCCGAAGCTCCCCAGGCGAGATCGAGCACCACCCGCAGACCGCTGAAGTCGCTACCAGTCGGGAGGGTGTGCTGGAGCGCCTGGGCGTAGCGTTGCACCAGCTCGGGGCGGTAGTGGTATTTGCCCCAGTTGGGCAGTGTGGGCGGTGCTTCGGCGGCCCCACGCAGACCTGCTTCGATGCGAGCGGCGATCGCCTGACTGAGTTTCGTGCCGCGATCGCCAAAAAGCTTGATGCCGTTATCTTCCGGCGGATTGTGGCTGGCGGAAATCATCACGCCACCGACCGCATCGGTATGGTTCGCCAAATAGGAAACACAGGGAGTCGGGCAGAGACCCAAGTGCCAGACTTCGATGCCCGCAGAAATCAAGCCCGCGCCCAAGGCCATCGCCAGCATATCGCTGGAGTTGCGTGAGTCTTGGCCGACGATCGCCGGGCCGGGGTTGGGGAGGCGATCGCGCAAGACCTGCCCCGTCCAGAAACCCACTTGCAATGCCAGCGCCGGGTTCAAAAACTCACCAACCTGACCGCGAATGCCATCAGTTCCGAAGAGCGGTGATGTCGGCAAGGGCGGCAAGCTGCCAAACAAACTGTCAGTCAAGGCCACGACGGGTGTTGGGGCCGCAGCCGAACGCTCCGGGGTCATTACCATAAATTCCACCTTCCTCACACACTTATATGGAGAATACCATCTTCAACGCGAGTGCCAAGGAATCAGCCCAGTTCCTCACTGAGAGGGTATCTTGCTTATTTTTATCAAGCCCAACTCCGATTCAGCCCGCGCTACCAAGGATTCCCAATCAACGTAAAGCCACTCCAATAGTAAGGATGCGAAAAATCCCGATCCGCCAACCGCGCCAACTCCGGCGGCAACGCATAGCGCCGCTCCGCACTAATCACCAGTTCGCCACCCTCCATGCGCACCTCACCCCGGATCAGCGCCAACTGCGCCTGCCGCACCGCCTCCGCCTTGATCGGTGCCGTCTGCAACTGCTCATAGAACTTCGCCATCAGCGCCAGCGTCCCCGCATCGCTGACATACCAGAGGCTGCCGAGCGCCGAGCGCACTCCTGCCGCGATCATCACAGCGTTTGAGCATCGACATGATCACACTCCTTCACATATAGCATTGCAACAGCAGCGGTTCCCTTGCCCGTGATTTTGATGGGATGGGGGGCGTTTTGTGTTCGATGCTTAAAACCCTTGCTATAGCTGATTTCCAGCGACCTAGCCAACCCGATTGTGATTATTCTCTGACCGAAAGCTGATGGAACGCTCCCACCACGAAAACCCGGATTGGTCTCATTCTCTCACAACCATCACGGTTGTGCATAATTCAGGCTAATCTGGGCAGAGCAGTGATTGGTATGACTGGGAACTTAAAGCTATGCATTACTCACAGGCGATCGCCCTCGCTTGTCTAACCCTGACCACGATTCCTGCTAGCTGGTCACTACCAGCATTAGCCCGAGGCCGGGACTGCCCGCCGAGTCTGATCGAATGCCCTGATCGCGGTGACGAAGACCTCTGGGCTGATACCGCGATTCCCTTCATCATCAGTCCCCGCCGCACGGACTTGCTGACTACTCAGCCGCTGCTGCGCTGGAATCCAGTGGCGGGGGCTACTCGCTACACGGTCACTCTGTCCGGCGAGACCGATGACTGGACTGTTGAAACCAGCAACACCCAGATCCAAGCACCGCCCCTACAGCGCGGCCAGAGTTACTTGCTCATTGTTGAGGCGGATACGGGCGCTGCTTCGCTGTCTGAAGATTTGGTGTCCGGCGGTCTCGAGTTTCAAGTTCTGGATGCGGCAACTGCTGAGGTGATCGCCGCCGAAGTCCTCGCGATTCGCGATATGCCGACCGACCCCACCGAGAAGGTTTTGGCGATCGCCCGCTTCTTCCGCCGCCAAGACCTGATTGCCGATGCCTTGGCGGAGCTAGAGATCTTGGTTCCAGAATTGCGATCGCCCGCTGTCTACCTCCTACTCGGCGACCTCTATCGCGAAGACCTCCAACTCGCACCGCCCGCTCTGCCCTATTACGAGCAAGCCGTTGCCCAAGGTCAAAAGGAATCTCAAGAATTCCAGGCCCGCGCCCACGACGGCTTGGCAGAGGTCTACGCGGCAATGGGGCGGTCAGAGGACGCGCTGGCGGCGCGCCGACGGGCGATTGATCTGTATGAACAGAGCGGCAATCTCAATCGGGCGCGCGAACTGGAGCGGCAGCTTGAGGAATGGTTGATGTTGCGGTAGTAGCGCTTGGTCATTATCCACTACAATTTCGTCCGAACAGCTTGGCTGTTTGTGGGTAATCACATCCTCAGACGACCAAAGCCACCCATCCGCTCTTCGATCTCGCGTAAAAGTACGGCTCGTGTTCTGAGTCTTCGGTGAACCCGGCACATTGTCGGGGTACTTCAGCTCGCGCCGCAGCAGGTTTGTTGGGAGCAGCTATGCAACGATGGTTGGGTCTGGGCTTGATTGGCACTGTTTTGGGATGGGGTGGCGAGGCGATCGCCAGTCCCGTTCATGCGGTAATCGAACCCGCGCCGGCCGCGACGCGACTCGACCTCGCTAGCCTCGACAAAGCGACCCGTGAGCCGATCATCCAAACAGTTCCCGGAGCCGATGCGCCGCTGGACGAGTTGGTCACTGAAGTGCGGGACGGGCCAGAAATACCGCTGCCAGTTCCAGAGCGGCCACCGCGACCCGCTGAGCCGACACCAGTGCCACTGCCAGAGGTCTGGAGGCAAACGCCGGCACCGAGCGATCGCTTCTTTGACGAGCCGCTTGAACCCCTGCCCCTGCCGCCAGAGCCAGCCACACCAGCATTACCGCCACCAGTGCCCCTTGCGCCACTGCCAGATGCGACGTCGATGGTGACCGTCGATCGCCTTGAAGTGCGCGGCAGTACCGCCTTTGCCGCCGGCGAGTTTGAACCGTTTCTGGCTGAGTTTCAGGGCAAAACCGTCACGATTCGCGAGTTGCAAGCAGTTGCAGATCGCATCACGGAGGAGTATCTCGAGGCAGGCTACATCACCTCGCGTGCTCAGTTGCTGCCCGAGTCGCTGGCGACGGGCAATGTCATTATTGAGGTGCTAGAAGGGCGAGTGAGTAAAATCACGATTGCAGGAACACAGCGGCTGCGAGAGAGCTATGTGCGCGATCGCGTCGCCATCGGTCTCGGCATCCCCCTCAACAGCGCCGACCTCGAAGACCAACTGCGCCTGCTGCGCCAGAATCCCCTATTTGAAAACATCGAAGCCAGCCTCATCCCCGGCTCAGCCCACACTCCCGACGCCAGCGAACTCCTCGTGCGCGTGGTAGAAGCCAAAGCGACGGGCGGCCAGTTTAGCCTCGACAACCAGTCGCCGCCCAGCATTGGTTCTGAGCGCGCCAGCCTCGATCTGTTCCATCGCAACCTGACCGAACGCGGCGATTTTCTGAGCGCCTCCTATCGGCGCACGCTGGCCGGTGGCGCGGATACTGGCGAGGTGAGCTATCACCTGCCGTTGAATGCGCGGGAGGGAACCCTGCGTTGGCGCAGTTATTGGCAGCAGAATCAGGCCGTGCAGGAACCATTTGCAGCGCTGGAGATTGGCGGCGCATCGCAGTTGCACGAGCTGAGCTTTCGCCAGCCACTCTGGCGCAATCCACGTCAGGAATTTGCGCTCTCGCTGGGGTTCACTTATCAGACCGGTCAGACGTTCACCTTCGCTGGGCCGACACCGTTTGGGATCGGGCCAGATGCGGAGGGTGAGACGACGACGAGCGTAGTCAAGTTTGAGCAAGATTATCTGCGGCGGGATCAGCAGGGGGCTTGGGCCGGGCGATCGCAGTTCAGCTTCGGCACGGGTCTGTTCGATGCGACAACGAACCCGGGTGCAATTCCTGATGGGCAATTTTTTAGTTGGCTGGGACAGGTGCAGCGGGTGCAACTGCTGGGTGCGAATCACTTGCTGGTGCTGTCAGCAGACTTGCAGTGGGCGAGTGGCGGGCTGCTCTCGTCGCAGCAGTTTGTTATCGGCGGTGCGCAGTCGGTGCGCGGCTACCGGCAAAACGCGCGCGTGGGCGACAATGGTGCGCGGTTGTCGCTGGAGCACCGCTGGACGCTAGATCGCAATGATGCCGGTCAACCCACGTTCCAACTGCTGCCATTTGCCGATGTAGGCTGGGTCTGGAACGATCCGGAGAATCCAAATCTGGTCGCTGAGCCGCATTTATTGGCGGGGGTGGGTTTGGGGCTGGTCTGGCGGCCGTTGGACGGCTGGCGGCTGCGGCTGGACTACGGGCTGCCGCTGGTAGCGACGGAGGATCGAGGGACGAATGCCCAGGATCGCGGCTTCTATTTCGATCTGGAATACGAGTTTTAGCCGTGAACACTGGTGAGAATCGGTTTCTCCAAACCGATTAAGCCTTTTGGTCAATAGTTGCGCCTAAGCTACACTCAAGGCGAAGTGGGTCACACTATACCGGCCTTGTTAGTGATGCTCACTCGCATTCCTGCCTAAATGACTGCACTGATCGTAGAGATATGTCGTCAATTTTCACGGCTAGGAACTCTGCAAGTGTCTGGAAAACGCCGAGTATCAATACTTGCGCCAAGGTGATCGCGATCGCGCATCACACCCACTCGCCACTCCTACGCAGCCTCAACCTTGGTATAGATGCGCGTATTGCTTGGCGATCGCCCTCATGTCGCTACTCACAAAGCGGCGATTAGAGCCTATTGGTGCCAACAAAAATCGGGATGACTGGATTCGAACCAGCGGCCCCTTCGTCCCGAACGAAGTGCGCTACCAAGCTGCGCTACATCCCGTAGGGCCGCATTGCCATAGCAATACTGCTCCAGTAAATTATGCTAACATGCCTGCGCCAGAACTGAGATTAGTTGATAGGATCAGAAGCGGCAATCGCTTCAGCAGAGGGATCGTGTCCGTGGCAGTCAAACCCGAATGGTTGCGCGTCAAGGCTCCACAATGGCAGCGCGTCGGCAGCGTCAAAGAGATTCTGCGCGATCTCCAGCTCAATACTGTCTGCGAAGAAGCCTCTTGCCCGAATATTGGCGAGTGCTTCCAGGCGGGCACGGCGACCTTTTTGATCATGGGGCCGGCTTGTACCCGCGCCTGCCCCTACTGCGACATCGACTTCGAGAAAAAGCCACAACCGCTCGACCCCAGCGAACCGGAGCGCCTCGCTGAAGCTGTGCGTCGCCTGAAGCTGAATCATGTCGTCATTACGGCGGTTAACCGCGATGACCTGCCCGATGGCGGCGCGGGACAATTTGCCCGCTGCATCGCCGCGACTCGCACCGCCGCGCCGGGAACGACGATTGAAGTTTTGATCCCTGACCTGTGTGGCAATTGGGAGGCCCTCGACATCATTCTGGCTGCTGCGCCGGAAGTCCTGAACCATAATACCGAGACTGTGCCGCGCCTCTACCGACGCACTCGACCGCAGGGAGATTATGAGCGATCGCTCACCTTGCTCCGTCTCGCCCGTCAGCGCACTCCTTGGCTGTACACCAAATCGGGCCTCATGGTTGGCTTGGGTGAAACCGATGCGGAAATCCGGCAGTCATGACCGCTCTGCGTGCCGTGGATTGCGACATCCTCACCCTGGGGCAATACCTGCAACCCAGCACCAAACACCTCGGCGTTGAAGCCTTTATTCCCCCGACGCAATTTGACGCTTGGCGCGAGTACGGAGAAAGTATCGGCTTCCTGCAAGTGGTCGCTTCGCCGCTGACCCGTAGCTCCTACCATGCTGAACAGGTGCGATCGCTGATGGAGCGCTACCCGCGATCGCGTCCGCCCGTCACCACACTGGCGTAACCCCCCGCATGACCCGCCGTCCGCACCATGACATCTTGCAGCAGGGGGTGAGTGCTTGGAATCTCTGGCGGGCTGCACACCCGGAGATTCGGCCGTCACTAGCGAACACCGACTTGCAGGGGCTGGACTTGACGGAGGCCAATCTGCACGCCGTCAATCTGCGCGGGGCTGACTTGCGAGACGCCAGCCTCAGCGGTGCGTTGCTCGCCGAGGCGGAGCTGCGAAAAAGTATGCTCTGCGGCGCGGATCTGAGCCATGCTGACTTGACCCAGGCGGATCTGAGTCAGGCTGATCTCAGCGATGCCTATCTCAGTGGCGCGCAACTGGCGGATGCGGATCTGAAAGCGGCGAACTTGAACCGGGCTGACCTGAGTAATGCTGATCTCAGCCGGGCGGGACTCAGCCGAGTGCAGCTTGACCAAACCAGTTTTGCCCAGGCGCAATTGGGTGAGGCGGATCTGAGTGGGGCGACGGGCGATCGCCGAGTTTTGTCAATGCCGATCTCAGCGGCGCTGACTTAAACCGTGCCGAGCTGACAGCGGCTGACTTTAGCGGCGCGACGCTGCGGGGCGCGGATCTGAGTGGGGCGAATTGTGGGCGATCGCAATTTGCCGACGCGGATCTGCAAGGGGTGCAGGGCGATCGCGCCGATTTCAGCTTTGCGAACCTCGCCGATCTCGACCTCAGCCACGCACAACTGACCGGAGCAAACCTCCAGCACGCCAACTTAGTCGGGACGAATCTCGCACAAGCGGATCTGACCGCCGCCAACCTCAGCCAGGCTGACTTGACCGGTGCGGGTTTACAAGCGGCTGAGTTGTCCGCCGCCAATCTCAGCGGTGCTTACCTCAGTGCTGCTGATCTGCGGGCGGCGAATCTCCAGCGTGCAACCTTGGTGCAAACGTTGATCATGCTCAGCAGCAACCTGCAAGGTGCCAATCTGCAAGGCAGCAATTGTCAGGAGACGCAATTTATCGCCGCTGACCTCAGCGACGCCGATTTTCGCGATGCCAACTTAACTAAGGCGCGCTGGGAGAATGTGCAACTGCACAACACGCAGTTTGGCAACAATCTCGGTCTCAACAAACGCCAACGCCGCAAGCTACACCAGCGGGGCGGGCTGTTTCCGGAGCCACTTTGAATCGGGAGCATCTCAGATTAGCCATTTTCTCTGCCAAGTTAGAAGCAGGCTCCCGTCTCATCGGCCCTGGACGCTTAGAAGGTGGTAGCTGTGCCCAACCCTTTGCATAGCAAGGCTTTTGGTATAGTTTCCACAGTGATCCCCAAAACCCCTCCCCCACAAGGATGACAGCCTCTATCACCTGTTGGCAGTCCAGTACCAGACATTATGATCAGTTTCCATGCCCTCTCTCTGCGCTCCTATTCAGGCTATGCCATCGCTTGATCTACAAACTATTGCCATTGAGTATCCCGACTATCCTGCCGGACTCAAAACCTGTAGTGCCTTTAAGACGGCACCGATCCTAAGCGCGATCGGTAACCTCAGTCTGCTCCAAACCTCAACTATTGCCCTCTTTTGTTCCAAACAATGTCCTGATGATCTTATCCTCAAAACCTACGATCTCGTGCAAGCTTTGCGAGCAGCAGGAGTTCCTGTCATCAGTGGTTTTCATAGCCCAATCGAGCAAGATTGCCTCAAAATTCTGTTGCAGGGCACCCAAGCTATCATCCATTGTCCTGCGCGCAGCATTCATAACCTCCGCTTTTCCCCAGCACAAAAGCAGGCTGTGGGTGAAGGTCGATTACTCCTAATTTCGCCATTCAAAGCCAGTTATTCCCGCGCGACGGCTAAACTGGCGGAGAAACGAAATGCCATGATTGGGGCGATCGCTCATACCATCTTGATTGCCTATGCAGCCCCGAACAGCAAAACGTTAGCCTTTGCTCAAAGCCTGATCAAGACCGGAAAATCTGTGGTTACCTTTGATGGTGAGCACACCACAGGATTACAAGAACAGAGCATGATTGGTTTGGGGATAGATGCGATCGTGCAGCGCTGCTTGGCAAGCAAGAAAACTTCGGGTAATAAAAGATAGCAATTTGTACTGGGAATATCTACACAAAAAATGAAGCAGACGGCCTGTGCGATTTTGTCCGAATCGCTCGCTTTGGGGATGTTCCGGATGGGGCTGAAGCCGCAGGTGGAGGGGGGAGGCAGTGGGGGCGAGTTGGCGATTGGTCTTGGCGATCGCCGGTTTGGTGTCCGCCGAGTTTGCTAACCTGACGATGGTCGAGGCGCGTAAGCTGGACAAGGTAAATCGTGAGTCTGCGTGAGGCGTGGGGAGAGATGGGATTGGCGCAAAATTCAAGCCTGGGGTGGGGTGGGGTAAGACCATGCGTCGTCTGGGCACTGGTGGGGGGTAGCCTGGGTCTGCTCATGTCTAGTCCGGTACAGGCACAGTCGGGGGCGATGGTGCAGGTGAATCCGGTATCACAACTGCGTGATGTGGCTCCGGAAGACTGGGCTTATCAGGCACTCCTGAACCTGTCGGCGCGCTACAACTGTCTGGTGGGCTATCCGGATGGCAGTTTTCGCGGGCGGCGATCGCTCAGCCGTGATGAGTTTGCGGCGGGACTGAATGCTTGCCTGAATCAACTTGAGCGCTTGCTGTCAGCGACGGCAGGAGAGTTTGCCAGTGCCGAGGATCTGGAAACAGTGCGGCGGTTGATCGAGGAGTTTGGCGGGGAATTGGCGGTGATGCGGGGTCGCATCGATGGGCTGACGGCACGGATCCGTGAGTTGGAGGTAGCGCAGTTTTCGACGACGACGCAGCTCCGGGGCGATGTCACCTTGGCGGTCAGCGATGTTTTCGGCGGCGACAGTATCACCAATATCTTGGGCGCGCCTGCAAGCCTGGACAGTGCCCCTGTTTTCCAGTACCGCACGCGCCTCGATTTCAATACCAGCTTTTACGGGCCGGATAATCTGAGGCTGCGTCTGCAAGCGAGTAATGCCGCGCCGTTGCTCAGCTCGGGCGGCGATACGGGCGGCGAGGAGCCAGCGCGTTTGCTGTTTGCCAATGATGGTCGTCTGGCGATTGACAATTCTAATGTCGGTCAGAGTGACAATTCGCTGTTTCTGGAGCAGTTGAGTTATCAGTTTGCGGTCAGCGATCGCCTGCAAGCGCACGTGTTTGCCGCCGGTGGCTCCCACTTTGACTATGCCAATACCTTCAATCCCTATCTGGATGATGCTGATGGCGGTCGCGGGGCACTGTCTCGCTTCGGGCAGCGCAATCCGCTCTATGGTCTGGGCGGCGAAGCGGCAGGGCTGGGTCTGAACTGGCGTCTGGGGGAGCGCGTGCAGGTCGATTTGGGCTACTTAGCAGATCGGGCGAATGCGGCGGACACGGGTTTGTTCAATGGCAACTATGCGGCGTTAGCTCAGGTCGGGGTCGGAGCGGGCGATCGCTGGGGTTTCGGACTCAGTTACTTGCACGCCTACAGTCGCACCAATCAGTTCCGCTTTGGCGGCGGCGGGGTGGCAACCGGCTCGTTTCAAGCCAATCTGATTCCGCTGGCACTGACGAGTGGCGCTGGGAGCAATGACCCACGCTTGAGTACGCCAGTGAGTAGCAATTCCTACGGTATGCAGGGCTTTTTTGAGTTGAATCCGAATATCACGGTGGCTGCTTGGGCCGGCTGGACACAGGCACGACTGATCGGTTTTGGCGATGCGGAGATCTGGAACTACGCGCTAACGTTGGCATTTCCGGATCTCGGCCGTGAGGGCAATCTGGGGGCGATTATCGTGGGCATGGAGCCGACGCTGCGGGGGATTGAATCGGGGGGCGTGCCCTTCCCAGTACCGGATCGCGATGCGGTCTGGCATTTGGAGGCGTCGTATCGTTACCAGTTTAGCGATCGCGTCGCCCTCACCCCCGGCCTAGTCTGGCTACCAGCCTTGAATCAAAATGCCGCAAATGATGATGTGCTATTGCTAACGATCCAGGCTGATTTTCAGTTTTAAGGTGTTCCCCAAAGTACGCTGGAGAATCGTAAACCCAGGGACACATTACAACACCCCGGACAGATTTAGGCTCAGCTCAGGCAGGGATAACCCCGTAATTGAGGATGGCTTGGTAGTTCAGGTGGGATTGCATCAAAGTTAGCTCCAGGTCGAACATGGCAGTAAATCGGTCGAGAAGCTGGGCATTGAGGGCTTGCCGTTTGCAAGAGGCGATGGAGAAGCGGAAGGGTTCAGAGGATTCAGCCTCCGATGGAGTGGAACGCAGAGCCGCCTTCGCTAAATTGAGAGCCATCAGGCTGGTATTGACATGAGAGTCGAGTGCTTCGGGAGACCGAGCTAGGCAATCGGCGAGCCTGGTGAATTGGCGAGCATCGCGGAAGATGAATGCAATTTGAAAGCGAGCGACGTACCCGCCGCTCGCCGTAGGGCACCGCCCCCTCAAATTCGCGGCGCTCGCAGGCATCAAGAATCACCAGGCGGTTGCCAGCCCTTACATCAAGCACCACTGCGCCCGGTTCGATTAGGAACTTGGCATCTGCCGGGCGGCAGACCTGGTGCGACGGGTCGCAACTGGGTGCAGCGTCGCGATGGCTCGGTCGAAGAACTAGCGAGTACGGCGAGCGTCGCCATGCAACCGGGCGATACGTTCGTGATCGAAACCCCCGGCGGTGGCGGCTATGGGGCAGCTCCCGAGCCAGCAAATGACAACCCCGATGCCTAAAACCGGCTAGGGCTACAATCGGGGCGGGGAAGCGCACAACCTGAAACGGGTCATTGTCATGAAGATTAAACAAATATCGGTCACAGGTCTATTTGGCATCTTCAACCATGTCATCCCCTTAAACACCGACGAAAGAATCACAATCATCCACGGCCCCAATGGCTTCGGCAAAACAATCGTGCTGAGAATGCTGAACGGCTTCTTTGATTCCCGATATTCGGTGTTTCGTAATATACCCTTCAATCAGTTTATAGTTGAGTTCGATAGTGGGAATATTGTTGAGATTTCAAAAAGCCGAAATGATTTGAATAAACCCATGGGAAAAGAGCAAGTACAGATCGAGTTTCGCGAATACAATTCAGATCATGCACAGAGCTTTTCGCTAAAAAGAATGATGGACGCTTCCGATATGGATTTTCCCATCGGAATTCTGGATGATATAGTCCCGGGCTTAGAGAGAATGGGTGCAAAGAGATGGTACTATGCTCCTACTGGAGAAACTCTTTCTTTGAATGATGTAATTGACCGTTTTGAGAATATTCCCCCGCTGGGAAGGATAAAGTCACGCAAAGAACCAGACTGGCTAGAGAGTGTAAAAAGTGTAGATATTCGCTTGATTGAATCACAGCGGCTGCTAAATTTCGTCCCTGAGCGTTCATCAAAAAGGTATCCAAAGTTACCTACAATTTTAAATACAGTATCTGCATATTCTGAAGAAATTGCGAGTTGAATTCAATCTATCACTCAAGATCCTTACTCGGAATTTTGGTCTGCCAAAATGGGTACGCGGTAGGTTGGATAAGGTGTGCCGACTCCTGAAATTTGCACTCACAGGAGTAGTTGACCGAAGAAAGCGAGGCTGTCTTATGGCAAGAGTTTCAGGACTTGTGTATGCACAGTAGCCCTACTTGGGAGAAGGGGCTGGGGGACAAGGGTAATGACAACGCCAAAGCGGGATGCACCAGATAGTTCTGTTTTGGGGTGTGGCGATCGCCCCTCTCGTACAATCAAAAGGTCAGAATCTACGCCAAGGTCTAATTATTGTGACTGCCAAACCTGCGATCACTCAGTACCCGATCCATGAATTGCTCGCCCAGCGCTGGAGTCCCCTCGCCTTCAGTGAGCGGCCGGTTGAGGGGGAAAAAATCCAGCGCCTCTTGGAGGCGGCCCGCTGGGCAGCTTCTTGTTTCAATGAGCAGCCTTGGCGCTTCATCGTTGCCACTCGTGATCATGCCGAGGACTATGCTCGCCTGCTGAGCTGCCTCGTTGAGGCGAATCAAACTTGGGCGGGGCGCGCGCCATTGCTGATGCTGACGGTGGCGTCGATGCACTTCCAGCGCAACGGTAACCCGAATCGTCATGCTTACCACGATGTTGGTCTGGCGGTGGGCAATCTAACCGCACAGGCGATGGCTATGGGTCTTTTCGTTCACCAGATGGCGGGGATCGAGCCGGAGCAGGCACGCGAGGTCTATAAGATTCCTGAGGGCTATGAAGTGGTGACGGCGATCGCCATTGGCTACCTCGGTCAGTCCGCGGAACTGTCCGCAAGCTTGCAGCAACGCGAAGCCGCGCCCCGCCAGCGCCGTGAGTTTAGCGAGTTTGTCTTTGCTGGCGAGTGGGGGCAGGCGTCACCGTTGATTTGAGAACGAAGGTTACTCATGCCATTGCGAGGTTTCCCGTCAGGCGGCTCGATTGCTGACTCCGTAGGGCTTGGCGCTACGGTTTGTAGAGGATTAGGACTAGTGCTCAGTCAGGCTTGGTTAGGAGGACATTGAAGGCGAGGCGATCAGGTTCTGAGGTTTGAGTTTTGAGTTTTGAGTTTCGACTTCTGACTTCCGCATCGCGGCACTAGTACCGCTACGCGGAGTTTTGAGTGCTAAATTTTGAGTTCTGAGTGCCTACAATACTGGAATCCTGGAGATTTTGAATGGGCATCTCATTTCCGCCGTCCTGTACTAGTGGTCTGTCAAGCTGAAAAGTCCGGATGTTTTTACGAGTCTCGTCGCCCTCATCCCCCGGCCCCTTCTCCCAATCCTGGGCGAAGGGGAGTTGGAAGCCCCTCTCCCAAATTTGGAGA
>JAAUTY010000132.1 GCA_012031265.1 Spirulinaceae cyanobacterium SM2_1_0 | reverse complement strand
GTAGATGCCCGCCATTTGGTGCAAGGTAGCGGCTTTGCCCTGCACGTTGCCGATGCGTTCCTGGAGTTCGAGGGACTGCTGGTAGAGGGCGATCGCCTGCTCCACCTCCCCCTGCTGGGCGTAGATGCCCGCCAAGTTGTGAATAATGGCTGCTTTCTCGGTTTCGTCCTCGGTTGAGCAAGTATCAAGCGCCCGCTGGTAATGCTGGGCAGCCTGCGAAACCTCGCCTAAATCTTGCTCGGCGCGCGCTAGCTGGTGAAGAATTCGGTAGTCTTCACTAGTTGCTAGCGTGTCCTGACACAGCTTCATGGCATCGCGGAAACGGCTCTGATTCTTCCAGCGACTTGCAAGGCGACTGCCAATCTCCGCCGCCATCTCCCCCTGCTGCCCCGCCAGCGCCAGCCGGTGCATCTCCAACCGCTGCGCTTCCGTCGAAGTTTTCGACTCCTGCCACCAACACCGATACAGCGCCGCCGCCGCCTGCCCCGCCAGCGCCTCGCCCGCCGCCGGCAACTGCACCGGCAACACGCGCGGCACCCGCCGCGACCCCTCCGGACTCACCTCCAGCAGCCCCAACGCCGTCGCCCGGTCGATTTGCGACTCGGCCGCATTGCCGGCCCCGCAGACCGCCGCCAACACCGCGCGCGGCACCGGCAACTCAAAAATCAGCCCCCGCCCCAAAAACTGCCGCAACGGTTCGTCGATCTGGGCGATCACTGCCTGCGCCAACACCTGCTCGCGCAAATCGGCCTGGTCGGTCTCCAGGGCCTCCAGCTTTGCCAGCAGCGCCTGCCGATCCAGCGTCTCGTCTTGCAACAGCTTGTCCAGCCACTCCAACAGGCGCGGATTGCCATCGGCCAGCCGCAGCCCTCGTTCCCGCAAGTTCGCCTCAACCGGTGAAGCGACCCCAAAGGCCGCCAGCCGCCGACACTTCTTTGCCAGATCCGCCTCCCGCAAGCCGTCCAGCCGTTGCGGGTCAATGTATTGCATCCAGCTCGCCGCGATGTCATAGCGACAGGTGATTAACAATCGATCCTTGCCACCCACCTGTTGCAGCGCCCAGATCAGCGCCGCGAGCACCGCTGGCGTCTCGCCCCGGAGTTGCCCCGTTGCCGCGTCCAGATTTTGCTCGAAGTCATCCAGCACCCACAGCAACGGCGGCTCACCCGCCTCCCGCAACTCCCGCAACAACCGCCGCAACCGAAAGCGCAATTCCTGTTCTGGATCTTGCAGCCACTCGCGCCACTCCGGTCGCTTGTCCAAAATCTCCAGGGAAGTCGCCAAGCCCCGCACCAGCGCCGCCTCATCCAGATAGCCAAAGTAGATGACGCGCTGAAATTTGGTCGCTCGGTCGCACAGCCGCGCCGCCACACTGCTCTTGCCCAGACCCCCCGGCCCCAAAATCGCCACGCCCAGCTTGTCCGAGTCCGACCGCAGCGCCCGCAAACCAGCCTGCAACACCCGCCGCCGCCCGACAAAATCGGCCCGACCGCAGACCTTCACTTGCCCCGCCGGATCGAGAAAGCGATCCGCCACTGAAGGCACAGGCGCGCGCCCTCGGCCGCTCGTCCGGGGCGGCGTCACCAGCGCCCCCGGCAACTCGTTGGCCACATAGAGCCGCAACAAGTGCCAGTCCGGCACCTTGTCCCGCCGCAAGGCCTGGTAGGTTGCCGCCAGTGCTTGCGTCACCGGCTTGCCGCGCTCAATTTTTCATACAGCGCCGCAGCCGCCGCCGTCGCCGCCGTATCCAGCACCGACTGCCCCAGCCCAGCACCGCCCCCGCCCCTTGTGCCAACAACGCCTCTGCCAGCGACGGCACCGCCCCGGTTTGGCCCGCCTGCCCCGTCCGGCAGCCGGAGAGAAAGATCAGGCGCGGCATCTGAAACTGCAACTCGCGGGCGATGTCCGCCGCGCTGGCCTCGTAGCGTTCCCCCGTCGCCGTCTCCGTCAAAAAGCGCGGCCCGTCGCTAGTCTGGTCGGCGTGCCCCGTCAAGTGCAGCACATCAAAATGTCCCGCCCCGTAGTCGCTGACCAACTGACCCAGCTCGCTCAGACAGCCGCTCTCCTCCACCTCCAGCCCCATCTGCACCCGCTGCGTCGCCGCCAGAATCCGCCCCTCCTCGGCTTCAAAATCCAGCACCGGCTCCACGCCCTGCGGCGAAGTTGCCATCAGCAACGCATTCAACGCCCGATTTGCCGCCGCCCGCGCTGGCCCCAGCACCCGCGCCCCCTGCGCCGCCCAGCGCACCGGCACGATCCCCGGTTGCCGCTCCACCAGGAAGCTCTGCCCATCGTGCAGCACCTCCCAGGGCAGATGCGCCAACCCGCCCGTCACCGCCAGCGCCAGGATCAGCCCCTCGCCCCGCACCGACTGGCAGGCTTGCCGCAACCACCCGGCCTCACCATCCAACCAGTCAAACAAGCGCCGCCCGGTCTGCACATAGTCCACCGGCAGCCGCGTGTAATAGTCCGTCTCGGCCCGCTCCAGCAGGTCGGCGATCTGCGCCAGCGGCAAGTTGCGCGAATCGTAGTCGTTGGGGTTGTCGCGATGGCAGCGCAGCTCAACCCAGTCGTCTTGTTTCGGCTTCAGATCGAGGTGGAGAACGGGCATCGTCACCGGAAAGTGGGAAGGGCTGCCACCAGTTTATGGCCTGTCTTCAGACTTTGCCACCCGCTGGTCAGGCCGCCGCGCCCTGATTGGCATTCCGAGCCGCCCACTACAATAAAGGCGAGCACTCCCCAAATAGCGATGACTTCCACTCTCAGCCCCGCAACCTACA
The DNA here is from genome assembly GCA_012031265.1 of Spirulinaceae cyanobacterium SM2_1_0. Classification (GTDB taxonomy): domain Bacteria; phylum Cyanobacteriota; class Cyanobacteriia; order Cyanobacteriales; family Spirulinaceae; genus JAAUTY01. The sequence goes on along the minus strand of JAAUTY010000132.1, from coordinate 2,496 downwards.
CGGTCGAAGAATACCTCGCCCAAGAAGCCCAAGCCCAAGAGCGTCATGAGTATCGCCAAGGAGAGATGATCCCGATGCCAGGTGGCACAATCAATCACAATCGAATTGCGCTCAATTTAGCTGGAGCGTTAAACATCGCGCTCAAACGCCAACCCTTTGAGGTTTTTATGGCTGACCAGCGCTTGGGGATTCTGGCGCAGTCGATGTACACCTATCCCGATGTCCTGATCATCCAGCAGCCGCCTGAGTTGCAGCCGGGGCGAGAGGATGTGGTGCTGAATGCCGTGGCGATCGCCGAAATCCTCTCCCCCTCCACCCGCAGCTATGACAAGGACGAAAAATTCGCCGCCTACCGCCGCATCGATTGTTTCCGCGAGTACGTCTTGATCGAACCAGCCACCCCCCATGTCGAGTACTACACGAAAACAGCGGATGACGCTTGGCTCTTTCGTGAGTACGACGGTCTCGACGCTACCTTGACCTGGCAAAGTTTTGAATTCGCGATCGCCCTGGCTGACTTATACGACAAGGTGAATTTTGCGACCGCCACAATCAACTTGCAAACACCACCAAAATCCCCAGAAGCTTAGGCAGATTCTTGAGCGAATATTCTTCCAAATCGAGCACGACCGTCCGCGCTTCTAGCTCCAGAAACTGCCACAATGTCCCGGTCGTAATCGCGCCATAGACCTTGGGGATAAAATTACCCTGAGCCTGGTTAAATATCTGCGCCGCTACCATCGCTGCGAGACATCGCCCAAAGCCCGACTTGATGTTGTCATTCTTGGCTGCCACCAGCGCCAAAACCGGTGCTTGCACGATCGTTTGCAAACTCGAACGGCTGATAATGAAATCGCAAAAGCCACTCAGCCCCAACTCTGGATCGACATTGAAATCAACGCCCGAAAATAAACTGATTTGGTTGTGCAGATGCTTGCGAATCGCCACCAGGATTGGCGAGACGATCAGCTCTGAGCGCGCTTTTTCGGTGGCGATCGCCACCGCCAACGGAATATTGTCCTCAAGCGTCTCCGCCAACAACGGACTCGGTGCCACCGCTGGTAAATCATCAAACCGCCCCAACTCCTCAATCAAGGTGAGGTCAAATTGTTGCAACGCGCTCTCGAAGGTGAATTTGCTGTAGGGCATGATTCAAGCTGACTCCAGCACATCCAACCACTGCTTGATCTCCGCCACCGTCTTGCCTTCCAGGAGCAAACGCTGATCGCCCGCGATAATCACCACCTTCTCAACCACCGCGCCCTGGGCGGTTTGGCGCTGGCGATAGGTGCTGTACCACTTGTGGAGTTTTTCGGCGATCGCGATCGACCCACCCACAATGCCGATGACCGTGGCGATCGCCGCCATGGTTCCCTCCCGATAGTCCCCCTCGACTGGCTGCCAAGTCGCCTCTACTCCCTCCAATTCGCATAGAGCCGCTGCCGCCTGACCCGCATCCGCCCCTTGAATGTCCAATTGCCAATCTGCCATGGTCTCCCCCCTCGGCTTGGTTAATACCATTCTAGACAGGCCCGCGCTGAGGCTTTCAGTAAGATAGCGGGCAAGACAGCGAGCGGTTGTCTTGTCCTTTTGGCGATCGCCCTTTCCCCATCGCAATGACTTCCACCCTCAGCCAGCCGACTCCCACCGTCGCGGAATATCTCGCTTACAAAACCCAAGCGCAAGAACGCCATGAGTATTGGCAGGGGAAGATTGTACCGAGAGAATGCAGTCCGAATTGCAGCCAGGGCGAGCGGATGTGGTGCTGAATGCGGTAGCGATCGCCGCAATCCTCTCTCCCTTTGACCACCATTGAGGTGCAAGGAGCCAAGCTTTAGAATGACAGCGACGTTGTACTGTCAGCCAGCCGGAGAAATATGAGCGACACAATTTTTGGCAAGATTATCCGCCGCGAGATTCCCGCCGACATTATTTATGAGGATGACCTGTCCCTCGCCTTCAAAGACATCAGCCCCCAAGCGCCGACCCATATTCTAGTGATCCCCAAGCAGTCATTACCGCGCTTATCAGCTGCCACGAGCCAGGATCATGCTCTTTTGGGACATTTGTTAATGATTGCGAAGCGCGTCGCCGAACAGGTGGGTTTGAGCAATGGCTACCGAGTCGTGATTAACAATGGTGAAGACGGGGGACAGACGGTTGACCACCTGCACCTGCACATCTTGGGGGGGCGTGCCATGCAGTGGCCGCCGGGCTGAGTGAGCGATCACTCTTAGCACAAGGCGGCGGCAATGAGATCCCCATTCAGAATCCGTAGGATGCCTGTATTGTCTGCACTCATCACTCAAAATTCCGCGTAGCGGTACTAGCTTCTATAAGCCTGACAACGGTGATCCATAGAGCGATGGGCGACATCTACCCTTTACAAAACGCAACAGAGTCGTTAAGATAGGCCCAAGGCAGGAAACTGCCCAATTATCAGCTCTTTAACGAAATCATTAATCCCATGACCACCACAATCCAAGCGCGCAACAC
>JAAUTY010000019.1 GCA_012031265.1 Spirulinaceae cyanobacterium SM2_1_0 | reverse complement strand
CTCCGGCTACCTCGCCCGCGCTGGAGAGGCCAACTTCTGACGCCACTGGCAATGATCCGGGCGATCGCGGCACGACGGATGAGTTTGCCGCCGCCTTTCCCCCCCCGCAGCGGAGCGAGTGTATCGACCCTCAGGACGATTCCCATTCTATGCCTCGAAAGAATGGGGTCCGGCGCTGGTCGGCTCACTGCGACTGCTGAAGCCGGAACTCGACCGTGAAGCCACGAATACACCGGATGACTTCGATGAAGTCGTCGAGACCTACACCGAGCTACTCAGCAAGGATGGCTGGCAGCTCAATGACGACCCGGAGCGTGAGGCTGATGACTTTCAGGTTCACAAAGTCACCGCTGACGGCTCTGGAGCGGAGCGCTACCTGCACTTGATTCAGCACTACGGGCGCACGATCATCGTCGTGACTCCGGATTCGCTCACGCGCAGCGCTCTAGAGCGCCAGGATCTCAACACTGACGACGACGAGCAGGCGCTTGAGCAGGTGATCGAGGCGGTCAAGGCGACGCACCTGACGGCTGAAGCTGACTTGGATGAACTCGAACGGTTCAGCGGCTGGCCGACGACGAGTGCGAGTTGCACGTTGCAGGGTCAGACGCGCGATCGCGCCGCTTTTCCCGCCTCCGCTCTTAAGCGCCAGCTCGACCAAGAACTTGCCCTGAGCACGCTCTACAGCCGCGAAAATCGCCTTTTTTACCCCGGTGCGCGACTCTACACGGTGATGAACGCCACGAAAACCTTTGCTCGCTATCTGATTTTGACGCCGGTAGCGGGTGATCGCGGTACGGCGCTCTTGTCCTGCAAGGAATTGCCAGGTTATGCCAGCCCCAATGGTCGCTGAGGACAGACTCAGCAACCGCAGAGTTCGCGCGATCCTTTACCCTAGCAGTGGTGAATTGAGCGCAGATTTTTGAGCATACAAACCCCAGACTGGGTAAAACACGCGGTCTTCTACCAAATTTTTCCCGACCGATTTGCACGCCAGCCAGGTGACGCCCCGATTTCGGGTAACGTGGCGCTCGAACCCTGGGATGCGCCGCCGACCCTGCAAGGCTACAAGGGCGGCAACCTGCGCGGTGCCCTGTCAAAACTCGACTACCTGCAAGACCTCGGCATCAACGCGCTTTACTTCACCCCGATCTTTCAATCTGCGAGCAATCATCGCTACCACACCCACGACTATTACCAAGTCGATCCGTTGCTGGGGGGGAATGATGCCCTACGCGATTTGCTCGCCGCTGCCCACCAGCGCGGCATGAGGGTGGTGTTGGATGGGGTGTTCAATCATGCCAGTCGCGGCTTCTTCTATTTCAACGACATTCTCGAAAACGGTCCGCACTCGCCCTGGCTGGATTGGTTCAGGGTTGAGCAGTGGCCGCTCTCCGCTTATGACGGCGCGAAACCCGCGAACTATGAAAGCTGGGTCAACAATCGTGCCCTGCCGGAGTTCAATCATGATCATCCCGACGTGCGCGAGTACATCATGCGCATCGCCGAATATTGGCTGCATTTCGGCATCGACGGTTGGCGGCTGGATGTGCCGTTTGAGGTGCAGACTCCCGGCTTTTGGCAGGAATTTCGCGATCGCGTTAAAGCCATCAATCCCGACGCCTACATCGTCGGCGAAGTCTGGACGGATGCCCGCCCCTGGCTGGATGGTACACAGTTCGATGCGGTGATGAATTATCTGTTCACCGGCCCGACGATCGCGTTCGCGGCAGGCGATCGCGTCATCCGCGAGTACGTCGAAGGCCCTGACTACGCACCCTATCCCGCTCTCGATGCCACGGGCTACGCCGAAAAAATCGCCGCCTTACTCGCCCTCTATCCCTGGGAGATCCAGCTCGCGCAACTGAATCTCCTCGCCAGCCATGACACGGCGCGCTTACTCAGCATCGCCGGGGGCGATCGCGCCAGTGTTGAACTAGCCACGCTATTGCAAATGACCTTCCCCGGCGCACCCTGCATCTACTACGGCGATGAGGTCGGCCTGCCGGGGGCACTTGACCCTGACTCGCGCCGCAGCTTCCCCGCCGAAGCAGACTGGGATCATGACCTGCTGCAAGTTCACAAGGACTTAATCGCTTTGCGTCGCCAATACCCAGCTTTGCGAACGGGCGATTATCGCACCCTCTACACCAAGGGCTTGGTCTATGGTTGCGAGCGCGCCCTGGACGGTTCGCGGCTGGCTATTTTTGTCAATGCGGGTGAAACAGCGGCAACCGTGACCTTAACCATGGATCGGCCCACCAGCGAGTTGGTCTACGGTCAGGCGAAATTGGGGGCGAAACCAGATGCAGAGGAGCAGACTTTGCACATCGAACTGCCACCCCGCGCGGTTGCGCGATCGCCCTGCTGCCCAACTCCTGAGCGAGGCGATCCCACAGGGCATAGTCGGCATCGAAGCAGTTCGCTTGGGATTTGGCGTCGGCACAAGCGACTGCGGTGGCCACGACCAGCGAGAGCGTCTGGATCTTGTGGCGAGCCGGGCTCAAGTCTTTGTGGGGGTAGATATGCACGGTGGCGGCTTGCAGGTGTAACGTCAACTCTACGGTGCGTCGCTTCCCTTTAATCTGACGCTCAATTGGCACGATATAGTGACCGTAGTCGTTGAGGTGTGCGCAGACCGTGGGCAATGGGCAGACGACCCCAGCCGTGACGACTTCGACCCGACGGGGTTGTAAAGACCCGCACCAGCAGCTCGACATTCGACTCCCGGGGCGCTTTGAAGCAGTCAAAGATGTCACTCTCGCGGTCACAGGCGACCACCCAACGTTGGTTCGACCCTTGCGCCTGCTGGTTGACCGCCGCCAGTCCGTTGAACCACTTCTGAGACTCTTTCTGGGAGGCGGGCCAATCCATCGCACCGGCTCGAGTCCAGTACTGTTGGTCAATGACACCGAGAGGCAGTCCCCCATCATCGATTAGCAAAACGTTGTGTTGCATCAGACCCCGGTCTTTACCCTGGATGACCCCGAGTCCCGACATCTGCGTTTGACCTGAGTAGTTGTAGTACGTCGTGTCTTGGGCGGCTATCAGATACTCGCCTGCGCTCGCGTCGCCGCGACATGACCGGACAACATCGTTGCATGATTCATCTTGTCTTTGGCAAACAACCCGGCAACGGTTTGCCGGAAGCTATGGCCCATGCAGCTCGAAAAGGACAGGGTCGGTTGCTCGCGGGCCGGCTCATAGGCTTTGTTCAGACTTTTTTACCTGCGGTCGGAAGGCACTCAATTGACTAAACTCTGACCTTTGGCGATCGCTGCGACTTACTCATTTTCAGAGATCATTTTAGCCGATGCCATCGGCGCTATCCTCTGCCGTATGAGGGATCTGCAATTCTCGCGGCGGTTTGGACAAAACCCCTACAGGATTAGGCTTGGGAGCAGGGCTGGGGATGAGGGAGGCGGCTTGGGTGCCAAGCACAGGATTGGGGATCAATGACCGATTGAATCGCATCGCCATTGATGCCGTCGTCTACTGGTGCGAACGGCGGGTAATCACTATGCAGAATTCTGGTTCTTAGGACGAAACACCTGAATCGCGTCCGGATCGCAGTCCAAATAGGGCGCGCCGATCAGATCCAGACAGTAGGGAATGGCGGGGAAAACGGCCTCCAGGCACTCCCGAATCGACTTCGGTTTTCCTGGCAGATTCACGATCAGTGCCTGGCCACGAATACCGGCTGTCTGGCGCGACAGAATCGCGGTCGGCACATAGTGCAATGAGACCGAGCGCATCAGTTCGCCGAAGCCGGGCAGCATTTTTTCACACACTGCTGCGGTGGCTTCTGGCGTCACATCGCGCGGTGCTGGCCCTGTGCCGCCTGTTGTCACTACTAGGCAGCAGCCGGCGGTGTCGATCAGTTCGATCAAGCTTGCTTCGATTGTGGCGCGTTCGTCGGGGATGATGCGGCGTACCGGCTCCCAGGGCGATCGCAAATATTCCCCGAGCAACTGCACGATTGCCGGCCCCGACAAATCTTCATATTCCCCGGCGCTCGCGCGATCCGAGGCTGTGAGGATGCCAATGTGAATGCTCATCCCAATCAACCATTTCCTGTCAAAGGTGTCGCTGGTCGGTTCACAATAGCAACAGCGTTGTCTTGAAACCGAAGCCTTCCCTTGCCATGATACCGGTTGCCGAAGCTGAAGCCATGATTCTGGATTGTGTGCGTCCTCTCGACCCGACGCAGGACAGCGAGGCAGTTGCCTTGAGCGAGGCGAGCGATCGCCTCCTCGCCCAGACGGTCACGAGCGATCGCGACTTCCCCTACTGGGACAACTCGGCCATGGATGGCTATGCAGTACGCCATGCGGATGTCGCCCAGGCAACAGCCGCACAACCGGTTACCTTGGAAGTTGCCAGCGAGATCCCAGCCGGTAAGCCCGCGACGCAGGCCCTGCTGCCGGGGCAAGCCGCTCGCATCTTCACGGGTGCGGTGATGCCAGCAGGCGCGGATACGGTGGTGATGCAAGAAAATACGGTGCGCGACGGTACCACAGTCAAGATTTTAGCCGCGCCCGCCGTTGGTCAATTTGTGCGGCGGCAAGGAGACTTTTACCAAGCCGGACAACCGTTGCTCACGCCGGGAATTGCGGTCAGCCCCGCCGATGTTGCCGTGTTGGCTACCGCGCAATGCAGCCGCTTACAGGTTTTTCGTCGCTTGCAAGTCGCTATTTTTTCCACGGGTGATGAGTTGATTTTGCCGGATCAGGCGTTGCAACCGGGTCAGATTGTCGATTCCAATCAGTATGCGCTGACCGCCTTTGTCCGGCGGCTCGGTGCGATCCCGCTGCCGCTGGGCATCATTCGCGACCAGCCAGAGCGGATTCGAGCGGCGATCGCCCAGGCTACCAGCACCGCTGATATCGTTCTTTCCACGGGCGGCGTCTCCGTCGGCGAATACGACTTTATTGACCAAACCATCCAGGAACTGGGCGGCAAAATCCACCTCCGCAAAGTGGCGATCAAACCCGGCAAACCGCTAACCTTTGCGACTTTCGAGCGTGACGGTCGGCACTGCCTCTATTTCGGTATTCCCGGCAACCCCGTGTCCGCCTTAGCGACTTGTTATCGCTTCGTGCAACCGGCGCTGCGAAAACGATCGGGTTTGGCCGACCATTGGGGACCGCTGTTTGTGACCGCGCGATCGCGCCACGACTTGCGGGCCGACGGCAAGCGCGAGACTTACCTTTGGGGACAGTTGCAGCTCGTCGATGGCAGTTTTGAATTTGCCCTCGCCAGCGGCCAGCACAACTCTGGCAACTTGATCAATTTAGCTCAGACCAGCGGTTTTGCGGTGTTGCCAGTGGGACGGACGGCGATCGCCGCTGGTGACCTAGTGTCGGTAATGCAGATATGAATTGCCATGACTACACAGCGTCATTGGTACGCTCCGAAAGGTAGCCGCCCACTAAAATCGCGATAAAAATCGTCGAGTACATCTGCCCGGCGATCGCCTCTAAATTGGCCAGAACACGCGCTGCTTCACTGACTGGATAAATATCGCCATACCCGAGAGTTGTCAGCGTTGTAAAGCTAAAGTGGAACGCATCAAGATAAGATCCCCCTGATAGCAATGGCTGAGAAAATGCTTGCGGGTCTAAAGTTGCAATGATGCCATAAAATAGCGCCCAGACAAACCCCAACAGCAGATAGACACTGACCCCACCTCTCACCATATCGCCAGTAATCTTAGGTGCTCTGAATATATCTTGGCTAATCAGATAGGCAGCACCGCCGAGGTATAGTGCAAAAATAATTTGAGCTGTTATGCTAAAGACCTGATTGAGTGATGGTATGGCTCCAAGCTCGACCATTGCCTCTAGGCTAAAAGCCAGAACAGCAATCATCACATAGACCGCCAGGAAGATTCTGGATAATGGAAAACTTCTGACAATGAGAATGATGGCATAAAGCAACAGAAACGAAGAAAAAACCTGACCCAGCCCAGCCTCTAGAAAGGGGGCAACCAAAAAATTCATCACCAAAATAATTAGAAGCTGCCAATACTTTTTTGTCCCGGGTCTGCGAGCAAATCTCATCGGCGAGGAAGGCTTATCCAGCCTTGGTTGGTTCGAGCAGCTCCTCAAATCATAAAGCGGCACTTGCCCTATGGGTAGTCCTGAGGAGTAAGGGCAGTCTATTCGGGGGTCGAACCTAATTCTCAGGATTACCGCATCCTCACCCTGTTTTTGCGCAAGCTCTCAGCAGCCACCTCGAATTTCTATGCTTGTTCAAAGACCACTTGTCAGGTTTAGATGCCTCCATTACCGCTAGTAGAGGACGGCATCAATGGCGATGCGATTCAATCGGTCATTAGATCTCCAATCCTGTGCTTGGCACCCAAGCCGCCTCCCTCATCCCCAGCCGGATTCCCCTGCGACTCGATTCACCCAATCCGAGTTAGGCTAAACTGGGCGCAGTTCAGCACCACAGCGGCGGTTTGCTGGTGCGTGGCTCCCGAAACAATGTCGTTGCCGACTCCCAACCAGGTCAGGCTGCACCATGAATTCCAACACACTTGAAAGCGGTACTGTAGCTGGCGTGCAGATTGCACGTGATTTAAAAGGCCGCTTTGCCAACCACAAAAAGCTGCTCGCCCTTGCTTTACAGTGGACGGGCAAGGAGCCGTTTTTGACCCAGGCGCTGCTGCGGACGATGACCGACCCCAACACGCCGTCTCCCCTACAGGGGCAAGAAGCCGCCTGGGTGGGTCAAATGGTGCGGACGCGCATCATCGCTTGCTGGGATAGTGATCCAGCCTTGCGACCATTGCAGAATATTAGCGATCGCATCGTTGCGACCAAACAGCGTGGCTTTGCGCTACTGACTATTTATCAACGGCTGCTCAACAACGAGATCGTGATGAGCAGCAACACACCCGAGCAGCGCGAACTACGGATGCTCGGCCTGGTGACGAAGCAGCAGGGGCGGCTTAAGATCCACAACCCGATCTACCGTGAAGTCTTCGACCAAACCTGGGTAGAGAAAACCCTCGACGCCATCCGCGAACAACTGGCCCGCAGCGAAGAGGACATTCTCAAAGACTTTGAAGTCCTCGAACGTAAACTCTACACATCGCAGACCGAGATCGTCGCCCGCATCGAAGATGGTCAAGAAGTCCAGGATGCCAGCAAACCGCTCTACGAAGTGCTCCGTGATGTCACCGCTCGCGTCGGCTACATGGTGGGGGCTGATCGCACGACGATCTTTTTGCTCAATGACGAAAAAACGGAACTCTGGTCACTGGTCGCCGAAAGCGAAACCGGCGAACTGCTTGATATCCGTGTGCGCGTCGGCGACGGCATCGCTGGTCAGGTGGCGCTCAATAAGCAGGTCATCCATATTCCCGACAATGTTTACGATGACCTGCGTTCGGCGCGCGTCAAGGAAGCCGACCAACGCTTTAATTACAAAACGCGCAATATCCTCGCCTTTCCGATCCTCAACGATGACTTTGAAATCGTTGCGGTCATCCAGTTGCTCAACAAGATCCAGAAAGATGCCGGACAGCCCGCCGGATTCTCGCATCAGGATCTCGAAAGTCTCGCCAAATGTGTGCTCCCGATTCGGCGCATTCTCGAGAGCTGCCAGAACTGCTACGAGGGCATCCGCAAGGCTCAGGCGACGGCGGCGCTGGCGGAAGCGACGCGATCGCTCAACCAAGTCAACCTCAGCACCGACGCGATCCTTGAGCGGGTCATGGGCGCAGCGAAAAAACTCCTCAACGCCGACCGCAGCACCCTCTGGCTCTACGACCGCCAGCGCGGTGATCTCTGGACGGAACTGTCCACCCAGGGCAAGCTTCGCTGCGAGATCGGTGTTGGCTTCGCGGGGCAAGTGGCGGAGACGCGCGAGCCAAAAATTGTCCCGTTTGACCTCTATGATGACCCCAGCGCCGAAAACGCGAAAAAAACCGATGCTCAGACCCGCTATCGCACCTGTAGCTTGCTCTGTATGCCGGTTTTGAGTCCGGATGGCGATTTGCTTGGGGTCACGCAGTTGGTCAACAAGCGCAAGCCTGGGAATACCGAGGCCTATGATCCGGGTATGTACCCACGGGTGCCGGAGTTTTTCAAAACCAGCTTTGATAAGGCCGACCGTCAGGCGATGCAGGTGTTTAACGAGCGGGTCGGGGCGATCCTCCAGTTTGCCCAAGCCCACGAGACGCTGAAGCAGTCGGCGCAGGTCGAGCCGCGCGATGCTGTGCATCAAACCCTGCTGCTCTATGGCTCGGTGCTGAGTCGCGTGCTGGCAAACGGGGCGGGGCGCTACACGGTGCTCTATACGCTGCTCCATCTACTGACGAGCGCTTTGCAACAGGCGATCGCCGCTGAACACGTCCACATTTTCCTCGTCGATAGCGATCGCCGCCAACTCTGGACACTCGCCGCCGATCCCCACAATCAAGCCGTGACCGAACTGGTCATGCCCGCTGATCGCGGCGTCGCAGCGAAGGTGCTGCTCGACCGCCAAGCCAAGAAAAGCAGCAAGGTTGCCCAGATCGCCGACGATTTCGTGCGGATTGGTCTCGATGCCCAGCAGCAGGAAGACCTGAACAGCATTTTGCTGCTGCCGATGTTGGACGAGGAGCAAAATTATGTGGCGATCGCCCGCCTGCTCAACTCGTCTTCCACCGAAGGCTTTAGCCACGAGGATGTTGAAAACCTCCAACGGCGCGTCCTGCCGATGCTGCCGATCTTGCAGGCCTTCCAGTCTTTCCGCGTTGAGCTAGCCGGTTAGCGGTAACCGGCACGAGACTCGCGGAAGTCGCACCGCCGACTAAGGCGGTGATGCAGTCGAGCTAAACGGCCGCTTGCGGATGAAAATTAACTGATCACTGACTCTGAAACGCTGCTGATGTCCCGAGCCAAGGCACTCCAGTACTACATCCTCGCGCGCCTCGCCCTAGCACCGCTGATGCTGTGGACGATTGTCACCCTCGTCTTCCTGATCTTGCGAGCGACGCCGGGTGATCCGGCGGATGCCATCCTCGGCAACCGCGCCCCCGAAGCCGCCAAGGCCGCCCTGCGCGAACAGCTCGGCCTCTCCGATCCACTCGCCCTGCAATATCTGCGTTATCTCGGCAACCTGCTGCGTCTTGATCTCGGTACTTCGCTCACCAGCCAGGGGCGACCCGTCTGGGATGTCGTCTGGCAGCATTTCCCAGCCACACTGGAGCTAACCTTGTTTGCGATGGCGGTGGCGAGTGTCATTGGTCTTGGGGTCGGCACACTGGCGGCAGCGCGGCAGGGCACGATCTTCGATGTCGGCGGCCGCTTGTTTGGCATCGTCACTTACTCGCTGCCGCTGTTCTGGCTGGGGATGATTTTACAACTGCTATTTGCGGTGTGGTTGGGCTGGTTTCCGCTCGGTCGGCGCTATCCGGCGAATGCGGGGCTCCCGATTGAGATTACGGGCTTGTACAGCCTTGACGGGCTGCTGAGTGCGAATTTCGGACAAGTGGCGATCGCCCTGCACCATCTCATCCTCCCCGCTTTCACCCTCGGCTTGCTCCAAAGCGGCGTCTTTGAGCGCATCGTCCGCGTCAACCTCAAGCAAACCCTCGTCGCCGATTATGTCGAAGCGGCACGGGCACGTGGCATCCCCGAGCGTCGCATCCTCTTTGTCCACGCCCTCAAGAACGCGATGATCCCCGTGATCACCGTGCTCGGCTTGACGATCGCGGGCTTGCTCGGCGGGGCTGTGCTCACGGAAGTAACTTTTTCCTGGCCGGGTTTAGGGATGCAACTTTACCAAGCGATCGAGCTACGCGACTATCCTACGGTTCAAGGAATTTTGGTCTTTTTCGGCGTCATCGTCGTGACCGTCAGTATCGCCATCGACATCGTGAATGCCTACATCGATCCCCGCATCCGCTACTGAGCCAGAAATTTCCCTGACCGGCTTCTGGATAGCAAATGCGAGCGTCAGATTCTGCGGTCATTCCGGCATGAGGGTTGGGTGCAAAACCGGTGCTTTGCGGGGCAGCCGCAAATTGGTCGTTGTGAGCCGGAGGCTTAACTACTGCTGAAAATGTGAGCGATGCTCACATTTGTTATATTACGAGGACTACTCATGTTTTGTCAAACTAAAGGCGCGCAATTCTCATGTCCTACCGAATTGGGAGAAAATGATCATGGCAACCAAGAGCGGCAATCCGCTGGGGATGCGGCGCAAACCCCGTCAAGCCCGCAGTCAGGAACGGGTCAACCGGATTCTAGATGTCGCCGAACAACTATTTATCGAGACGGGCTACGAGGCAACGACGACCACTGAGATTGCCACCCGCGCCGAAGTGCCCATTGGCTCGCTCTACCAGTTCTTTCCAGACAAAGCGGCGCTTCTCTTTGCGCTTTGGGAACGCTACTCGGAGCAGTTGCGCCAGCAGATCGCTACGCTCGAAACTGCTGAGATGATGAAGCTGTCTCTACCGGAGTTTGTCGAACGCACCGTGGAGACGACCAACCAGTTTTTCACGGACTGTCCAGGCTACCATGCCATCTTCATTCAGGTGCAGGGGACGCTGCCGGAGCTGGCAGAACTTGAAAATGCGGCCGACGCGCAGTTCATCGCCGACTGGGCCGTCACGCTAAGGCAACGCCAGCCGAGCTTGAGTGTGGCGGATTGCGAGGCGATCGCCTTCGTCTTGGTCAAAGCGATCGGCCTGTTACTCTGGCTATCGCTAGGACAGGAGCCAGCCTGCCGCGAACGGTTGGTGGCCGAGACCAAGCGCTTCACACTCAGTTACTTGCAGAGCTATCACCCCCAAGGGGAGTAAACCCCTTGCCTACCCAATGGGTGGGAGGGACGAGCGCCCCAGCCTCCTAGGCCAATTCGCTCAGCTTCAGTCGCTGAGCAATGAGGTCGCCAGTCATCGCGTAGAGCGTATCGAGAAAATGCGATTGCAAACTGCCTGGCCCGCAGGCGTTTTCCGCCGCAATTTCGCCCGCAATTCCTACCAGACTGACGGCGTGGGTCGCGGCGCGCAGCGGTGCATCGGGCTGGATGGCGAGGAATGCACCGATTAATGCCGTCGAGATACAGCCCATGCCGGTCACCTTCGTCATCAGCGGATGACCATTTTTGCCCGTCGTGAGGCGATCGCCCTGCAAAATGTAGTCCACCGCGCCAGTGATCGCCACCGTGCTCCCCAACATCTGGCATAAACGCTGCGCCGCCGCGATCGCCGTCTCCGGCGCTTGGGTGCTATCGACGCCGCGTGTATGGCTGGCTTCGGCGGCTACGGCGAGGATCTCCGAGGCATTGCCGCGAATCACGGCGGGCTTGGCGGTACTCAACAACCGCCGCACCGCCAGCGTGCGATAGGGCGTCGCCCCAGCCCCAACTGGGTCAAGGGCAATCGGCTTCCCCAGTTGACGGGCGGTCTGCATCGCCTGCTCCATCGCCGCCAGCCAGGGATCGTCCAGAGTCCCGATGTTAATCACTAGCGCGTCAGCAAGCTCGACCATCGCGGCGACTTCGCCACTGGCGTGCGCCATCACCGGGGATGCACCCAGCGCCAGCAGTGCATTGGCTGCGAAGTTCATCGTCACGTAGTTGGCGATGTTGTGAACCAGCGGCTGGGTTTCCCGGATGGTTTGCAAATCTTGCCAGAGAGAGTCGGCGTCCACGCCTGTCACCTTGCGAATAGAGTTAGCGGCTATTTTAGCGAGCGATCGCCCTCAACCGTTTGGCTGCCGATCAAATAGCGACTTAAGGCTAAGGGATCGACCCCCAACTCTGTCTGCTCAGCAGCGGCGCGACAACCGGCGCGGGCGTGCCACCAAGCGGCGACAGCGGTTCGCAGCGCCACTGAGGCCCCAGCAGGAGCCGGTTGGGCGAGCAAGCCGCCGAGCAAACCGGTGAGGACATCGCCGCTGCCGCCTCGGGCGAGGGCGGGAGTGCTCGCCGGTACGACCCAAGTCGAATCTTCTTCTGGCCCAGCGATCGCCGTGCGCGCACCTTTGAGCAAGACCGTCGCGCCACTCTGCTCAGCGGCCGCCCGGACAGCAACGAGGCGGTCAGCCGGGTCAATTGCTGGAAACAAGCGCTGAAACTCACCGGCATGGGGCGTGAGGATGGTCGCGCCGGAGCGGGCGGCGAGGGTTTTTTTGGGGGAGCGTGCCGCCAACTGATTCAAGCCATCGGCGTCGAGGATCAGAGGGGCTGTTGTGGCGAGAACAGTAGCGAGCAATTCAGGCACTGCCGTCGTCAGACCCGGCCCGTAGGCGATCGCGCTGAAACGGTCCAGATCCAGATCAGCCGGTAAGTGAGCGATCGCCCCCGACTCGGTTTCCGGGCAAGCAAAAATCAGCGCCTCGGGCAACTGGCTGACCAGCAACAGCTTCAGTGTCGCCGGAACGGCGATCGAGAGCATCCCAACGCCACTGGCCCGCGCCCCCAAACCGGTCAAGATCGCCCCGCCCGCGAAACGCTGCGAGCCGCAGACTAACAGTAGGTGACCTTGCTGATATTTGTGTGTCACGGCGGGACGTGGCGGCGGCAAGGCGACCCGGGCCTGGGCAGCGGTCAGGCATTGCAGCGGTGGCGGGCTGCCGAGAATGGCTTGGCGATCGCGCGCGGGGATGCCGAAATCGATCAACTCGACTTGTCCCAGGTAAGCCAGCGCCGGATCTTGGAAACAAGCCCGCTTCCATAGACCCAGACAAAAGGTGTGTGCTGCCCGGATCGCGACCCCCAGAACAGCGCCCGTATCCGTCTGCAAGCCGGAGGGCAGATCGATGCTGGCGATCGGTTGCGACCAACTGTTGAGGGTGTCCACCAGCGTCGCCAGCCCGCCACTGATGTCCCGGGTCAGCCCGAACCCGAACAAGCCATCGAGCAGCCAATCGCAATCGCGCAGCTCGCTGAGCTGCTCGCATTGGCGAATGCCGAGATGATCGGCGTAGCGAGCGTGGCTGGCGGTGAGTTCCTTGAGTTTGGCGAGGGGCTGGTGGCAGCAGACGGTGTAGCCATTGAGATGCAGTTCACGCGCCACGACCAGAGCGTCACCGCCATTGTGACCCGGCCCGACAATCACCCCGACGCGGGGAAATTGGGCACGCGGGTACAGGCTCATCAGTCGCGCGGTAAGCTGTCCGGCGACTTTTTCCATCAGCGCTGGTACGGGCATCCCAGCGTCAAACAGTCGCGCCTCGATCTGGCGCATCTGCTCAGCCGTGACGATGGCGGTGGGGGGAGTTTCTGGTTGCACGCGAGATTTTGAGGACATTGAACCACAGGCTCATTTTGACTAAAGCTCAGCCAAATAGCATCACCCAGAGCGGCAACGTGACCAAGAGGCTGACGGAACCCGCCGCGAGGGCGGCGGTCGTCACTTCGCGGTCGAGGTCGAAGGCTTCGGCGATCGCCAACGTACCAAAAGCAGGCGGCATCGCCACTTGCAAAACAATCGCCAACTGCGGAGCGCCCCGCAGACCGGCGATCGCCAGCCCCAGCCCAGCGAGCAAGGGAATGACAACCATCTTCAGCGCCACGCTTGGCCAGACCCCGCGCACCTGCTGCCAGGAGGTGAGCTGGCTGAGGCGCATCCCGATCAAAATCAGCGAGAGACCGACGATCGTCCAGCCCAGAGCGAGGAAGCTGGTTTCGACGGCAGGTGCAAAGGTATAGCGGCGACCGAGGAGTCCAGCCGCAACGCCCCACCAGACGGGATTTTTCAGCACCGCGAAACCGAGTTGCCAGCGGCGTTTGGCTTGGTGACCGAAGTAGGCGGCGAGCAGCACCCCGAGACTGTTGGCGCCGAGGGTCGTGCCGAGCAGATCGTAGAAAACCGCCCAGCCGAAATATTGCTCGCCGACGAGAGCGAGGGAGATCGGGAAGCCGAAGTAGCCGGTATTGCCGACCATCGCCGCCAGGATCAGGCTGCCTTGGGTGGGGCGCGATCGCGCGTCGGCGCGCCGATGCAACCACAGCCAGATCGTGCCAGCCCCCAGCAAAATCGCGCCCCAAGCGGTGACTGGAGCAAGCCAGATCGCTCCGGACAGGTCAGCCCGCCGCAGAAAAACGAAGTTACTCAGAGGGGTTCCCAACCAAAAGAGGCTCAAACCGAGCCAACGGGACGCACGCGGCGGCAGCCAGCGGCCCAGTAGCCAGCCGACCAAGACGCCGCTAGCCAAACGAAGATAGAGGGCGAGGAGCATGACGCGAGCGGCGAGACGGCGAGTGAGGTCGCTCCCATGTTAAGGGCGATCGCCACCACGACGGTCGAGCGGCTAAAATACAGCCGGGCATTGGCCCGTCGCCAATTTGACGAAAGTGCTTTAAGCTAATTGTCGATGCCAAGGTAGATGGTGTGAGTAAGGCAAGCGTGTCATCTAAGAGCAAGAAGTCAGCCCTCCCGGCTGAAGAAATCCCCATCGCCCAACGGGAAGCTCCGGCAACGCCGTCGCGCTTTCCCCTGATTCCGGCGCTCTTGGTGGGAACCAGCCTGGGCCTCGGTGCGGTTGCACTCGTCGTTGGCTTCATGTTTTGGGACCAAGCCGCGATTTCGAGCCAAACGACCGACAGCGAGGCTAGCTCTGCCGTCACTTCGGGCGAGACTAGCCCGACCCCAACGCCCTCAACCCCAACCGCGACAGGGACGGCGGCTGAAATCGATAATGTCCTCGGTCACTTGCCCTACGAGGAAGCGGATCCAACTGGGATGGAATCGGTCACAGCCGATGGGCGGGTGCGTTTGCAGCCGACAGCCGCACAGAAGTTTATCGAGATGGTGGAAGCGGCGCGGCGCGACGGCATTGTCCTCGCGGCACTTTCGGGCTACCGCAGCCAAGCAGAGCAGGAATACCTCTTTTTTGACATCAAAGCGGAGCGCAGCCAAGGGGCGGCAAAGCGGGCGGAAGTGAGCGCCCCACCCGGCTTTAGCGAGCACCACACGGGCTACGCCATTGACATCGGCGATGGCAATGTACCGGCGACTAATCTCAGCCCCGATTTTGAAAATACGCCTGCGTTTAAGTGGCTAGAGGCGAATGCGCCACGTTTCAACTTTGAACTCTCGTTCCCGCGCGGCAATCCGCAGGGTATCCAGTACGAGCCGTGGCACTGGCGTTTTGTGGGCGACATCGAGAGTCTGGAAACCTTTTACCGCGCACAGCAGTTGCCGGAGCAAGCGACTGACGCTGAAATTTTGCCGATTGGAGACTAAGTGATGAGTAAGCCAGCCACCATTTGGCATTTTGGTTGGCTGATCGGGGCCACGATCACCAGCACAATTCCTTTGCTGCCTGCGGCCGCCATCGCCGCACCGATGCTGTGGTCGCAAGCCGCCCGCTCACTGTCCGGAAGCTGGCAACTGGTGGGCTGGGGGGATGCTGATGACCTCACGCCTCCCGTCGTGGGTACAACGATTACCGCCGATTTTGACGGCACGCGCCTCACAGGTTCGACCGGCTGCAACCGCTATTTCACAACCTATACGACGGACGGGATGATGCTCTCGCTGGGAGCGATCGCCACCTCCCGGCGGGCCTGCCCTGAGGCGATCGCCGCGCAAGAGTTGCAATACCTCAGCGCGCTCGAAAACCTCCAAACCTATGCCCTGACCGCAGGCGGCACCCTGGAACTGCGCTATCAGACGGAGACGGGCAGCGGCGTCTTAGTGTTCAGGCGGCAAGCGATTCCAGGGCTGTGGTAGGCTGACGCGCTAGCCGCTCTGGTTGATTGTGTGGCGATGATGGCCTCAGTCGTCAGCGGTGGGCTGTGATTCCAGGGCGTGCTGGAGCAGTTCGAGGATGCCGCGATCATCAAAATCATCGGCCAAGGCATACAAGCGCCGACCGAAGTCTCTGTAGCGGCTGTCGAGGGCTTCCAGACGTTTCGCCTCTTTTTCCACCGTTTCGATGTCGCCAATGCGCGCCGCATGATTCAGAGTGGTCAGTTCAGAGGCGGGGGGCACTTGCCAGTCATCTAGTTCGGGGGGGGCCACGGCCGCGCTAGCCGACTTCACATCGTGCTGCCAGGTCAGATTGAGCTGCATCTGCAAGCTATGCAGGAGTGCAGTCGCCTCCACCGGTTGACTGAGGAGGCGATCGCAGTCAGCGGCGGCGGCAATTTGACGTTCACTCGCCTGTGCCTGGGCATTGAGCCCGATGATTGCCAGGGCGGTGCCGTATTGCTCGCGGAGCCGCTGCACCAGCACCAAGCCGTCGAGCGGCGGCGACAATTGCAAATCGGCCAGCACGAGTGCCGGGAGTTGGGGGGCGGTCGCAATGGCGGCGAAAGCCGCCTCGCCATCCGCTGCCGCCAACACCTCGAAGCCCAAGTTCTGTAACAGCTCGACCAAAAAGACCCGCTCGGCGTCCTTGTCAACCACGACCAGGAGGGTGCGGGTAGCACCGACATAGGCATGGGCAACCCTCATCTCGGTCGCTGGGGGCGCGATCGCCTGGTACTCAAGCACCGGCGGCATTTCCACCGTAAACCAAAAAAGGCTGCCCGCACCCGGCGTACTCGCCACCTGTAGCTCCCCGCCCATCGCGGCGACGATTTGGTGGCTAATCGCTAAGCCGAGACCCGTGCCTTCAGCCTGCCGGTCGTCGGTGTGAATTTGCTCAAAGGGCTGAAAAATTTTGCTCAAATGCGTCGAGGCAATGCCAATGCCGGTGTCCCGCACCGCAAACCAGAGCCGGGTTTCGCACTCGCGCCGCACCTCGAAGGTGACACTGCCTGTATCGGTGAACTTCATGGCATTGCTGAGCAAGTTGACGATCGCCTGGCGCAGACGGCGGTCATCCCCCCGGACTTGCTCGGGCAAATCGGGCGCAAAGTAGGCGTTGAAGGCGAGGCCTTTCTGTTGGGCGCGCAGGCGCATCAGTTCAACTGTGCTCGCCAAAAGGGCGCGCAGGTGGAAATCGCGATCGTGCAGGGTCAACTTGTGGGCTTCGATCTTGGCCAAGTCGAGGATATCTTCGATCAGCATCAGCAAATGGGTGCCGCACTGTTGAATCACCTCCACACCCTGACGATATTCGTTGAGGTCACGGGCATGATGCAGGATCTGGGCATAGCCCAAGATGCCGTTCAACGGGGTGCGTAACTCGTGACTCATGTTGGCGAGAAACTCGCTCTTGGCCTGGTTGGCCGCATCAGCCGCTTCCTTCGCCGCTTGCAGCGCCGTTTCCGATTGCTTGCGCTCGCTGATGTCCGTATGCGAGCCGACGATGCGGGTGGGATTGCCCTCGGTATCACACTCGATCACTTTAGCGCGCGACAGGATCCAGCGATAGCTCCCGTCCTTGCAGCAGAGACGGAACTCCTGTTGAAAGGCATCATTCAGCCGAGACAACTGGGTTTCCTGGATCATCACGGCGCGGGCACGGTCATCGGGATGCAGGAGATCCAGCCAGACGCTCGCTTCGTTGGGCAGCTCGTGATCCTCGTAGCCGAGCATCGCCTTCCACTGGGGCGAATAGTAGATGGCAGCGCGATCGCGCTGCCAATCCCAGATGCCATCATTGACACTCTGAACCGCCAGCCGGAAGCGCTCCTCACTTTCCTGCAATTCATTGGTGCGCGCCGTCACCTCACGCTCCAGCGAGCGCGAATAGTCCGCCATTTGCTGATAGAAAGACTGAAGCTGGGCGCTCATGCGGTTGAAGCCCCGGGCGAGAGTATCCAGTTCAGCAATGAATGACCCGCCCATCGGTGGCTGGTCAAACCGGCCGCTGGCGATCGCCTGGCTCACTACACTCAAGCGCAGAATCGGCTGGGCGAGCCAACGCGAGGTAGCGATCGCCAACCCAATCGCCCCCCCCAAGGCCAGCAAGGCGAGCAACACCGTATTGCGGGTCTGGGCCAGGAGCAACGGGGCAAAATCACTGGCGGGAATGGTCACGGCGATCAGCCAATCCAAGCCATAGGGATCGTTGTAGGCAAACACTTGTAGAAACTGGTTGCCCGCTAAGCTGGGGAAAGCGCCAGACCGCCAGCCCGTAATCCTGGCGAGATCGCCAAATTGTTCTGCCAGTAGCGTGGCGGCTTCCCGGAGTTGTCCGTTACTGGCTACCGTGGCGGCTTGGCGCTGGGGTTGCCCGTCGGTGACCAAGAACGGCGGCTCATCCGTCGAGCTGGCTACCAGCAAGCCCGATCGCTCCACAATGAAGGTGATCCCGGCGGTATCGACCTTGAGGTCTTGGAGGAAGTCGTTGAGTTGGGAGAGCAGCAGGTCACTGGCGATGACCCCCTGCACATTGCCAGCCGCATCCAGGATCGGACTGACCGCAGCGATCGCCAGTCGCGGCGCACCCCGATAGGTGAAGATTTCGCTCCAGGTCGGCCCACCCGCCGCCACCGCCGCCTGATACCAGGGCCGTTCGCTAGGCACGAAGCCATCGACTTCCCGCTTGAGCTGCGTGCGGCGGCCCTGGGCGTCGGTGGCATAGAGTCGAAAACGGTTGCGATGACTGGGTTCGATGACATCGATCTGCAACTCACCACTATCCAAACGCTCGACACCGATCAGGTCACCAGCGGCATTGGCATAGTAGATGAACCCGGCTTCTGGAAATACCTGCATCTGCTGCCAGAAGTGCCGTTCGAGGCTGGCCAGATCGTTGGGATCGAGCCAGCCGAGCGCCAAGGCATCTTGATTGGTTTGGTTGATTAAGTGTGGGATGCGGAGATAGCTATCGAGATGCTGTTCCACCCGCTGTGTCACTTGTCCCTGCAACTGCCCCGCTAGCCGGGCCGTTGCCTCGTGGCTGTCGCGGAGCGAGAGCCAGCCCGTGAAGCTGACGGCGAGGAGAATCTGGATGAGGAAGGCGACAGCGAGAACACGGCGCAACGGCCAGCGAGAGACGCGCCGTCCCTTGGCGCTTGTTAAGCGTGCCGATATTTTCCGGAGCATTTCTCTACCAAATTCTGGAGAGTTTCGATAATCATCGTAGCCACCCTATGCCTATCCTCTCTAGGTTAGGGCAAATCCGCAAAAGCGAATTCTGGGGTATCGCCCGATACCTCAACTTCTAGGAGTATGCCGCAAGGTGAACCGTCAGTCTGGCGGGTTGGTTGCCAGATCTTCGACGGCTCGGTCTAAAATTACCGATTGAGGGAACATCGCGTGGTATGGCTTAAAAAGACCTCCAGCACAAGGTGAGATCGCGGATGAAAATGCAGCGCCGCAAAAGCCCCGGACGATCGCCCCTGACAACCACTCAGTTACCACTCCGGTGGGTATTGGTGATTCCCTTTGTGGTGCAGATTTTCGCCATTGTCAGCCTGACGGGCTGGCTCTCGCTCCGTAACGGCCGCCAAGCCGTGCGCGAGGTGACCGAAGAGCTGCGCGATGAGATCAGCGATCGCATCGAACAGCGGCTCAGCGACTATCTCGAAGTCCCGCAAGCGATCAACCAGTTCAACGCCAGCGCCATCGCATCCGGCGAGATCGATCCCAGCGATCCCAGCGCCCTGACCCGCCGTTTCTGGCAGCAGCGCGAACTGTTTACCCCGGCGAATGTCTCGGCCATTTACCTCGGGGGGAGCCAGGGGGATTTCATCGGTCTCGGGTTCCAGAGCGACAACACCTGGCAAGTCGGTCGGGCGGCTCCAGAAACGGACAATCGCTTCTACAGCTATGCCACCACGGCGACCGGTGAATGGGGGCGCTTACTCGAACGCGGCCGTCCCTACGATCCACGCATTCGGCCCTGGTACAAGGCGGCGATCGCCGCTGACAGCCCGGTTTGGAGCGATGTCTATGTCGATTTCAAGGAGCGCCGCCTTAAAGTCACGCTCGCGCAGCCCGTCTCGCGTCGCAACCAGTTCCTCGGCGTCGTGGGGGTTGATTTTGTGCTCGTCCACATCGACAACTTTCTACAAGAATTGGAAGTGGGCAAATCGGGCGAGACCTTCATTATCGATCACCAAGGGTTGCTCGTGGCCGCCTCGGTTCCCCACAAACTCGGCGATGGCAGCGAGGCTGACCCGGAGCGGCTGGCGGCAGTTGAGTCCGACAATCCCTTGATTGCCGCCCTGACTCGCGCCCTCGCAACCCGCTACGGAGACTTCGCCCGCATCGAGACCAGCCAGCAACTGGATTTGACCGTCGATGGGCAGCGTCAGTTCGTGCAAGTCGTGCCCTTCTCCGTCGGTCGCAATCTGGAGTGGCTGATCGTCGTGGCGATCCCAGAAGCGGATTTTATGGCACAGATCCATGCCAATACTCGCCTGACGATCGCAGTCTGCATCGCGGCGTTGCTGCTGGCGATCGCGATCGGGATCATGACTTCGCGCTGGATCACCCGGCCAGTAATGCGGTTGAGTGCGGCGACGGAGGCGATCGCCAGTGGCGAACTCGATCAGCACGTCAATCGCAGCCGTATTCGCGAGTTGCGCGGGCTGGGCGACTCGTTCAATGGCATGGCAGACCAATTACGGGCCTCCTTCGCCGCCCTAGCTCAGGCCAATGCGGAGCTAGAGGATCGCGTCCGCCGCCGCACCGCTTCGCTCGCTGAGGCCGAGGCGAAGTATCGCAGCATTTTTGAGAACGCGATCGAAGGCATTTTTCAGTCCTCACCGGAAGATGGCTACATCAATGCCAACCCGGCCCTGGCGCACCTCTACGGCTACGATTCGCCCGCAGAACTCATCGCTTGCCTCAATCGGCCTGCTGAGCAACTGTATGTTGAACCGACACGGCGACAGGAGTTCATGGATGCCATCGACCAACAAGGCGCAGTGTACGGCTTTGAGTCACAGGTCTACCGCCGCGATCGCAGCATCATCTGGATCTCGGAAAATGCTCATGCAGTTCGCGATGCCGAGGGGCATTTGCTGTGTTATGAAGGCTCGGTGGAGGACATCACCCGCCGCAAGCAGGCAGAGGAAGCGTTGCGGGCGGAGAAGCAGAAGTCGGAACAGCTCTTGCTCAATATCCTGCCGGAACCGATCGTGAACCAACTCAAGGAAGATCCCGGCGCGATCGCCCAGTACTTCCACGATGCCACAATCCTTTTTGCCGACATCGTCGGCTTCACGCCGCTGTCGGCCCGCTTGCAGCCGTTGGAGTTGGTGAATCTGCTCAATGACATCTTTTCCCAGTTCGATGCACTGGCAGGTACGTTGCAGCTCGAAAAGATCAAGACCATCGGCGATGCCTACATGGTGGCGGCAGGGCTGCCGGTGCCCCGGAGTGACCATGCCGAGGCGATCGCCGAGATGGCGCTCTCAATGCAGGCGGCGGTCAAGGCTTATCGCAATGCCCAGGGCGAAGCGTTTCAAATCCGTATCGGCATCAATACCGGCGCGGTTGTGGCCGGTGTCATCGGCACGAGCAAGTTCATCTACGATCTCTGGGGCGATGCGGTCAATCTCGCCAGTCGCATGGAGTCCTCCGGCGAACCGGGCCGCATTCAGGTATCGGCTGCAACTTATGAACGCTTGCGTGCTGACTATCAGTTCGAGCCGCGTGGTCGCGTGCACGTGAAGGGCAAGGGTGAAATGGAAGCCTACTGGCTGTTGGGTCAATCGCTCAAATAATGATGGCAGCGAGGTTGAACGTTTTGTCCAGTTCCTGAAGACCCCCCTGTTTGACCTGGGGAGACAATCCATTTCCTTGTTCTGGATCACCCAAGTATTCAGTGCTTTTCTTGTCATCAATTTCTGAGCACTTTTCTGAAATCCTCTCAGCCATAAGGCCCCGCTAGAATCACCTTCGCCAGCGCATCAGTGACATCACTGGGGGACTCCACTTTGAGCTGGTCATACCAGGCTTGTGTCTGGTCGGGGTCTTTGCCGTAGATGGTCGCCGTGCGCTTGCGGGCTTTGAGCACCAGATTGGCGGTGCGTTCTTTGCGCGCCTGCTCGTAGCGTTGCAGGGCATCGGCGACGCTGATATTGGTGGTGACGAGCGATCGCCACAGCACCTCCGCATCTTCGATCGCCTGACAGCCGCCCTGTCCGAGGGTCGGGGTGGTCGCATGACCGGCATCCCCCAGCAGCGCAATGCGGCCGTTGACCAAGTGCTCCAGTGGCTCCAGATCGGAGATTTCCAGGCGGTTGGTTTGCAGCGGGTTCAGACGTTCAATCAAGCGCTGCACGGGCTGGGGCCAGCCGGCAAACTGTTGGGCGAGTTCGTCGCGGCGCTGGGCCGGTTCGACCGTGGTGCCAGCGGACATCGGGCTGCCAAAGAAAAAGTAGAAGCGATCGCCCCCCACCGGCATCATGGATGCCCGCTTGCCCTCACCGACATAGATCACCCAGACATCTGCGGGAGCCAAGTCAGGACTGGCAGGGACGAGACCATTCCAATTGACATAGCCTGCATAGCGCGGCGCTTGCTCGCGACCGAGCAGATATTGGCGCACGGTCGAGCGGACGCCGTCGGCACCGATCAGTAGATCGCCCGTGGCGCAGCTGCCATCGGCAAAGATGGCGGTGGCACTGTCGGCAGTTTGCTCCACAGCGACACAATGTTTCCCCAAATGCACATCGGCTTCGCCAAACGCGGTCAAGAGCAGCACCTGCAAATCAGTGCGCGCCACAGGATAGGGACGCTGACCGACGGTGGCGATCAGCGGCTGGAGGGAAATCTCGCTGAGCAGTTCATCGGTGTGACTGCGGTAGGTCATGGCGTTCATCTGACCGCCGATCGCGGCGAGGCGATCGCCCAGTCCCAGGGCATTCAGCACCTTCACCCCATTTGACCACAGGGAAATACCGGCTCCGGCCGGTCGCAGTTCGCGCGTCTTTTCATAAACCTCAACCGCGTAGCCCGCGCGCCGCAGGGCAATGCCCGTGGTGAGACCGCCGATGCCCGCGCCAACGACGATTGCTTTCAGGTTGTACATCTTGTGGGGAAACTGAGGGTAAAAGTCAAGGCTTATTCTACAGGGGGCGTCGGGGTTAAGGCTGTCATCTGGCTGGCGATCGCCAAGCATCACCTAAGTCCGCAGCCACAACAAACGAGCACGCCCAGAACGGACGTGCTCGTCAAGCCAAGCGGCTGGCCGATTAGCCATTCACCGCGACGCGCTTAGCTACCGGCACAGGGATCGTCCTGCGAAGTACCTGCCTCATCCTTCGCAGCACAGGGATCCTCGGCTGCCGCGCAAGGATCTTCAGCCGCGGCGCAGGGATCCTCACCCGCCGCGCAGGGATCCTCACCCGCCGCGCAAGGATCTTCAGCCGCGGCGCAGGGATCCTCGGCTGCTGCACAAGGATCTTCAGCCGCGGCGCAGGGATCCTCACCCGCCGCGCAAGGATCTTCAGCGGCGGCACAAGGATCTTCAGCGGCATCAGTCTCTTCAGTTGGGGTGCTGGTCTCGGCATCCTGGGCACCCGGGTTGGCACAACCCGCCGCAATCCCCAAACTCAGCAGGGTTACCGTTGCTAAAGTGGTTAAGTAACGAACTTTCACCGTGTTTCTCCTAAAAAAATAAATGAACTCAACGCCTAGGAAAGCAAGTCAAACCGCAAGAACGATTCCTCTCAGGAGGATAGCGGTAGTCTGCAAAGCTAGGCTGAGAATTGCCTGAGAGACTTGACTGACACGTTCTGAGCCAATTCGGCGATCACCACCCATTTGCCAACGGCTGACGCCAGCATTCGGATCGTGATCATCCCGAAAAGCGACGCATCCTCGTTGCGCCTTAGTCTAGCTATATTTTTCTGAAAATGTCCTGAGAAATAAATATTTTTTTTCTAAGCTGGGTCTGTGTATAAACTCAACTTGATGTTATTTGATAACCCTAGAATTAAGCAGCGATGTACACGACAGTCGTTCGCTGAATTGTTTGCCTCCATCGTTATCTAGAGTTTTTTGAGTGATGCTGATTCAACCCCGCAAGATGCTCCCGTTCGGAAGTCTCCTACTGACCACGGGCTTGCTGTTGAGCTGCCAAGCCCAGCCGCCCGCTGATGGCAATGCCGACGCCGCGCCTCAGATCATCGAACTGACACAGACCGGCTGCCAGTTTCTCGAGACGGAGAGTGGCGATCGCGGCTACGCACCCACTAGCGCCGAAGATTGCGAACAGATCAACGCGGACACCCTCGCCGAGCGTGAGGCTGAGTTTGAGCCGCTGGAACTCGCGGCGGGAACCTACACTTTTCGCGTCACCAATACTGATGTGCCCTATGAACTCGGCTTCTATCTCCGGGGCGCGGGTGCCAGCACCGCGACGCTGCCCAAAGTCAGCGGCGGCGGTCTGACCGAGGGAACAACCCAAGAATATGAGATCACGCTCAAGCCAGGGAGCTACGTCTTCAGTTGTCCGCTGAATCCCACCCCGGATTACCCAGTGGTCGTCAACTGAGTGCTACATTGAGCGGCAAGCACGCAGAGGAGCAGCATCTTGCAGACTGGTCAGACCTTACTCGCAACGGAGGCGGGAATTTGTGAGCCGCTGCCCGTAGAGGATTGTGAATTACTTGACCTTAAAGAACCCTACCGCCTCTATCGCTTCCTGACCGATCTGGAAGACATCCTCGACAGCGTGCCCGACGACCGTGAGCGTCTACTACTCATCTGCCCACTGGTGCGCCGCTTGCTGGCGGATTCGAGTTGGATTCAGCTCGCGGGTGTGCCGCCTGATGCCAAGAAGGGGTGGTCGGTGACGATGCTCTACGACGAACCCGGTTACATCCCGACCGTGCAGATGGTCGCCTGGGCTGCCGGTCGGCAGTCGCTCGTTCATAACCACGCGACTTGGGGCTTGGTGGCGATGCTGGATGGTGAGGAGCGCAACAACTTTTGGCGGCGGGCGGGTGATGCGGAGCACCCTGACCGCCTGACCGCGACGGCCGAGTGTGTGCTGAAGCCGGGTGACATCATGACCTTTCTCCCCGAGACCATCCATCGCGTGCAGGCACTGGGCGATCGCCGACGATTTCCTTCAATCTCTACGGCCAGACTAACTACCCGCGCCGCTTCAAGTTCGATCTCGAAGCCCAGACTGCTGCGAAGTTTTAACCGGCGATGGCTAGGTCGCGTAAATTTTGTTGTCGTTTTAGCACTTCAAGTTCGCGCTTTTCTCTACAATGTGGCGATCAATTTGAGAGACACCTAGAACTCACAGAGGCTCGCGAACTTGAAGAAAATGAATCTCCGTCGCTTTTTTCTACCCCTCGTCTTGTTGTCACTCGTGGGGACATTGGCGATCGCCGCCTGTAACCCCCAGCCGAGACTCCCACAGAATCCACTGAAGAGACCGCACCGGCTGATGAGAGTGCGGCGGCTGACGACGATGTCCTGCGCCTGCTCTATTGGCAAGCACCGACGATTCTCAATCCTCACTTAGCCACGGGCTTCAAAGACTTCGACGCCGCCCGTATCGTCTACGAACCGCTGGCAAGCAAGGACGAGAATGGCGAATTTGTGCTCTTTCTCGCTGCGGAAGCGCCGAGCCGCGAGAATGGCGGCGTCGCTGAAGACGGCCGCTCGGTGACTTGGAAACTGAAGGAAGATGTCACCTGGGCCGACGGCGAACCCTTCACCGCTGAGGATGTCGTCTTTACTTACGAGTATTTGTCAAACCCGGATGTAGCGGCTGCTTCCACTGCCAACTATGAAACCGTTGAAAGTGTCGAAGCGATCGACGACTACACAGTTCAAGTGAATTTCAAAGATGTCACGCCGGGCTGGGAAGTTCCATTCACCGGTCAGAATGGCATGATCCTGCCGGAGCACATCTTTGCCGAATTCAATGGCGCGAATGCTCGCGAAGCGCCAGCGAACCAAATGCCCGTCGGGACTGGCCCTTACCAAGTTGTGGAATTCAAACCCGGCGACCTCGTAGTGCTGGAAGCCAACGCCGACTACTGGGACGGCGCGCCGCCGTTTAACCGCGTTGAAGTCAAGGGCGGTGGCGATGCGACCTCTGCCGCGCGGGCGGTCTTGCAAACCGGCGATGCGGACTATGCCTACAACCTGCAAGTTGAAGCCAACATTCTCGAAGAACTCGAAGCGGCCGGTCAAGGTCGGGTCTCGGCCGTGTTCGGCCCCTACGTTGAGCGGATCATGTTCAACTTCACCGACCCGAATGCTGAAACGGCTGATGGCGAGCGGTCAAGTTTGGAAAATCCCCACCCCTTCTTTACCGACAAGCGCGTGCGACAGGCCTTTACCCTCGCCATCGATCGCGACGCGATCGCCGAGCAACTCTACGGCCCCACCGGCCGCGCCACGGGTCAACTGCTGGTTTCACCGGGGGCGATCGCCAGCGACAACATCAGCTACGAGTACAACCTCGAACAAGCCGAAGCCCTGCTCGACGAAGCCGGTTGGGAAGATACCAACGACGACGGCGTGCGTGACCAGGATGGCGTGGAGATGAATGTCGTCTTCCAAACCTCGGTCAATCCCGTCCGCCAGAAGACTCAGGAAATCGTCAAGCAATCGCTGGAGTCGATCGGCGTTGGTGTTGAACTTAAGAGCATTGATGCGGGCATCTTCTTCTCCGGCGACCCGGCGAATACCGATACGATCAACCACTTCTACGCCGATATGCAGGAGTACAACACCGGCAACGACAGCCCCGATCCCGGCCCCTACATGAAGTGGTGGACTTGTGACCAGATCGCCCAGATGGAAAACGACTGGCAACTCGAAAACAACGCTCGCTACTGCAACCCGGAGTATGATGCGCTCTGGGAAGCCTCGGCGACCGAACTCGATCCAGAGACTCGCAATGATCTGTTCAAGCAGATGGATGAGTTTCTCATGGAAGATGTGGCGGTGATGCCGATCGTGGATCGTGCCAATACCAATGGGGTCAGCAATCGCCTCGAAGGGGTAGAACCCAGTCCCTGGGATGCCAATACCTGGGACATCAAGAACTGGCGACGAGCGGCAGAATAACCGTCTGATGTGGTGATTTAGGGAGGTGCGACGCTGACTCGCGCCTCTCTGCGCTTGTCCAGCCGTTGCTTGACCCTATCGAGCTGACATCTTTACCTTGGCTAAATTCAGTCAAAATCTTGCCCATGAAACGCGCGATCGCCCCCACTCTCCTCTGCGGCTCCCTACTCTTGTCCGGCGTCTTGGCCGCCTGCAACCCGCAACCAGCCTCCGAGACCACGGAAAGTAGTCCGGCCGCCAGCGCCGACGACACCCTACGCCTGCTCTATTGGCAAGCGCCGACGATCCTCAACCCGCACCTCTCGACTGGCTTCAAAGATGCCGAAGCCAGCCGCATCACCCTCGAACCTTTAGCTAGCTTCGACGCCGAGGGCGAGATGCAACTCTTTCTGGCGGCGGAGATCCCGACGCTCGAGAATGGCGGCTTGGCTGAAGATGGTCGCTCGGTGACCTGGAAACTGAAAGAAGGCGTTACTTGGTCAGACGGCGAACCCTTCACGGCTGAGGATGTCGTCTTCACCCACGAATTCATCAGCGATCCCGCGACGGGCGCGACCAGTGCTGGGACTTATGAGGCGATCGCGAGTGTCGAAGCCCTGGATGACCATACCGTCCGGGTGAATTTCACCGACGTGACGCCCGCTTGGTTTCTGGTCTTCGTCGGCACCGAGGGCATGATTCTCCCTGAACACGCCTTTGCGGACTACGTGGGCGAGGCAGCACGCGAAGCCCCCGCCAACCTGATGCCGATCGGCACCGGCCCCTACCGCGTCACCGAGTTCAAACCCGGTGATGTCGTGCTCTACGAAGCCAATCCGGAGTATCGTGAGGCCGATGACCTCGGTTTTCAGACCCTCGAGCTCAAAGGGGGTGGTGATGCGGCCTCAGCGGCGCGCGCCGTGTTGCAAACCGGTGATGCCGACTTTGCCTACAATCTCCAAGTCGAGGCCAGTGTGCTCGACGAACTGGTGGCGGCGGGGGAGGGCGAGTTGGCCACCAATTTCGGCTCGCTGATGGAGCGGATCGTGATCAACCATAGCGATCCGGCTCAGGATTCGCGCCTGGATGCGCCGCATCCTTTCCTCAGTGAAGAACCAGTGCGGCAGGCGATCGCTCTCGCCATCGACCGCGAGGCGATCGCCTCGCAGCTCTACGGGGCCACCGGTCAACCGACCGCCAGTTTTGTCGTCGCCCCGCCGCAATTCGTCACCGAGGGCGACTACGCCCAGGATCTGGAGCAGGCCGCAGAATTGCTGGACGCGGCCGGTTGGGTGGATAGCAATGGCGATGGCCGCCGCGATCGCGATGGTGTAGAAATGCAACTGGTCTTCCAAACCTCGGTCAACCCGCTCCGCCAAAAGACTCAGGAAATTATCAAACAAAACTTGGCAGAATTAGGCCTAGTCGTCGAACTGAAAAGCATCGACCCCAGCGTCTATTTCTCTGGCGATCCCGCTAATACCGATACAGTCGAGCGGTTTCGCGCTGACCTGCAAATGTACACCACCGGCAACACCAGTCCCGATCCCGGCGCTTATCTGCAAAACTACACCTGCGACCAGATCCCCACCGAAGCCAATGGCTGGACGGGCGACAATCCCTCACGTTATTGCAATCCTGACTATGACGAACGCTGGCAACAGTCGCTCCGCGAACTCGACCCCGACCAGCGCCGTGAGCAACTAGCGGAGCTGAGCCAAATCCTGATCACGGGTGCTCACGTGATCCCCCTCGTGCACCGGGCGGAGACGGCGGGGGTGAGCCAAAGTTTACAAGGGGTGAACCTGACACCGTGGGATCTAAATGTTTGGAACATTGCCCAGTGGCGTCGCGAGTGAAGCCCAGCCAAGGTCAGCGTTGCGGCTATAAACGTCAATTCGGTAGGCTTTTACCAATCGTCTGCCGCCCTCTCACTCCTTTGCCCCATGGCTTTTAATCTCCGTTTGCGGGTTGGTCTCGACGACGACGAGGTTGAGCCGCTGCTAGAGGACTATGTTGCTGATACCATCAATGCGTTCCTGGCTTCTGCTCCCAGCATTCACTGGGAGAAATCCTGGAAGCCAAAGTCCAAGCGCCCCGCCAGTATCCCGATTTTGATGAATGAGACGGTGTCAGTCGGGCAATGCACAGCGCCGATTGGGCAGCGCAGGGTCACGATCAAGAAGGCAGGAGCGTCAAGGGGCAGGAAGTCGGGCTGGCAGACGCAAGCCAGCGTACTAGTGCAGCCGAGCCGCTAGGGCTAGACTTCTGGCGGGGCGATGCTGAAGCTCGGTAGCGGCATCGCCGTCTTCGCAACCGGCTGCACCTGGGTTTGGGGAGCCGGGGCGGTGATCTGGGGGGTTGCAGCGGCCTGCTCTGCGGCCCAAGCCAGCCCACCCAACAACGTCGCTACCGCAGCCGTGTAGCTGACATAGCGCAGCGCCGTTTGTTCGCGATCCACTTCTGGTTCGTCGCGATACCAGCTCGGACGCACCAGCGGCGGGGTCTCGGGCAGCATCGCCAGCAGGGCGGGCGGCTCTAGCTCGAGCGCCTGGGCGAGGCGACGAACGAAACCGCGTAGGTAGATGTCGTCCTCGACTTGGGCGAGTTGACCCGCCTCCAAGGCAGCAATCCGGTGCGGCTGGATCAGGGTGCGACTGGCCACCTGCTCGAGGCTGAGCGATCGCTTCAGGCGTGCTTGCTTGAGGGCGCTCCCCACCGCTTGGCAAGCGGCTTCCCGCTCATTGGCGGCTGGGGGCGGCGGCACTTGCGGAATTGCAGTGGGCTGGGGGCGGGCGATCGCTCTGGAGTTGATGTTGATGTCGGCTTCGCCCCGGAGGATGAGCGAGCTGGGGGGGCGATGGTTAGGGTTGGCGGTGTCGGTTCGAGTTGCGAGGAGGGAGGAGATGCCGGTGGCTCACCCGCCTGCAACTCCGCCAACATCAGACGAATGCTCGTCCGACTGATGGCGCGCAGGTGCGCTTCGAGAACCGAACGAGCCGGTGGTGTTTCAGTATCCAGGGCCGTCAGGGCTTGCTGATAGGTTTTGGTGCCGAGTAGCTTGGCTTCGACACGGGGCAGAACTTGATGGGTGAGTGAATGTGAATGAGGCAGTGAACTCAGTGCTGTCATGACCTTGCTTACCCTTGAGCGGTGAATTGCAAACAGAACAGCAGATGCAGAACCCAGCAGATGTGCTCTGAAAGCAGATAGCCAGAGCTGTCATGACCCTAACTTCAGGCCCTAACCAGCGAGAACAGTGAAAAAGCCGAAAAAAATGCGATCGCCCTCCGCCGACTGGCGGCCGTGACACTTGCCCGACTGGTCCTCACTGGGCAGAGTGACGAGCGTGTAACAGGGTCAAAAGCGCGATCGCCATCATTGTTCACGGCAGTCTCCGGGCACGCCCGACGTAGCTCGTAAAGTAAGATTGAGTCCTTGCGGAGGTTTGTCAATCAGCCCCAATCCGCACTCCGAACCCATCCCGCTCAAAAACTATGCTTCCCGCTCGCCCGCATTGGTTCCGGCACTGGCGTCGTGCGCTCCCCTTCTTGCTGCTGGTCGCCGCCCTCAGCCTGACCCTGACCGTCTCGACAGTCAGCGCCTCCGACGACGGCGCACTCCCTGTCCCGGCGAATAACCCACCCGCTGCTCAAAACCGCGACGCGGGGAGTCAGGCAGGAACCTCCGCGCCAGCCAGCACGGCGGATTTGAATAATCCGAACCAGGCGGATGCGGCGGATGCCGAGACGGCGGCAACACCAGACCCCCAGACCGCCCCACCGACCAATCGTTTTGCCAACTCGGTCAGCGGCCTACGCGCGGCTGACTTCGCAGCCGCAGATGACGAGCTGCCGGTTCTCGACTGGCTCAAGCTCGATGAGGAAGTGCTGGCAGACTGGAATGTCCAAACTGTGCCAGACAATCCGGCGACGCTGATCGTCACGCCGAAGTGGCAAGCCATGTCGAGCCATGGACGATCTATCTTGGTGCTGATTCCGATCAAGTCTGAGGTCTACAGTATTGCGATATCCACCAACCTCAGCTTGTTCCGCGAAAAGAATATTGCGGCGACCTTCACGATCGTGAACTACGGTTCCATCGAAGACTACGGCTTGGCGCTGTTGGAACAGGCGAAGCGCGATCGCATCGA
This sequence comes from Spirulinaceae cyanobacterium SM2_1_0, assembly GCA_012031265.1. Lineage (GTDB taxonomy): Bacteria > Cyanobacteriota > Cyanobacteriia > Cyanobacteriales > Spirulinaceae > JAAUTY01. The sequence goes on along the minus strand of JAAUTY010000019.1, from coordinate 37,299 downwards.
TCTGATTCTCGCGACTGGCTCCATCGCCACCGACCTCGCCACTGAGCATTTCCGCAACGAAACTGTTCCCGTCGTCGGCAATACCAAAGATCCGGTCATACTCAACCAGGTGGCTGCCTACGACCAGGGCAGCGGCACGAATATCGCTTACACCACCTTTAGCGTGCCGTTCAAGACGCTCCAAACCTATCTGTTGCAACTCAAGCCGGATTTGGAGAATATTGCCATTCTCTACGCCGAAGAAAATCAGAGTGCCGTCGAAACCCAGGTCGAACCGATGGTGACGCTCGCCCGCGAACTCGGCATCAAAGCCCGGCGCTACGGCGTCCAAAATCGTGTTAACGCCCGTAGCGAATTGGCGAACCTGATTCCCCGCGCCGTTGCCGAAATGCGCCAAGACGACCCTGACCTGAAAAACAGCATCTTTTTCCTCACTGGCAGCGTCTCGGTCTATCGCGAAATCGCGACGATTAACCGGTTCGCTGACAAGATCCCCGTGATCGCGACGCTGCCTGATGTGGTCACCGAAGGCGACGACAGTGCGACGATCTCAATCGGTGGTCACTTCCGCAATACCTCCTACATCACTTCGCTGTACGCCATTCGTGTCCTGCGCGGCGAGATTGCGCCGGGTGATCTGCCCATTGGTCTGGTCACGCCGCCCGATGTGGCGATCAACTTCCGCCGCGTCCGAGCCGTCGATGCTCAGGTTCCCTTCACCTTTTTTGAAGCAGCGAGCTTTGTCTACGACTACGATGGCGAATCGGTACGCACTTATGGGCAAAATGTTATGGAATCTGCTGCCTAAAACTAGCCACCGAGACAAGGTGCTAGCTGCAATTTGAGGAGAAAATCACCGCCCTCACGGCTTTGCCTTATCATGGAAGCCAGACTATTGATCAAGTCTTCTTAACAGATTAACCGACCGGAAGAGCCATGCCAGGGTCAGACAAGTACCCCGAGCGCAATCTTTCAACGCCACTGAATGCGGCTGTTGACCATGTGTCTTGGTCGCTGGCAACTTCCCTCGCCGCCGACGAAGTCGCCTCTCAAGCAGCGGACATTCTCAAGCGCTTGGGACAGGTGGCGGGTGACCCGGACTTGTTACTCCACGATCTCGACGCCGCGCAGGCGACATTCAACCTCCACGGCAGCCGCGACGGCTTTAAACGCATCCATGCCCTCTGGCGCTCCAAGCAACTGGCGATGCTGCTCGGTGTGCCGGTCAGCAATGTGCAGAAAACTACCAGCTACCGCCGGGTTGCAGCGGCACAGGCACACGAGCGTGCTCACCATCTCGCTGCGCGTGAGATGCAACAAGCCCCTGCCCCACCCCTGCCTCCGCCTCCACAGCCGCAGGTAACACCTGAGCGGCGGATAGAACCGATCAAAGAGAGTGATCGTGAAGAACGAGCATTCTACAGCCACCTCCAAGATTGCTTATTCAAAGACACGCCGGCCGAAACCTTGAATCGCTTTCATCACCTGTTCATCGAAGCGACAAACTATGAAGACCTAACGATTCAGGCGACCCTCGAGCGCATCGTCCTCGCCCCCGGTGCGGCTGAACATTTCCCGATTTTTCTCAACCATTGTTGTTACATTGTCATTGACTATTGGCAGTTTGACCCTGATCGCTGCCCCTATGTCTTCGACTTGCTCGACTTGTTCCGCCAAGTTCCCGAACCCGGCATGAAGCAGTCGCGGCGCGTGCGCTTCATGCGGCAGGCGTCGCGGGAGTTTACTGAGACCGAGCAGTACCGAATGCTGCAACGGTTGGCACGGGTTCTCAATCCGCGCTCGGTTGCGAAGGGCGATCGCGAGACCCAAAGCTTCGGCGACCTCATCCATCGCTACCCGTTCCTGTACCGCCATTGCCTGCTCAACGAAGAGAGCATCTATGAAGACCAACAAACGGTCAAGCAAATTCAGTCTCGGGTGCAGCACCACATCGAGTTTGCCCTGACGCGCTTTGTCACTTACCAGGTTCGCCTGGCGCAAGTGGCGAAGGCGCGCCAGTTGTCGAGTGGTGCCGGTCGTCTGATGCGGCGCGAGCCGAACCCAACCTTGCTGGGCAACCGTGAGCTGGCTGGTGCTCTGAAATATTTCTTCAGCCGCCTGCCGGATACGCCCTGCAACCATCGTGATTTGGCACAGCGCTTTCTCTACAGCCTCGACAGCCAGCCGACCTATGCCGCCTTCAAATCGACCCTGTATGCTTATCTGATGACCTCGATTGCGGATCACCCTTACTGTCAGCAGCAATTTGGCGATCGCCTCCAAGCCCAGATTGCCGCCACGCTCGTCCGCCACGACCAACAAAAACTTGACGAGTCGCTGCTGCTACGAACTGCCACCAAGCTTGTGAATTTTTTGATCATCGAGCCATATAATTCCAAACACTACGTCTTCATTGACCTGATTGCGAACCTGGGTGCCACGATGACCGTGGGTTTACTGCTCCGTCTCACACTCATCTGTTCGCCCGTCTTGCCCGAAATCGAAAAGCGATTCACGATTCTGTTTGAGCATTACGAAGCCTCGCTACAGTCGGAAGTCCCATGGCTGATCAAGGTTCTGGAAAACCAAAACCTCGCTTTCAGTATGTACTTCGGTGCGGCTGATCTGTCGCCGCTGAAACAGATTCTGCGATCGCCTTAGCCATGCTGCCGAGATTGACTCATTTGGCAGGTCAGCTCTTGTCCCTGGCAGCATTGCCCCAAGTTTTACAGCCTGTCTTTTGACGGCTGTCCGACAGGGCATTGAAAATTGGTAGCTGAGAACTGTATTCGCAAGAGGAGTCAATGAAGATTTTCTTAACCAGTTTGCTGGTGGCGGTCTTGAGCTTCGCAGTGTTGTTGGTGCAGCCAGCGAGCGCCGCCGACGCGGCCAAGGGCGCGCAAATTTTTAGCGCCAACTGTGCGGCTTGCCATGCGGGCGGCCTCAATGTCGTCAATTCTATGAAAACCTTGAAAAAGGCTGACTTAGAGAAATATGGCATGGACTCCCTAGAAGCGATCGCCACCCAAGTCACGAAGGGCAAAGCGGCAATGCCGGCATTCTTGGGCCGTCTCACCGACGAGCAAATCCAGGCTGTGGCGAGCTATGTCCTCGCCCAAGCTGAGCAAGGCTGGTAGACCGTACCCACTCATTGCTGGTCTGGAATTTACCTGGCGATCGCGACTGTCGCCACTGATCCGTAAGATCATGAATAAAATCATTTCTCTTTGCTTAGCTACTCTGTCACTGACCGCTGTAGTCAGTCTAGTTGCTCGCCAACGGCTGCAAGCGAGCGACACACAACCAGTCACGATTCAATTTCAGGGCGTCGCGGGGGACACCCTATTTCGTTGCGGCGAAAGCTATCCCTTGGGCCGTGAGTCGATACTGACGACACCGGCTGATTTTCGCTTCTACGTCTCGGAAGTAGAATTGATCGATACGGCTGGCAATGCCATGCCCATGACGCTCGAGCAGGATGGTCAATGGCAGTACCAGAATGTAGCGCTGCTGGATTTTGAGGACAAAACCGGGGCTTGTGCGAATGGCACGACCGAGACGCGCGATCGCGTCACCGGCACAGTCCCCGTCGGCGACTACGTGGGGCTGCGTTTCACCCTCGGCATCCCCTTCGCGCTCAACCATGCCGACGCCGCCCTCGCCCCCTCACCGCTTAACCTGACCTCAATGTGGTGGAACTGGCGCGGCGGCTACAAGTTTGTCCGCATTGATCTCGAAACGGGCAAGATGGCGGCGTCTCCATCTGCGACTAAGAGCGAGGGCGGACAGGGTTCGCACGGTGGCGGGCATTCGGGACACGGCAATGGTCACCCGACGGGTGGTGCAGGCTTCTTGATTCATCTCGGCAGCACTGGCTGCCAAGCGGCGGCAGGCAGCCAGCAGCCGACGGCGTGCAGCAACCCCAATCGCGTTACCGTGACCTTTGCAGACTTCGATCCGGCTGCGAATGTGGTCATTGCTGATCTCGCCGCCTTGGTGCGTGACAACACTCTAATGACCAATGCACCGAATACGCCGGTCGGTTGTATGTCCAGCCCCAATGATGGTGATTGTCTGGGGATCATGCACAATTTTGGTCTGACCTTCGGCGGGCAAGCCACACCCGGGCAAACCTTTTTCCGAATGGGCGATCGCACTCCCTAGTACCGCTACGCGGAATTTTGAGTTCTAAATTTTGAGTTCTGAGTGCCTGCAATCCAGGAATTCTAGGGATTTTAAATGGGATCGGACTTACGCACTGAATAAAACTTCAGTGGGTTGAAAGCTCCCCCGGCGTTGCCACCCTTTTTGATATCCCCCCGGCTTCGCCCCCCCCTTGATAAGGGGGGCAGGGGGGATTCTGCCACCACCGACAGTGTCTTCCGTCTTGAACTGCGTAAGTCCTGTGGGACTCTCATTGCCGCCGTCTTGTACTCGGCACACCTCTTGTTCCGCTGCGCTATCCTCTCACTGAGTCTGTTTTCCCAAGCTGGGTCGAGAAACTGATTCACCTGCCGTTCCCCATGTTGAAGCTCGCTAGTCTCGTCCGGCCGTGGCGATCGCGCTGGTTGCTCTACAGCACCCTGGCGCTGTTCGCCTGTAGCTGTGGCATCGTCTTGAGTCAACTATTGACTGTGGAGACGGCAGTCGCCACGCCACCGCCTGAGTATGTCTGGCCACTGCCCGACTGGGCACCCCGACCCCGAGTGCCCGCCGACAATCCGATGACGGCGGCGAAGGTGGAGTTGGGTCGGCATCTCTTCTACGAGCGGCGGCTGTCAGTGAATGGCGAGCAGTCCTGTGCCTCTTGCCATCTGCAAAAACTCGCCTTCAGCGACGGCAAACCCGTCTCGGTCGGCACGACGGGGGAGCCGCATCCGCGCAATTCGATGAGCTTGACGAATGTGGGCTACAACTCGGTGCTGACCTGGGCGAACCCGCTGATGCGGCATCTGGAGCAGCAGATGCTGACACCTCTGTTTGGTGAAGAGCCGGTGGAGCTGGGGATGGCGGGAAAAGAGGAGCAAATCTTGCAAATGTTGGCGCAGGATGTAGACTACGCCCAGCGATTTGTGGCGGCTTTTCCCGATGAAAGTCAGCCGATTAGTATCCGCAACTTGGCACGGGCGATCGCCAGCTTCGAGCGCAGTTTGGTCTCGTTCAGCTCGCCCTATGATCGCTACCGTTACGAGGGCGATCGCGCTGCCATTTCTGCTGCCGCCCGACGCGGTGAGCAGCTATTTCACAGCGAGCGCCTAGAGTGTTTTCACTGCCACGGTGGGTTGAATTTTAGCGACTCAACGGTTCATGAACGCTCCGGTTTTACCGAAATCGCTTTTCACAATACGGGACTCTATAATCTCGACGGTCGCGGTGCTTATCCGCCGCCGAATACGGGGGTCGAAGAAATCACCCATCGCCCCGAAGATATGGGACATTTCAAAGCGCCAACCCTCCGCAATATTGCCTTGACCGCGCCCTATATGCACGACGGCAGTGTCCCGACGCTAGAAGATGCCATTGAACACTATGCCGCTGGGGGGCGTACCCTGAGCAGCGGCCCCGACGCGGGCGTGGGGCGCGATAACCCGCTCAAGAGCCACTTCATTCAAGGCTTCACGCTCACGGTTCAGGAGCAGCAAGACTTGCTGGCGTTTTTGAATGCTTTGACGGATGAAGCATTTATCAACAATTCACAATTTAGCGAGCCGTAACCCGCGTCTACTCGTCGCTCAGAACAAGAAATAACGCTGTGCCATCGGCAGTACCGTCGCCGGTTCGCAGGTGAGCAATTCCCCATTGGCGCGCACTTCGTAGGTTTCCGGATCGACGCTGATATTTGGTAGCTGGTCATTGAGCTTCATGTCCGCCTTCCCAAGCTGGCGGATATTGCCGACAGCAGCGACGGGTTTCTGTAGGCCGAGCTTTTTGGCGATGCCCGCTTTCATAGCGGCTTTGGAGACAAAGGTGAGCGAGGTGGCAGCGATCGCCCCCCCAAAGCTGCCAAACATCGGTCGCATATGCACCGGCTGCGGCGTCGGGATGCTGGCATTGGGATCACCCATCTGTGCCCAGGCGATCATCCCGCCCTTGAGGATGAGTTCGGGTTTGACCCCGAAGAAGGCCGGTTTCCAGAGACACAGATCGGCGAGCTTGCCGACTTCAACCGAGCCAAGGTAGTTGGCGATGCCGTGGCAGATGGCGGGATTGATCGTGTATTTCGCCACGTAGCGCTTGGCGCGGAAATTATCATGACGCTCCGTGTCCTCGGGCAGCGGACCGAACTGCACCTTCATTTTGTGTGCCGTCTGCCAGGTGCGGAGGATTACCTCACCGACGCGCCCCATCGCCTGGGAGTCGGAGGCGATCATGCTGAACGCGCCGCGATCGTGGAGGATGTCTTCGGCGGCGATCGTTTCGCGGCGGATGCGGGACTCGGCGAAGGCGACATCTTCGGGAATGCTGCGGTCGAGGTGGTGGCAGACCATCAGCATATCCAGGTGCTCTTCCAGGGTGTTGACCGTGTAGGGGCGGGTGGGATTAGTGGAAGATGGCAGCACATTTGCCTCGCTGCACACTTTGATGATGTCGGGGGCGTGGCCACCACCCGCGCCTTCGGTGTGGTAGGTGTGAATGACGCGATTTTTGAACGCCGCGATTGTATCTTCCACGAAACCAGACTCGTTGAGGGTGTCGGTGTGGATGGCGACCTGGATATCGTAGTCGTCGGCGACGCTGAGACAAGTATCGATCGCCGCCGGGGTCGTGCCCCAGTCTTCGTGTAGCTTGAGACCCACTGCGCCCGCCTTGACCTGCTCAACCAGACCGTCGGGCTGGCTGCTGTTGCCCTTGCCGAGGAAGCCGAAGTTGAGCGGGAAGGCGTCGGCGGCTTGCAGCATCCGGTGGATATTCCAGGCTCCCGGTGTGCAGGTGGTGGCATTGGTGCCGGTGGCGGGGCCAGTGCCGCCGCCGATCATGGTCGTGATCCCGGAGGCGATCGCCGTCTCGATTTGTTGCGGACAGATGAAGTGGATGTGGGCATCGATGCCGCCAGCGGTGAGGATTTGCCCTTCACCGGCGATCGCCTCGGTGGCGGGGCCGATGATGATGTCGATGTTGTCCTGAATGTAGGGATTGCCCGCTTTGCCGATGGCGACAATTTTGCCGTCTTTGACGCCGACATCGGCTTTGACGATGCCCCACCAGTCGAGGATCAGCGCATTGGTGATGACGAGATCGACCGCGCCGTCATCGCGCGAGAGCGGCGACTGACCCATGCCATCGCGAATCACTTTGCCGCCGCCAAATTTCACTTCGTCGCCGTAGGTGGTGAAGTCGCGCTCGACTTCGATGATCAACTCGGTATCGGCGAGACGCAGGCGATCGCCTACCGTCGGCCCAAAGGTGTCAGCATAAGCGCGGCGATCCATGCGATAACTCATAGGGCAATTCCTGGGTCTCAGCGAGCAAGGCATCGTAAAATTCGCGCCTTACTTTACCACGATTCCCAAGCGGCAAAATGGACGCAAATGCCTCGGTCTGCCAGTAATTGCTGACGGTCTATGGCTTCTAGTACAGGACGGCGGAAATGAGATGCCCATTCAAAATCCCCAAGATTCCCGTATTGCAGGCACTCAGAACTCAAAACTCAGAACTCCGCGTAGCGGTACTAGCCCCGCAATCTTGCTCGCACGGCTGAGGGAGATTCGTTCTTGTTGCAATCGGGCGACGGTAATCCTCAGCAGCCAATCGCTATGCTTGCAGGCTGCGGTTTGACCGAATATTGCCGGTTCAGGGAGCCGCTCGCGGTCTGAAAACTATCGAGCTATGGGGTGTGACCGAGGCGATCGCGAATTCGCCCTAATGCTCGCTGTCGGTCGGCGGGTACACGCGGCAGCGGCAGTTCAAAGTCGGGCCATTCCGGCAAGTCCGCACAAGGGCAGGTCTCTGCGGGCATACCGAGTTCGGGCTGCGGGGCGGGCATCGTGCAGCGAGCGCAAGGTAGAATCTGCCACACGGGCGATAGCAGCTCGCCGATCGTCTGATCCGTTCCTGACAGCACGCAGCGATCGCTGTTCGGTAGGATCATCTCTTGCCAGCACTGCTCAAAGGTCGGTGAGTAGCGATCGCCCTGAAAAATCGGCTGCGGCAGCAGGCTGGCTGAGCCACCATCAACCGTGACCGCCTTGCCCAGTTGAAACCAACAAGCGAGATATTCCTTGACGCGAGCCTGAGAAGCCATGAGATCCGTCCCGTTTAGGGTTCAGTCGCCATACTTGCGGACAATCATGACGACATCTCGATCCTAACGAACCGAGAGGGATCGGGACGTTAAAACATTTAGGACAAATCCTCAACCGCGCCCTGGGGCAACGGCTGACCGAGCTGTACCAAATCAATCGCGTAGCCGCCGGTGACGAGATAAACAGCGGTGGCGATCGCCCCGACCCGACGGGTCAAATGACCGAGGCGATCGCGAAACTGCCGCCCCAGCGGATAAGCGGGCACAACTCCCCAGCCGGTCTCCTCCGCCACTAAGATGACTGTGCCGCGACCGAGGGCGATCGCCGCCAAGAATTCCGTTACCCTGGCGTCCCACTCGACCGCCGACAGCGCCAACCCATTCGCCGTCCAAGTTCCCAGCGAGTCCACCAACCAGCAGCAGTCGGCATCCTGATCGGCGAAGGGTGCAGCCAATTCCAGCGGCACAGCTAGCGTCTGCCAGTCCGCCGGACGGCGCTGAATGTGACGCGCGATCTTCGCCTGCCATTCCGGATCATCGGCATCGGCTTGGGCCGTGGCGACATAACGCACGGATTGATGGCTGTCTCGCGCCAGTTGCTCCGCCCACTCGCTCTTGCCAGAGCGGGCCGGGCCGGTCACGAGCATGATTTGGCGACGTGGGGTCTCGTGCTCTAGGCGATCGGTCACTGGCTATTCAATCCCGAGGGGAGAGACGAGCAGGGGAATGCGACCGGCAGGCGGCTGATCATGTGATCATGCCAAGATCGGCGGTGATGTTCGCCCACCCAGCGTCGATCGTAGCGCGAGGCGTCTGGCGAGCCTGGCCAGATTTGCGGCTAAGGAGTGAGACTTAATTAAGTTCCAAATTTTGAGTTTTGAATTTGAGTCAGCTCTGCCACCCAAAACTCAAAACTAAGAACTTAAAACTCATCCATTCCTAAGCGTTGACCGCCAGAGGTGAGCGCTATGGTAGGAGACGTCAGCGCTGTTAACTGGAGTTTGTTGCCGTGAACCGCGATCGCCCCATTCTTCCCCGTCGCCAGGTCTTGAAGCTCGCCAGTTTTGCCGCCGGGGCTGCTCTCTTGCCCACTGCCTGTCGCTCGGTCAGCCCAACCGATTCGGCGGGGTCGAGTCCTAGTCCGTCGCCGCAAGCCAGCGGCGGCAGCGCTAGCGATGCGAGTCGCAGCAGCCGCGTGGTGCTCGTGCAGACCAGCGATCGCGTCGCGGGAACCAAGCAAGCGCTTGACCTGCTGCAACCCGAAGGCATCGCCGACCAAACGGTATTGCTCAAGCCCAACTACAACACGGGCGATCCGGCCCCGGCAGCCACCGATACACCCTTGCTCGAAACCTTGATCCAGGAACTCCAGGCGGCAGGAGCCGGAGCGATGACGATCGGCGATCGCTCCGGCATGGCGACCACGCGCGCCGCGATGGAGCAAAAGGGCGTCTTCGCACTCGCGGAGCAGTACGGCTTAGAGGCCATTGTCTTTGATGAATTGCCCGCCGAAGCTTGGCAGTACTTTGACGCCGAGGGCACGCATTGGCAGCGTGGTTTTGCGGTAGCGCGGCCGGTGCTCGATGCTGGCGCTGTGATCAATACTTGTTGTCTGAAAACGCACCGCTACGGCGGCCACTTCACCCTAGCGCTGAAAAATTCTGTTGGCATGGTCGCGAAGTACGTCCCCGGCGACGATTTCAACTATATGGGCGACCTGCATTCCTCACCACACCAGCGGCTGATGATTGCCGAGATCAATGCTGCCTACCGGCCCGCGCTGGTCTTGCTCGATGGTGTGGAAGCGTTTGTCAAGGGCGGCCCGGCCAATGGTGACAAGGTTGCCGCGAACATGATCCTGGCTGGGAGCGATCGCGTGGCGATTGATGTCGTCGCTCTGGGGATGCTGCGCTCACTGGGCACCACAGCCGAGGTCGAGAGCGGCTCCGTCTGGGAACTAGCGCAGATCCAACGCGCGGTCGAATTGGGTCTCGGAGCGAGCAGCGCTGAGCAAATCGAGATCATCACCGCTGACGGTGCAGCCCAGCGGCTCGCTGACCAAATTCGCCCCCTGATTGCTTAGAACGACGGTACGGAAACCCGGTTTCTCATCTGAATCCGCCGCCTTGTACTCGGTGAAGTGTTCCCGCAACTGACCTAAGCAACCGCTGCCGGTTGGCAAAAGGACTGCGCGAGCAACTCACGGCTGAGGTCGAGATCGCAGGCGGCACATTGCCAGTCCGGGTGGCTGGTCATCAGCAAGCTGTCCACTGTCTCGCGGTCGAAAAGATGCCAGACGGGGGCACCGTTGATGTGGTGGGCGATCGCGTAGCAGTTCTCACTGATGCAGTGCAGAGTGAGCGCCGCCGACGGGCGAGTCAAATCCATACTCTCGCTCGGCTGGAGCGCGCGGAAGTTGCGGACTGCTTGCTTCCAGTCATCTAGATCGGTGAGTAATAAGCCCGGAATCGACACCCGCTGCTCCTCAACCCCATTGACCGAGAGCCAGTAGCGGCAGCCGGGATCGATGCCTACTAGCCACGGAGATGCATCGTCAAGACGGTAACGGGGAGCCAGGATGAAAGGTTGCAACATAATCGCGCTTGAAAAGTTAGGTGGTACGCGGCTGACAATCGACTCACGGTTTCAGTGCCGCGCTTTGAATTATTAAGGCGAGCACTGATAAGCGGGCAAAAACGTTACAAAAGTTAGAGATTATGAGAGTAAAACTAGGTTTTATTTACTTTACTTAACAAAAATCTTACCTAACTTAATATTTCTCTGCCTAGCCTAGGCACAATTACTCAATGTCGGTCGCAGGCAGGAGTGCTTGGCTGCGCTGGCATTGCGCCGCTATACTCAAGCTGGATTGCCAGCATCGGCTCAGACTCTGCCAGCCGCGATCGCCTTTACCCTGCTCCCTCATTTGCAACCAGTCATTGCGGCGGTTCGCCGTCGTCTCATCAATAGCGTGTCTCAAAGCAAACCCACCATCCTTGTGACCGGCGGCGCGGGTTATATCGGTTCTCATGCCGTGCTCGCTTTGCAGCAAGCTGGCTATCCGGTCGTTGTGCTCGACAATCTGATCTACGGTCACCGGGCATTGGTCACCGATGTGCTCAAGGTGGAATTGATCGAGGGCGATACGAGCGATCGCCCGCTCCTCGACCAGCTCTTTGCCAGCCGCGCGTTCGGGGCGGTGATGCATTTCGCCGCCTACACCTACGTTGGCGAGTCGATGAGTGCGCCGGACAAGTACTATCGCAACAATGTCGTCGGGACGCTGACACTGTTGGAAGCGATGCAGGCAGCGGGTGTAAACCAACTCGTCTTCTCATCCACCTGCGCCACCTACGGCACCCCCCAGGTCTTGCCGCTCACCGAAGACCATCCCCAAAAGCCGATCAACCCCTACGGCCTCACCAAGTTGATGGTCGAGCAGATGTTAGCCGATTTCGACCGCGCCTACGGCCTGCGCTCGGTCTCCTTCCGCTATTTCAACGCCGCTGGGGCCGATCCTGAAGGCCGCTCCGGCGAAGACCACGACCCGGAAACACACCTTATCCCGCTGGCATTACACACCGCCTTGGGTCGGCGCGAGGCGATCTATATCTTTGGCACCGACTACCCGACCCCGGATGGCACCTGCATCCGCGACTACATCCATGTCAGCGACCTTGCCGATGCTCACGTCCTGGGGCTGGAGTACCTCTTGGCAGGCGGCCAGACCGACCAATTTAACCTCGGCAATGGTAGTGGCTTCTCGGTGCGGCAGGTGTTGAAAACCGCGCAGCGCATCTCGGGCAAGGCATTTGCGATTGTTGAGCGCGATCGCCGCCCCGGTGACCCACCGATCCTCGTCGGCAGCAGCGCCAAAGCCAGCCGCATCCTCAACTGGCAACCCCGCTATGGTGACCTCGACACCATCGTTAGCCATGCGTGGCAGTGGCACCAGCAGCGACACGGCTAACCTGGGTTTTGCCGGTCACCGGACAGAATCAGCTCACCCCTGCGTAGATTAGGGTAAAAATGTTGTGCCCGCAAAGCCGGATTCGCACCATTAATCCGCAACGTCTCTCCCGAGCGGTTGATCCCAGCAAAGCCCGATTCATATCATTCGGCAGCAACGCCGATGATCGTGCGAATCCTTTAAATGGTAAAGTGCGTTGCCCCACCCTGGGAGGCTTGCCAACTCCGGGCGTCATAGTAAAGATCAGCCAAGGTAATGCTATCGAGGGAGGCTTGCAGTTTTTGGTGCAGGCGCTTCCAGAGACTGAAGGTCACCCAGTCTTCTGATTGTTGAACATCGGGCTGATGATGAGGCAAGGGGGCGACCGTCTCGCCAACAGCGGCGAGAATTTCTCCCAGGGAAATCTCGGCGGGTGGGCGGGCTAACTGATAGCCACCTTGCACCCCACGCACGGAATTGACTAGGCCAGCACGTCGCAGTTCGATCAATAGTTTTTCGAGATAGGCAGCCGGTAGATCCTGGCGTTGGGCGATCGCCGTTACCGAAGCCAGTTTCCCCTCGGGCTGGAGGCTCAAATCCAGTAATGCCTTGACGCTGTAATGTCCGCGAGTAGTTAGTTTCATCGCTGAGGCTTGAGGATGTGAACTGCTGGGGCTGAGCTATCAGCTTGCCAAGCATTCGTCACTACAGTAATTCTAAGGGATTCTTGTCAATTGATTGACACTCGTTGTCATAGCGTAGTTAATTAGATTGTGGTAGCGTAGATTTATAAAGTTGTTGATTTCCATGCCAATTGTGGCTGAGCAATCGCAGCGAGTGAATTGATGTCATTGATGAGAGTATCAGATTGATGAGCAGCAACGACAAAACCCTCCCCCTGACGGGAGAAGCCCTGAGTAACAAAGTCAAAGAGCTAGGCAACCTGAGTAAGGAAGAAAAGGCTAGAGCTTGTGGCTACTACACTAAGACACGCAATGGCGTCGAGCGTGTCAACATGATGAAATTCCTCAATGCCCTGATTGATGCTGAAGGGATTCAGCTCGATAGCAGTGCTGACACGAATGGTCGTGGCGGCCGTTCAGCTAGCTACCGGATTAGCGTCCAGTCAATGGTAATTTGCTCATTGGCTCGGCCTACACCAAGAAAATGGGTCTCTCGCCGGGAGATGAGTTTGAAATCACCCTCGGTCGTAAGCATATCCATCTCCGCCAAGTCGATCGCAACGAGGATGACTACGATGAGGTTGATGTTGATTGAGTCCAGCCCGTCCGCCTGTTAGTAGCGTTGGTTTCCCACTGGCTGTAGCGGCGATTCCAGACTGACTGTTTAGGGTTGTCACACTTGCAGAAGCTGAGCATTCGCCAGGGCGCTCTCCCGCTACCAGCTCCCAGGCGACGAATCGGCATTTGCGGGGGTAGCTGATCAAATCGGTCAAAAACTTTCGCCACACTTCCTAGGGAGTCTTCCGAATTGCAGCGCGGTTGAAACTACTTCGCCCGACTCACTGCTAAGACTGACTCTGCTGTTGGTTCAGTGCATCTGTCTCCGCCCGTGATGTTCTGACTACCACAGTTCTCTCCCTGTCAAGGAGTCCCCAGTTTTCATGAGCCACTTTTGCGATTAGCCGGGTGGCTCCTGGTGTCAGTGCTCTGCCCATTGATGCTCGCTGCTGTGAGGAGAAAAGTCACTGAATTCTGAACTGCCGACGGGCGAGCTTGCTGCTCTCAGTGGGGCGCTCCTCTGGGCGATCGCCACCACGATCTATGGTCGCGTCGGTCGTATCCTGTCGCCGCTACCGCTGAATGTGCTCAAGGGCGTGATCGCGATCGCCGCTATGCTTGTCACTTTCACCCTGAGCCAGTCGTCTCAGTCCGCTCTGACGTTCCACGCGGTGGGGCTTTTTCTCCTGAGTGGCCTCCTCGGCATCGGTCTGGGGGATACGGCTTTTTTCGCCAGCCTCAATGCCTTGGGTGCCCGCCGCGCCCTGCTGCTCGAGACCTTAGCCCCGCCGCTCGCCGCGATTTTGGCACTGGTCTTCCTGCGCGAAACGCTCTCCCTGACTGCCTGGTGCGGCATCCTGGTGACTCTAGCCGGTGTGGCCTGGACGATCGCCGAACGCACCCCGGGCGAGGGGATCACACCACGTCAATTTTGGCAAGGTCTGGGCTGGGCGATGGTGGCTGAGCTATCGCAGGCGAGCGGGGCGGTGCTGTCGCGCGCCGTGCTCACGGCGACCGATGTGACAGCCCTGACCGGTAGCTTGTGGCGGCTCAGCGGCGGCACTGCGGCGGCACTCCTCCTCCTGACCCTCCGCTCACCCAGCGAGTTGGCCCCGCTGCGGCACTTGTCGCGGCGGGCTTGGGGGGCGATCGCCTCGCGGCTCTACTCGGTACCTATCTCGGCATCTGGCTGCAACAAGTCGCCTTCAAGTTTGCGCCGACCGGCATTGCTCAGACCCTGCTTGCCACGAGTCCACTCTTTGTACTGCCGCTGGTGATCCTGACGGGCGGACGGTTGAGTTATCGGGCGATCCTGGGAGCGGCGATCGCCGTGGCTGGGATTGCGCTCCTGTTCCGAAGCTGACTGGCCGTCGCGATCTGAGCGGTGCTCCCCAAGAGCCATAGACGCCCTGCCGCTCCCGACGACTGGCTTTGCAGCCCGGTCAATCTTTGGTAGCTTAGAACTATGAGAAAGGCTTAATACATTTTTATAAAGTCTGCTCGCTGAGCCTGTTCTTCGCTGCTGTAGTTGGGAATTAAAGACGATGACGATCATTTTTCAGTTGGCGCTTGCTGCTTTGGTATTTCTGTCCTTCGCTATGGTTGTGGGCGTGCCCGTAGCCTATGCCACCCCCCAAAACTGGGAGCAGTCCAAGCGGTTGATTTTCCTCAGCTCCGGATTGTGGTTGGTTTTGGTCGTCGTGGTGGGGACGCTGAACTTCTTGGTCGTTTAGCGATCGCCTCACTTTTCTCACTGCGCTGGAGGCAGTTATGGCAATCTTTGAAGGGACATTCAACGACGACACAGCGGCATCGCGGTTGGCGATCGTCATTGGTCGATTCAACGACTTGGTCACCGGCAAACTCCTCTCGGGTTGCCAAGACTGCTTGCAGCGCCACGGCATTGACACCAATCCGCACGGCACCCAAGTTGATTACTTTTGGGTACCGGGGAGCTTCGAGATTGCGATGGTCGCGCGGCAAGCAGCACTGTCTGGTCGCTACAACGCGGTGATCTGCCTCGGTGCTGTAATTCGCGGTCACACTCCCCACTTCGACTACGTTGCCTCGGAGGCGGCCAAAGGGATCGCAGCGGCGAGCTTTCAAACTGGCGTCCCGGTGATTTTTGGGGTGCTGACTACCGATACGATGCAGCAAGCCCTAGAGCGCGCTGGCATCAAGAGCAACCTGGGCTGGGGCTATGCTATGAATGCCTTAGAAATGATGAGCTTGATGCGACGGCTACAGGCGGTGCAAGCGAATGAACCGACCTATCGCATTGGCAATGGGGGTTCTGAGAGTCCATCGCTGCCGGGCGCGACGTCAGAATCATTTGCGCCCACCGTCACGTCGGAAGCGAGCCAGGTGTAGGCGACTGGCGGCTGATTTCCGGTGGCTCCAGCTTGACAAATGCCAGTCAGATTTGTCACAATTGTGAACCTGAAGGTTATAGAAATGCGGGTATAGCTCAGTGGTAGAGCGTCACCTTGCCAAGGTGAATGTCGCGCGTTCGAATCGCGTTACCCGCTTAGATTGTTTTGACCCGTCTCTGGCCTTGTAAGCACCAATCGGTTTTGGAACTGCTTGCGGACAGACTGAGCGTGGCATCGGCTCCCGGTCATGCTGACCGTGCTCCTCGCTGTGGTTGGGTGGGGCACACTGCTGGGGAAATCTGAAGGTTGCCCGCGAGATTCGCAACCCATGCGTGCCGCGATCCGGTCTGGGGCGGTGACTCAGAATGAAAGGTCGTGAGAGCCGCTCAATGCGCGCGATCGCCCGGGATGTCGCCCAGAACCGTCATCCCCTGGCGGCTTGGGGTAAGATGACAAGAAATTTGGTGTGAGAGTGAGACTTTAGCGTGGTTCAGCTTCGCAATCGCTACGTTGCCGTCAAGCAGGCGAGTCGCGATCGCGCGATCGCCGTCAATGCCAAGCTCCAACAATTGCATCGCCGTAGCGCCCTGTTTGCCCTAGCCTGGTTTGGGCAACTGACCCTGAGCAACCGCGTTCTAATGCGGTTGAGTCTCTGCGGTTTTAGTTTTTGGGCCGGGACGAGCTACAGCGCCTTCGCTCCCAGCGGTCTCGACCGCCTGGCTACCGGTGAGACGGGTCAAACCTTGCTGGCGACTTTAGCAGAGCTACCTGCCGACGTTGATGCCGCTCCGGGGGAAACGCCGCAACCCGCTCCGGAACCCTCCCCTGGTTCTGACGCAGTAGCGGAACCCGAAGCCTCGCCCAGCCCCGAATTCTCGCCCCCGCCAGAACCAGAGCCGGAAGCGACGCCAGAGCTACCGCCGACGCTGGTGGTGAAAGCGGTTGGCGACATCGTACCGGGGACAAATTTTCCCAACAATCGCCTCTATCCACGCGGAGTTGAGCTGTTTTTGCCGACGCGGCCGCTGCTCCAGGATGCCGATGTCGTCTTTGGCAATTTGGAGACGACCTTGACGCGATCGCGCCAACCCGCCAAAGATACCAGCCGTCCTAATGTCTTCGCCTTCCGGACGCCGCCGGAATATGCCGACCTCATGGAGCAGATGGGCTTCGATGTGCTCAGCATTGCCAATAACCACGCCAATGATTTTGGCGAAGTCGGCTTCCAGGATACCGTCCGCAACATTCAACAAGAAGGAATGGCTGCCGTGGGAACGGCCGGTGACCCAGTATTCACTGAGCACAATGGTCTGCGGGTTGCCTGGTTTGCCTACAGCCATACCGGGCGCGGAAATACCTCGCTGCTGAACTTGAATGCGGCGCGACAGGCGATCGCCGCCGCCGAGGAGGAAGCGGATATTACTATCGTCTCTTTTCACGGTGGTGCTGAGGGTACAGCGGCGCAGCATACGCGCGATCGCGTCGAAATGTTTTACGGCGAAAATCGTGGCAACGTCGTCCAGTTTGCGCGCGGTGTCGTTGCCAGTGGCGCGGATCTGGTACTCGGTCACGGCCCACATGTGCCCCGCGCCTTTGAACTCTACAACGGCAAACTCATTGCCTACTCGCTCGGCAACTTCATGGGCTACCGCACCCTCTCTACCGCCGGCCCCCTCGCCTACTCACTGGTGCTCGAAGTGCGGCTGGACGCGGAGGGTAATCTGGTCAGCGGTCAGATCCATCCTGTCTTTCTCAAAGATGGCGGCATTCCGTACCCCAGTCCCCAGGGCGATAGTATTCGCCTCATCCGTCAGTTGACACGCAGCGATTTTCCCAATACGCCGCTGACCATCAACGAGCGTGGCACTCTGCGACCCAATGCCCCGCCGTCCCCCTAAGTTCGCGAGCACCGCTATTGCGTGGATTGAGCGGCTCTGCGAGGATGGGGGTGCATGGAGTGCGGCGGGCGATCGCCGTTAGACACCAGATTTTCGGAGTTCTGGGGGGAGAAGTGATGGAAACTATTTTTGCGATCCTATTGGGTGGGGCTTGTCTGGTCGCGGTGATCACGGCGGGACTGCGCCGACGCGACCGTGAGCAACAAGCCGTCATCCCACCAACTCTTTCTCCCTCAGCACGCTTGCAATCCGGGCCGCTGCGCCAGAACCAGCCCGCGCCAGCCGTGATGCCCGATTCGGTCACGGCTCCGATCGCAGCCTCACCGCGACCCGCTGCTACACCGCCGCCGGCCTCCATCGCTTCGCCGTCGGCTGCTGCCCCAACCCCAGACCTCCCGGCAGTTGAGGATCGCGAGTTGGCTGATCTCATTGCTTGGGGGCAGTCCGGTCAGACCGTTTACCTGTCACTGCTCAGCCACTACCGTTATCACCCCAGCGCGGCTTATCGTTGCCAGACGGCGATCGCCATCGGGGCGATCGCCGTCGCCAACCCGCCGCGTCACGAAGTCTTGCAAGCCGTCGATACCTTGGCGCAACTCAGCGGTGATGGCGAGCGCGAAGTCCGGCAAGCCGCCGTCGCCGCCCTCACCCACATTCGCGATGCGCGCGTCGTGCCGCTCCTGCAACGGGCCTTGCGGGATAGCGATGGCGAGGTGATCCGCACTGCCAGCGAGGCGATCGCCCGTTTTAAAAATACCCGCCAGCCACGAGCTACCAAGCCAGCACCCGCCCGCCGCCCGGATGTGGCTCCCAAAATTTAGCCGCCAATATTGAGAACTTCCCTGGACTGTGTAATTTGTATCGCGATTGCCGCTGAGTCGTTGGGAGAGGTTGAACTGTGACTTTATCCATACTGGTATTGGCGATCGCCCTGCTCTCCCTGGCGATTTGGCTCGGTCTCATCTTTGCCCGAGGACAATTCTGGCAAGCTAACCAGCGCTTGTCCGCAGACAACCTCCCTGTCCTCGACCCCTATCCTGCGGTCTGTGCGATCGTGCCCGCCCGCGACGAAGCCGACCTGCTGCCGCAGACGCTGCCCTCGCTACTGGCACAGACCTACCCCGGTCAGTTCCGCGTCATTCTCGCCGACGACCGCAGCACCGACGGCACGGCTGATCTGGCTCGGGCGATCGCTGCTGAGTCGCTGACCCCGCTCCAGGTGCTCACCGTCGCGCCCCTCCCCGCCGGCTGGACGGGCAAACTCTGGGCCGTCGAGCAGGGCTTCCAGGCGGTGACTAGCGGCGAATTTATCCCCGACTATCTCTGGCTAACCGATGCCGACATCGCCCATGCGCCGGACGAGTTGCAGCGGTTGGTTGCCCAGGCTGTGGGCGATCGCCGCGATCTCGTGTCGCTGATGGTGCGGTTGCGCTGCCAGAGCTTCTGGGAGCAGCTCCTGGTTCCAGCCTTTGTGTTCTTTTTCCAAAAACTCTACCCCTTTCCCTGGGTCAACCAGCCGGGACACTCCCTGGCAGCGGCGGCGGGGGGCTGCATCCTCGTTCGCCGCGACGCCTTGACGCAGATCGGTGGCATTGGAGCCATCCGTCAGGCGCTGATCGACGACTGCGCCCTGGCCCAAGCGATCAAATCGAATCCGCGATCGCCCCAGTCAGGCCGCATCTGGCTGGGCTTGACCACGGCGACCCACAGCCTGCGCCCCTACGATTCGCTGGCAACCCTCTGGGACATGGTGGCGCGCACGGCCTACACACAGTTGCACTATTCGCCGCTGCTGTTGCTCGGCACGATCTTGGGCATGGGTCTGATTTACCTGGTGCCGCCGGTGGGACTGGGCCTCGGTTTACTTTTGGGCGACGGGCGCGTGGCGATCGCCAGTGGCCTCGCCTGGTTGCTGATGGCGATCGCCTATGCACCGACGCTGCGGCTTTATCAGCGATCGCCGCTCTGGGCCGTGGGACTCCCGGCGATCGCCTCGCTCTACACTCTGATGACCCTGGACTCAGCCCGCCGCCATTGGCAGGGTCGCGGCGGTGCCTGGAAGGGGCGGGTTTATTCAGCTTGAGCCTGGACAGGCGAGCAGCCGATGCCCCGCTGACTCACGTTAAGCTGTTGGGCAGGCGCGATTCCCCCGGCGAATGCGGCCGGCTGCATTCGCCCCAGTGGCTCAGCCGTCCTGCATGATTGCAGAGTCAAACGCGATTCCTGACGACTGCTGACCTCCGCTGCTCCTACGCACTCGCTGCAACTCATGGCACGATCCACTGCTGCGAAAAAGAAAACCTTCTCGAGCTTTACCTACGCCGAGGCATTCAAGCATCTCAACCTGACGGAATTAAACGCCTGGGACTTCGCAGCCACACCCCGCCAGCCGAGTGATTTCTTCCAGGAACGGCTGCGCCGCCTCAGGATCAGCTTCGATCTCCAAAGTCAGGAGGAAGCCAAAAAGCTCCTGATTGATGCCATTTGCGAGGAAGCGATTGTCGATTGCCAAACCCTAAAAATCTGGAAAGGTGCACCATTAGCGGACGAGCTAACGAGCGGTTATGTTGATTATGTCGTCGCTGAACGCAAGGGTTATCTCGAAGCTCCTTTTGTGTGCATTATCGAGGCTAAAAAGGATGATTTCCAACAAGGCTTAGCGCAGTGCCTCGTGGAAATGAAAGCTTGCCAGGCCAACAACCAGGCAATCGGTCGGAATATTGATATTTTTGGGATTGTGACCAATGGCCAAGGCTGGCAATTTTACTGCTTGCACACCGATGGCAATGTCGATGCCACTGATCTCTACTCCACCGGCAACATGGCTGATCTCCTCGGTCGCCTGCACGCCCTCTTCCAACGCAGCGCCCGACAAATTGCGCTACGGGCAGAAAATTGATTGGTACGAGTGAATGCAAGTATCTGACTGCCAAGACCCGACGAGCACAGCGGCGATCGCCCCCTACGCCTGGATCGAGCGCGCCCTAGAGACGCTGCATCGAGCCGACTGGTATCGTCGCGTGCAAACCATTGCTGGGTTGCCCGGAGCGGTTGTTGAGTTAGACGGCCGCCGGGTGATCAACTTTGCCAGCAATGACTACCTAGGACTGGCGGGCGATGCCCGCTTGATTCACGCCGCGACTGAAGCCGTCGCGGCTTACGGTACTGGCAGCACGGGTTCACGGTTGCTGAGTGGTCATCGTGCTTTGCACCGGCAACTTGAGCAAGCGATCGCCCAGCTCAAGCAAACCGATGATGCGCTCGTATTCAGCTCCGGCTATGCGGCGAACTTGGGGGCGATCGCCGCTCTCGTTGGCCCCCGCGACCTCATCCTCGCCGACCAGTACAACCACTCCAGCCTCAAAAATGGCGCGCGACTCAGCGGGGCAACGATTTGCGAGTATCCCCACGGCGATTGCACGGCTTTAAACCAAATGCTCAACCAACAGCGCCCGCAACACCGCCGTTGCCTGGTCATCACCGATAGCGTCTTCAGCATGGATGGGGATCTCGCGCCGTTGCCGGCAATTTTGGCATTGGCCCGCCAGTTTGACAGCATGGTGCTGGTGGATGAAGCCCATGCAACTGGCGTCCTCGGCGCAACTGGAGCCGGTGGGGTGGAACACCTGGGTTGTACCGGGCAGCCGCTGGTTCAGGTCGGCACGCTGAGCAAGGCACTGGGCAGCCTCGGCGGTTATGTTGCGGGCAGTGCGCTGCTGATCGACTGGCTCCGCAACCGCGCCCCCACCTGGATTTACAGTACGGGTCTCTCACCGGCTGACACGGCGGCGGCGCTGACAGCGGTGCAGATCGTGCAACAGGAGCCAGCCCGTCGCCAACAACTCGAGCGCAATGTGGCGCAACTCCGGCAAGTGCTCGCGCCCCACTTCTCGCTACTGCCTTCTGAGTCGCCGATTCTGTGTGCCCAATGTCGCACGCCAGCCGAGGCCCTGGCGATCGCCCAGCAGTTGCAGCAAGCGGGCATCTTTGCTCCCGCGATCCGGCCGCCGACTGTGCCCACCAGCCGTCTGCGCTTCTCCGTGATGGCGACCCATGAAGCCGCTCACTGCGCGCAACTGGCGGCGGTGCTGACGACGATCCCCAATTGAAGCGGCCCGCCAATGACTGGCTGAGATGCGCTAGCGTAGAAGCTGACCGGCACGGAGGATAGACAGCCTTGAATTGGTTTCGCGCCTTGGCGATCGCCCCCCTGATGATTGCATTGGCGGCCTGTAGCGGTGACAGCGCCGCCGAGAGCTGGTTTGCTGCCGATCCGTCACTGACGGCAGCGAGTCCAGAGGCTCCGGCTCCCGACCCCACACCAGCAGAGACTCCTTCGCCTGCCGCAACTCCCAGCTTGCCGTCCGACTGGCCAGAAGCGCTCCCCCGCTACCCGGACGCGACGCTGCTCGAGATTCGCCAGGAAAAAAATCTGCGGGGGGCGCGTGCCCAGGGCGATCGCCAAGCCGTCGAAACCCTCTGGCAGACTGAGGCTGAGCGCGCTGAGGTCGAGGAATTCTACACCGCGCAACTGAGCGATGACGGCTGGCAGCTTGACGCGACTCCCACGGCTGAGGCGACGCTGACAGCGCAGCGGGCAGTCGCCGATTCAGAAAATTTGCGCGTCCAGCTCGACTTTCCGAGCGAGGCCGAGGCTTCTGGAACGGTCTTTGCGCTGACCTACACCCGCCAGAAAACCGCAGCGCCAGCGAGCACTGACCCCCCACCGACTACTGCTGGTTCACCAACCGCTGCGTTCAGCGACCTTAACTCGCTCGACCGCCGCTTTGCCCGCTACATCCAGGATTTGGCGGCCCTGGGCGTGTTTAGCCCGCTCAGCCAAGAGTTTCAGCCCGAACAGGCGGTGACGCGCCAGGAATTTGCCCGTTGGCTGTTCACTGCTCACAATCAGATGTATCGCGATCGCCCCACGAAGCAAATTCGCCCCATTGCCCAAGCCAGCCAACCGGCCTTTGAAGATGTGCAGCCGGGTGATCCTGGCTTTGCTGAAATCCAGGGGTTGGCAGAAGCGGGTATTATCCCCTCACGACTGACCGGTGATACCAATGCGCTGCTGTTTCGGCCCGAGGCCCCGCTGACGCGCGCTCAGGCGATCGCCTGGAAAGTGCCGCTCGATCGCCGTCAGCCATTCCCCGCTGCTTCGTTGGCTGCGATTCAACAAACCTGGGGCTTCCAAGACGCCGAGCAATTGACCGCCCCAACCCGCCAAGCGCTGCTCGCTGATTATGAAAATGGCGACGATGCCAATGTCCTGCGTGCCTTTGGCTACACGACCCTGTTTCAACCGAGCAAGCCCCTATCACGGTCTGAGGCGGCGGCGATTTTGTGGCGGTTTGGCTATCTAGCTGAGGGGATTTCAGCCGCTGAAGCGCTGGCACTACCGACTGAAGATGCCGCTGAAAACGCAGCAGCCTCTGAGTCCGCACCAAACTAGTACCGCTACGCGGAGTTTTGAGTGATGAGTGCAGACAATATAGGCATCCTACGGCTCCTGAATGGGGATCTCATTTCCGCCGCCTTGTACCAGGGAAAGTGCATTCAGTCAGAAAACGGCAATTGGTGAGGGCGGCTGGTTTAAGACTATACGGATAGACCGTAGCGAGCGCAGATTTGTCGCTGTTGTTGACAGAAGCGATCGCGCAGCCCGCTGGGGGCGACCAATTCACAATCGGCCCCATAGCGACGAATCTCCCGAAAAAACCAGAAGGAATTGGCAACTCGCCGGACAACGCGGCGCACCCGTGGCTGCTCGGGATGCCATTCGTTGCTGAGGTCAGCATCGGACTTGGTGCGGTAGGCGAAGGCGAGACCGCCGAAGAAGTGTAGCTCAGCCGACAAGCTGGCGAGCGAGTCTCGCCAGGGGCCGGGGGTGGGGGCGATCGCCGTCTCGGCAGGAATGCGGTCGAGGCGCAGACTCCAGTTGTGTTGCAGCTCAGGCAAGTCTTGATTGCCAGCCGTTTCATCGCACCAGCAGTCGAGATACTGGCGATCTTCGTGGTGGACGATGGCCGCGTGGCGAACGGTAAACTGCCAGAGACGTTCGGCCGCGTCTTGGTAGGCGAGCGAGAAGGGTTGCTGGCGCTGGATGTAGCGATCGAGTTCTTGCCGCCAGGCAGGGGTGGGTCGGGCGACGAAGCGTTCGATTTCCTGACGCAAGAGCAGATTTAGCTCACGGCGTTCGAGCAGGAGCTGGGCGATCGCCAGGGCATCGTCGATCTGGCCGAGATCGATGAGCTGGCGGCGGCTGCGTTCGAGGGCCGTCAGGCGTTCGGGCTGCCAGTCGGTGTTGCGAGCGAGACGGAGTTCGTGACGGGCGATCGCCTTGACCAGTTTGGAAATGTTGGGTTTTTCGCCCCAAGTACAGCCATACTCTGCCGCCAGTGTCTCTAGAGCGGCTTTGTCGCGGTCATCGATCGAGAGCGTAATTGCTTTGCCTTTTCGGGTCACAGGGTCTTGAAAAATTGTCCGTATACTTTGTCCGTATTTTCCTTGCCTTTTCCTATTTTCAGTGCCAAGATCCGGATATGCAACCGAGTTACGGACACAAAATCCATGTCCGAATTAACGATCACCCTCAAGCCAGTCTATTCAGAACCAGCCAGCGACGTCCCGGCGGGGGTCGTGCTGCCGCCCGCTTGGTCACTGCTCTGGCATCAGGCCGAGACGCTGAAGGCACTACGCGATCCCGAGATTGAAGTCGTCGTGAACACAGCGATGACAGGAGACGGCAAGAGTCTCGCGGGATATGCCACCGTCCTCTTCGACCGCGACGCCGCCCTGGGAATGTACCCCACCAATGAACTGGCGCGCGACCAAGCGCAACAGCTCGGCAGCTATGTTACCCAGTTCCAACCGCCGAATGAACCGCGTGTCAACCGTTTGAGCGGCCCGGAGTTGGAGCTATTCGCCGAGCAGGAGAATCTGACGAAGGCGGCGGCGATCGCCTCGCAGGGGGATAACTCGGAGATCCTGTTGACCAACCCGGACATCATCCATTACCTACATCGCGGCGCTTATCTCCGCCACCACGACAACCCGGATCGGCTCTGGAATCGCATCGATAAGGCGTTTGAACTGTTCATCTTTGACGAATTCCATGTCTTCACGCCGCCTCAGGTCGCGAGCGTACTGAATACGATGCTGCTGATTCGGGCGACCAATCGACCGAAGAAGTTTCTCTTTCTGTCGGCAACCCCCGATGAGCAATTGATCGACCGGCTCAAGCGCGCAGGGTTTCGCTATCGTTGCATTGCCCCCGACCAAGCGGGTAAGTATGCGTTTCCTGATCACGCCAGCGCCATTCAAGCCTTGCAAACACGGGGCTGGCGGCAGGTAGCGCGTGAGATCGCGCTCAACTTTGTGCCGCTAGAACCGGTCGCGCGAGCCTCGGAGCAATGGTTGCGCGCCAATGGCGATCGCCTCTTGCAACTCTTTCGATCCCAACCAGGCAGCAAGGGCGCAATCATTCTCAACTCGGTCGCGGCGGTTAAGCGCTTGGTGCCATTTTTTCAGGCGCAGTTCACGAGCGCAGGATTGACGGTGGGCGAGAATACGGGTCTGTCGGGGCGACAAACGAAGTCGGCCTCACTGCAAGCGGATCTGGTCATTGGCACGAGCACGATTGATGTCGGAGTGGACTTCAAGATCAATCTGCTCTGGTTTGAGTCGGCGGATGCGGGCAGTTTTATCCAGCGCCTCGGTCGCCTCGGTCGGCATGACGGCTATGAGCGGGCAGGGAAATTTGTGCCCTTTGATCGCTACCAAGCCTATGCACTCGTACCCAACTATCTCGCGGAACGGCTATTTGCCAAGGAGTCGGCCGCTTTGACGGCGGGTGACGCCTACACGCGCCCGGAACTGAACCAGGCGATTCGGCAGGAATATCGCAAAATCAACGATTTTCGCGGCTATTATCGGCGTTGGGGAGCGGTGCAGTCGTTTAAATTAATCTTCGATCTGGGTCACGCACAAATCAAATCCCAATATGCGGGCAGCCGCGATCGCCTGCAACAAGACTGTCAAAAGGTGTTTGAAACTCAGTTTCGGCGCGTTTATGGTCGCGTCAAGGGCTGGGCAGCGGACTGGCAAGCATTATCGGGCAAGAAAACCAACCCAATTCTAGAAGAGGCGACCAGTTTTCGCGGCACCAGCCCACTGCTCTGCGGCCTGTACGACGAGACAGAGACCCATGAACTGGATCGGTTCAAAACCTATGATTTGCCGGGCATTCTCAGCAATCTAGTGATCGAGACCTGGACGAAAGCAGGTTTTTTGCGTGAGTTGGCGGCGACGAGCGATCGCCTCGGCGCACCGATTGCAAAGGGACGTTTCCACCATTGTCTCGGCTTCCTGAAGCTAAAAGCTTACCGCGAAGAACGCCTGAACTGGCGGTTTTACTATCCGGGTTGCTTGCAGGAATTAGCTGATGCTTGGCGCGTGCAAGTATTGGCAGGGTTAGAGATTTGGCAGCCGGAAAATCCCTGGATCGCCGAGATCAATGCTGAGTTGCGATCGCAAGGCCTAGTCTGCTACGTGCTACCGCGCTCGGTGACCGAAGTCCGCCAACGCTTGCGGTTGCCGATGCACTTTGCCATCTATCCCATTGCTGACGAGACAAGTGTGCATACCGCGACGCCGCCTTATGCGATCGCCATCGGTCAGGCGGCGCTACTGCTGGACACACTCGCGTTTCACTTCAAAAACACCGGAGGCGAAATATGGATCGTCTGAAAGCCATCCCTGGTAGGGATTTCCGGCTTTATATAGAAGAGCTTGCAGCAATAAGTGCAGACTTATTCTTTTCAATCCCTGGTAGGGATCGGGGCTATTGCCGTAACTCTCACTCAACCCATAATGTACCCTTCTCAAGTTGCATGAGTCGAGTACGTCAGGACTTGGATTCTAAAGTTGTTGTATAAGTCTAAACTTATTGCTATAGAACCATTGACAGTTGCTATCGCGATTTGCAAACTGAGATCGTACCTACTACTTACAGGTAGAAGCATGAAGAAAAAGAAAACGAAGGTCGATCTGCTGATTGCCCTGTTGCGGGATGGTCGATGGCACTCTGCTGATGAGCTGGCTTATCAGATCAGTTTTCGGTTTGGTGACGCTATTTTCAAAGCCCGCGCTAAGGGTTACAGCATTGAGATGCGATCAGTTTCTCATAATCACAATGAGTATCGTCTGGTTGTGACAAAGGTTGCTTAGCAGGAACGATCACTGAACTGGAGGAGCCTCAGCTTCTTCAAATTCTGTAAAACGGGTGAGGGAAAATCAAGTGAATAGCTTGCAGCATTAAGTCCAGGTATAGGTAATCTCGACCCCCTTAAAATCCAAGGCTGGTTTAGTCTCCGTTAGCCCTCTTTATTGCTTAGAGCCATTCAAACCTTCTCCCTCTCCCTTTTCTCAAAAATCAGCTAAATTCAAAGATATGGATAAAGCCGACTTGCACCAGTCAATAGTATCGAGACCAACTAATTTCTCACTAATCCAGTCTTTCTTGAAAGAAATGGGCGAGGAATTTAGCTTCGTGGGGAATCAGTATTGTCTCGAGATCGGTGATCAGGAATTTTTTCTAGATATTTTGCTTTATCACCGACGACTTCAGTGTCTTGTGGCAGTTGAAATAAAATCTGGAGAGTTTCTGCCTGAATATGCCGAGGAAATGCAATTTTACTTAGCAGCGCTAGATGATCGAGTAAAACTGCCAGATGAAAATCCTTCGATTGGCATTATTC
Source organism: Spirulinaceae cyanobacterium SM2_1_0 (assembly GCA_012031265.1). Classification (GTDB taxonomy): domain Bacteria; phylum Cyanobacteriota; class Cyanobacteriia; order Cyanobacteriales; family Spirulinaceae; genus JAAUTY01. The sequence continues at coordinate 9,836 of JAAUTY010000019.1, read as the reverse complement.
TGTGCAAATCCAAGAATCGAACCATTGTCGAGTACGCTCTGCGGGACTCACAACGTCCGATTGGCGTTTCGACTTATACCGTTTTTGCAAATATCCCTCAAAATCTACAAGCGCAGCTCCCGACTCCGGAGCAAGTAGTCAAGCTGCTAGAAGATATTGATGACTAGAGATTACTGGTTTTAGGACGAGATTTGATATTTTTCAACGACTGACAACACTAGAAGTAACCATTCAGGGGGTTAGTGTAAAAATGCCCGATATACAATCAGGTTCACTTTGAACAGAAAAGTACCTGCGCTTGACTTTACAGATCATTTTTCCAATACCCTTGTTTCCTTGGGAGAGGAACAAACGGTATCTTGGGGGTCAGGCACAGCACACTTTTTTTCAAAAACCCCCCAAAAGCCTTGTATGGCAAGGCTTCTCGAAAGCCACGAAAACTTACCCCCCCTGAACAGTTACCACTAGAACTAGGATGATGACTACAAAAAAACCTCGCGATGATGATTGGAATGATGATTTCTCTGACGAAGAGTTTGATTTTGATGCGCTCAATCCAGATGATTTAGGGGTCGTTGATGATGCGGGCGATCGCACCGTCAAAAGCGAACGCCAACTGTTGACCTTGCAATTGCTGCGTCAGTCAATTCAAGCCAATCATCCCAATGATGCGGTAATGGCTGATTTTGCAGAGCTTGTCCTGCCTCGACTGCTGGAGTATGCCATCGGTGTAACGGCCAAGGGTGGCTGGTTCTTTGAAGCTCTCGATCGTCGAAATGCTCAAGAAGGCAAAGCACCCGTTCGACGCGATAATGCCGGTGACCAATCTCTCAATACGCACATTCTCAATGGTCTCTTCCCCGCTAATCTGATCGAACGACGCTTGCAGCAGCTTGATACTAATGCGCGACGTTTGATTGATGAGTTTGAGCGCCGTCTAGGCGTTGCCGGTTTTGTCCTCCATGACTTTGAAAAGTTTGACTATTCCCGCTTCTTGAGCTTACCGGAACACTACCAAAAAATTACCCGTAGCCTGGAAACGAACATTCGCAAGCTCGTGCTTGCCGGGAGCGATCAAACCATCATTGATGAGCATCGAGAATTATTTCGCTATCTCGTCCCAGCCCTAGGCATCGATCGCTTTCTAGATCCCAACAATCCCTCACAGTGGCAAGATCATTGTGATGACCTGCTCTACATCGCTTACAATGCCCAGCTTCGCTATGACACCAATCTCAACTTAGGAGAGGGAGGGCTGCGGCCACGACTGCGAGACCGCACGCTCAATTGTTTGATCGATTTGGCCTGTCTGGCGGACTCACTCGCTTCGATCATCAAACATCCCCAAGATACCGAGAAAGAGCGCTTCTCTGAAATCTTGCACCGACTGAGTGATGGAAAACTCAGGCTGAGTTATCACAGCATTGCGGAAAATCGTGGTGTCCTTACTAACATCGTGAATAATGCCGTAATGGCGGCCCATACTGACCTCAACACCAGTACAGATTGTCATTATCAACCGCTGCTGTACTTGCCTACGGGGGTCATTTATCTCATGGCTCGTGATGCGCCGCCCGTCGATGCGGCGAGCTTGCCTGACCGTGTTGTGGAGGCGATCAAAAGCCTGTGTGCGGGTGAATTGTGTCAGAAACAGACTGGTTTTGGGCGCGCTGGCAAGGGGATGAAATATGCAGATTACTACAGCCAATTTTTTGAGGATCGAGATCTGATGCAGGTGGCGCTCAGTGCGACACTCAAAATCCTCAATCCCAGGAAAAAATCGGTTGCTCAGAGTCGTAGCGAGAGCCTCCAGCAATTTCAGGCTAAAGGGGTTCTATCGGCTGATTTTGACTTTGCGTTTGAGGATGATATTCGCATTGACCAGATTGCTGAATTTGGCGATGTGGTGACACGCAAGATTTGGGGCGATCGCCGCGATCGCATCACCACACATCTGAAGTCAATTCATCCAGGTAAGTCAGCAAAGGCGGCGATCGCCAAACTCCCTGACCCCAATCTAGTCGCTGAAATTGCTAGTCATTGGCAACTCGAGGATTATTTACCCCAGATTTACGAAATCCAGCACATCAATGAAACACTCAAAGAACTGAAGCTAAAAGGGAATACCGGTGGTGTGCCCTTGGATTGGTATTTCTTGGCTGCACAATATCTCAAAAATCATCCAGGTCAAAGCGAAGAGGATGTGCGGGCACTGGGTATACAGGTGATCGACTTTATCATCAATCGCACAGCTCCGATTGCGGCTGCATACGATTTGCCAGATGGCTGGGATGATGTGCGGGCTTGGACGAGTCAAGTCGTTAGTTTACCTGCACAAACTCAGACACCAGAAACCCCGGCATCTGTTGAGATATTTCTAAAAGAGTTAGAGTTCTACCAGGCGGCTAAGAAGGCTGGGCGGGGTCGCCAACAGATTTGTTCCATTTCACACTCGCCCTACAGCGTTAGTGAACAAATGGAATCGGCAGTGCTGTTCACGCCGCAAGTCTATACGAATAAGCAAATGCTGGGTGGCTCGAATGCTAAGCGGAATATCTCCAGTATTGCCGGTGTGGAGATGATGTTGCGACAGATTTTGATGAACCAAACCCAGGCGACCGGTAAACGTTTTGAGGACGGCAAGTATCGTTATCTCTACTTCTATCCGACCTATTACTTCACCCCTGAGACCAACAACTTTTTGGCTCGTGCATACAGCAATATTGCTCAAACACGGTTCGATACCAACCTCCGCAACCACTTTGTGAGTCCCCAACTGCACGCTGATTTCAGTCGCGAGAACTATCAGACGGCGGATGCGTTCCTCATTGATGTCGATCTCAAGCGTAAGCAGAACCTCCCTGAAGGCGATAAGGAACGCAAAATTGATCGCACCTTCAAGCTGGCTTATCCCGAAAACAAACCGTTGACTTTTTACTTTATTGCGCTGCCGCCGGGGCGTGACCCAACTGATACAGAGTCTTGGGTAATGCCCGCTTGGCTCGCGCTGGCTTTCCCCAATATTCTCGATGTCAAAACCGTCGTTTCCGAGTCACCGATTCCGCCCTATCGAGATGGTGCTGAGTTTGAGGAAACCGTGTTTCTCGATAGTGCGCCGCAAGCGTTTCGGGTGTTGTTGCAGCGCGATCGCTTTCGGCTACACCATCTCCTCGAAGGCTGGCAAGACACCGACCCGCTACAAACTCAACATCCCGCCCCATTGAATATTCTGACGGCAGCCTATGCCATTCACCTCGATGTGAATGCTAAGCGGGGGAAGTCAGGCTATGACGCGAATTGGGGCAAGTTGACTGAGTTGGCAAACAATCTCGAAACCAGTCCACTGTACGTTTTCACTACCTCAGTCAGTGGGCACGTAAGCGCGATGGAGATGCACCGAGTCCCAGCAAAATACGGCTCTATCTCTATGATTTCTACCCTTGCTTTGATGCGCAAGTTGTGATCAACCGTCAATCTACTCATCTTAAGGAGATTATCTCAATGTCAAATGACCCACAAAATGCTACTGGATCCCCGATCAATCATCCTAAAAACTTGACGCTGCTCTATCGAGAATTTTACCGGGCAAATAAGCCCTATAACCCGAAGGCCAACGCCATCCTGAAACCGATTGATATTGCCGCTGATACCATCCTCAAAGCTGACCTTGGTGTTTTTGATCTCGTTGAAGTGGTTGCTGCTGAGGTGTGTAAGTTGATGGATCGGGTGCGTACCTCAACGGCTGAGGGACGTTGGGTGATCAAGGATCGCGAAGTCGAACGACAGCAAGTGTTGGCATTCGCAGCATACTTTGTGCGAGATGTTTTTGTGGAGACATTGAAGGGCGATCGCGCGCGTCTCGCTGGTCGGCAACTCAACCTCATTCGCGATACCTGCGAGTTTCTGTACCGCCTGGAGCAAGATCGCGAAAACCAAGAGCGTAAAGCTCAAAAAGAGTCTCAGGCTCATGAAAATCAGATGTCTGGAGATTAGCGATCACTATGCGAGTACTTGATCCCGATCAAACTTATACCTTCAGCAAGATTTTTGAGCTGAATGCTGAAGTGGATGATGTTGTTGCTGATTTTGGCTACTCACTCTCACGCCAACAACTTGAGCTACCCAAATATTCTGGTGAGCTTGACCGACTTGTAGAAGTTCGGCGTCGGATCAGCGAAGTCTTGCCCTATGTCAACCTTAGAACTGAAGCCGCCCGTCGTGAAATTCTAGTGGCTCCAATTGTCACTGACTTAGTGCATTACACAGGGGCGCAACTGAGGATCGAATATCCTCTGAAAGTCTCAAGTTGTCTACAGGGCTACTTAGACTACTTACTGCGAACAGATAAGACTCTACTTGTGATCGAGGCTAAGAAAGAGGATATGAACAATGGCTTTACCCAATTAGCTGTTGAACTCATTGCTCTCGACCAGTGGTTCACGACCAGCGAAGAGCCAACTCTATTAGGCGCAGTGACAACAGGGAATATTTGGCAATTTGGAGTTTTGCATCGTGAGACTCAAAACATTACACAAGATGTCAATTTATATGTTGTTCCTGATGATCTTGAGCCTGTCTTGAGAATCTCAATTCGAGCACTGAGATTATAGGCTCTAGCCTTGATTTTGCATCTGTCGAAACACCCAAAACTCATTACGGAGAAATTACGATTATGTCTTTGCTGAAAACTGTCGATACTGCCAAGCACTTCCACGCAGAAATCCCCTACAAGCCGATGGGGAAATATGTTCACTTCTTGACGGTGCGAGTGACGGAATCTTATCCATTGTTTCAGACCGATAGTGAGCTGAATAAGGCGCGGGTTCGGGCTGGTTTGACGCCGGAAAATAGTGCTCCGATTAGCCGCCTGGCGATGTTCAAGCGTAAGCAATCGACGCCAGAACGCTTGGTTGGGCGCGAGTTGCTGCGGAAGTATGAGTTCCTGACGGCGGCAGAATGCGAGTACAACGTTGAGTTTGGCATGGATAATGCGGACTGCATTATCTATGGCTTTGCGATTGGTGATTCGGGGTCGGAGAAGTCGAAGGTGGTTGTCGATACGGCTTACTCGATTACGCCCTTTGATGAATCCCACGAGACCTTCACACTCAATGCTCCCTATGAGAGCGGCACGATGGCTTCTAAGGGTGAGGCTGGCTCAAAGCCTGGGGAAGTGACGAGTCGCATCAATCAGCAAGATCACATCCGCCCTCAGGTCTTTTTTCCCAGCATTGTGACCTTGCGGGATCCGACCGAAGCGACGTTTTTGTATGTGTTCAATAACATCCTGCGGACGCGGCACTATGGGGCACAGACGACGCGCACGGGTAAGCTCCGGAATGAGCTGTTGGGGGTGGTTTTTGCAGATGGTGAGATTACGAGTAACTTGCGCTGGACGCAGGCGATCTATGACCGCTTTGATCTGGAAACGCTTAACTCTCTTGATCCGTTGAATGAGGATTTGGTGATGGCAAAGGCAACTGAGGCGATTCAAGCTTTGCTAAATGAGGAGTTCATTGTGCAGACGCATTTGATCGGGGATGATTTTAAGCCATTGCTGAGCGAAGTGAAGGCATTGACGAGTTCTGAGGAAGGGATGCGAGCACTGCTAGAAAAAGCCAATACTGAAGCTAAGCACTATGAGGGGCAGTACATCAAGAAGGCTGATGCCAAGAGGGTTGCTAAGGCTAAGCGGTAGGAAAAAGCCAATGCTTGATTATGGCGATCGCTGTTATCCGAATGACCTATGACGATTATTTACCGTTGTCAACTCGAACTGCACGATAACCTCTACTTTGCGACGCGCGAGATCGGTCGCTTGTACGAAACCGAGCCGGTGATTCATAACTATGCGCTGTGCTATGCCTTGGGGTTGGTGGATAGCGATCGCCACGGGACTTGTGTAGATTCTGAAAGTGAGTACCGCTATTTTTGTTCAACACAAGTTCCGAGCTATGAGGCACATTTGACGCGCCTCAATGAGGCCGGGATTTATGTCACACCGGCGCGTGCTTTGCGACATGCGGCTGTGTTGCATACCTGGAAGTATGCGGACAATCGCTATCATGTCGAGATGAAGAAAACTCAGAAGAATATTCCGAGTTTTGGGCGAGCGAAGGAAATTGCGCCGGAGAGCCAGTTTGAGTGTTTTATCATTGCTCAAAAAGCGCTTTCGCTACCACGCTGGATTCGGTTGGGGAAGTGGTCGAGCAAGGCGTCGGTGGTTCTGCAACAATTGCCTGAGCCGCAACTCAAGCGTGCTAGCAATTTTACGGTTCCATTACCGCTGAATCCGCTCGATGTCATGTTTGGTCATCGTGTTCTGAGTTTCGATACGATCAATATGCCGCCTGTTAGCTTGATCCAAAATAGTCGTTTGTATGGTGACTGTTATGTGATGGCTGAGGGCAGTCTTTGCCTACCGGCACAGATGGAGTATCGCTTTCGGTAGTGCCGCTTTCTTACTTATGAGCTATGCCTTATAGTCTTGTCCTCAATTTTGTGCCGCGATCGCCGATCTATCCTAATTTTCTGACTGGTCGGCATTTGCACGCTCTATTTCTCACGCTGGTCAGTTCCGTGGATGGTGAACTAGGAAACCAATTGCACGCCCAAAAACAACAGAAGGCATTCACGCTAAGTCCTGTACAAGTGGAGCGGCAATCGATTGTCAAGCGATCAGATCAGGGTGATCAGCAAGGGACGGCTTTGAGCTGGCAGCACTCACGACCGATCCCGGCGGGAGCTGCTTGTTGGTGGCGGGTTTCGCTGCTTGATGAGGCGCTGTTTGGACATTTGGCGAGTTTGTGGCTGGATCTCAACCCTGAGCAGCCGTGGCATCTGGGTGCGGCTGACTTGGTGGTGACGAGTGTGTTGGGAACGTCGCAGTCGCGGCAACCTTGGGCGGCGAGTTGTAGCTATCGGGAGTTGTATGCACGGGCGAGTGATTGCCATCGGGATCTCACCTTGGCGTTTTGCACGCCGACGGCTTTTCGGCAGGGCAATTATGATTCGGCACTACCGACGCGCGACTGTGTGTTTCGGAGTTTGTTGAATAAGTGGCAACGCTATAGTGATTTGCCGATGGATGCTGAGGCGATCGCGTCGCTTTTTCCTAGCTATTTCGATATTCGGACGGAGTTGGTTGCCGACTCGCGCAGCAAGTTTATTGGTTGTGTGGGCACGGTCACTTACAAGATTCTGGGTGATGTTTCACCAGAATGGATCCGCCAACTCAATGCGCTAGCTGATTTTGCAATTTATGCGGGAGTTGGGCGAAAGACACCGATGGGAATGGGGATGAGTTTGAGAATTTAATTCTCAAATAATGTCTGAGTTTATGCCTCTAAAAAGTCCAATTCAAAGGTTGTTTTATGGATATTCCGATTGCGGCGCTCAATCAATTTAGCTATTGTCCGCATCGATGTTGGCGGATGTTTTGTGCTGGGGAGTTTGTGGATAATCAGTACACGGTTGAGGGGACGAGCTTGCATGAGCGGGTGCATACGCTGGGGGAGGGAATGCGTGAGGAAACTTGGCAGGTGCGGGCAATTTGGTTGCGAAGCGATCGCTACCAACTGGTGGGCAAGGCGGATCTGGTGGAAACGAGTGATGGGCAGACTTATCCGGTGGAGTATAAGCGCGGACGACGGGGCGAGTTTGGGAATGATGCGCTGCAAGTCTGCGCGCAGGCGCTCTGTCTGGAGGAGATGCTGGGTCGGTCTGTTTCTCAGGGCTATTTGTATTACGCGCAGTCGCATCAGCGGCAGCTTGTGGAATTTTCGGCGGCGCTGCGTGAGGAGACGATCGCGGCGATCGCGTCAGTACGACAGTTGTTGCTGACGGGGCTGATGCCACCCGCGATCTATGGTCCGCGCTGCCGGGGCTGTAGTTTGCGGGAGCAGTGTCTGCCGCGTGCCGCAGGTCAATTGCAGCGGTATCAGGAAGCAGTTTGAAAAATAATCTTCTGGTTTAATTTTGAGGTTGGCTGATGGGTACGGTTTATATTACGCAGGCGGATGCTTTCATTGGTAAGACGGATGAACGTTTGACGGTTAAGGTTAATCATCAAAAGCTCTTGGATGTGCCGCTTTTGAAAGTGGATGGGGTGGTGGTTTTGGGGCGAGCGACGGTTTCACCCCAGGTAATTGAGGAGTTGTTGAGCCGCAAGATTCCGCTGAGTTTTTTGACTGCTACGGGACGCTATCGAGGGCGACTAGAGCCGGAGCTGACGAAAAATATTTTTGTGCGGCGGGTGCAGTGGCGGGCGGCGGGGGAGACGGAGCAGGCGGTGCATCTGGTGCGCGGTTTTGTACGCGGGAAGTTGAAGAATTATCGCCATGCGTTGCTGCGGGCACAGCGGGAGGTGGAAGGGCTGGATCTGACGGCGGCGTTGACTCGGCTTGAACAAGCGATCGCCCCAATTGAGCAGACTGATTTGATTGATTCGTTGCGGGGTTTGGAAGGGGCTGGAAGTGCGGCTTATTTTGGCTGTTTTGGACGCTTGATTCGTGCGGAGGGGTTTTGTTTCACGACGCGCAATCGTCGCCCACCACGCGATCCGGTCAATTCGTTGCTCAGCTTTGGCTATGCGCTGTTGCGCCATGATGTGCAGTCGGCGCTGAATATTGTCGGTTTTGATCCTTATCTGGGTTATCTGCATGTCGAGCGCTATGGTCGGCCGTCTTTGGCGCTGGATTTGATGGAGGAGTTTCGGCCGCTAGTGGTGGATGCGATGGTGCTGGCGGTGCTGAATCGGGGTCAGCTTCAGCCTGATGATTTTGAGTCGGAACCGATTAGTCGGGCGGTGTCATTGACTCCAGAGGCAAGAGCCAGCTTTTTACGTTGCTATGAGCAAAAGAAGCAGTCTAAGTTCAAACATCCGGTGCTGAAACGTCAATGTAGTTATCAGGAGGCGTTTGAAATTCAAGCGCGTTTGTTGAGTCAGTATTTGTTGGAACAAATTGAGTTTTATCCACCTTTAGTTTTGCGTTAGTTTTTGGGACTTTTATAAAACTATATGGGTTGATTTTGGGAAGGGGATAATTTTGTGTTCATGGTGGTTAGCTATGATATTTCGGATGATAAACGGCGCACTAAGGTTCATAAAATCCTGTCTTCGTATGGACAGTGGATGCAGTACAGTTTGTTTGAGTGCGATTTGACACCGACGCAGTATGCGCGGTTGCGCGATCGCTTGGATCGGTTAATTCAACCACCTGATGATAGTGTCCGTTTCTATTTTCTCTGCGCCTGCTGTCAGGAAAAGGTGGAGCGGTTGGGTGGGGTGCCGGTGCGGGACGATACGATTTTTTTGGTTTAGGCGCAGGTTGGCACGATTTTGTAGGTATGTCTGGGCAGGCTGGTTGAGCTTGGGAGGTGTTTATGGGGATTTTGATGCTATTTTTGAATCTTGTGTTTTGCTTTTTGCATTGCGCGGCTGGGTGGGTGTTGATGAGCCAAGGTGGACGCAAATGCCTGAAAGCAAGGCAGGCAGAACGTTTGCAGCTTTGGTGGCGCTGAGGAGGTTCGCGCAAATGCTGAAAGCCTTACGGGTTAAGCTTTTGAGGGGTTTATTTTTTAGGAAAAGGATCATACAATCTAGGTATTGCGCGCTCGGAACTAACCCTCCGCGCAACCGAACCTCGAAAACCAAATACTGTAAGCCTTTCAGCCGCCCGCGTTCGCGATCGCTTCTAATCTCTTTCAGGGATTGAAACAAAAAACAAAGCAGACTGGCACTGCGAAGGGTGCGGTTCGCGATCGCTTCTAATCTCTTTCAGGGATTGAAACTGGCGACCGCTGCGGGCGGTGATCGTGCTCTTCGATTCGCGATC
>JAAUTY010000068.1 GCA_012031265.1 Spirulinaceae cyanobacterium SM2_1_0 | reverse complement strand
TCTCCAGCGTTGGAGAGGGATTAGGGTGAGGTTTCCAAACTGGGATGCTCCCTTTCAGCACTGAAAACTTGTGCTTATCACCGCAGATCCAGGAGAGCCTTAATTTTTGCAATCTGGAGCGGTACATTTGCGGCGCGGCGATAGGAATTCACGTAGACTGAAAGCGCCGCTAGGGGTGATGCCCATGCTTGTTGATCGCATCCAGCAGAGCCGCGCTGAGCGTCACCACTTTCGCCGCGCCGTAACCCGGGGTCAGCCTTATAAGCCGATCTACGTCAAGATCAAGATTGCTTGGGTCTGTAATTTGCGCTGTGCCATGTGCAATCACTGGCGGGAGGCCAGTGAGCCAGCGCTGGACTTGGCGTTTTATCGTGATTTGGTGGCGGAGTTGGCTGCCTTGGGTTGCCAAAAGATTCACCTGACAGGCGGCGAACCAATGTTGTGGCCTGACCTTGAGGAGTTGATTCGCGATATTTGCGATCGCGGCATCCGTCCCACCATGACCAGCAACGGCACTCGTATTGACGCCGAGCGTGCTCGCGCTTTGGTCGCGGCGGGCTTACGGAAGATCAATATTTCGCTCGACAGTCCCGAGCCAGCGCTCCATGACCAGGCGCGCGGCGTTCCCGGAGCTTGGGAAAAAGCGGTTGCCGCCTGCCGCCATCTACGGCCTTGGCTGCGACCAGGAGGCTTGCAGTTGAATACGGTGATCAGTGCTTTGAATTACGCCTCGCTGGGACGGTTGCCGGACTTGGCGATCGCCCTCGGCGTGGATCGGCTGAATCTCATTCCCCTTGATGAGCACACGCCTGACATCCAGCGGCTCAGTCCGGCACAAATCCAGGACTACAATCGCCGTATCGGGCCGGTGATCGCGCGTAAGGCGCTCAGTGCCGGTTTGCTCAGCAAGGTCGCTCAAGCTTACCCATTCGGGGGCGATCGCGCCGCCCATGAACAGAGCAGTGCCGGTCACTATGCCCACGGTTATTACGAGGATCACCCTTGCTTTGCCCCCTGGACGCATTGCCTCATTGACCATGTGGGGCGGGTCAGCGTGTGCTGTATGCTGCCCAACCAACCAGTGATTGGTGATTTACGCACTGCATCGTTTCGAGAAATTTGGACGGGTGACGCTTTCGCAGCCTTGCGACGCACTCAGAATCTGCCGTTGTTTGATACCTGCCGCCACTGCGATATGTTTATTGCCGCGAATCAGCAATTGAGTGCGCTGGTGGCGGGCAACCGGCGGCCAGATTGAGGGGGTGAGCGGCCCCAGCCGTCCCCCACTGATGGTCGTGTTCATGGGGGACTATCGCCTCTATGATGAGGAGCGATAGCCGCGATCGCCAAGATTGGGCGCGCTGAGCAGTAGGGAGCGGTGAAGTACTTTTTCTTGTCTGACGGTTGGGTCGTAGGTCGAGTTTGGGAATTTGGCGGTTTATGGAATGAGCAGTCCTGGCGACGCAAGCCGGAACTAGCCCGCTTGCCGCTGGGCATCGTCGAGCAGGGTGAGCGACTGTGGCTCTATCAGGTTGAAGCAGCAGTGTTGATGGTAGAAGTCCGGCAGGCTCAAGCGGCAACCTCCACCATTGGGCAGGTGGTGCTGAAGCGCTTAATTGATGCCGAGCAGGCGATCGCCCGCCTCGCGACCGCCGACAGCCTCTTCCAGGCCTAGATTCCAGGCCTTGGTGAAGCCTGTGTAGCTGACCCATAGCGGCTGATTAACTCGCACCGCCGACCAACTTTCACTTGCATTCCGCTCTCGCAATCATTTACACTTCTTTAAACATTACTCATTTTCAGTTGGTGATTGGTTCAGCTGCCCACAGTTTTTGAGTACGCCAGTGGCGGGAGCTTGACTACCGTGGTGCAGCCATGAACAGCACGATTGGAACGATAAACATTCGCTTAAACATCATCTCTGGATTTAGGAGGAGCGTAGTCAATGGGACTACCTTGGTACCGAGTTCACACGGTTGTTCTGAACGATCCGGGTCGCCTCATCGCTGTTCACCTGATGCACACTGCATTGGTGGCCGGTTGGGCTGGCTCCATGACGCTCTATGAACTTGCCGTCTACGACCCCAGCGACCCTGTCCTGAACCCCATGTGGCGTCAGGGCTTGTTTGTAATGCCCTTCATGTCGCGCCTGGGCGTGGATTCATCTTGGGGCGGCTGGAATGTGACAGGTGAGGCTTACACCGACCCTGGCTTCTGGTCATTCGAGGGTGTGGCGATCGCCCACATCCTGCTTTCGGGCTTGCTATTCCTAGCCGCTTGCTGGCACTGGGTTTATTGGGATCTCGAGCTTTTCTTCGATCCCCGCACCGGCGAACCCGCCCTCGACCTGCCGAAAATGTTCGGCATTCACCTATTTCTGTCTGGCTTACTTTGCTTCGGTTTTGGAGCCTTTCACCTCACCGGCCTATTTGGGCCAGGAATGTGGATCTCAGACCCCTACGGCATTACAGGTCACGTCCAAGCGGTCGCGCCAGAGTGGGGACCCGCCGGTTTCAACCCCTTTAATGCCGGCGGTGTCGTCGCTCACCACATCGCGGCTGGAGTGGTGGGTATTATCGCGGGCTTGTTCCACTTGACCGTGCGGCCGCCCGAGCGCCTCTATAAGGCCTTGCGGATGGGCAACATTGAGACAGTGCTGTCTAGCAGCATTGCCGCCGTGTTCTTCGCCGCTTTTGTCGTCGCCGGAACCATGTGGTACGGCAGCGCCACCACGCCGATCGAGCTGTTCGGCCCCACCCGCTACCAGTGGGATCAGGGCTATTTCCAGCAAGAGATCGAGCGCCGCGTCCAGACCAATGTGGCGGCAGGCGACTCCCTGACCGAGGCTTGGTCGAAGATTCCTGACAAGCTGGCTTTCTACGACTACATTGGCAACAGCCCCGCCAAGGGCGGTCTGTTCCGCGTCGGCCCAATGGTGCAAGGCGACGGAATTGCCGAAGGTTGGTTAGGTCACCCGGTCTTCAAGGATGCTGAAGGTCGCGAGCTAGTCGTGCGCCGGATGCCCAATTTCTTCGAGACCTTCCCCGTTTTGCTGACGGATTCTGAAGGTGTGGTTCGCGCGGACATCCCCTTCCGTCGGGCAGAATCGAAGTACAGCATCGAGCAGCAGGGCGTGACAGTCAGCGTTTATGGTGGCGAGCTGGGGGGCAATACCTTCAGCGATCCCCAAGAGGTGAAGCGCTTTGCGCGCAAGGCCCAGCTTGGCGAGCCATTTGAGTTCGACCGCGAAACCCTAGGGTCTGACGGGGTATTCCGTACCTCGACACGCGGCTGGTTCACCTTTGGTCACGCAGTCTTCGCGCTGCTGTTCTTCTTTGGTCATATTTGGCACGGGGCGCGGACGCTCTACCGCGATGTCTTTGCCGGTGTTGATCCTGACCTTGAAGAGCAAGTTGAATGGGGCCTGTTCCAGAAGGTGGGTGACTTCTCAACTCGCGTCAAGCAAGGCAGCGATGTCTAGAGTGTCATTGACCCTTGCTTAAACAAGCATTCTTCATGAGTTAAGCGAGCAGGCGGATTCCGCCTGCTTTTTTTGTGATCAAGGAGATGCAGCCGGAACAAGAGGCCATCCCATCAACAACCGTCAGCAAGGGTCGGTAGAATACTGATCAGCAAAGCGGTTCGGAGGATTCAAGGCTGAGGTGTGTCAGTCAGGATGAGGTGCTCTTGCCAGCCATTATATTGATGGTTGGGGAGGGCATCCGCGCTTGCCAGCAGCAATTGCTGCTAGACTACACTAGGAGATGCAGTTGGGAGTCGAAAGATGGAAAGCGTTGCCTACATTCTGATTTTGGCTTGTGCCATTGGTGTCTTATTCTTCGCCATTGCTTTTCGGGAACCCCCCCGAATCGAAAAGTAAGTTTAGCGGCTTGGTGTTAACGGCTGAGCTAACAACCGGTAGCACATAGTCAACCTGAACCGTCCCCCCACTGGCTGTTTGTCAATTGGGTAAGGATGGTTCAGGATTTGCTAGTATGGAAGATCTACAGCTTGTTTGCGAGGAAAAAGATTAGTCATGCAGTGTCCTGCTTGCCAGTATACTGACAGCCGTGTTCTGGAGTCGCGATCTACTGAAGGCGGTCAAAGTGTGCGTCGTCGTCGTGAGTGCCTGAACTGTAAACATCGCTTTACAACCTACGAGCGCATTGAGTTTGTGCCGATCACTGTGGTCAAACGCGACGGACGGCGCGAATCATTTGATCGCTCCAAACTGTTTAGCGGTATCGCGCGCGCCTGCGAAAAAACCGGGGTTCCCCGCCGCCGCCTGGAGACCTTGGTGGAGGAACTCGAAATGCGGCTCCAGCAGCGGTCGAGTCGCGAAGCGTCCAGCCGCGAGATTGGGGAGATGGTGCTGCAAGCGCTTCGCCATGAGAATGAAGTGGCTTATGTCCGCTTTGCCTCAGTTTATCGCCAGTTTCAGGGCATCAAGGATTTTGTGGAAACGCTTAATCAATTGCAAGGCGGAAGTACACCCACGGCCGAACCATATTGGCACAAAGGCAGTACGAATGGTCAGCGTGGCGACTCTTCCGAGGAAGTTGTGGCTCCATCCTGAATCTCCAGCCTTGCTGAGGGCGGAGTGGCGATTAGAGCGGATTTATCTGTTAGAATTGTATGCCTGGCGCTGTTGACGAAGTGTTAAATTCTGAAGGCAGGTAAGTTGGCTACTGCGTAAGTGGGCAGCTGTCTGCACGTGTTTATTCGCACGACAAATCTTTAGATTAGTTGTTATTGCAACTGGTTCGACACAACGCAAACCTGAGCACGGAGAGAATCACGGGATATCGCATAAACATGGTCAGTCAGAATACAACCACTCGTAAAGACATTGGGTTCACCCACGAGGACTTTGCCGCCCTCCTCGATAAGTACGATTACCATTTCAACCCAGGGGATATTGTCGCGGGCACTGTCTTCAGCATGGAGCCGCGTGGCGCGCTGATTGACATTGGGGCGAAGACGGCGGCTTATATTCCGATCCAGGAAATGTCGATCAACCGCGTTGATGATCCGGATGAGGTTCTCAAGCCGGATGAGACCCGCGAGTTCTTCATTCTGACTGATGAGAACGAGGATGGTCAGCTCACGCTCTCGATTCGCCGCATCGAGTATCTGCGTGCTTGGGAACGTGTTCGGCAGCTTCAAGCTGAAGATGCCACCGTGCGCTCGAATGTCTTCGCTACTAATCGCGGCGGTGCTCTCGTTCGTATTGAGGGTCTGCGCGGCTTTATTCCGGGTTCCCACATCAGCACCCGTCAGCCTAAAGAGGATCTGGTCGGTCAAGACTTGCCGTTGAAGTTTTTGGAAGTAGACGAAGATCGCAACCGTCTCGTTCTCAGCCATCGACGGGCGCTGGTGGAGCGCAAGATGAATGGCCTCGAGGTCGGCGAGGTGGTGATCGGCATGGTGCGTGGTATCAAACCCTATGGCGCATTCATCGATATTGGCGGTGTCAGCGGTCTGCTGCACATTTCTGAGATCTCTCACGACCACATTGATACGCCGCACAGCGTCTTCGCAGTCAATGATGAGCTGAAGGTGATGATTATTGACTTGGATGCGGAGCGCGGCCGGATCTCGCTCTCTACGAAGCAGCTTGAGCCGGAGCCGGGCGATATGCTCAAGAATAAGGATCTCGTTTTTGAGAAGGCGGATGAGATGGCTGAGCGCTATCGCCAACGCCAGCGTGAACAGCAAGGACTGGCTGAACCTGAGCCTGATGCCAATGGTGCGGGTGCGAGTGAAGATTTGGCTGAGGAGCTGGAAGTGGCAGCGGTTGAGTAGTGATCGCCCACGTCAGTCTGTTTCATCTCCCGCCAGTTGACAGCGGTTTGCTTTGATTGTGGTTGACATTATCTGTCGCGGCTATCGCTTCCGCGCGGTGCAAGCCATCCTCTTTGATAAGGATGGTACCTTGGTTGATTCCTTCGGTTTCCTACGTGAACTGGCCCAGAAGCGTGCCCGTTTGGTAGACGCGCGTATCCCTGGTGTTGGTGAGCCGTTGCTGATGGCTTTTGGCATCCATGATCAGCAACTCGACCCAACCGGCTTGATGGCGGTGGGTGGTCGCCGCGATAACGTGATCGCGGCGGCGGCTTATGTGGCTGAGACGGGGCGGAGTTGGTCAGAGTCGCTGGCGATCGCCCATGCTGCATTCACCGAAGCGGACAATTACCTGCAACGCAATGACCAAACTTGCCCCCTATTTCCCGGCAGCGACGCCGTGCTGCGATCGCTGGCTGCCGCCGGTCTCAAACTGGGTATCCTCTCGGCTGACTCGACCGCTAATGTCATCGCGTTTGCGGAACGCTATCAGCTAACGCCGGTTTTGCAACTCATGCAAGGCGTTGAGGCTACCGGCCCTGCCAAGCCTGATCCCGAATTATTTCAGCAAGCCTGTATCAACCTTGGTTTGACTCCCAGTGTCACACTGATGGTGGGGGACTCAGCACTCGATTTTGCAATGGCACGGCAGGCCGGGGCGGCTGGTGTGGTTGGCATTGCCTGGGGTCAGGCGGCGGCTCCGGCTCTGCAATTGGCGGATGTGGCGATCGCCGATCTGCGCGAGATCGCGATCGCTGACGACCCACCGCTCTAATCCTTGATCCCCAATCGCTGACAAAAGCTTGTCAAGGTATTCTGCAATAGCATCGCCACCGTCATTGGGCCGATGCCGCCTGGGACGGGCGTAATCCAATCTGCCACTGGCTCGACGGCTGCAAAATCAACATCCCCTACCAAGCGCGATGTGCCATCCGCATTCTCCACGCGCGTGATGCCGACATCGACGACCGTTGCGCCTGACTGAACAGCGTCCGCCCCCAGTAAATTTGGACATCCGGTTGCCGTGACGATCAGATCAGCTTGGCGGGTCAATATCGCTAGATCGCGCGTGTACAAATGCGCTACGGTCACCGTTGCATCTGCGGCCAATAACATCATCGCCATCGGTTTGCCTACCAAAATGCTGCGACCGATCACGACCGCCTGGCGACCCTTGAGCGCGATGTCGTAGGCCGCGAGCAAGCGCATCACCCCCGCCGGAGTACAACTCCGCAGGCCTGGCTCTTCGCGCAACAAGCGGCCGAGATTGAGCGGGTGCAAACCATCCGCGTCTTTATCCGGGGCAATCTCGTGCAGTAAGGCGACTGCGTTGAGGTGAGCCGGGAGTGGTAACTGCACTAAAATACCGTCGATGCGTTCGTCCTGATTACAGGCATGGATGATGGCTGTTAACTCGGCTTGCGAGATCTGTGCGGGGAGGTGCTTGCCAAAGGAAGCGATCCCGACGCGATCGCAGGCCCGCTCCTTGTTGCGAACATAGGCGGCACTAGCCGGATGGTCACCGACCATCAGCACTGCGAGACCCGGCGGCCGCCCGTGCTGCGCCCGGAGGTCAGCGACCCGCGTCGTCATATCCGCCTGCAACTGACGTGCGAGCGCCTTACCATCGAGGAGTGTAGCCATGCTGAGGTCAAGTTTGGGGGTTGCCGCTCTCGATTGTGACTTGGCGACCGGCTTGTTTGCAATGCTGGCGGCTAGCCCATGAGGCTGGAACGTGCGATATAGGGAGATTCCAGAATGCTGCACCGTAGAGGTTATCTCGCTGGGGTCAGTGTGATCGCGATCGCAGCGGCAAGCTTGGGGGCTTGTGAACATTGGCGACCGACGCGCGGTGTCCTGATGTCCGCTGCCGCCGTCCAGGCTCAGCAAGTCGCGGGGGCGGAGGTGGAATTGATGGGCACAGTGGATAGACAAGCCCCCTTTCTCGGCGGCGGGGCCTACCAATTAACAGATGAGAGCGGTCAGGTCTGGATCGTGACGCCGGAAACGCTGCCGACTGTGGGCGATCGCTTGGTCGTGCGCGGCACGGTGGACTACCGGAGTGTCCCCGCTGATGGTCAAGAGTGGGGTGGAGCCTTTGTCCGCGAAACGGAGCGAGAAAGAGGATCATGAGCTTACCGACAGTCGCGATCGCCATCCTCTACCAACGCGGCCGCTTTTTGCTGCAACTACGCGACAACATCCCCACGATTGTCTATCCGGGCTACTGGGCTTTTTTTGGCGGACATTTAGAAGCTGGCGAGACCCCAGAAATGGCCCTACAACGCGAGTTGTTCGAGGAGATTGGCTATTGCTATACTGACCGACCCGTTAGATTTGGCGATTACACCAACGAAATCGCCCAACGCCACGTCTACGCCTTGCCTTTGCAGGTGGACATTGCCGCGTTGGATCTGCAAGAAGGTTGGGATCTCGATCTGGTGGAACCAGCCGCGGTCGCTCGTGGTGAACATTACTCTCAGCGTGCCCAACAAATTCGTCCCCTCAGCCCCCTACACCAGAAAATTTTGCTAGATTTTATGGGACAGCGATGTATTGACTGGCATACGTAAGGCGACTGGTTCACGGCTGGGCCGTTACAAATTGTTATCGAATCGCCAGCCCAGCTATTAGTACGCAATGACAATGTCTAAACTGGTTGTTAATCATCGCTAGATTCTATTCTCACTCGCTATCGTGAAGTCAGCCCAGCGTCAAGCCGCACTGCAACTCAACACCAGTGCTCGGTTTGCGGCAACCGCTCCTGGCATCGCTGGTACACACCCTCTCAATATCAGTCGCTAAACTTATACTCATTCAGCAAGGCAGCCTGTTCATGAAGCGAATTCTCAACCCCAGCTTTCTTTCTCCTTCGCTCCTTGCCAAGGGAACATTCGCGGCTCTTGGCTTCACGGCCCTGGTGATTGCGGGTGCGGCACCGGCCGTTAAAGCCTCGCTGACCGATAGCCCTAAGGCGGTTGTCGATGAAGTTTGGCAGATTGTCAACAACGAGTTTGTCGGCTACGAGTTTAACCAAGACGCCTGGCAGGCCCAGCGCGAAGAGCTATTAGACCGCGAATATCGCACCCAGCAAGATGCCTATGATGCGATCCGTCAAGCGCTTCGTGACTTAGGGGATCCTTATACTCGCTTCCTTAGTCCGCGTGAATTTCAGGATCTGACCAACCAGACAACCGGTGAACTCTCCGGCGTGGGGGTGCGCTTGACGGTGGATGAGGATGCCGGTGTGCTGACGGTAGTGGAGCCGCTAGAAGATACACCCGCGTCAGCAGCAGGCCTGGAATCGGGCGATCGCATTCTCCGCATTGATGGCAAGCCCACGGCACTCATGACCGTTGAGCAGGCCTCAGACCTGATGCGCGGCCCCGAGGGCACGACGGTGACGCTGCAAATCTCGCGCCCTGAGCGTGGCTTGTTCGAGTTGACGCTGACACGCGCCCAAATCGAAGTTCCCGTGCTCACCTACTCGCTGCGCCAAGAGGATAATGCCCGCATCGGTTATATGAAGTTGGATGAGTTCAGCTCTCATGCCGCTGAGCAAATGGAGAAGGCGATCCAGAAGCTGAGTGAGGAGAATGTCCAAGCGTTTGTGCTCGACTTGCGCGGCAACCCGGGTGGGCTGCTGTTTGCCAGTGTCGATATTGCCCGGATGTGGATGGAAACGGGGCCAATCGTCCGCACCGTGGACCGCAAGGGTGGTGATCGCTCCTATGATGCCAACCGTACCGCTCTGACTCAGCTCCCGCTGGTCGTGCTGGTCGATGGCAACAGCGCCAGCGCCAGCGAGATTTTGGCGGGGGCGCTCAAGGACAACGGCCGCGCTACCTTGGTCGGCAGTCGCACCTATGGCAAGGGCACGGTACAGTCCGTCCATTCCCTCTCGGACGAATCTGGCCTCGCCGTGACCATCTCACGCTACTATCCGCCCAGCGGCATCAATATCAACAACAATGGCATCGCCCCAAATATCGAGATCGACCTGACGCGCGATCAGCAACGCTTGCTCGTTGTGAACCCTGCGCTGCGTGGCACTGGGCGCGATCCTCATTACTTACAAGCTCTGGGTATCCTACAGGCGGCGATCGCCAACCAGCCGAATAATCCCGCTATCCCAGCGCCGATCAGCCGAACTGAGCAGTAGTATCCGCTCCCCCTCAGAACTCACGGCTACCAGCCCATCTGTCCTCAGTCGGGCTGGTGGCTTTGGTTTTGTCCGGATGCCGGAGCCAAAGTTTGGTAGGCTCTAAATGCTTGTCGCCCTATCCTCCTATGACGATTCAACGCCAGTTACTTCCCCTTCTTATCGTCCCGTTTGTGTTGCTGAGCCGTGAGCGAGCTGCGCAAGCTCAGACTCAAAACCCACTATTGCCACCGCTACTGCTGGCACAAACCAACACCGATGCGAGTCGTCAGGTACAGGCTGAAGCCCTCATCCAAGCTTTCGCTGCTGAAGACTACGAGCAAGTCCGCCAACTCATTGACCCCCGTTTGCAGGCGCTCTGGTCCGCCGACAAGCTGGCGGAGATTTGGCAAGAACTCATCCAACAATCCGGCCCGGTTGAGCGTGTGGTTGCCTCCGGTATCACTGCTGGGCCGATCAGCACCGCTGCCCCTGTCTGTGTCGAGTTTGCCAATTCTGGCGCAAATTGCAGCGATCCCCAGAATATTTTTGTCGTCACCTTCTCTCCCGATGGCAACATTGTTGGTGTCAACTTTCCCAAGTTTCAAACGATCAGCGAAATCGCCGAGCAGTTTGCCCGCCAACTCGGCGACGGGGACTTCGCAGCCGCACGCGGTGATTTTTCCTCGGAGTTCAAAGCGGAGCGCTTTCCCGATCAGCTCGAGTCGGAATGGTCTGGGTTGGAGCAGCGCTGGGGTGAATTTCAGGGCCTTGGTCGCGTGCGGGAGAATGAGAGCGAAGGACTTGCCCTCAATGACGCGAGCATTGTAGAAGTTGAGATGGCTTTCGCCCGCGAAACCGTGACGATGCTGGTGCTCTTCGATGACAGTCGCCGCATTGTCCAATACCTTTTTCCCGATTAGCTTTGGCAAGCGGCGTTATTCGATAGTGCCTCTGCTAGCCTGATTTTGACATCGCTAAAATTTGCTAAGCTGCCAATTAATATAGACGGATGTTGGTGAGGGATTGCTGATGGCTTCTAGGCCGCCTGTCGAACAGACTGACCCGCCGCGATCGCCGCGTGAAACACTTCCCACAATGTACGATCTTCCCAGCGAAGATCCTAATGAACCTGGTTTGCCCGACGAATTCCATGCTCTCCAGCCGCAATTGCTAAGCGCCACGTTGCGCCTCAGTGATGGCGATACCGAGTATTTCACGGGCATGGATCTCAACCTCTACTACGACCGCCAACATCCCCTCTGGCACAAACGTCCCGACTGGTTTTTGGCGTTGGGGGTGCCGCGCCTCTACGACGGCCGCGATCTGCGCTTGAGTTATGTCGTCTGGCAAGAGCAGGTGAGTCCCTTTGTGGTGGTGGAATTGCTCTCACCCGGTACGGAAGCTGAAGACTTGGGACAGCGATCGCCTCGGCCTGACCAACCTCCCTCCAAGTGGAAGGTTTACGAACAGATTTTACGCATTCCCTACTACTTCCTCTTCGACCGTTACGAAAATCAATTTCGGGGCTTTCGTCTCAATCAGGAACGCTATGAGCCTCTAGAAATTACCGCTCGCAAAGTCTGGCTCCCAGAACTGGAGTTGGGGTTGGGTGTTTGGCATGGCGACTACCAAGGGATTCGCCGCGACTGGCTGCGCTGGGTCGCGGCGAGCGACCAGTGGCTCCCGCTACCTGAAGAATTATTGGTACAGGAACGCCAGCGTGCTGACCAAGCTGAGAGACAAGTCGTGCAAATCGCTCGGAATTTGGCGCAGACCGGAATGCCACTGGTTGAGATTGCCCAGCTCACTGGCCTGGCAGTCGAGCAACTCCGGGAACGGCTGAATTGAACAGGGCATCGACCCCAATTTGTGGCTCGCTGGTGCTAGCCGCGATCGCCCATCGCGTAGGATGGCTAGAGAGTCCTGGTAAACGAGAATTTTGACTGTGAAAGCCCTCATCCTGTCAGGCGGGCGGGGCACTCGCCTGCGTCCACTCACTTATACCGGTGCGAAGCAGCTTGTTCCTGTCGCGAATCAGCCGATTCTCTGGTACGGTATCGAAGCGATCGCCGCTGCTGGCATCACTGACATCGGCATCATCATCAGTCCCGAAACCGGCCCCGAAATCCAAGCCCAAACTGGCGACGGCAGCCGTTTCGGGGTTCGCATCACCTACATTTTGCAGCCGCGTCCGGAGGGGTTGGCGCACGCTGTCAAGATCGCTCAGCCTTTCTTGGGCGACGCCCCCTTTATCATGTATTTAGGCGATAACTTGATTGAAGATTCCCTAGGGCAATTTCTGAGCAAATTCAGCCAACAAGACCTCGATGCCTTGATCTTGCTGCGCGCCGTGCCCAATCCAACCGCATTTGGGGTCGCGCGGGTGGACGAGCAGGGCTGCCTCCTCCAGCTTGTCGAAAAGCCGGCAGTGCCGCCGTCGAATTTGGCGCTGGTCGGGGTGTATTTCTTCAATTCGACGATTCACCAGGCGATCGCCCAGATTCAGCCCTCAGCCCGTGGCGAGCTAGAGATTACCGATGCGATTCAGGTTCTGATCGATCGCCAAGCCAGCGTCCAGGCTATGCAGCTCAGCGGCTGGTGGCTCGACACCGGTAAAAAGGATGATCTCCTAGAAGCAAATCGCACCATTCTCGACAGCAAGCTGACGCCCCGGATTGAGACGGCGGTTGACGCGCGATCGCAGATCCTCGGGCGCGTCCGCATCGGCCCCGGCACGAAACTGATCGACTGCTGCGTGCGTGGCCCGGCGATCATCGGTGCGAACTGTCACCTCGAAAACTGCTTCATCGGCCCCCATAGCAGCATTGCCGACGGCGTGACGATTATCGGCACCGACATTGACGATAGTGTTATCCTGCAAAACGCCAAGATCATCAACATTCCTCAGCGCATTGTTGACAGTGTCATCGGTCAGCGCGCTTGCTTGGCGATCGCGCCCCGTCGCCCCAAAGCACTCCGATTTATGGTCGGCGATGATTGCCAGATTGACCTCATGTTGTAGCGCCATCTAACCGTACCCGTCAGTATTCAGGCCTTAAACGGTGCTGGCTTCAGCTTGCCAAACCCCGCACGCATCAACCCCGAACCCCGCAATGGCGCTGCCGATTGTCTACCATCCCGACTACGTTGCACCGCTACCCGAGGCTCACCGCTTCCCGATGGCGAAATTTGGTCGCCTCCACGATTATCTGCTGGCTCAAGGCATAACCGAGGCGGAGGCCATTTATCAACCCGAAATCCCCGCCGCTGCTTGGCTCGAGTCCGTGCATACGCCGGAATATGCGCGTGCCTACCGCAAGGGAACCCTAACCGCTAAAGCGCAACGCCGCATTGGGCTGCCGTGGAGTCCGCAACTGGTGCAGCGCACTTGTCGGGCCGTCGGTGGCACGATTCTGACCGCGCAGTTGGCGCTCCAGCATGGGATCGCCTGCAATACCGCCGGGGGCACGCATCATGCCTTTCCCAGCTATGGCTCGGGCTTTTGCATTTTCAATGACCTGGCGATCGCGGCGCGCGTCATGCAGCAGCTCGGACTGGCGCAGCAAATTCTCATCGTCGATCTGGATGTCCACCAAGGCGATGGCACTGCCTGGATTTTTCGCGACGATCCCAGTGTTTTCACCTTTTCCATGCACTGCGAGAGCAACTTTCCCGGTACCAAGCAGCAGAGTGACCTGGATGTGCCGCTCCCTGATGGTTTGGATGATGACGGTTATCTGCAAATCTTAGCGAGCCATCTCCCGGCATTACTCCAGCAGGTGCAGCCTGATCTCGTGCTCTACGATGCGGGGGTGGATACGCATGTGGGTGATCGCCTCGGCAAGCTGGCTTTGAGCGATCGCGGCCTCTATCGGCGCGAGATGCAAGTCTTGAGCACCTGTGCTGCCCTCAGCGTACCGGTCGCCTGTGTCATTGGTGGCGGCTATGACCGCGATCTGGACGCCCTCGTCCAGCGTCATGCCCTCCTCCATCGAGCAGCCGCTACAGTCTTAGAAACACATTGCGCAGGTTAGAGAGTCAAGGCGAATAATCGGGTAGCCATTAACCTCTGTACCACCACCGCCGGAGTGATACTCCAGACTCTCCCAAATGGCAATGTTCGCGCCCGATGACCCCCTAGCGATCGCGCAAACCGGTATAATCCTCGTTGCACTAATTTTATGGTCATCCCGAGGTCATTGCTTGACTGTAGTGCTAACACATTGCTGAAGCTAGCGATACGCACGAACCGCATTTGCCGCTTGAGCTTATCTGACCAACTGTCGTTGAGAACCGTGACGAATTTTGATGAGCCAACCTAATTCCAACGACCCCACAAACATAATTAGTCAACCCCTTGGCGTCCGTAAGATTCGGACGATGATTGAGGGATTCGATGAGATCAGTCATGGCGGAATGCCGATCGGTCGCACGACCCTTGCCAGCGGGACATCCGGCACTGGCAAAACCCTGCTTGCCATGCAGTTTCTCTACAATGGCATTCGCGATCTGGGTGATCCCGGGATTTTTGTCACCTTTGAGGAGTCACCCACTGACATCATCACCAATGCCCGCAGCTTTGGCTGGGATCTACAGAGCCTCATTGATCGCGGCAAACTCTTTATCCTCGATGCCTCTCCTGATCCAGAAGGGCAAGAGGTCGTTGGCAATTTCGATCTGTCGGCCTTGATTGAGCGTATCCAGTACGCCATTCGCAAGTACAAGGCTAAGCGCGTCTCGATTGATTCTGTGACCGCCGTTTTCCAGCAATATGAAGGAGCATCGGTCGTGCGACGGGAGATTTTTCGCCTTGTCGCCCGTCTCAAGCAGATTGGGGTCACCTCAATCATGACCACAGAGCGGGTTGAGGAATACGGTCAGGTTGCTCGCTTTGGGGTGGAAGAATTTGTATCTGACAACGTGATCATTCTCCGCAATGCGCTCGATGGTGAACGGCGGCGGCGTACCATTGAAATTCTCAAACTGCGCGGCACAACCCATATGAAAGGAGAGTACCCCTTCACGATCACCAATGACGGCATCAACATCTTCCCGCTCGGGGCGATGCGACTGACCCAGCGCTCCTCCAACGCTCGAATTTCTTCAGGGGTTGCCACTCTAGATGAAATGTGTGGTGGCGGTTTCTTCAAGGACTCGATTATCTTGGCAACTGGTGCAACCGGTACCGGCAAAACTCTTCTAGTCAGCAAATTCGTGCAAGAGGGCTGCCAGCAGGGCGAGCGAGCGATCATTTTTGCCTACGAAGAATCGCGCGCGCAACTGTCCCGCAACGCCAACTCCTGGGGCGTGAATTTTGAGGAAATGGAACGGCGAGGGCTGTTGAAATTGCTCTGCTCCTATCCTGAATCTGCTGGTCTTGAAGATCATTTGCAAATCATCAAATCCGAGATCGAAGAGTTCAAGCCAGCACGCATTGCGATCGACTCCCTCTCAGCCCTAGCCAGGGGGGTGACTAACAATGCCTTTCGACAGTTTGTGATCGGTGTGACTGGCTACGCCAAACAGGAAGAAATCACTGGTTTTTTCACCAACACAACCGATCAATTCATGGGGTCAAACTCAATTACCGAATCTCATATTTCTACAATCACTGATACGATCATTATGCTGCAATACGTTGAGATTCGCGGTGAGATGTCGCGCGCCATCAACGTCTTCAAGATGCGTGGCTCCTGGCACGATAAGGGTATCCGCGAGTATGCCATTAACTCCGACGGGCCGGAAATCAAAGATTCATTCCGCAACTACGAGCGGATCATCAGCGGCTCGCCCACGCGCATCGCTGTAGATGAGAAGTCGGAGCTATCACGTATCGTTCGTGGTGTCCGCGACAAGGCTCCTAAAACCCCCTAGATGACGATATGGCGTTGCTCAGCCCGGTGAGGTGCGCTGTGATAAAATCCCGGTTGCTTGAAGAAGCTGGGGTCTTGGGGTATGTCTGCATCCACGCCGACACCAAAGTTGCCCGAACCGCCGTTGGCGTTCAATGACTATGCCGAACGCCTCAACGGTCGCGCGGCGATGATTGGTTTCGTTCTCGCTCTGCTGAGCGAAGCGCTCAGCGGTCAAGGGGTGCTGGGCTGGTTGGGCTTGCGCTCGTCACAGATTTCAGGTCTCGGCCGCCGCTAGCCAGCGCTTGTTGGCGGCGTCAACGGGAGTAGAAGCCGGGTAAGTCAAGATTGGTAGTCAGGGTGATGTCGAGGTCGCGGTTGGGGTCAATGGAGATCAGTTCCGCTTGCCGCCGCGAGAATAGGCCGGTTGCTGCGCCTACACCAGCGCCGCCGAGTACTTCCCAGAAGGTAATGCGGCGATCGCCCGTGATCCCCGATAACAAGGTCGCGGCACCGGCTCCGATCGCGGCGTTCCGCAGCACCGCATTGGTATTGATCCCCTGATCCACCGTTTCTGTGCGGGTGACCAAGCCCGACTCCGCCGCTAGCCACAGGCGATCGCCAGCAATGATCAATTCCTGCGCGATAAACTGTGCGCCCTCGCCCACTGGCACAATCTCGCCGACTACCTCGCTACCGGCGGGAATCAGCAGGCGATCGCGCGAATCCCGAATATTCGCGGCCACAGTCGCCGTGATCGGAACCGTTTCACCCGGGGCCAGCAGAATTTTCTCCGCCTCGCCGTAGCGCAGCGGCAGCCGCGTACCGGCGGGAATGGTGGTTGAGGGGGCGGGAAGTTGACTGTAGCGCTCAGGCGAGTGTGACAGGAATTGTGCTGTTGCTGAAGGGGTGACGCTAGCGCCGAGGGCGATCGCGGCCAACGCCACCAACGCGAGCCGCCGAGCAGGATGAAGCGAGGACATGGTGCAGTTTCCCCATAAAGCCAGTGGTGCCCGCTGAGACGGGGAGATGGCAACCCGGGTTCCCGCTAACGGCGCAGCGACCAGCGGCTGGCAACCACCTGTACTGCCCAGCGCGCTACTTGCGGCCCCCGCTCAGGCTGCGACTGACGTAACCAGACCGCAACGAGATTGACTCCGAGGCAAGTGCCGCCGAGGCTGAAGAGAATGAAGGTGACGGGCGTGACGACACCGATGACCAACCAAGTCGTCACATGGAGGCAAAGCACCACTGCCAGGCTACTGGCGAACAGTGCATTGCGATATAGAGACTCGCCCCGAACCGAACGCACTAGCAGTACCAAGGTTGTGATCGTCGTGATCAGATTGGCGGGCACGAGACCCGCGCAGATCGCGACACAGTGCTGGCGTGACCAGGCACTGATGGGGATGAGCAATTCAGGGGCAAGCATAGGGAGCCTCGCAACAAGGACGATCGGGTTGCAGTTAAGCGTCATCTTAAACGCTACCCGCGTTTAAGACATGAACCTTAAGTATTGCTGCCGGTGTGGCGTGGCGGTTCACAACTGTGAGCGCCCTAGCGGCTGGGCAAAATCGCTGTATTGGGCGGTGAAGTGTCATGAGCGCCAGGAATCGCGCGCGACAGTAGAATAAAGCGGTTGGTCAATCATTTTTGCCCTCATGCTCAGTTCGCCACCGTCTGCCACGCCTGCTAGCTCAGCGATCCGCGCGTCTTGTGTGGGTGTGGCGATCGCCACAGGTGTGATCACCGCTGTCCTTGTCAGTAGTGGCATCCTACTCTATATGAATCTGAGCTTCTGGCCGCTCTGGAGCCTACCGCTGCTGGTCATCGGTCGCGCCTTTCTGCAAACCGGCCTCTTCATCACCGCGCACGACGCTATGCACGGCACCGCTTGCCGTGCCCTGCCGTCGCTCAATCATGCCATCGGTCGCCTCGCCCTCGGACTCTACTCCTTGCTGCCCTACGATCGGATGCGCTTCAAGCACTACGAACACCACGCTCAACCGGCGAGTGAGGCCGATCCCGATTTTGTGCCAGTGCTCAGCAGAATCCATTGCTCTGGTTTGGGCGCTTTATGCTCAGTTATCAGAACAAATGGACGATTCTCGGTGTCACGGCTAGTTTCCATGCCTGGCACGTGCTGGGCGGGGTTCCCTATAGCAAGCTACTGCTCTTCTGGTTTTTGCCGACTGTACTCAGCGCCTACCAACTCTTTTATTTCGGCATTTTCTTGCCGCATCGCGAGACTGAGGCCGGCTATCGCGATCGCCACCGCAGTCGCAGCCTGTACATTGCACCATTCTGGTCATTTCTCGCCTGCTACCACTTCGGCTATCACTGGGAGCACCATGAGTATCCTGACCTGCCGTGGTATCAGTTGCCCACGTCCGTTGCTTCCCGTTGAGCCAGGGGCGATTTGCGTTTTGGTTGGCGATCGCCCTTAGTTAGTAGTCACCTTCAGAAGTTGGTAATGATAGATCCGACCAAGCCGTGACGACCACGGCATTGCCCCCTTGACGCTGGGCGGTTTGTAGCGCTTGACCCGCTGCCATCAGCAGGCGCTCCGGAGTCGCGGTAATCGTCGGGATGCCCGCTGTTGCCCCGATGCTCACGGTCAGTACGGTGGCGGGCAAGCCCCCAAACTCCTCCGGCTCAAAGGGAATACCCAAAGCTTCGACCGCTTTGCTACACACTTGGGTGACCGTCGCCGCTTTAGCACTATCGACACCCGGCAGCAGCAGCGCAAAGGCATCGCCACTGTAGCGCGCTAGCAGGCCGACCGATTGCAAGGCATAGTCGGCTAGAATCGTCGCTACTTGTTGCAAACTGCGATCGCCCGCCGCGCGACCATAGACCTCGTTGTACAAGCTGAAATAATCCAGCTTGCAGAGCAGTAGGGTCAGCATGACCTGCTGTTGCTGCCATTGCGCCCAGTGTTGATGCAAGTTAGCGACCAAGGCCGATTGATTGAGGGTGGG
The DNA here is from genome assembly GCA_012031265.1 of Spirulinaceae cyanobacterium SM2_1_0. GTDB lineage: Bacteria > Cyanobacteriota > Cyanobacteriia > Cyanobacteriales > Spirulinaceae > JAAUTY01. The sequence continues at coordinate 7,563 of JAAUTY010000068.1, read as the reverse complement.
GAGAGTCGATTTTGGCATCACCTCAGTGCGGCTGGGGTCAGCGATCGCGGGGACAGGAGCGGGTGATGCCGCCAACAATTGGGTCGCAAAATACTGGCGGTAGAGGTCGCAGTAGGGATAAATGCGATTGTCCCGTCGCTCGACTAGGCCGAGGCTTTCGAGCGGGTAGGCGGCGATCGCATCCAGGGTGATCCCAGGCTCTGTCAACACCTGCTGCATGGCGGCGCGCAGCTCAGGCCGCTGGTTGAGGGCGGTGAGTTGCGGGCGGAGATAGGGACTGTAGATGCTCGCCGGCGTCGCCACCGTCGCCAGCAAGGTAACAAGCGAAGAGCGACCGAGCCGCAGGTGATCAAAGGCGATACTGAGCAAATAGGGATTGCCACCCACTGACATCAGCAATGGCTGCAACTGTTGACGACCGACATCCGTACTCGCCCACACGAGGCCGTAGCGCTGGGCGAGGTCTTGGGCTTGGTCGAGTGAGAAGGGCGGCAGATTGAGCGGTAGACCCACATTAAGCGGGGATTGATTGAGGTTGAGTGTTAAGTAGCTTGCAGTTGAATAGGCAACCACTAAGCGTAAATTTTGCCAAAGACTCGCTTGTTTACTCTGTTCGTGCCAGAGCCGCAACATGGGTAAGAAGTCACGGGCGATTGTCGGGTAGGCAAAGATGCGATTGATTTCATTGAAAACAATGACTAAGGGTCGCTGGCAATAGGGCAGGATGTGGGTTTCAAAGTACTGCTTGCTACCTACTTTGTTGCCCACTTCTGCGTCCCAATCGTCGGTCGGGGTCAGGGGCAAATCGAGCTGTTGACTGATGCTAGTATAGAACCAGCACCAGCAAGATTTCAGGGAGTCGAAGCAATCCTGATTCGCTGCCTGAAAATCGAGATGAACGGTGTGGTAGCCACGGCGCTCCGCCTGAGCCAGCAAGCGAATCAGGAGCGAGCTTTTGCCCAGCTTGCGGTGGGCTTGCAGGCGCAGCAAGCAGCCTGGTTGCTCAAGCGCTGTGAAAGCGATCGCCTCAAGCGGCGGTCGAGGAATGTAGAGTGGTGAGCCGAGGGGCAAAGCCTCGCCGGGAGCAGCAATCTCAGCTCTGGGAGCGGCGGCGGCGAGGATCTCTAACTCAGTCTGGGCAACCTCCTGTTGATATTCCAACCACAGGGCGTCAGACTCCTGGAGCAGGAATTGTCTCAAGATGGCAGCAAATTTTGTCTGGGTAAAGGCTGATTGGGTAATCGTCAGCAATTCTTGCCACAATTGCAGCCCGGTAGCCTTCAAAGTATCCGGCTCGTAACTGGAGTCACGCGCCATTTCGCCATAGGTCTGACCCTGACAGAGCTGCTGCATAACCCACTGCTCAACGGGGCTCAACGAGCGACCCAGGAGGCGCTCAACAAACGCAACGATTTTGTCGGACTGCATGGAACGATTAGAGACTTGTTTTTGCGGTTGGGTCTGCAAGTTGTGCCGTAGATGACAGAGGCAAAATCTAGTCTACCCCCAGTTCTCAGATGACTCATCTGGAAGTGGGCGGCGGCGAATGGCTGTCGCTCGTCCGCCAGGACGGAACAGGGGTAGAAACGCACCGAGCACCAATCCAGCACTGACGCTGAAGGCCAAGGCAATGCCAAAGGGCAACTCGACCGTCTGCCACAGGAAGAAATGGAGTGAAATTGGGGTCACATTCTGAATCGAAATGACGGCGATCGCCACCAGCCAAGCAGCAATCATCACCCCGACCAACAAACCACTCAGTACCTGCATCACCGCCGCGATCGCTCCTGCTGAAATCTTCTCTTGCCTCGAATCTTACCGAATCCTCGCTTCTCACTTCGACGGCCGCCATTTTTGGGAGTCGCGCCCCCCCACTTGGGCCGAGGCGATCATCAGGCTCCCTGGCGTCGCCCCGCTACTCCAAATAGCCGCAAACTTCCGCCTGAACCGTCGCAATCCTAAAAAATTCGTTTATTCTGGAATTTGATTTGTGATTCACGTCCAATGTGCAATTTCTAGAAAAGTCATGAACGCAGAGTCAGATCGTATTATCATCTTCGACACCACTTTACGGGATGGCGAGCAGTCGCCCGGTGCCGCCCTGAATGCTGATGAGAAGCTGACGATCGCTCGTGCTCTGGCTCGATTGGGCGTGGACATTATCGAAGCCGGATTTCCGCGTGCTAGCGATGGCGACTTCTTGGCGGTGCAGCGCGTCGCTGAGCAGGTCGGCACGATGGGCGGCCCAACGATCTGCGGTCTGGCACGGGCGCTCAAGGACGACATCAAGCGCGCGGCGGAAGCCCTAAAACCGGCTGCGAGCTGGCGCATTCACACCTTCATTGCCACCTCAGACATTCACCTCGAATACAAGCTGCGGAAGACCCGTCAAGAGGTCTTGGCGATCATCCCGGACATGGTGGCCTACGCGAAATCTTTCACCCCAGATGTTGAGTTCTCACCGGAGGATGCGGGCCGCAGCGACCCAGAATTTCTCTACCAAGTCCTGGAGGCGGCGATCGCCGCTGGGGCGACCACCGTCAACATCCCCGATACCGTCGGCTACACGACTCCTGAAGAGTTCGGCGGCCTGATTCGCGGCATCAAGGAAAATGTCCCCAATATCGAGCAAGCGATCATCTCCGTCCACGGTCACAATGACCTCGGTTTGGCGGTCGCCACTTCCTGGCGGCGGTACAAAATGGCGCGCGCCAGTTGGAATGCACGATCAACGGCATCGGTGAGCGCGCGGGCAATGCGGCGCTGGAAGAGTTGGTGATGGCGTTGCACGTCCGACGCCAGTTCTACAACCCCTACCTCGGTCGCCCGCCCGAATCGACCGCACCGCTGACCAATATTGACACGCAGCAAATTTACAAAACCTCACGCTTGGTCTCCAATCTGACCGGCATGAGTGTGCAGCCGAACAAGGCGATCGTCGGCGCGAATGCCTTTGCCCACGAGTCGGGCATTCACCAAGACGGCGTACTCAAGCACAAGCTGACCTACGAGATCATCGATGCTGAGTCGATCGGTCTGACCAGGAATCAGCTTGTGCTCGGCAAGCACTCGGGTCGTCATGCCTTTCGCGATCGCCTCCAGACCCTCGGCTTCGAGCTGTCGGATACGGAGCTGAACAAAGCCTTCCTGCGCTTCAAGGATGTCGCGGATAAGAAGAAGGAGATCACGGACTGGGATCTCGAGGCGATCGTCAACGACGAAATTCAACAAGTGCCAGAACTGTTCCGCCTGGAGCTGGTGCAGGTGTCCTGCGGCGACAGCGCTCGCCCGACGGCGACGGTGACGCTCCGCACTCCAGACGGTGAAGAATTGACCGATGCTGCGATCGGTACTGGCCCTGTCGATGCGGTGTACCGGGCGATCAATCGCGTGGTCAACCTACCCAATGAGCTGAGCGAGTTCTCGGTCAAGTCGGTCACTGAAGGCATTGATGCCATGGGTGAGGTGACGGTGCGGGTGCGGCATGGCGATCGCACCTATTCGGGTCATGCCGCGAATACGGACATCATCGTCGCCTCGGCACGCGCCTACATTAGCGCCCTGAACCGTCTGCAAGCTGCCCAACTGGCCGCAGCGCCACCGGCAACGGCGACCAATTCGTGAGTATCTCCCCCTCCAGCCATGCCTGAGTCTGAGTGGAGCTATGAACAAAGCGTCGCGGCGATCGAGGCGATCGCCGCTTGCCTCGAAGCGGGCACACTGCCGCTAGAGGAGATGTTCAGCCAATTCGAGATCGCGGCGGCGGAGTTGCGCCGCTGCGAAGCCTTTTTGGCGGCGGGGCGCGATCGCCTCGATTTAGTCGTCGAAACCCTCACCGATCCGTCTGATGATTTAACGTGAAGGCGGCGGGGGAGTTGCCACCGCCGGAGCGTCTGTCTGGCGGTGAAAGTCGATCTGCATCAACGACACATCATCATCGAAGTAGGCGTGGGCATTGATTGCCCGCACCCGGTTGACAATCCAGTCAAGGTTGCCGTCCGGAAGCTGTTGATACACTTTCAGCTCTTCCACGAATTCCTCTAGCCCCCACAGCTCACCATCTGCTTGACAAAGTTCGTAGATGCCGTCGCTGAAGAGGTACAAGCTCGCCGGAGCTTCCAGCACGCAAACGGCTTCGTCGTATTCAATATCGGGAAACATCCCCGCCGGGAAGCCAGGGGTTTTCAGCGGCTCAACCCGCAGATCTGCGGCTGAGGAGCCAGACAGCAGCAAAGCGGGAGGATGACCGGCACTAGCGTAGGTCAGTTCTTGGGTACGGCGATTATAGACGCCGTACCAAATGGTGAAATATTTATCGTTCCGCTGCGTCATTTGAAACACATCATTGAGACCGCGCAGGACTTCACCCGGCTGGTAGTAGTCTACTTGCAGGAGCTTGCGCGATCGCAATAAATTGATCACCGCCAACGACGGCAAGGCTGCCCGCAAACCATGACCCGACACATCTAGCAGATAGATCGCTAGACAGTCCGAATCGAGCCAAACATAGTCAAAACTATCGCCGCCGAGCTGGCGGGAGGGGATAAAGCGTGTATCGATTTGGATCTCTGCGGTCTGGAGTGGCTCGGGCAAAATCGAGCTAACGTACTCGGCAGCTTCCGCCAATTCGGTCTCGAGCAGGCGTTTCTGCTTTTGCAAATCGCTGCTGAGTTGATGCAGGCGCAAACCAGCGCGAACACGCGCCTTTAGCTCAAACATCTCAATCGGTTTGCAGAGAAAGTCGTCTGCCCCGGCATCGAGGCCCTTGACCCGATCTTCCACCGAACCGAGTGAGGTGAGCAGGATGAAGAAAGTGGTCGAGAGTTCTGGCATTGCCTTGATCTGACGGCAGACCTCCAGGCCATTCAGTCGCGGCATCACCCAGTCACAGATCACCATCGCCGGTTGCAGCTCACGCGCTTTCGCGAGGCCAGCCAGACCATCGCTCGCAACAGCGACCTGATAGCCTTGGCTCACGAGGGTGCGCTTGACTAGAATTTGAATCGCAGGGTCGTCGTCAACGATCAGGATGTGCTCCATGTCCTTGGGAAAGTCACAGTCGCGGAGAGCCACAGTCGCTACCCGCGAGCCAGGATTGAAACTTGAGCAGTGAGCTAATTACGATATTATTACTTCACATTGAAAGCTGACTCAATGCTATAGCGCGATCGCCGCGCTTGCCTCAGAATCATCGCTCGGCTGGCAGTGCCAAAACTCGTGCTTGACCCAATATCGCTCGAAGTGTCAACCACCCTGGAGGTTCTTGACCAAGTGCTAGCTTGGTTTGAGCAAATCCACCATCCGACCATTCAGCAGAAGGATTGGCTACAGTGTCAACTGGCATTAGCAGAGGCGTTTACAAATGCGGTTCGCCACGCGCACCGCGATTTGCCGCCGACAACCCCGATTACACTCGCAGCTGCGTTGCACCCGGGCGTGCTGGAGTTGCGGATTTGGGATTGCGGCCCGCCCTTTGATCTGACGACCTACTTAGATACCAATGCGACCTCGTTGCAGCGTCATCAGGCGGGTGGCGGACGTGGCTTGGCTATCTTAACGAAAATCGCTGATCGTTTGAGCTATGATCGTACCGCAGACGAGCGGAATTGCCTCGTGCTTTTCAAAAAGTATCAGCCCATCGGCGAGCAGGAGCCTACGGGCTATGACCCTCCTACCGAGGCATAATCGATGGCTCTGGTTGTCTCAGCTGACTGGTTGGCAGCCCGCCTCGAGCAGGACGACGTGGCGATCGCCGATTGCCGCTTTACCCTAGCTGATCCGGATCAAGGCGAGCAGCAGTACCGCGAGCAACACATTCCCGGTGCGCATTACCTGCATCTCAATCGTGACCTTTCCGCCCCGGTCGGCCTGCATGGCGGTCGCCATCCACTGCCCGCTCCTGGGGCGATCGCCGCGAAGTTGGCTGCCTGCGGTGTGGCCTGGGGTAAAACCTGGCTGATTGCCTACGATGACTCCCGTTCGGCCTTTGCGGCGCGGCTCTGGTGGCTGACCCGCCACCTCGGTCACCCACGGGTCGCCGTGCTGGACGGCGGTTGGTCGGGTTGGCAGGCTGGCGGCTATCCTACCACGGCGGTCATCCCTGCCCCGCGCCCGCAAAGCTTTGTGGCTGTGCCGGATACCTGGCCGGTGGCGGATATTACGGCGGTTCGGCAGCGATCGCCCGCCACCGTCTTGATCGACTCGCGGACAGCCGAGCGCTATCGCGGCGAACAGGAACCGATCGATCCCATCGCCGGTCACATCCCCGGCGCGATCAACCTCCCTTGGCCAGAACTGTGTACTACTGACGGCTACTGGCAGCCGCCCGAATTTCACGCCCAGCGCTGGTCAGCCTACACTGACCAAGAGTTGATTGTGTACTGTGGCTCTGGCGTGACTGCCTGTGCCAATTTGTTGTCGCTGGCGATCGCCGGTCGCGACGATGCCCAGCTCTATCCCGGCGGCTGGAGTGACTGGTGTTCCTATGCTGACTGACCGACAAAACGCCCGAAACCCTAGAAAATACCTAGTACAAGGCGGCGGAAATGAGATCCCCATTCAGGATCCGTAGGATGCCTGTATTGTCTGCACTCATCACTCAAAACTCAGAACTCAAAATTCCGCGTAGCGGTACTAGGTTGGGTTGATGCAAGAAACCTAACTCTAACCTTTGTGGTTATTGGGTTGTGCTAGGCTCAACTCAACCTACGATCGAGATGTGTCGGTCAGTCAGGTCACATCCACATCCAAGCAGCCCAGTTTGATGGTGAGCTGCTCCACTTGACGGGAAACACCCCAAAATTGGCAGCCCTACGCTCCTAGGCGTAGCAGTTGCCTTGTCTAACCCCAAGCTTCAGGGGATGATTGCCGATCGTTCCCAGTCAGCGGTTGCCAGTGGTCTTTGTATCCACATCAGTTGCTCTCGACAATCCGCTGCACTGGGGTTGTTATGCTGCTGCAAGCACAATACTAACCTGCTATTTATTGGCGAACTTCTTGATGTGCTTCCATATACGCTCGTAGTAATTGATTGATCTGGGTCTGATAACCCCGCCCTTGAGACTTAAACCACTCCAACACATCGCTATCAATGCGGAGTGTAACTTGTGCCTTGCCTTTTGCAGCAGGTAACCCCCGACGCACTACCGCCTTAGCAAACATTTCTGGCGTCATCTCTGGACAATCTGATAAATCAATGTCTTCATCGCTCATCGCATCCAAACGGTGCCAATCAGTTTGAGAGTTGCTCGAAGTAGGTTCGTTGTTCATATTTCGTCGCTTTTCTTGCAGAAATAATACGAATGCAATCCTCACGTTCTGTATGGACAACGGCAATCACTCGCCCTTGCAACACACCGAATGTAACAAAACGTTGCTCTCCATAGGCGTACCGATTATCCTCAACCGTCACGATATCGGCTCTCCTGGATCTGCGGTGATAAGCACAAGTTTTCAGTGCTGAAAGGGAGCATCCCAGTTTGGAAACCCTACGTTTCTACGAAACAGGCTCCGCCAACACCCTAAATCCCTCTCCCAAGCTGGGAGAGGGACTTCTAGCTCCCC
>JAAUTY010000018.1 GCA_012031265.1 Spirulinaceae cyanobacterium SM2_1_0 | reverse complement strand
GCAGCTTGGCGGCTTCTTTAAGGTAGTACTTGAGTTTTCTTTCTTTAGCTGAGTCCATTTTTCTTTTCAGTCTCTCACCCCTGTCAACCCCTGAGTATTTATACTTATGCCAAGGTGGGATGCTCCCATTTGAAATTTGATTTGTTTGCCATGAGTGTACAAAACACAGCACGCATCCAACAGCAGAACGATCGCACCATTTCTGTCATTATTGGTAATCCACCCTACAATGCTCATCAGGAAAACTTTAATCAGCGCAATGCCAATCGTCTCTATAAAGGGATTGATAAAGCAATCAAGGAGACCTACATCAAAGAAGGAACCGCCCAAAATCAGATCGTTGTCTACGATATGTATACTCGTTTCTTTCGGTGGGCATCCGATAGATTAGGTCAGAACGGTATCATTGCATTCATCACTAATCGATCGTTCATTGATTCCAAAACCTTTGATGGTTTTCGCAAGTGTATCGATCGGGAGTTTGATTATGTTTATATTGTCGATACTCAATCGGATGTGAGGAATAACCCGAAGATTTCTGGTACAAAAAATAATGTATTTGGAATTCAAACAGGAATTGCGGTGATGTTTTTAGTTAGATGCAGTTCTAGACAAGGGGCTTAAGCCCCTTGTTCGACAGTTAGGAAAGTAACAGTATAGGCATGAGCAAGGCAAAAATCTTTTACTTTACGTTGCAGGATGAGCAGACGAAGGAAGAAAAGCTCGACTGGTTTGAACGGACTCGGTTTGAAGAGATTCCGTTTGACCACATTACGCCGGATCAAAAGGCGAATTGGATTAATCTAACGGATAACGATTTTGACAGCTTTTTGCCATTGATTGATAAGGAGGTGAAGGCTGGAAAATCTCAGGGGGCAGTGTTTCAGCTTTTTTCAAGAGGGGTCGCAACTCAGCGGGATGAATGGGTCTATGACTTTTCAAAAGAAGCTTTGATCGAGCGAATGAAGTATTTTGTAGAGGTGTATCGCGATCGATTGGAGAATGGTGAGAGGCGAGAGCTAGATATTAAGTGGGATCGTGAACTTGAGAAATATTTAGGACGAAAAATACAGAAAGGATTTGAAGAAGTAAAAATAGTTAAAAGCTGCTATCGTCCTTATGCCAAACAGTATCTTTATTTTGATAGAAACTTCAACGGAATGACTTATCAATTACCAAGCATCTTCCCGTCATTGGAAAAGCATAATCAAGCTATTTGGATCAAATCAGGGATAGATGCACCATACTTTCGGTTAGCGGTAGAGCATATTCCCGATGTCCTTCCCAATGGTGGTTCTCAATGTCTTCCCCTCTACCGCTATGACGAAAATGGCGATCGCATCGACAACATCACAGATTGGGCGTTGGAGCAGTTTCGTAACCACTACCACGACGAGTTAGCTCAGTCACCTGACCAGACAAGGGGCTTAAGCCCCTTGTTCCCTACAGATGTGCCCCAGGGACAGACAGGGGGCTTAAGCCCCTTGTTCAATGCGGGGAGTGAAGGAAGTCAACTTTGGTTTGTGACCTTCGTGACCCATAACTCGCGTGTTTCTGAGCGAATGGTGACCTATGGGGTCAAAGTAGGTGAGCCTCTGATTTTCTCAGCCGAGAACCAAATTTTTATGGCTGAAAAGATATCTGAGGCAGCTAAGCGTTACGAAATTGAGATCGTTGCTTTTAACGTCCTACCCGATCATGTCCACATGGTTGTTGTAGCAACAACAGAGAAGGTGTTAAACGAACACATTCGCAAAATTAAAGGTTTTAGCTCACATGAATTTCAGCGATCGCAGAATTGGAATAAAGGGCAACATGTTTGGGCACAGAAGTTTAATCGACAACTGATTGTAGAGGAAACTGCGCTCACGGAAATTCTGGAATATGTTTGGAACAATCACATCAAACATACAGAACGTTGGGGAGAAGAATTAATTTCTACCTGGGAAAATGGCTTGCTGGACAAGGGGCTTAAGCCCCTTGTTGAGATTGTGCGAGATGGATGCATCAAAATTGAAACCATCCTCAATCCCGACAAAGGAACAAGGGGCTTAAGCCCCTTGCCTCAGAAGGACATCACAAAACTCGACATCTTCCACTACACCTACGCCGTTCTCCACCATCCCGCCTACCGCACCAAATACAAACTCAACCTCAAACGCGAATTTCCTCGCCTGCCCTTCTATGCCGACTTCCACCAATGGGCAACCTGGGGCAAAGCCCTGATGGACTTGCACCTCAACTACGAAACCATTGAACCCTACGGATTGCGACGGATCGATGTGGGGCGCAAAAAGTCAGCCAGTGATACCCCCCTACAGGCAACCTTAATCCCCATCGACACACCCGACCCAGCCAAACCCATCAAACGCACCACCCCCAAAGCCAAACTCAAAGCTGACAAAACCGACGGCAAAATCATCCTCGACACCGAAACCACTCTAGAAGGTATCCCCGCTGTTGCTTGGGACTACAAACTCGGCAACCGCTCCGCCCTGGAATGGATTCTCGACCAGTACAAAGAGAAGAAACCCAGAGACCCGACGATTGCCAAACTCTTCAATACCTACAAGTTTGCGGACTACAAAGAACACGTCATTGATCTGCTACAGCGAGTCTGCACCGTCAGCGTTCGCACGATGGAAATTATTCAGCAAATGCCAGATACCGTTGAGCACAAGGGAGGTTGAATACACCATGACACAGGCACTTGAGCAACGCACCTATACCCGCGAAGAATATCTGGAATTTGAAACGGCTTCGGAGGAACGCCATGAATATGTAAACGGAGAAATTCGACTCATGACGGGAGGCACACCTGACCACAACGAACTGGCAATTAATCTTGCAACCCTGCTCAAATCTGCTTTGCGAGGCAAACCCTACCGGATTTTCGGAGCCGACCAACGGTTGTGGATTCCCGATCGTAATCTTTACACCTATCCCGATCTAATGGTTGTCGAAAAACCCCTACAACTTCAAACCGGGCGTACCGACACTGTAACCAATCCCTGCTTTATTGCTGAAGTGTTGTCCAAATCAACCCAAGATTACGATCACGGCGAAAAGTTTTCTGCTTACCGCACCCTTGAAAGCTTCCGCGAATATTTCCTCATTGATCAGTACAATGTTCACATAGAACACTACGTCAAAACCGCTGCTTATCAATGGCTGCTAACAGAATATGATGATCCGAATATCACGTTGTCTTTGAGTTCGTTTGAAGCTCAAATCGAAATCATTGCCCTCTATGAAAACATTGAAATTGATGCTTAAAAGCAGTGAGGGCGATCGCAGCGGCATAACAAATCGATGGAGCCGACCGCCGAGAGGTTATCTGTAAGAATCAGAGGTTATCTGCCGCCGCACAACTTCACCGTTAGCTGGCTTCGTTTTTGGGTTGGGGCATACTAGCAAGTGATCTGTGATGTGCTTGAGCTTGAAGGATGAGCGATCACAAAGTAGTTATATGTGTTGAGTGACGATTTATAGTTGACAGAGCAGTATTTTTGTAAATCGACCCAACAGTTTTGATATGAAGCGATCGGTCTCCTCAGTGCCAACCTTTGACTCAATGCTTCTACCCACAATTCAGGCTCTACAAGATTTGGGTGGGTCTGGTACAACTGAGGAAATTTATGAAAAAGTAGTGCAGATTCTCAATGTTCCTGATCAAGTGCTTGAAATTCTGCATGGCAGTACATCACAAAGCGAGGTTGAATATCGACTTGCGTGGAGTCGAACGTATCTGAAGAAGTATGGGCTTTTACAGAATTCAGCACGCGGCATATGGTCTTTAGTTTCAACTTCCATCAATCCTAACGACCTTGATCCCAGAGAGATTGTCAAGGCAGTTCGAGATGCTGATAAAAACAAGACTTCATCTTCAGATACAGCAGATGAGGCTGTCGGAGCCATAGAGACTTTAGAAGAGCTTGCATGGCATCAACAGCTTCATAAAACATTGCTATCGTTAGATTCGTCTGCATTTGAGCGCCTAGCACAGCGTTTACTGCGCGAATCCGGGTTTATTCAGGTACAGGTTACGGGTAAATCTGGTGACGGTGGAATTGATGGTGTTGGAATTGCCCGTATCAACGGCTTTTTAAGCTTTCATGTTCTCTTTCAATGCAAGCGGTATAAGGGTTCGGTCACAGCAGGTCAAATTCGAGACTTTCGTGGAGCCATGCAAGGGCGTACTGATAAAGGCTTATTGATCACGACTGGCACATTTACCAGGGACGCGATTAAAGAAGCCACACGAGATGGCGCACCACCTATTGATCTGATAGACGGTGAACAGTTAGTTCAACGCTTGAAAGAGTTGGGGCTTGGTGTCAAGATAGTAATGATCGAGTCAGTTGAAGTCGATACCGATTGGTTTACAAAGATTTAATGCGATGGAGGCTAAATGGTTACAACTCTTAATAAACCCTCTTCTCTGATTCATGAAATCCAGCTTGAAAAAGATGGCAACTGGAATCTATTCAAATTCAGTGAGTCTCTTCAACTACGAATGGAGAGCTTTTTAGAAAAGAAAAAAGCTGATCAACTCACTTCTGGCGAAATTGCTGAATTGGATGCGATCGGAGAATTAGATCGCATTTTCACTCATATCAACGCAATGCTTGCTGCGCAAAATGCCAATCAATGATGAACTCAAGCAAGTGATCCGAGAGCGTGCTAAATACGTTTGCGAGTATTGCCATTCTCCAGAAAGGTTAAGTGCGAATCGATTTACCGTTGATCATAATCATTCCAAAATCTTTGGGGGGTTATGATCAACTCGATAATCTTGCACTTGCTTGTCGTCGTTGTAATGAGAGACGTTATAACTTTGTGGCTAGTATTGATCCAGAGACTCAGGAAATTGTTCCCATTTTTAATCCTCGCCAACAGAAGTGGGCAGAGCACTTTGTCTGGCTAAATCAAGGCGTGGTTATAGAAGGAACTACACCAATTGGTCGCGCAACCTGCCTTCGGCTTGATTTGAACGATACCCGTTATCCAGAGGAAGACTCCATTCGAGAAACAAGACGGTTTTGGATAAAAACTGGGCTACATCCACCAGTAGACGATCCGCGTCAAGTTTAAAGTTGTGTTATTGCCAGCCAGCTAACAACACGTTGGGGCGGACGGGCGAGAGATCTCGGTGAGGATACAAAGGATACTTGCCGCCGCTCAACTCAAACGTTGTACCACCTGAGATGGAGGTTCCTGTTTGCTGGTTTCCTCCACCCTCTGCCACTTCTGCCCAGATTGTGATATTTTCTTATTGAAGGGGAGTAGCTGGGGTTATAGCAACCCATTATCTGAATCAACATACTGGTGATGAGCCTGGTTCAGGTAGTAAATTGGTTTTCTAATTTGTCAGCGAGACCTTCACTGAGTCCACGGAGAGAGTGGGCTTGGTGGGGTCTTTTGAGATATCCGTCATGCCTGCTCAGTCCACTACTAGCTGGAGTAGCGCATGAATTTCTTGACAGGATTTACATCCGGGTTATTGCTGATTACGTTGTCAGAACTCGGCGACAAAACCTTTTTTATTGGCGCTATTTTAGCCATGCGCCATCCTCGGCGGTGGGTGTTTCTGGGCGTGATGGCGGCGCTGGCTGCCATGACCTTATTGTCGGTCTGGATTGGTCAACTCGCATCATTTTTTCCAAAACACTATGTTCAAGGCATTGCCGTAGCCCTATTTATTGGCTTCGGGTTAAAACTGCTTTATGATGCCAGCCGCATGTCTGGTAAAGAGACCCTAGATGGGGAACATGCCGAGATCCTAGAAGCGGTTGAGCAGCGAGAACAGGGCGTCGCTACTTGGTCGGCTAGAGCCGTGGTGATGGAAGCCTTTATCCTCACCTTTATTGCCGAATGGGGCGATCGCACCCAAATTGCCACCATTACCCTGGCCTCTTCCGACCATCCCTATGGGGTGCTGTTGGGAGCCATTCTGGGTCATGCTATCTGTGCCGCCATTGCCGTCGCCTGCGGCAAATTCATCGCCGGGCGCATCTCCGAGCGACTGATGACAGCTCTGGGCGGTGCTTTGTTTATCGGCTTTGGCATCCTCGCTGCCCTGGAAAGCATTTAATTAGCACTTGTCGTTGACTTGAGACGCTTGATTCAACCGGCTCTCCAGGATCTATGGTGATAATCTGGAGCTTTTAGAGCTGAAATCCCTACCTGATAAGGTATTCAGGAATTCACCTTGAGGAATTCTGTATCATTAATATACTTCCCCCACCCCAATTCCTGGAGAGCTATTCAACCTTAGACCCAATTTACTAAAACAACGATGAGTAAGAAGCTCGCACCCTCTCGTCCCTATCAACCGTTTCTCCTGCGAGTTTTGCATGGCCTGACGGGACTGTTCCTGATTGCTGCCATTCTGACTGCCTATTGGACTTACGACACCTATGATGGGCGCTGGGGATCCTCTGCCCACTTATCAGGACATTGAGGGCATCCACGGCACCTTTGGATTATGGACTTTGCTGTTATTTCCGGCATTTGTAGTCTACGCTTTTCACCGGGGACAGAAGCGACTAATTCAGTCTGATTCTCTGAGCAAGCTGGCTCAGGTGGGCAAACCCATTTGGTGGTACACCTTGAATCGTGTGACCAATACTTTGGCCCTGCTGGCGTTAACCTTTGCACTGTTCAGCGGCAAGATGATGGACGAAACCTGGCTACCCGAAGGAGAGTTAAATCATGGTTGGTACTACGCTCACCTGATCTCGTGGGTGGTGATGGTGGCAGCGATCGCGTTGCACCTGTTGATGAATGCCAAGGTTGGCGGCTCTCCTTTGCTGCTGTCGATGCTGACCTGGCAGTTTCGTGAAAAAGATAGCCCCACTCTCTGGCCAGCCCATGTCTCCCAGTGGTGGTCACAGGTTCAGCAAGGAGCTTGGCTCAGATGGTTCCAACCGATGACTGTGATGAGCGTCCTGGAAATTGCAATTGTGGTGAGTATCTTTGCTGCCTGGATTATTCCTCTGTTTAAGGACTAGCTTCAAGCATCGAGGGAAAATTGGCAAAGACCGTTCATCATCGCTGCTTTTGCCTTAAGTTGCGAATGAAGTATCTTTCAGCACCTTGACCTACAGCGCTACAACACTTTCGTTGGGGTGGACGGCATAGAGATTGTCGGCAAGTATTCAAGGTTATCTGCCGCTGCACAATTTCACTGTTAGCCAGTAATTTGTCAGTGTTGCCGATGCCACTGCAAAGACTCCGGGCATGGTGATTTTCGAGGTTCGCGATACGGATTTAGGATCAGGAACGAGCAGCCGTCCAGGGGCGAAAGGTCAAGTTGATGCGCTCGCCGACGGGACGCTTGGTTTTGGGCACGCGATGCAGCCAGCAGTCTTGGCAACGACCGGCCATCAACAGTAGCGAACCCGAGATTAGATCGAGATCGAGACGGGGCAGGTCGCGGCGGAACTTGTGCTTGAGGGAGAAGCGGCGGGTGGCACCGAGGCTGAGGGAGGCGATCGCCGGTTGCGGGCCCATCCCTGACTCGTTATCGGCGTGCCAGCCGACGCTATCCGCACCGTCGCGATAGCAGTTTGCTACGACGATGCGAAATTCGTGGCCGGTGATTTGCTGGATTTGTGCGCGTAATTGCGCCAACAGCGGCGGCCAGGGCAAGGCGGTCATGGCGATGCCGGAGTAGTCGTAGTCGCAACCGCGATCGCCATACAGCACCTGCAAGCGCGGCAGCGGCACGTACTTGCCCGCGAGGGGGAAGCGATCTTGTTGCCAGGCCAGAGTTGTGCGGAGTTCCTGGAAGTAGTGATCGCTCGTCGCCGGATCGTAAAACTGCTGCCACAAGCTCACCTCTGCGTCGGGAAGTGCAAAGGTTTGGCGATCGCCCGCCGTTGACCAGAGCGAAAGTTGTGACATGGTAAAAAAGTTGGATGAGATTGGCGATCGCATCGCCACCGCCATCAAAACTGTTCGTCAACACATCGCCGCCCAGCTTCACTGCCGCCCCTGTGACCGCTGCACCTCCGGCGCAAAGCCTCAATCTGGCTATCCAAGGTATCGTCAACCCCCTTGCGAGTCAAGGAAAAATCGCCCATGTCGCCTGCACTGCCGTCGAGCACGACGCCGGCCTCGCTATTGGCTGCGCCCTCGCCCAGCTAGTCCAACACGGCGTCAATAACGTCATCATTGTCGGTAGGAGCGAACCCATACTCAGTCCGGTCTCCATACCCCAGAAATCGCAGACCCTCACCCAACCCGCTCGCAAGGTGGGAGAGGGCTTCTGGCTCCCTGCCCCCGACTGGGGAGCAGGGCTGGGGATGAGGGCGGCGAGGCTGGGGTTCCCAGCGCAGGATTGGGAATCAATGACCGATTGAATCGCATCGCCATTGATGCCGTCCTCTACTAGATCGCCTCCAGTTTACTGAAAGCCCTGTCAACAGATGTGCTCAGCTCGATCTTGATCAGATTGAAATCCTCGGTGCCGACGGTCTCGACCTACTCTGCGTCATGGCGGTGAATGCTGAAATTCTGTGCGGTCAAATCCTGGGGCTAGGAATGCTCAAGGTGTGGGTTCGAGGTTGACCGGGTGTTGACCGTAGAAGGGCAGGGCGGTTGACCAGTGGGGACGCTCACCAGCTTGATAGGCGGGAGTGGCGATCGCCAGCAGCTCGGGTGCCGTAAATCCCAGCGGCTCCGGCGCGACCAGATCCTCTGTGGCGGCGGGTAAGCCCGCGCGCCATTGTGCCCAAGACTCAGGGGTAAAGGTTTGCTCAGCTGCGCAGACTTGCAGGTGGCTGTTGTCAGCATTGAATTGGTAGTGGGCGGCAAAGCGTTGGTCGCGGCGGGCGAGCATCTGCACGGCGACGGAGCTGCCGAGGGGGACTTGTGATCGCTGCGATCGCGCCCAGGCCGCCAGTGTCGAAACCGCGAACAGGGGACAATCGAGTTGCTGGGCTAGGGTGCGAGCGGTGACCAGACCGATGCGGGTGCTGGTAAAACTGCCAGGGCCGCGAGCGACGGCAATGAAGCGCAGATCCGCCCAGGTTTGCGGTGCGAGAAAGGTTTGCAGGCAAGGGTGCAATTGTGCGGACAGCTCGCGGCCGAGATCCCAAGTCTGTGTACGAGGCGTGGTCTGGAAATCATCGATCGCGAGGCCCAGTTGCGAGCTGGTGGCGTGGAGCGCGAAGCCGTAGCCCAGTGCAGAGGTCATTGCGGTCAATGAATTGCGCCGAGCAGCGCCGCGAGCAGTGCTTTTTGGGCGTGCAACCGATTTTCGGCCTGCTGCCAGAGGCGCGATCGCTCGCCTTCCATCACGGTGTCGGTAATCTCTTCCTCGCGGTGGGCTGGCAGGCAGTGCAGGACGATCGCGTCCGGCCCCGCTTTGCTTAGCAGGTCAGCATTGATTTGGTAGGGCTGAAAGATGGGCAGACGTTCTGTCGCCTCCGCTTCCTGGCCCATGCTCGCCCAGACATCGGTGTAGAGTACCTGGGAGCCTTTGACAGCGGTGATCGCATCGGTGGTGATGGTGACTTCACTCTTGCCAGTGGCGAGCGATCGCGCCTGTTCGACAATTGCAGCGGCGGGGACGTAGCTGGCTGGTGTTGCCACACGGATGTTGGCTCCGACCAGCGCGCAGCCCAGGAGTAGCGAGTGCGCGACATTATTGCCGTCGCCGAGATAGGTCACGGTGACACCCGCCAGCCGACCAAAGCACTCCTGCACTGTCAGCAGATCGGCCAGAATCTGGCAGGGGTGCTCCAGATCAGTCAGGGCATTGATCACCGGAATCCGGGCATAACGAGCAAATTCAAGAATGTCCGCCTGGTGAAAGGTGCGGATGGCCAGGATATCGAGATAGCGGTCGAGCACGCGCGCGGTATCGGGGATCGGCTCGCCGCGACCAACCTGGGTGACATTGGGATTGAGATCAATGACTTGACCACCGAGCTGATACATCGCCACGGAGAAGCTGACGCGCGTGCGGGTGGAGGCTTTGGAAAACAGCAGGCCGAGCACTTTTTGACTGGTGGCGGTACATGCGCCCTGTTTGAGGTCAGCGGCGAGTTGCAATAGTGCGTTGAGTTCCGGGGTGCTAATGTCGGCGAGGCTCAGAAAATCCCGTCCGCGCAAAGCCTGAATGCTCATCGGCGATCATCCTGCTGGTGTCGAGTCCGCGAAGTCATCATTTTAGCCTGAGAGGCGGTTGGAAACGCCATCGGCGCTGCGGATGATGGTGCGTTGGCTTGCCAGAGGGTTGGTCATCCAGCCAGGGGTTGTTAGGGAAACCAGACTAGAATGAAGTGACCCGGCTGAGTAGCGCTGGTTAGAGGTGAGGCAATGGCTAAGACAGAGATTCGCTTTGCGGAGCGGATGGCGCAACTGGGTACTGAGTCAGCCTTTGAGGTTCTGGCGCGATCGCAAGAACTGGAGGCACAAGGGCAAGAAGTGGTGCATTTTGAAATTGGTCAGCCCAATTTCCCGACCCCGGTTCACATCAGCGAAGCCGCCTACGACGCGATCTGCTCCGGCTACACCAGCTATACACCCGCCGCCGGCCTGCCAGCGGCGCGTGCGGTGATCGCCCACCATGTCAGCCGCACCCGTGGGGTCAGCGTCAGTCCCGAGCAAGTGGTGATCACGCCGGGTGCGAAGCCGATTATTTTCTTCACCGCTTTAGCCCTGCTCGATCCGGGCGACGAGGTAATTTATCCCGATCCGGGGTTCCCGATCTATGCTTCGGCGCTCGCCTTCGTCGAGGCACGGCCGGTGCCGCTGCCGCTGCTGGAGAGCGAGGGTTTTCGCTTCCGTCTCGATGATCTCGTCGCTGCCATTTCGGAACGCACGAAGCTGCTGATCCTCAACTCGCCCCACAATCCGACGGGGAGTTGTCTGACACAGGCGGATTTACAGGCGATCGCTGCCCTCGCGGAGCGCCACGATTTCTACATCCTGGCTGATGAGATCTACTCCCGCCTGATTTACGACGGCAAACACCAAAGCATTCTCAGCTTGCCAGGCATGGCAGCCCGTACCATTTTGCTCGATGGTTTTTCCAAAACCTATGCGATGACGGGCTGGCGCTTGGGCTATGGGGTCGCGCCTCGGGCGATCGCCCAGCAGTTTGAGCGCCTCGCGATCAACTCCTACTCCTGCACCTGCTCCTTTACGCAAATGGCGGGGATCGCAGCACTGACCGGTTCGCAGCAGCCGGTGGAGAACATGGTGGCTGAGTTGCAGCAGCGCCGCGATGTGCTGGTGGCGGGGTTGAATGCGCTGCCGGGCATTCAGTGCCGCCAGCCCGCTGGAGCCTTCTACGTTTTCCCGAATGTGCAGCAGTTGTCGCTTAACAGCCACGATCTAGCCACCTACCTCCTCGAAGAAGCCGGGATCGCTGTCTTAGCCGGAACGGCTTTTGGTCGTTACGGTCGCGGCTATCTGCGCTTCGCTTACACGACCTCGCTGGACAATATCTACAAAGCGCTGGAACGGATGCAGGTGGCGATCGCCAAGCTGGGCTAATGCCATCTTGAACGGTGTTGCTCAATACTAAGGGCTTCCGGCTCTAGGGATGAGGCGATCGCCACTCCCAACTTCGCAATCGGCGCTATGATGCAGGTGACTGGCGTTCCGCGCGGTAAGCCATGCCCTACACCACCCAACAACTGATCCAAATCCTCGACCAGGAGATGCAGGCTAGTTGGCGCGGCGATCGCCTCTTGCTCTCCGCCGGCGAACGCTTCAACGATCCTGTGCTCTCCCTCGCCTTGGGTTCTGAAAAAATCAGTAAGGTCTACGCCTACCGCGAATTTCGCGAACAAGTCCATGACTATCAGCATCGCGAACAAGTCTCCGGCTTGATCTGGCGTGAATGTCGGTTTCGAGACCACACCCTCTCCTACCCGGAACTGCACAATCAACTCACTGCGATCCCGGCTGACAAACAGGAACTGCGGGCGGCTAAAGCAGCGGTACTCGACTTTTGGCGAGCAACCGCCACCGAGCTGTCGCTCTGGCTGGTGGCCGACGAACCCCAGGTGATGAACCGCGAGACGATTGAGCAACTCGCTCACGATGCCGAGTGGGCAGAAGTCGATGCCACCCGCCAAGAGCTGTATCTGGGGCTGTGCTGGGGCAAGCCGCAAGAATGCCACTATCGCTGGGCACTGCCAGAATCTGGCTGTCGTCGCTTCGTGGCTGCCGAGCGCTATCCGCAGAATATCAAGGTTTAACCGCGCGAGTTGCGGCACTGTTGCCTCTGACGACGCCATCTGATGCGGGTTGCTGAGCGGGTTGTGTCTCTCTCGACCTGCGTTAGCTTCTCGGATGAGAGCGGTTGCAATCGGTCGATTGCTCAGGCCGGAGCGCGAGGGTCAAAATTTGCCAGGGACGCAGGCGATCGCCCTTCCCCTCAGTCGATTGCTCCAACAGATCCACGGAACGCAAAACCCGCAGCGCCAGCACCCCGCCCAGCTCCAACTCACTCGCCTGCCCACTAGCCTCGTAAACCCGCAAAATCCAGGTTTTGGGGTCATCCTCGCTCAGCTTCAGCGCCATGATCATCAGCGTTTCGCCCGTCAGGGTCAGTAAGCTGGCTTGGGGCGGGAGTGTTGGGCTTGGGGCGGGAGCGGGGCCATGCGATCGCCCCCGCAGTGGCAGATTCAACTCCGCCGCCCGCCGCACAGTCTGGGCCGCCTGCCAACCGCCGCTGTGGGGGTAGAGGGCGTAGGTGAAGCGATGCTGACCGCGATCGCTATCGGGATGCGGCCACTGCGGCGCGCGCAAAAGGGTTAGCCGCAACTGTCCCGGCTGATGGTCGTAGCCGTACTTGCAGTCGTTCAGCACACTGACGCCGTACTCGCCATTGGTCGCCGTTAGATCCGCCCAGCGCTGTCCGCAGACTTCCCACTTCGCTTGCTCTTGCGGCGTTTGTGGTCGGGTCGGACGCTTGATCGCGCCGCAGGGAATCTCATAGGTGACAAAATCAGCCTCTAAGGCGAGCGGAAAGGCAGCCTTCACCATCACGTGCTGCTCCTGCCAATCGACCTCAGTGGCAATGGTCAGCACAGGCGAGTGGGCAGTCAAGCAATAGTCTTGTTGAAAGGTCGATTGTTGAAATTGGCGCGTGACGCGGAGGCGCGATCGCACCGGCCCTGTTTCCAAGGGTTCAATCGCCGTGACAATCGCCGCCGGGAGTTGCTTCTGCTCATAGTCTGGGTCAATATTCCAAGCATCCCAATACTGACCAGCATCACGAAAAAACTGTAACTCATTCGCTGCCTCATTCAACACATCTCGCTGGGCTGACTTGTCAAAAAGAGCGGTGATATTGCCAGTTTTGGCAGCAATTTCTACCCGCAGCACAGAGTTTTCAAGCTGCCAAGTCTGTGTTTCGGAACTTTTTTGTAAAGACGCACGGCATCGCGTCTCAAGCATCCTCTCCTTGACTTCACTCCGAGCCAAGTCAGACGCGGCCGACGCCTGTACCCAAATCGGCGTATAACCCAGTGCTGGGACACTAGCAACTAAGACTCGCCACTGGCCCTCGGCAGTTCGCTGACTGGGCAACACCTGTCCGTCGCGATCGAAAACTTGGCAATGATCGGCGGTAATGGCAAGTTCAACCTCCTCTGAGCGTGCCCAGTTGAGGGTGTTGAAGACCAACCAGGGCTGAGCGTTAGCAATGGGTGGTTTTGTGAGAGCAATCTGTTGGCACAAGGCGGTGAGTGCTCGGTCGGCGATCGCTGCTGCGCTGGCGATCGCCGCTCGCCAACCCTGATTGGCGGTGACAAAAACGCCAGGAATCGAGGTTCCTGGCAAAATGTCATGAAATTGATTGAGTAAAACCTGCTTCCAGGCTGTCTCAATCGCTTGCTGAGGGTAAACAAAATCGGACGGCTGGCTGAGTACCGCCAGTGCGGCGAGTAACTCGGCTTCGTAAAGCAACCCCTCGGCGCGGCGATTGAACCACTTCTGATCCGCATGGGCAGTATAGCAACCGCGATGCAATTCGACATACAGTTCGTCGCGCCAAATCGGAAATTTTTCTTCGGGTTCGAGCGTTGCCAAGCGATCTAAAAATGGTTCGGCGCGGCTAAATTCAACCTGCGGAAAAAAGGGCGATCGCTGCCAGCGAGCCTGCACAGCCAACATATCGCGGGTCGGGCCACCGCCGTGGTCACCCACACCGGGTAACCAGAAAATCTCGGTTAAACCAGTTTGTTGTTCCCATTTCACTGCGTAGTTTGTCATCGGCTGCGGCTGGGTATCCATGACGCCGGTGACATTGGGTGGCGACATGAGCGCTAGGACGCGTGTTCCGTCAGGAGCTTCCCACCAGAAGACCCCGTGGGGAAATTCTGTGGAGTCATTCCAGTGCAGTTTTTGGGTGACAAAGTAATCGATGCCACCGAGCTTGAGGAGCTGCGGCAGTTGCCAATTGAAGCCAAAGGTATCCGTCAGCCAAGCGACGCGGCTCTGGGTGCCAAATTGTTCGTGGGTGTAGCGTTGACCGTAGAGCAGTTGTCGGGCGAGGGCTTCGCCGTTGGGCAGGTTGGCGTCTGGCTCGACCCACATCCCGCCGAGGGGTTCCCAGTAACCGGCGGCGATCGCCGCCCGGATCGCCGCGAACAAGGCCGGTCGCTCGGCCGCAAACCAGGCGTAGAGGGCGGGGCTGGTGTGGCAAAAAGTGAGTGCTGGAAATTCCTGGTGCAGGGTCAGGACGGAGCGGAAGGTACGCTCGGCGGCGGCGTAGGTTTCGGGCAGTTCCCAGAGCCAAGCCATGTCGAGGTGGGCGTGACCGAGCATGGTGACCCGGCGCTGCTGGAGGTCGGCGGCGAGGGGGCGGAGGCGATCGCGCAAGGAGCGCAAGGCCTGCTCGAAGCGGTCGGCGGCGGTGACGAATGACCAATCCAGGGTCGCCAGTGCGGCGGCGATCGCGCCCAAGCGCTCGGGTGCGAAGGCGGTAGCATACTTGGCGAGCACCTCAATTTCATCGGCGACGAAGCCGGGATCGAGGGCGTCAGCCAGATGAGCGGCGGGGGCTTCGGCGAGCAGGCGCGATCGCATCAACCCGCCAATATCGTGTCCCGGACTCACCAGCCGTAGAGTGACCACGATTGTCTGACCTGGTTCTATGTTTTCCGTCAAAACAATCCGAGCCGAGGAATCGAAGAGATCACCCGCTTGCTGGAATTGACCGTTGACAAAAATTTGGGCATCCTCAGCCCACCAAGTCAGTGCTAGCCGCAAAGTCAACCCCTGAAGCGGATAGCACTCCCATTGTGTCGGCAAGACCCAGCGCTGCGCGTACCACTGCACACGGCGTCCGGCTTCCCAGACCAGATACCCCTTCTCGTTTTGGGGCGCGATCGCCCAAGTCTCTGGCTCAATCGCCGCGCTAGCCACCCCCGGCTCATCGGGCAGATCGCCTGCATAACCGTGCCAATGCGCCTGGACATCGCGCTGACACAGGCGGCGCAAGCGGGTGGTGGCGGCGGCGATCGCGTCAGCACTCATGGCGAAATCAGGGCAAACAACAGACCCTATTATTGACACAAAAACGCCCTCAAATTTGACTGAATCGTTGGCGAGGTGAGCGTTACAATGCCAAAACTCAATCCGATTGAGCCAATTAATACTAATTAAATTGAAACCACTGATGGCCATTGCAATTTGGCAAACCAGCTATTGCACGGGCGATCGCCAGATCGATGGTGAACACCAAGCCTTATTTAAATTATTTAATGCCTTTCACAATGCCCTGCTGGCTGGCGGGGGTTTACGGGATGCTCAGGCCTTTTGGCTACCTTGGCGGAAGGGCGATCGCCCGTGCAGCCATGCGGATGGTCAGGGTGGAGATGGCCTTGACCAAGGCGGTCAAAGTTGACAGTTGACAATATTTTACCAATCGTTCCAGAAAGTGTTAGGCTGGGGACACTTAGAAGTCAAAACAGCTCAGGCAAGCGGATGGCACGACACCGGACATTCGACCGCGAGGAGGTGCTCACTAAGGCGATGCAGACCTTTTGGCACAAAGGTTATGCGGCCACCTCGATGCAGGATCTCGTTGACAGTATGGGGATCAACCGAGGGAGTCTATATAACACCTTTGGCGATAAGCACTCTCTATTTCTGGCCGCGATTGCTCATTATGATGAGCAGGTTGTGAAACAAGCGGTGGCGCGGCTAGAAGCAGATAACGCCGGTAAATTAGCCATTGCCGAATACTTCTACACACTTGTTGAAAGAGCCATCAATGACTCGGAGCGGCGGGGCTGTTTAGCGACTAACTCGGCTGTGGAACTCTGCATCCACGACCAGGAGGTCGCGACGCGGGTCACGGCGAATCTCAGCCGCGTTGAACGAGCGTTGAAATGTGCCCTGAAAAGTGCCCAGCAGCAAGGGGATCTCACCCCTGAGCGCGATCTCGATGCACTTGCCCAGTTCTTGCTCTGCACGCTCCAGGGGCTGCGGGTGATCTCCAAGTTGCGCCCAGAACGTGAGTTATTACACAGCATCGTCCGCACGGCACTATCCGTCCTAGATTGAAGCGGGTAGGTCAGTGAAGCGGTTTTTTCAGTCTCGAACTGAAATGAATATGCCCAAAGTAGCGGTCAATGATGAATCGAGCCACTCAATTACAACGCCATCAGACACCGATTACCCCACGCACCGCCCACATTTTGGCTTCTAGTACAAGACAGCGGAAATGAGATGCCCATTCAAAACCCCCAAGATTCCCGGATTGCAGGCACTCAAAACCCAAAACTCAAACCTCAAAACTCAAACCCCAAACCTCCGCGTAGGGTTACTAGACAGATTGCTCGGGGCGATCGCGACTCCCTGCTCACCGCCTGACTCCAGGCAGCAACCCTCAAGCCGACAGCATTAGCTCGGATTCACCCAGTGATGCATCGTCTGCAAGCCGGATGCGAGTCGAGGCGTCGTGATTGCTGCTATATTTGCGGTGCGTAGCACGCGCACCAGGTTGCGATTGCAGCCCTTTTCTATTGCCGTTTAACCACAAATTATGATTGAACTTTACACATTCACCACTCCCAATGGTCGCAAGCCAGCCATTCTGCTGGAGGAAGTGAGTTTACCCTACCAATTACACAAAGTTGATATCAGCAAGGGCGAACAGTTCGTGCCGGAGTTTGTAACCCTAAATCCAAATAGCAAAATCCCCGCGATCATTGATACCGAAACTGACATTCAGGTTTTTGAGTCCGGGGCCATCCTCATCTACTTGGCGGATAAAACGGGTCAACTACTGCCGACAGAGACTCAGCCTCGTATAGAAGTCATTGAATGGTTAATGTTCCAGATGGCGAATGTGGGGCCGATGTTTGGTCAACTCGGCCATTTTCGCCGCGCCGCTCCCACGGCGATTGACTATGCCATTCAGCGCTATGAAAAGGAGACTTTGCGCTTATTCAGCGTCATGGACAAACAGTTAGCTGAACGCGAGTTTTTGGCGGGTGACTACTCAATCGCGGATATTGCCACCTATCCTTGGGTGGCAGCTCATGATTATTTAGAAGTGACCCTGGAGCAGTATCCCCACTTGCAGCGCTGGACAGAAACTCTGCAAGCACGACCGGCAGTACAGCGAGGGATGGAATTGGCAGGTTTGTAGTACGCGACGGCAGCGAATCCTGGCTGTTAATTTTAGCTCTCCTGGGTTTAGGGTGGGATAAGTGTAGTACTGATACCAAACCTTGTGGGCTGAATTGCTGAAACCCTTGCTTGGCAGTGATTTCAGCACGGGTGCATCCCACTTTGGCGCTACGGTTCCCCACTCTACGAGAAGCCGCTGCGCGTCTACATCCCCCAACCCCTTCTCCCAAGCTGGGAGAAGGGGAGCTAGAAGTCCCTCTCCCAGCTTGGGAGAGGGATTTAGGGTGAGGGTTTCCAAACTGGGATGCTCCCTTTCAGCACTGAAAACTTGTGCTTATCACCGCAGATCCAGGAGAGCCAAATTCGGACTTTATGACACTAAATTCGGTACCCATCCCCCAAAATCAAAGAGACGCTATATGTCGCATCTCTTGTGTGTGGAGAGGCGGAAGGTTTTTGCTATCGATAGCATCAGATTTCATTGCCGGACTCAGCAATGCCTAAAGCTCCGCCCCACAACCCCACTTCACCGAGCAAGACGGGTTGAATCTGTGTTGCCTGCGTCCAGCTCGGCCCCTCATTGGTGACCGTGAGGCCGAGAACTAGCGAGGAGACGAAGGCGATCACAATGCTCAGAGTGCGTTCAACGACATCGGTCTTGTGGATGTGTTGTCGAGTATTGGGGAATCTCATCGCTTTCCCGGTAGTGGCTGTACTGGCATTCTAGTCAGCCGACCAGGAAATGTAGCAAAAGTTACGCCTTACGATGGAGGAAGGGCGTAGGATTCGAGATTTTGTCAGCCTACCCATAACAATCCTCGGCGAGATGGCGGTGGCGATCGCACGGTTCAACTGTCGGGAATCAGTCGGGTTGGAGCGGGTCAGGTGTCGGACTGCTGGCGCTGGGCAACCTGGCTCAAGAGACGTAATACTTTATTTGCAGCCGCATCGTCAGAAAACACTCGCACAACATCAGAATTTAGGAGTACCAAGTTTGTTCCTGGTCGCCGTCTGACCCAAGAGGGGGGTAGTCATCAGGGTTTCATACTCCCCACTCGCTTCACAGACCACGGTCTAATCTGAACCATCTGACAACGCTTGCCACAGTTGTTTCCCACCTTCACTACTGGTTCGGGTCATCGACATCCAAGCGGTCTTTACTGACATCAATGCCCAACCAGCGATATGCCGCTTTGGGAGTGGACAGGGCAAGCGCCTATAGCGTCTAGTACAGGACGGCGGAAATGAGATGCCCATTCAAAATCCCCAAGATTCCCGTATTGCAGGCACTCAGAACTCAAAACTCAGAACTCAAAATTCCGCGTAGCGGTACTAGCTTGTTGAAGCAACCGCTCCATCCACTGCACTCATCCTTGCGCGATACGGTCTCCCAGGGGAACCAGGCGATTTTTCGAGTTCTCAGGGGATGCATCGTCGGGCTGACCCTCGCTTCTCTACGGATTATGACTGAGCCATCTGCCAAGGGGATGCGGTCTGGCACGACTACTCTCAACAGACAAGGGGAGAGGGATTTAAGACATTGGCGGAGCCTGCTCCGTAGGAACGCAGGGCTACGAAGCTGGGATGCACCCATTCGACAGTCCCAAAAACTAGGCTTGACGCAGCATCATTTACAATAGTTACTACGGCTTATGTCAGGAGTTGCCTACCAGATTTCCAACTTAGCAGGTGAGGCTTAACGGATGAAATCGGTTCGACAACTTTGGTCGTCGGCCCTCGCGGCTGTTCTAAGCGTGGTCGCTCTCGGCGCTTGTAGCGATGCGGGCACTGAACAAACCCTGGTCATGGGCACTTCGGCGGACTATCCGCCCTATGAGTTCATTGACACCTCTGGCGGCGAGGAGGAGATTGTCGGCTTTGACATCGACATTGCCCGGGCGATCGCTGCAGAATTGGACACCGACCTGAAGATTGAAAATCGTCCTTTTGATGACCTGATCCCAGCCCTACAAGCCAAATCAGTCGATTTTGTTATGGCAGGGATGTCTCCCACGGCAGAACGTCGTGAACTAGTAGACTTCACTGACATTTATTACAAAGCCGAGAGCATCATCTTGACTCGCCAGGGTCAACGTGCCGACAGTCCAGCGGCGCTCGCCGGGCAAAAAGTCGGTGTCCAGGCTGGCTCGATCCAAGCCGAAGCGGCGGCGGAACAACTGCCCGAGGCGGAGTTGGTGGAGCTAGAGGCGATTGGCGAGATTGTCCAGGCGGTCAAAGCGGGCGAACTCGATGCGGCGGTCATTGAGTCCACCGTCGCCAAGAGCTATACGGCTGCCAACCCGGATTTGAACTTCGAGACACCCTTTGATGCGGGAACCGAAGGCAGCGCGATCGCCCTACCCAAGGGATCGGACGATCTCGAGCGCTTCAACGAGATCCTGAAGCAATTGCAAGATGATGGAGAAATAGAACGTCTGATTCAAAAATGGTTTGGCTGAGCCTCGCCGTGCTCAGGTTCCGAGACCCGCCCCTATTGCTGTCTGCTCCTCGTGTATGCCCGGCCTACCCTCTCGCTGGCGATCGCGCATCCCAGCCAGACTGCCTTTGCGGACTGTGCTGGTGCTACCATTTGCCGTGCAGATCGCGCTCGCCGTCGGGCTGACCGGCTGGCTGTCGCTACGCAATGGCGAGCGGGCGATCGCTGAGGTCACCGCGCAACTGCGGGCCGAAATCACCGCCCGCATTCAGCAGCAGGTGCAGACTTACTTGGATGCACCGGTTCAGATCAACCAGATGAATGTGGAAGCGGTTGAATCAGGCGTGCTCAACCCAGCCGACTGGGGCGAGATTGAGCGCTTTCTTTGGCCGCAACTGCGGGCTACGGCCAGCCTCAGCGGCATCAAATTTGGCAATGCGCGGGGGGAATTGCTGGGGATCGAGCGCCGACGCGATGGCTCGTTTCAGGTTTATGAGGCGACCGCAGCGACGGCACGAGAGTTGACAACCTATGCGGCAACCGCGCCGGGTCAACGCAGCCGCCCCCTCCGCAGTACCTCCGATGTTAATGCTCGCTTCCAGGCTTGGTACACAGTCGCGATTGAGACCGGCACCGCAATTTGGGCTGGCATCTATACCCGCCCCGACGCGCAAACCCTCGCCAGCCCCTTCAGCCAACCGGTTTACGACCGTGAGGGTCGCCTATTGGGGGTCTTCAGCGCCGAAATCGCGCTGGCTGAAATTGGCGATTTCTTACAAGCGCTTGCCATTGGCAAAACCGGCCAAGCGTTTATCATCGAGCGGTCGGGGTTCTTGGTTGCCAGTTCCACCCTGGAGCAGCCATTCCTGCTCTCCTACGGTACGACGCTGCGCCTCAAAGCCAGCAACATGGGCGAACCGCTGATCCAGGCGACGGCAGCCTATTTAGAAGCGACCTTTCCTGATTTGGGGGCGATCGCCGCCCCGACACAACTGAGTTTCACCCTCGACGGCGAACCGCAATTTTTGCAAGTCACGCCCCTGACCGACGCGCAGGGCCTGGACTGGCTGATCGTCGTCGTCGTGCCCGAAGCCGATTTTCTCGCTCGTATCGAGCAAAATACGCGCCTGACGCTCTGGCTTTGCCTGGGGGCGCTGGTGCTCTCGATCGGTCTCGGCATCCTCACCGCGCGCTGGCTGACAGAGCCGCTGACCCGCCTGATCGCCGCCAGTCAGGCAATGGCGGCGGGGCAACTTCAGGGCAAGACGATTCCCGGCCCGATTGCCGAAGTGCAGTCGCTCGCAGCCGCCTTTGACCAAATGTCGCAACAGTTGCACGCCTCTTTTACCGCTCTAGAAAAAGCCAACACTGAACTCGAAGGGCGGGTGCAACAACGCACCCTAGCGCTAGCAGCAGCGGATGCGGAGCTACGCAGCCTGTTTGCGGCGATGACAGAGCTGATCTTCGTCAAAGATGCCGACGGACGCTACCTCAAAATCGCCGCCGGGGATCCGACTCTGGTAGCCCAATCGGCTGACGCGCTCATTGGGGTAACGGAGCACGATATTTTCCCGCCAGAGCAAGCAGAGCTGTTCATCCAGACGATCCGCCAAGCCCTCGCTACTGGCACGACCCAACTCGTTGAGTACCAAATCGAACTGGCGAGTCAGCCCCACTGGTTTGCCGCCACGATCTCGCCGCTCAATGAGCAAGCGGTCATTTGGGTGGCGCGCGACATCACCCAACGCAAGCAGGTGGAGGCCGCTCTCCAGCAACAGCAGCAACGCTCAGAGCAGTTATTGCTCAATATCTTGCCAGCCCCGATCGCGGAACAGCTCAAGCAGGGTAGCGGTTCGATCGCCGACCAGTTTGACCAGGCAACGATTCTGTTTGCCGATATCGTCGGCTTCACAGCCCTGGCAGGTCAGATGTCAGCGAAGGAGGTGGTTTTTCTGCTCAACCACATCTTTTCGCTGTTTGACAAGCTGGTGGAGTGGCATGAGCTGGAAAAGGTCAAAACCATCGGCGATGCCTACATGGCGGTGGGCGGTGTGCCGACTGAGCACGGTGATTCGGTGGCGGCGATCGCCGATCTCGCCCTGGATATGCAAGCCGCGATCTCCAGTTTTCCCGACGAGCAGGGAGTGCCGCTGTCGCTGCGGATTGGCATTCACACCGGGCCGGTGGTGGCAGGCGTGATCGGCATTCGTCGCTTCATCTACGATCTCTGGGGCGATACGGTGAATGTCGCCTCGCGCATGGAGTCCCAGGGCGAAGCTGGTTGCATCCAAGTCACGCAGGCGGTGTATCGCCAGTTGCGATCGCGCTATCACCTCAAGCGACGCGGCAAGTTGCTGGTGCGAGGCAAGGGCGAAATGACAACCTACTGGTTGCTGAGCCGTCGCTAGATCATGGGCCAGCCCGATGTGGCGTTTGCGGTCAAAGCACAATGGCGATCCAGCTTGCGAACAGACTGCTAACAGTCGTCCTGCTCACTGGATCGCCAATGGGTTGTTGCGGCGATCGCCCAGGTTCAGCCCTAATCAGCCGTAGCCAATTCGGTGCTGCCGCGCGATCGCCGTCGGGTCAGACTGTTGAACAGCATTAACCCAATTGCCTTGATCAAGCTGCCTTCGAGTTCCTCGAACAGCTTCATGTTCAGTCCAAAGGCATCGTTGGCTTCCTGCACGATGGCGTCAGCGGTCGCCTGATCGATGGGCAGGTCATTCAGGGCGGCGCGGTAGTTTTGCTTGAACGCCTTCTCGTCGGGAATCTCGGCAAACTCGTAGAAGGCCGTGCCCTCACCTTCAGCCAGGTTCATGCCGCGCTGGGCGATGCCCTTGAGGATTTGCCCGCCGGACAAGTCGCCGATGTAGCGGGTGTAAGCATGGCCGATCAGCAGTTCGGGCTGAGTCTGGCCGATCTCACGAATGCGGTTGACGTAAACTTGTCCCGCTGGGGAGAGTGCGATCTCCGAACGCCAATTGGAGCCGTAGTAGAAGCTGAGATCACTCTCAAGACTCGCCTGACGATGCAGCTCGGGGAAGTAGACCTTGCCGAGAACTGGGTGGCTTTGGAGGCGATCCATCTCCGCTTCCATGGCGCTGTAGACGAAGTATAGGTTCGCGGTGAGCTTGCGGTAGGAGGTTTTTTCCACCGTGCCGCGCAGGAAGCACTTGATAAAGCCCATATTTTCGGCCATGGTGTGGGACTTCTTCGTCCCCTCCCGCAGCATTGTCGCTAGATTGACACTCATAACTGACGTTCTCGATTTACAATCGGGTGTTTAAAAAAACATTAAATTCTAACTGGCAAGGTTAAACCGATTTACTGAGACTTGCCATTAAGTTTTTTTACGGCTTTGGGTCTGGCTTGCGCCAAATCCAGAGGAAATTGGTCACCATGGTCCAGAACACCGAACAGCAGGTGGCGAGAATCTGCGCGAGTAGAAAACCAATGGTGTCCGCGTCGTCGAGGCTGAGGGTGATCCAGTTGCCCAGCGCTTGCACGAGGAAGAGGCTGAAACCCTCGCGGTAGCGATAGTAGAGGACATTGGCGATCGCATACCAAAGCACGAAACTACTCGCCATCGCCACGTGGTATTGCCACAAGCGCAGCCAACTCGGACGCGGATAACCGAAGACCCAGCGGTCATTGGCGAAGTAGCGCAGCAGAGTCACCGTTTCGGCCCCTAGCAAGGTCGCCAACCAAGCCGGAAACAAGAGGACATCTTTGAACAACCAGGACAGGGGCAAATTCGCGCCCGTGAAGAAAAGACCGACGATCCACCAGCGCACGATGGAATTGCTAAAAAAACCGTGCCAAGTGAACTGTTTGAGTTTGGCGAGCATGAGGCCGTTGCGTTGCAGAACTGAGGTGAAGTTGCCCCGACCATCTTAGGGGCGCTCGCGAGTCGTGGCAATGGCCGCGATCCCCGCTACCGGGATCTGCGCCGCCGCCAGCACGCGGGCGGCTTCGCGCGCGGTGGCACCAGTGGTATAAATATCATCCACCAGTAGCACCGGCTGACGCGGCGGTCGGCGCTGAAAGTCAGCGGCGAGTTGGAAGGCATCGGTGATATTGCGATCGCGTGCCGCCGGACTCAACCCAAACATCGCTTCGGTCGCTCGCACCCGCACCAGCCCCGTCGCCAGTCGTAAGCGCGTGTAGTGACCGAAGCTGCGGGCGATCAGTTCCGCTTGATTGAAACCACGCTGTTGCTGTTTTGTAGCGTGCATGGGAATCGGCACCAGCACCGGACGCGAGGATAGCGGGGGAGATGACTGCCAGCTCGCCCCCAGCCAGAAACCTAGCGATCGCGCCAGTTCCGGCTTGTTGTCGTACTTCAAGCGGGCGATCGCCTGTTTGAGTGCCCCTGCGTAGTGCCCCCAGACCCACAGCGGTAAATCACCTTGCCAAAAAGCCGCCGGATCGGGGCGCTGATAGTGCTGCAAACGTCGCTGACAAGCGGGACAGATCGGCTCACGGGCAGCGCGATCGCACAGGAGGCAGTTGGGTTGCAGGATCAGGTTCGAGAAGCTGCGGAGGAGCGATCGCATCATTAGGGAATCCTGACTCAAGCTTGGTTATCAACAACATCACGAACTCCGCAGCTTGCCCGCAACTCTCTCAGCAGACAGAACGCAGCGGCTGCCACGATACGATAAAATCAGACCATAATTGGGTTGAAAGTTTATCTAAAAAAATAATAGACATGGCTTCTACAAATGGCAATCTGGCACAAGATGACAAAACGCTCGGGGCGATGAAAAAGTTTGCCGAGCAATATGCCAAGCGTACCGACACCTATTTTTGCGTTGATCCCTCAGTCACCGCCGTTGTGATCGAAGGCTTAGCGCGGCACAAAGACGAACTGGGCGCGCCACTTTGTCCTTGCCGCCACTACGAAGATAAAGAGGCTGAAGTCAAAGCGACCTATTGGAATTGCCCCTGTGTGCCGATGCGCGAGCGCAAAGAGTGCCACTGTATGTTGTTCCTCACCCCTGACAATGATTTTGCCGGTGAGCAGCAATCCATTGAGACCGAAGAGATTCTCAAAGTACGTGAGAGCATGGCCGCTTCTTCGTAACCCAGTTCTCTGTCGCTGGTGAACATGGTTAACTCAGCGCTAGAGCGCGGCATTGATGAGTTCAATCGCGGCGACTTCTACGCCTGCCATGACACCTTGGAAGCACTGTGGATGGAAGCCGAAGACGCTGAGCGCGGTTTCTACCAGGGCATCTTGCAGATTGCAGTGGCTTGCTACCATCTCGAGAATGCCAACTGGCGCGGCGCGGTGACCTTGCTGGGTGAAGGCACGCGCCGCTTGCGTTCCTATTCACCCGAGCACGCGGGGGTGCAAGTGGCTCGCCTGCGAGAGGTGGGGGGTCAATTGTTAACCAGGCTCCAGCAACTTGAACCAGCAGCGATCGCCGAATTCGCGACCACGTGCCAAGAGCACCCCTTCCCGCTCCCCAAAATTGACCGGACAACCGCCCCTGAGGGCTGAAGGTGGGGGGGACGGTGGCAAACCGACGGCTGTTGGGGAAACATCGGCCCAGTTGGCACGTCTCGATCTAGACTAGCGAAGGATTTTGCTCTCAGTGCCAACAAGGCAACCTAGCGTTTGCGATGCGAAAATCTGCGATGCGAAAATCAAGATTTAATCTCGCCGGTTGGGGATTGGGTACATTGTTGCTGGTGACCGGCGGCGCGATCGCCCTCTTGCCCCCCCAAGCCCCGGTTCAAGCCCAGGACGGCCGCGCCATCACCGTGCGCTCCGACATCCAAGAAGCCGACCAAGTCACCGGCGTCGTCACAGCACGGGGCAATGTCCAGATCGACTATCCCGCGCGCCAGATTCGCGCCACCGCCGCGCAGGCGCAGTATTTCAGCCGCGAGAATCGGATCGTCATGACCGGCAATGTCTTCGTGCTGCAAGAGGGCAATAGCCTGCGCGGCGAGACGATCACCTATCTGATCGATGAAGGTCGCTTCATTGCCACGCCGCCCGACGCGCGACAGGTGGAGTCGGTTTACATCATTTCCGATCCGGAAGCGCCACCCCAAGCCGCCGATCCCAACGCCCCCGCCCGTCCCTTCAATCCCAAGCCAGCCTTCAAAGAGCCGCTGAGCGATCCCAATCCCATAGAACGCCCATTTTTACCTGAACCACAGCCGCTGCGATGACGATTACGCTCAAAAACGTCCACAAGTTCTACGGCAAGCGGGTCGTCGTCAATCGGGTCAATCTCTCGGTGTCGCAGGGTGAGATCGTCGGTCTGCTCGGCCCCAATGGTGCTGGTAAAACAACAACGTTTTACATCGCCACCGGTCTCGTCAAGCCCAATCAAGGCAGCGTCTGGCTGAATAGTCAGGAAATCACCACCCTGAGCATCAACCAGCGTGCCCACCTCGGCATCGGTTACCTGACGCAACAGGCGAGCATCTTCCGTAATCTCAGCGTCCAAGACAACATCCAACTGGTGCTCGAGCAGAGCCAGATGTCAACCCTGCAAAAAACCAGCGTCTGGAGCAACTGCTCGCCGAGTTTCGCTTGCAGCAAGTCGCACGGGTCAAGGGTGGTAGCGTTTCGGGGGGCGAGCGGCGGCGGTCTGAGTTGGCGCGTTCCTTGGCGGTCAGTGCTGACGGCCCGGATTTTCTGCTGCTCGACGAGCCATTTGCGGGGGTTGATCCGATCGCGGTGTCCGAGATCCAGAAGATGGTCGCGAGCTTGCGCGATCGCTACATGGGAATTCTCATCACCGACCACAATGTCCGCGAAACGCTAGCGATCGTGGATCGCGCCTACATCATGCGCGACGGGCAGATTCTCGCCTCAGGCACGGCTGAAGAACTCTACGACAACCCACTGGTGCGACAGTATTATCTCGGCGACGACTTCCGTCTTTAGCACAAGACGGCGGAAATGAGAGACCCGTTCAAAATCCACAGGCTCCCCGGATTGCAGGCACTCAAAACTCAAAACCCAAAACTCCGCAACGCGGTTATTGCAGGCACTCAAAACCCAAAACTCCGCAACGCGGTACCAGCCCGGAGCAACGTGCCAGCTCGCGCTCTGTCTGCCGGTTCCGCAAAGCTGTCATTCGTAAAGTAGTATAAAGCGGGGCTTAATCTGGCGGCTGGGCGATCGCCGCGTGCCCGACCTGCATCCCCTCCCCTAGGACTCATGGCTTTCACGAAAATCGGTCTCTCGCTCCGGTATTTTCCCCACTTGTCGATCCTGGATCGCTACCTGATTGGAGAATTGTTGCCGCCATTTTTATTCGGCGTCGGCCTCTTTTCTTCCCTCGGCGTCGCCGTCGGCATGGTTTTTGACCTCGTGCGTCGGGTCACTGAGTATGGGTTGACCGTCGATGTCGCCCTGCGGGTGATGTTGCTGAAGCTGCCCGAGTTCGTTGCCTACGCTTTGCCCGTTGCCTTGCTGCTGGCGACGCTGATGACCTACAGCCGCCTCGCGAGCGACAGCGAACTCGTCGCTCTGCGGAGTGTGGGTGTCAGCGTCTATCGCTTGGCTGCCCCAGCGCTGCTGCTCAGCATTATTGTCACGGGCATGACGTTTCTGTTTAACGAACTCGTGGTGCCCGCGGCGAACTATCGCGCGGCGATCGCCCTCGAACGCGCTCTCAACGATGAAGCGCCTTCATTTCAGGAACGCAATATCTTCTATCCCGAATATGACAAAGTGCGTGGCGACGACGGCGAGCTACAAACTGTGCTCAAACGCCTCTTCTATGCTGAGCACTTCGACGGCCGCAACATGGAAGGTCTCACCATCCTCGACCGCTCCCGCGATGGCGTCGATCAGATCGTGACCGCGAAGTCAGCGGCTTGGAATTTCCAGGACAATCAATGGGACTTCGAGGATGGCATCATCTACTTGGTCTCACCCGACGGCTCGTTTCAAAACATCCTCCGCTTCGAGCAACAGCAATTGCAACTGCCGCGCACGCCGATCGATCTGGCGAGCCGCCTGCGCGACAACACCGAGATGAATATCGCTCAGTCGCGGGATCAGCTCAACCTACTGCGACTCAGCGGCGATGAGGGACAAATTCGCAAGCTGCGGGTTCGCATTCACCAAAAAGTCTCTTTCCCCTTCGTTTGCCTCGTCTTTGGGCTGCTAGGAGCGGCACTGGGAACGCGGCCGCAGCATACAAGCCGGGCAACGAGTTTTGCGATTAGCGTAGTGGTTGTCTTCGGCTACTATGTACTGTTCTTCGTCACCGGGGCGCTCGGTCTCGTCGGCACCCTCTCGCCCCTTTTAGCCGCTTGGTTGCCGAATCTCTTCGGCATCGGGGCGGGTTCAGCGCTGTTGGTGCAGTCGGCACGATAAGCGGGCTGGAGTACCCGACAGTTTCACAAAACTTAGGCTAGAGTGAAGGCAAGCTGATGACCAGCGGCACGGGGAAAAATCATGGTTTTTGGTAAAGGCAACGCCAGTGAAACGCCCGCTGGCTCTCTCGATCTAAACATTCCGGCGGCCCGGCCCTTTTATCGGCGACCGGTGGTGTATGCCACGGTGGTGATCGCCCTCGCTTTTGGCGGCGCGTTTTGGGTCTACAGTCAAAACCCCCAATGGCTGGAGGGCATCGTCGCTGAAGATGCGGCCGGTTTGGGTCGTCTCGACGACCTCCCCGACGGAGCGAATCCAGAAGACCTAGCCTTTTTGCGCGGCGAATTTGAGGCAGAAGTCACACCAGAACTGATCGCCCCGGATGGCGATGGCGAGGCACAACCAAGCCTGCTGGAGCAGTTTATGCAGGGTCAGGAGGATGAAGCCTCGGAGAGCGAGCCATCAACGCCAGACTTGCTCGAGCAGCTCAATGCCGACAATCCCCTGCTCAACCCCAGCCAGCCAGACGCGACCACCCCGGCAACGAATCCCCTCGCGGCACTGCTGGGCGTGGGAAATCCCAATGCAGCGCCGCTGAGTGCGGCTCTCAATGGCGGCCTGAGCAACACGGGCAACCCTCTCCAAGATGCCCTGAATCAGATGGCGGTCTCGGAGGCGGCAGTGACTCAGGCGGCTGAGGCTGAAGCTGATACCGCGACTACGGCCAATTCACCCCAAGTAGGGAGCCGTCTGGGCATTGACCCCTACACCGGCCGTCCTACCAATGGTCAACCCGCCTATGGCATTCCGGGTCAGCCGAATGTACCGGCAACGGCGGGTGGCTATGATGCGTTTTCGCCTACGCAGCCGCTGCTGCCGGGGCAGCCAGCGCCAACGGCTATTCCCAGCTTGCCGCAGCGATCGCAACGCCGCTCCTTGGTCACCCCTCTCCTCGCTC
The DNA here is from genome assembly GCA_012031265.1 of Spirulinaceae cyanobacterium SM2_1_0. Taxonomy (GTDB): domain Bacteria; phylum Cyanobacteriota; class Cyanobacteriia; order Cyanobacteriales; family Spirulinaceae; genus JAAUTY01. Next base: position 38,989 of record JAAUTY010000018.1, on the reverse strand, counting down.
CCTCGCCCAGTCCGGCGGCCGTTCCGGGTAATGCCCCGAATCCGGCGACAGCGGTTCCGGGTCAACAATTCACCAGCCCGATCCGGCAACAGCAACAGTTGCGCCAAAATCCGACTGGGACGAGTAATGGTTTTCAGCGCATTGGTGGCGGCCAGATCGACAGCTTCGGGAATCCCCTCGGCAGCTCCAGTCAATCGCGCTAGTACAGGACGGCGGCAATGAGCTGCCCAGGCAAAATCCCCAGGATCCCCAGATTGCGGGAACTCAAACCTTAGAACTTAGAACTCAAAACTCCGCGTAGCGGACTCAAAACTCCGCGTAGCGGTACGAGACTCCCGGCGGCGATGCGCTATAGTGGCTGAGGTTTGGTCAGTTGGCGATGCTGCTGTGTCCAGTTCTCCTGCCCCGCCCGACTCGGAATTTAGGCCGCCGGTCTCTGTGATTGTGCCGATTTACAATGGCGAGGCAGACTTGCCTGGGCTGTTGGCGGCCTTGCAGGCGCAGACTTATCCTCGCGATCGCGTCGAGTATTTGCTGGTCGATAACAACAGTGGCGATCGCACCGCTGACCTGATCCGCGCCGCTGCCCACAACCAGCCCAATATCCGCCTCCTGCAAGAACTGGCGGTGCAAAGCTCCTACGCGGCTCGCAACTGTGGCATCCGCGCCGCTCGCCACGACCTCCTCGCCTTTACCGATGCCGACTGCCGACCAATTCCTGCTTGGCTCGAACAGCTTGTACAGCCCTTTCAGCAGCCGACGATTGGATTAGTCGTCGGCGAGATTGCCGGTCTACCGGGCGCAACCTGGTTAGAACGCCATGCTGAGCGCCACAATGTCTTGTCGCAAAAATTCACTCTCGCCCACCCGTTCTGTCCCTATGGTCAGACAGCGAATCTCGCCATCCGCAAGGTGGCCCTGACTGAGGTGGGTCTCTTTCGCCCTTATCTGACAACCGGCGGCGACGCCGACATCTGCTGGCGGATTCTCCGCGAAACCGAGTGGCAGTATGCCTTCGCGGCTCAAGCCGTGATTCGCCATCGCCACCGCGCCAATCTCCGCGAATTTCGCAGTCAGTGGCGACGCTACGGTCGCTCCAACCGCTATCTCCACGAACTCTACGGCGTGCCCCTGATGCGCGAGCTGACGGCTGCCACTGCCGCCCGCCGTCTCGGCCGCTGGCTGCTTAAGGAGTTACCGCGCGATGGTCTGAAGTTGGCTCTGGGCCGGGCTGATTGGCTGGATCTGGTGCGATCGCCCATCGATCTCGTCGGCTACCAAGCGCGCAGTCACGGCCAGCAGCAAGCGAGTCTACCCCCGGAAGCACGACAGATCGAGCCATTTGCGAGTCCGGACACGCATTCAACCGGCGATCGCTGATGTCACTAGACCGGATTTCGCAGTCACTACCACTGCCACTGGCGATCCAGCAATTGCGTCGCCGCGCTGCTTGGCAACGGTTCCGCAAAGAAATAACCTTGACCGAACTCACAATCTAGAGCTTGCAGGCGTTTCACCTGGGCGACGGTTTCGGCACCCTCAGCTGTCGCACTCATGCCCAGGCCGCGAGCGAGTGTCAAAATAGCCCGCACAATTTCTAAGCTGTCCGGGTCAGCAATGATCAGTTCGATAAATGAACGATCGATCTTGAGAATATCAATGGGCAGTTGGTGCAGGCGCTCTAGACAGGAATAGCCCGTACCAAAATCGTCAATGGCAAGCTGAATTCCCAAGTTCTTAATGGCGTTGAGCATCCCGCTGGCTTTGAGATGGTGCTCCACGATGACCCGCTCAGTGACCTCCAGAATCAAGCTGCCGCGTTGAATACTGTTGGTAGCTAAGACCTGTCGCAATCGCTCTAGAAACCCCAATTGCGATAACAATGCCCCGGAAGCATTGATACTGAGAACTAATTTGCGCTCCGGGGGCAACTGTTGCTGCCAAAGGCCCAACTGCTTGCTGGCTTCTCCTAAAATCCACCAGTCGATTAAACCAATCAAACCGGTTTCTTCAGCTACTGGAATGAAGTGCTCCGGTGCCACCCAAGTCCCATTGGGGATTTGCCAGCGTACCAGGGACTCAAAACCCACCAATTGACCCGTATCCAGAGCAACGATCGGTTGATAGAAGATGGTGAATTCCTGACGGGCGATCGCCTGGCGTAGATCAGTCTCCAGATGAAAACGACCCGCCGCCAACTCAAACATAGCGGGTTCAAAAATCGCGTAGGTCGCGCGCAGCTTCTGGCGGGCATGGTTCATTGCCGTATCCGCTGCTTGTAGCAGATCCTCAGAGCGCTGCTCAGCGAGATCGGGACTATCCACGATCGCGATCCCAATGCTCACGGGCGAAAAAAGCTCGCTAGCCTCGACTTCCAGCGGCTGGCTCATCTGCTGGTGAATGTACTCGGCGATCGCCTCAGCATCGAGCGCAGTGTAAATGCTATCCAACCTGATCGCCAGGGAACAATCGCCGACCCGTGCCACTGGTTCAGCCAGGTTTAAACAGGTTTGCAAGCGCTCGACCGTAGCCGCCAGCATCACCTCAGCGAGCCGGTGTCCCAGGCTATACTTCACCGCATTGAAGCGCTCTAGCTCGATGAACAGGATGGTAAAAAAGCTGGTTGTCCCGGCGCGAGTCGCCTGTAACTGCTCGCTGAGTTGGGCCAGAAACCAGGTTTTGTTGGGCAACTGCGTGAGCAGATCATCGACAGCGGATTGATGCGACCGCTCCGCAAGTGGTTGACGGGCAATCGGATCACGCCAGAGGGTCAGACAGGCAGGCCGACCCGCATAGGTAATCGGCGCAACGAGCATCTCGGCGGCGTGCAGCTCGCCCCGGCGATCCTGGAGCTGACCACGCTGATTGCTGGGTTGGCGATCACGACTCAGCTTGCCCGCCGCCACCAGCGCCTCAACCGTTTCCGGAACTGCCAACTCGTGCCAGCTCAGTTGTAACAGCTCGCCCACGCTGTAGCCACACCGTTCACTCGCAGCCGCATTTGCCGCCAAAAACTGCAACGTCGTCGGCTCATGAATCCAGCAAGCCTGGGGATTTTCTGTGAACAGCAGTGGCGGCAACGGCTCGGTTTCGGTGAGCTGTGCCCGCCGAGCGCCCAGTTGTTGCTCGCGCCAATGCAGCACACCATAAAGTAGCGCACTCGTCGCGACCACGGAGACAAAGCCTTGGCCCAGGGACAGCCACGCCAACGTTGGGACGCCCGCCTGCCACTGGTGGAGCAAATGGTTGGATAACAAGATCCACAGACTGCCGAAGCCAGCGTAGACGGCGACTAGATTGCGGATCTCGCGTTCGTGACGCGGCGCAGTATTTTGCATACCTTCCCCGGCGGCGAGCGAGGCTCATACCGCTCATATACCCTGATGAGGTAACTCGATGGCAAACCGCAAGTCCGAGAGTCAGCCATTACGAGTTATTCTCTTGACAAATTATATTATGTCCCTCTGAGAGGCGCAGAGCCGTTTCGGCGGCGATCGCCCCGGCTGACACTCAGTATTCAGGACTGAAAATATTCAATCAGCGCCGCTGTCAGCCCCTCCAGGGTGTACTCTCGGGCTTCGATGTCCAATCGCTGCAACAACTGATGACAAGCTTGCGCCGTCTGCGGGCCGATCGCCGCAAACTTCGCGGTCGCCAGCCGCTCGGGCAGGGCGGCGGGCAAGATCTGCAAGGCAGCACTGGCTAAGTTGCAGAAGTGAAGCACCGTTTTGGAGCTGGCGAAGGTGACGACATCAATTGCGTCCTGTTGCAAGTATTGCGTCACGAGCGGCGGGATCGTCGCCGGTTGACCCGATTGATAGGCCGGAACTGCCGTCACCTGAGCACCCCGCGCAGTCAGCTCGCGAATCAGCACATCGCGACCGCCGCTCTCGACACGCGGAAATAGGCAGCGCTGACCGGCAAGGGGAGCCGGAAAGTGCTCAATGAGAGCATCGGCGATGTAGTCGGGTGGGATAAAGTCAGCTTGCAAGTAGTAATCGGCAAGATAGCGAGCGGTTTTGCGGCCGACCACCGCTAGGCGTAGTCCGGCTAGGGCGCGCAGGTCACGCTGTTGAGCGAAGAGGCGATCGCAAAAGGCGGCGATCGCATTGCTCGAGGTCAAAATCAGCCAATCGAACTGCTCGAGTTGGGCAATGGCGGCATCGAGCGGCTGCCAACTGCTAGGCGGTTGGATGACCAAGGCCGGCATCTCCAGCACCGTCGCCCCCGCCGCCATGAGCAGATCGCAAAAATCACTCGCCTGTTCTGCCGCGCGGGTCACCAGAATCGTCTTGCCGCTCAGCGGCCGGGATGGCGTCACGGGGGCGGGCTGGAAGCAATCGCGCAGCGCCACCACTGCTCCGATGACAATGATGCAAGGAGCGAGGCGCTGTCCGGCAACACGCTCGGCAATGTCCGCCAGCGTGCCGATCCAGAGCTGTTGCTCGGCACTACCAGCAGCCCGGATGATGGCAATCGGCGTGCTGGCCTCGCGACCGTTAGCTTGCAGGTGAGTGGCGATCGCAGCGAGCTGGCGACCACCCATGAGGAAGATCAGGGTGTCGAGCCGAGCGAGTGCCGCCCAATCGAGTGCGTCGAGAGCATGAGCCGTGGCGATCGCCAGACAGCGACTCAAGTCTTTGTCGGTCACAGGAATGCCGACCAGCAGCGGTGCCAGCAGGGCACTGGACAAGCCAGGAACGATCTCAAAGTCACAACCCGCCGCTTGCAGTGCCTCGACCTCGGCGCGCGCCCGCCCAAAAACCAGCGGGTCACCCCCCTTGAGCCGCACAACCCGCCGTCCCGCTTGGCAGTGCTCAACGAGCCAGCGATTGATATCGGCTTGAGGGGTGCTGGCTTCCCCGCCCTGCTTGCCCGCCGCGAGCAATTGACAATTTGCGGGCAGGAGTTGCAGCACCTCCGGATCGAGACGGAGATCGCAGACGGCCACCTCAGCCTGCTGGAGGCACTGTTGTGCGCCAAGGGTCAGGTGTGCCAGGCGACCACTGCCGACACCCACTAGGTAGACTTTGCCCGTCAGAAGCGGGGCGGCACGATCAAGAGCAGGCAAGGATGGAAAGTTGCAAACAACGACAAATCTCTGCTGATGTTAGCAGCATTGCGTCAAGCGGGCAGCAGTCAGGGGTTGCGAATATAGCGTGAGCCGCCGAAAAAATGCCCTGAATCCAAACCATCACCTTACCCATACCACGCCGAATCATTCCGATAACCCAGCGCCATCGGTCATACCAGGAAGGCGCAGCCAAATGTTGCACTCGGTTGCCAATCCCGCGCGGGAGAAAGAGCTTTTATACAATGAGGGTTTAACGCCGCCCAAAATCACCCCATGCTGCTGAGCCAGATCAAAGATCGCGCCGAACGCCTCGCCCCGCGCCTGCTCGAGATCCGCCGCCACCTCCATGCCCATCCGGAGCTGAGCGGACAAGAATACCAAACAGCCGCCTATGTCGCGGGGGTACTCTCCTCCTGTGGGCTGCATGTCCAGGAGGCAGTGGGGAAAACCGGTGTCGTCGGCGAACTCGACGGGCAGGGAAACGACCCGCGCCGACTAGCGATCCGCACCGACATGGATGCGCTGCCAATTCAGGAAGGGACACAACTCGATTTTGCCTCCTGCAAGCTGGGGGTGATGCACGCCTGCGGTCACGATGTGCATACCACCCTGGGTCTGGGTACGGCGATGCTGCTCTCGGAGCTACAAAACGAATTAGCCGGCAATGTCCGCTTCATCTTTCAGCCGGCCGAAGAGATTGCCCAGGGAGCAGGCTGGATGGTGCGCGATGGGGCCATGCGTGAGGTCAGCAACATTTTTGGCGTCCATGTTTTTCCCTCGATTCCGGCGCGCTCAGTCGGGGTACGCTATGGGGCACTGACGGCGGCGGCAGACGACATTGAGATTTTCATTCAGGGCGAATCGGGTCATGGGGCACGGCCGCACGAGGCGAAGGATGCGATCTGGATTGCAGCGCAGGTGATCACGGCACTGCAACAGGCGATCGCCCGTACCCAGAATCCGCTACGACCGCTAGTGCTCACCATCGGACAAATCAACGGCGGCCGCGCCCCCAATGTGATCGCTGACCAGGTACATATGGCGGGAACGGTGCGATCACTCCATCCCGAGACGCATGAAAACTTACCGCAGTGGCTCGAGCACATCATCGCCAGCATCTGCCAGACCTACGGCGCACGCTACGAACTGAAGTATCAGCGGGGTGTGCCATCGGTGCAGAATGACCCCGGCATGACCCAGTTGCTCGAAGCCGCTGCCCGCGAAGCCTGGGGCGATGAGCATGTGCAAACGATCCCCGAACCGTCGCTGGGGGCAGAAGACTTCTCGCTCTATCTGGAGCAAGCACCAGGCAGTATGTTCCGGCTCGGCGTTGGCTTTGCAGATCGACCGAACTATCCACTTCACCATCCCCGTTTTGAAGTCGATGAAGCGGCGATCATCACTGGTGTTGTCACCCTAGCCTATGCAGCCTGCAAGTACTGGCAACAAGGCTAAGACCGCGACTCACGGTGAAAGTTGCTCGAGTAGGGCCAAGCTCCGCTGATGAGGGATTCACCGCCAAGTTGATGCAAGCAACCCACCTCTAACCCTTGTGGTTGTTGGGTTATCTTCTCTGGAGACGCTTCGCGTTCGCGGAGCGTCCCGGAGGGAATCACGCCAAGCTCAACCCAATCTACGAGCGAGATGTGTCGGTCAGTCAAGCTACAACCTCGCCGCTCGATCCCTGGCTGATCAGCTGAAGCTGACCCGCCGCAAGGACGGGCAGGGAGCACCCGGCAAAAGTTCCTGTGCTCACCGAGAATGCCAGTCACCCTCTCTCGATGGTGGGCTTGGGAAGCCGCCCATGAACGGAGTATTCAATCAAGGGGGGCATCACAGATTGGTAACCCTACGTTCCTACGGAACAGACTGAGGTCTCCGACACGCTAGCACGAACACCAACACCCCAAACTCCAAGCTGGGAGAGGAACTTCTAGCCCGCCTTCGCCCAGCCTGGGAGCAGGGGCCGGGGGATGTAGACACGCAGCGGCTGCGCGTCGAGTGGGCAAAAGCAACGCCGAAGTAGGATGCCCCTGTATTCAAGCAGCCCAATCCATCGAGCCAAGCCGGACAACATGTTGCATAGCCGTCAGTACCAGGTTTGACGGTAACCAAGCCGGGATCACCACCAAACCCATCATCGGTAACCTGAAGATCCCCGTCAGTAAGCGATTGAACAGCTTCTAAATTGGCAACAGATTGCAAGCATTGAGAGCGTGATAACCTACGCAATTTGCCAAGGAATGTGAGAAGGTAGAGAAATCGGTTTGGCGATCCTCTGGCACAATTCTGGCTGGAGGGAGTCGCTCTGTGTTGGTCGGTCGGCCCACCTTATGATGCTTTTCGCCCCACTGCTTACTGCCATTCTGCTCGCGTCAGCGGCTTATCTCTGTGGTTCGCTGCCGACAGGCTACCTAGTTGCACGCCAACTCAAGGGCATTGATATCCGCGAACACGGTTCTGGCTCAACTGGGGCAACGAATGTGTTACGGACGGTCGGTAAATCGGCGGCATTGGTCGTGTTACTCGTGGACATTGTTAAGGGAGCACTGCCGATCTATCTCGTGCGTCTGACGTCCATGTCGGTACCCGAGTTGCTGCCAGCCGCAAGTTATGACTGGTTGGTAGCAGTGGCAGCGCTGATGGCGGCGATTGGGCATAGTCGCTCGGTTTGGCTCGGTTTCAAAGGGGGGAAATCGGTGGCGACGAGCCTGGGCATCTTACTGGCGATGATGCCTTGGGCGGCGCTGGGAACACTGTTAGTATTCAGTGTCGTGCTCGCGATTTCGCGGATTGTTTCGCTGAGTTCCATTAGTGGTGCGATCGCCGTCAGTGTTTTTGCGATCGCCTGTGGCTATCCCCTCCCCTACTGTTTATTCGCCCTAGTCGCTGGCTCCTACGTCATTACCCGCCACCGCAGCAATATCCAACGTCTACTGGCTGGAACTGAACCAGCCTTGGGCAAAAAATTACAGAGCAATGCTGAGTAAAGCGGGCCGGATCGGGTCGGGGTCGATGGGTACGATAATTAGTATCAATCCCATTAATTTGACAGCGATCTCAGCTTCTTAGTTGAATGGCGCAACCATGCCGATTCTCACTCAGGCTCTGGCTCTCAGCGATCTACCCGCTCCCCCACCGGGCCGGACGGGCTGGCCCTGGACAGAGCTGTCGTCACCCTTGCCACCGCGACAACCAGATGGTTCACCCTGGCCGCTCCTGAGCATCGTCACCCCGAGTTACAATCAGGCCGAATTTCTCGAAGCGACAATTCGCTCGGTATTGCTGCAAGGTTACCCCAATCTTGAGTATTTGCTCCTGGATGGCGGCAGTACAGATGGCAGCTTCGCAATTATCCAAAAATACGCCCCATTTCTAGCCTTTTGGGTCAGCGAGCGCGATCGCGGTCAATCCCATGCCCTCAACAAAGGCTTTGCTCGCGCCACTGGTGATTTAATCGGCTGGCAAAATTCTGACGATACCTATGAACCTAATGCCTTCGCGAGTGCTGCCCGCACCTGGTTAGCAAATCCAGATGCGGGAGCAGTTTATGGTGGAGTTAACTATGTCGATATTGCCCATCGCTTCCTGGCTAAATATCCTGTTTGTCAGCCGACTGTTGCAACCACAATTCCGTTCGCAAGCGTCACAAATCACTCAGTTTTTTATGCCGCCAAAGTCTTGCAAGCGGGCGAACGCATTGACGAAACCCTGCAACATTGCATGGATCAAGAATTCCACTTGCGGTTGCTTTTGAAGGGCTATCATTTTCAGTTTGCACCCGGAATCGCGGCGAACTGGCGCATTCATCCTGCTGCCAAATCGACACGACAAATGGAAGTTTGGGCATACGAAGCATTTCAGTTGTGTAAACTGGTCTATCAACGCGAGGATTTGGCTCCGGCTGTCCGCCAGCACGCCCGCAATAGTCTGTACGGACTCTGCCTAGATAATTTTGCGAAGGGTCGCGTCGTCTTATTTCGGCAGACGGTTCGTGAGCTAATAGAGTTATGGGGTTGGCGAGGCCTAGCACCGCAGCTATGGTGGAAGTATGCGCTATCTTGGTTGGGTGCGAGCAATGTCCGTTATCTCTTAGCCTTGAAATCCAGACTCAAGCTGCTTCGTTCCTAATGTTTTGTTCGTAAATTTCCGTATGTCTGATCTGGCTGTCCGCGCCGAGCATTTGGGGAAAAAGTATACGCTGCATCACCAAAATGCTGATGGGCGCTCCCTTCGTCATGCACTGACCAATGGCTTCAAAGGCTGGGGACGACGGCTCCGTCACTGGTGGGACAGAAAGACTCATGACAATCATGAGGAATTTTGGGCGCTTCGCGATGTTTCGTTTTCAATTCGGCAGGGCGATCGCGTCGGCATTATCGGCCGCAATGGGGCTGGCAAATCGACACTCTTGAAAATCCTCAGCCGCATCACCGAACCCACTACAGGCAGCATTCATCTGCACGGTCGGGTTGCCAGCTTACTGGAAGTGGGAACTGGCTTCCATCCCGAACTCACCGGCCGCGAAAACATTTTTCTCAACGGAGCGATTCTCGGCATGGGGCGCATCGAGATCAAGCAAAAATTTGATGAGATCGTCGCCTTTGCTGAGGTAGAACAATTTCTCGATACACCGGTCAAACGTTACTCATCCGGGATGTATGTGCGCCTCGCATTTGCTGTTGCCGCCCACCTCGAGCCAGAGATCCTCCTCATTGATGAGGTTCTAGCAGTTGGTGACGCAAAGTTCCAGAAAAAATGCTTGGGTAAAATGGAAACCGTCAGTCGCGAGGGCAGGACAGTTCTATTTGTAAGCCACAATATGGGCTTAGTTTCTCAACTATGTAATCGGGGAATCTACCTACAGCAAGGCTGTGTAGCCAAGTGGGGAACAGTTGACGAGGCGATCGCGGCGTATCTCCTTGCTGATGTAAATGCTGGTGCCAGCTTCCAGATTTGGTCTAACCGACAGCCCATTCCAGATCAACCGATCTTCTTTCGTGAGTTAAGGTTACTCAATCACGAAGCTAAACCCACTACCGAGCTAGATGTGCGCTATTCGTTTACGATCCAACTGCGCTACGAAGTCCTGCAACCAGTTGAGAATGTTGAACTGTCTGTACGGATTGAAACGTCTAATCGTGTCCCTGTTTTCACTACGCATCAATCTCATACTCAGCCGGAATGTCTGGCCGCCCGCCAACCCGGATGTTACCAAGCTTCGATTCAAATTCCCGCATTATTCCTAATGCCTGGCGTTTATCTCGTGACGATTGGAGCGCATACACCGTGGGTACAAGTCTACGACTTGCACGAAAATTTGCTGAGCTTCACGGTGAATGAAACGGGTAGCCAAAATGCTCAGTATCAGCAACAGGATAATCAGGGGGTGATTATTGTTAATTTTCCTTGGCAAGAACAACGTCTGGTTTCAGAGTCCCTCTGGAGCTTGCCTGCTCAGTCTCTGGATTCTGGTCTGGTATAGTACGGAATTGCTCGCTATTGCTCGCTCAGTTACCGCCAAGCATTTAACTCGAAACAATCTGCAAAATTCATCGGGATTTGGTGGCTTTCTATGGCAATGATTACTTGTCCGCTGACTCATTCTCCAGATGTCACACTACTCAAGACGTTCGACTCAGATGCCCTCATTGATGCTTGGCAGCATGATTTTCAAGTTGACATCTCCTCAGAATTTACTCACGCCACCACCATTCAGCTCTACCGCTCCAACCCCACGCAACTGCAATTCTTTGCGCCAGGAAACCTGGCGGGTTCTGCCCGGCTCTACCAACAGCTGCAAAAGTTTAGCTGGTATTATCGGCCCGATCGCTGGGAACATCGCCGCGCCCTTCGCGATCTGTGCGATCGCACTCAAACTGTCCTCGAAATTGGAGCCGGTGTGGGTGATTTTGTCCAGCGCGGTCGCCAACTTGGACTCGACATTGCGGGGATTGAACTCAACCATGACGCTGCGGCGCGTGCCCAAGCTCAAGCCTTACCCGTGACGGCAACCGATTTGGCGAGCTTGGTCGCTGATCGGGCGGCAACCTTCGATGCCGTTTGTAGTTTTCAAGTCCTCGAACATATTGCTGAACCGAGGCGCTTTATTGAGCAGAGTGTGCAACTGCTCAAACCGATGGGCTATCTAATTTTCAGCGTCCCGAATTGCGAAAGCTTTACCCAGCATGGTGAATTTTTACTCGATATGCCGCCGCATCACGTGACCCGCTGGTCGCAGGCTGCATTTAAGTCGTTGGAAACACTCTTTCCATTACAATTGTTATCAGCCTGTTGCGAGCCGCTCGACCCAGAACATATCGAAATTTATACCAAGACCTATTACCACTTTTTTCATGACCTCTCGCTCCTGACGAGAATCGCGTTTAATCACCATGTGCTCCCCCTCTATCGCTATGTTTTAGAACGCGGTCTACATCGTTGGTTGCCGGGGATGAGCCTCTATGTCGTCTTTCGCAAGTTATAGTAACAATTGTGATTTCAGGCTTGCCAGCACTCTGTTTGCCTGCCCGACGATTCTGATACCGACATGATGCAGCTAGTCCAGATCAATCAGTCGGATCTCAGCGGTGGCGCAGCGATCGCCGCTTACCGCCTACACCAAGGCTTATTAGCCGCCCAAGTTGACTCCCAACTATTGGTCGGTAAGGTAGTCAGCACCGGTTCCCGGGTCACAGCAGTGCCGCGTCGCTATTGGTTAGATAACCAGCTTTCACGCCTGAGTCGCCGCTTCAGTCTCAACTATGTCAGCATCGTTAGCAGCTTTGATTTGCCTCACCATCCTCTGGTGCAAACTGCCGATCTGCTGCATTTTCATAACCTTCATACTGGCTATTTCAATTATTTAGCACTGCCCGCGCTCACTCGACAGAAACCTGCTGTCTTGACGCTGCATGATATGTGGAGTTTCACCGGTCACTGTGCCTACAGCTATGATTGCGAGCGCTGGCGTACTGGCTGTGGGCAGTGCCCTTATCCGCAAGAATATCCCGAAATTCATCGCGACAGCACACGCTTAGAATGGTGGCTCAAACGGCAAGTCTATGCTCGCAGTCGTTTAACCATCGTTACACCGAGTCGTTGGCTCCAGGGCGTGGCAACCCAGAGTCTGCTCAGGCAGTATGCCATTCACCACATTGCCTATGGCATTGATACCGAGGTTTATCGACCGCGCGATCGCCAGCAGTGTCGCTCGCTGCTAGATATTGCGCCGGATCGCCATGTTTTGATGTTCGCTGCCGAGCGGCTGGACAATTTTCGCAAGGGAGCCGATTTGTTGCGCGAAATATTGTTGGGCCTGCCAGCGGCATATAAGGCAAAATCCACGCTACTAATTTTGGGGACGGGGGGAGAAGCGCTGGCAGAAACGGTCGGGATCGCCAGTCACAACCTTGGCTATGTGGATAGTGATTACCTAAAAGTCGTTGCTTATGCCGCAGCCGATCTCGTTCTGTTTCCGACCCGGGCCGACAATTTGCCCCTCGTCCTGCAAGAAAGCTTAGCTTGTGGCACGCCGATGGTGTCGTTTGATGTTGGCGGGGTGTCGGAGTTGGTGCGCCCTGGGGTCACGGGCTATCTGGCTCGCCCACATCAGACCAGCGATTTTCGGCAGGGCCTCATTCAGCTTCTCGACTCACCCGATGAACGTGAGCGTCTGGGGCGAAATTGCCGGGCGATCGCGGTGGCGGAGTATGACCTTCACCGCCAGACTCAGTGCTATCTCGATCTCTACCAAACGCTACTCGCCGCCTGAACCTAGCACCAACTTGTAGGGATCGGCCGATTGCCCGGGTTGCACGCTAAAATCAAAATTCGAGTGATTGCGCTCCTAGAACCTGCTGTCTGCAACATTTTAGTATGCCTGTTTCCACAACCTTTGATAAGACCAAGCTGGAGAATCCGCCGTTAGATCTGCATTATCTGGGCGATCGCGTCCTGCGTACCCCTGCCAAGCGCATCGCCAAGGTTGACGTGGGGCTGCGTAAGCTGGTGCAGGAGATGCTGCAAACTATGTATAGTGCCGATGGCATCGGTTTAGCCGCGCCGCAGGTCGGCGTCCACAAGCAGTTGTTGGTAGTTGACTGTGAGCCGGACGAACCGACGACCCCGCCCCTAGTCTTGATTAACCCGCAGCTAAAAGCCTTCAGCCGCGAAGTCTGCGATGCTCAGGAAGGTTGTCTGAGCATTCCGGGCGTTTATCTGGATGTGACCCGCCCCCAAGCGATTGATGTCGCATTCAAAGATGAAAATGGTCGGCCGCAGCGCCTCAATGCCAATGGGTTGCTAGCGCGTGTCATTCAGCACGAGATGGATCACCTCACGGGTGTCCTGTTCGTCGATCGGGTGCAGAATGGTCTTGTCTTGGCTGAGGAATTGAGGAAGCACAAGTTCTCTGTGCAAGCAGTGCGTCCGGTGGCGTAAGAATTGAGGGTTGGGAATTTTTTTTAGGAAGCAGGATTGAGACAATGGTGCAGATGACGCCGCTCAGCGGTCTTTTACTCATGGGATCTTGTGTCACGGCGATCGCCGCTGTCGGCTCGATCTTTGAACTTGCCTATGGCAACCCCACTTACGGCACGACGGCGACTGCCGCGATTCTCGCCGCTAGCATTCCGGTCAGCGCCCTGATGTTTTGGGGTGCCGTCAAGATCACGAAAGCGAACCAAGGCTGAGTTTAAGTACGGCGGCGTTGGCGGCTGACTTCGTAGAGCAGCAGGGCCGCCGCGATCGCGACATTCAACGACTCAACCCCCGGCTGCAAGGGAATCTTGACCTGGCGATCGGCACAGGCAAGCACGGCGGCGGACAGTCCCGCACCTTCATTGCCGAGGAGCAAAATGCTGGGCGGCTGCCAATCGACGGCCCAGAAGTCTTCATCGGCCCGAGGGACGGTGGCGACGACTTGAATGCCGCGATCGCGATAGACCTGGAGTGTCGCCCCCAGCTCAGCGCTGACGGTGAGCGGTTGGCGGAACCAGGCCCCAGCGGAAGCGCGCAGGACTTTGGGGTGGTCAGGATCGACGCTATCGCCACTCAGCCAGAGTTGTTCCACGCCCGTCGCGACGGCGGTACGAATCAGCGTGCCCAGATTACCCGGATCTTGCAGGCGCTCGACGGCGAGGCCGAGGCTCAGCGTCGTCGGGTCAGGAGTGCGAGGGGAGGCGGGGCGGGCGATCGCGCCGACGATGCCATCGGGTTGAACGGTGGTGGCGATCGCGGCGAGTACTGCTGGCGTCACTGTTTCCCAGCGCTCGGTGCGGGCTAGCGCCTGCTCCCAAAGCTGCGGGTGGCGCTCCTGCCAAGCTGAGGTGCTACACAAAATCACAAACTGACGCTCGGCTTGGCAGGCCGCTTCGACTAAGTGCGTGCCTTCCACCAGAAATAATTGCTGCTGGTGACGCTGCTTCGCGGTGTGCAGCTTGCACAGTTGTTTGACTAGGGGGTTCTGGCGACTGGCGATCAATGGACGCGACATAAGGATGCCTGGGCGGCTGCGGCTCTATCGAAATAGTGAAAGGGCAGGCATAACGCCTGCCCTAACTTGGGTTGTCCGGTGAGGACTGCGGTCAGAATGCGGAACCCGGGACTTGAACCCGGACAGGATAACTCCCACTAGAACCTGAATCTAGCGCGTCTACCAATTCCGCCAGTTCCGCAAGCGGTATTTAGCACGCAACTTCTCATTATGACTGGGCAGTCGCTCCATTGTCAATCTTTTGCAAGACATCAATAGTGCGATCGCCTGATTCATCGGCTCAAGGTTGCCAGGAAATTTGTAGCTGACTGGGACGACCGCGATCGCCATTCAATTTCACCCCCCGATCATTGGCATCGAGATGCCGCAGAATCTTGTAGACCGTCTCAATGCTCTCGGGTGCGCCAGCCCGCGCCGCCAGTTCAACCAGACTCAGGGGTTGCCCCGCTTGCTGGAGTGTTTTCAGCACCTGACTTTGCAAGGTCAGCACCGAGGCGGCCGCCTTTTTCCCGGCCTCAACTCCCGGTTGGTGATAGGCGTTGACGTTGACCAAGTTGCCGTAGAGACCGACGGCGCGATCATAGAGGGCGATCAGCGCCCCGACGCTACGGGGCGTGACGGCGGGGATGGTGACGGTGATTGAATCGCGGGCATTGTCGAATAGGGCTTGACGTGTCCCCTGCAAGAAGCCAGAGAGATAATCGCCGGACGTAGCTCCCGGTTCGACCTCAATCGATGCGCCCTGGCGATCGCGCAGGACTTCAATGAAGGTAGCAAAAAAATTCGGCACACCATCGCGCAACTGCTGTACATAGGCGTGTTGATCAGTCGAACCCTTGTTGCCGTAGACGGCGATGCCCTGATGCACGACATTACCATCGAGATCGCGTTCCTTGCCCAGAGACTCCATCACCAATTGCTGCAAGTAGCGACTAAAGAGCAGCAAACTGTCTTTGTACGGCAATACCACCATGTCCTTGTCGCCTTTGCCATTGGTGGCGTAGTACCAGGCGAGGGCGAGGAGAGCCGCCGGGTTTTGGTGTAAGTCGGGGCGGCGGGTGGTGGCGTCCATCGCCTTAGCGCCGTCAAGGAGGGCTTGGATGTCGATGCCCTGCAAAGCAGCAGCCACGAGACCCACGGCCGATAGCTCCGAGGTGCGGCCGCCCACCCAGTCGTGCATTGGGAAAATGTCGAGCCAGCCCTCAGATTGGGCCGTCTGCTCCAGTTTGCTGCCGTGACCAGTGATCGCGACGGCGTTGGCGGCGAAGGGCAATTGGCGCGCGGCAAAGGCGGCTTTTACCTCCAGCATCCCGTTGCGAGTTTCGGGCGTGCCGCCGGATTTGGAAATGATCAGCACGAGGGTGCTGGCGAGGCGAGCGCCGATTTCGGCAATCGTCCGGTCGAGGCCAGCCGGATCGGTGTTGTCGCTGAAGTGGATGGCGAGGGGCGCATCCACAGGTGCGAGGGCGGCGGTGACAAATTCGGGGCCGAGGGCGGAGCCGCCAATGCCGACCGAGAGAATGTCGGTGAACTGACCACCACTCGGCGGGCGAATCGCGCCGCTGTGAACCCGGCTGGTAAACTGCTGGATACGGGTCAGGGTCTCGACGATCTCCTGCCTCAGTTCCGCGCTGGGAGCGAGGTCAGGGTCACGCAGCCAATAGTGCCCGACCATGCGATTTTCGTCAGGATTGGCGATCGCGCCGCCCTCCAGGGCTGCCATGCCCGCAAAGGCCTGCTCAAACTTGGGCTGCATCGCTTTGACGAAAAATTCATCGAAGCGCATCCGGCTGACATCGACATAGAATCCGAGGTCGGGGTCGTAGTACAACCAGTCCTGATAGCGTTGCCAAAGTGCGACAGCATCCATAAGCGCAAACCTCAAATTCTCTGAGCAGTGGCAGGCCAGCGCGATCGCGCCGTAGGGTCAACCGATTCGCCCCCAGTTTACGTTAAGGGCGATCGACCTGGGTGTAGCTTTGGCTTTTCCTCAGAGTTCTTCGCCGGCTGCTCCCAGCTACTCAACGGCTCGGCTGACCCGCCATCACGGGGTAGCGCAGAATCGCCGCCGCTGCGGTCGGACTGGGCATCGCGTCCGCATCCACCACGTACACGCTGCCCCCCTGTTGAAACGTGCAAACGGCAGCTAGGTTTGCCAAGTCTTCACGCCACTCATGGTCGGTATTGTCCAAGATGATCTGACCAGTATCGGGATCCATACGCCCCCAGAGCTGGTCGCGGCGCGGTACAAACAGCGTCTCCACTTGACCCCGGAGCGCAGCGTTCATAACTGCCTGCACATCAGCGGTAGCCTGACCCGTGCCCAGCAACTCACGATAGCGGGAGACCATCTCCTGATAGCGACGTGCCTGACGGGGTTGCAACAGTTGCTGGGCTTGTTCACCCAGTTCAGTAGCAGTTACCGCTTCTGGATTGCCATTGATGCTCTCAGACATGAGGTCTGGATAGGCGCTAAGTTCACGGTAGAGGGCGGTCAGATATTCTACGCCAGCCAGCACCAAGGGCGCGGGGCGATCTTGGTAGCGATCGCCCAGCACGGCATCCACTTGTTGAAACCAGCGCCGCAGGTCGTCTTTGTCATCGGTGCCGCTCCTGCCATGCCCATGGTAGACCGGCGCTCGCCCGCCGCCCTGGCTGCTGTGAAATTGCAACTGCTTCTCAGGATCATCGAAGCGCAGGGCAGCAGCGAGGCTAAGGGGCAGATCAGACAGATCAACTTCACTACTCTGCTGTTGGTCGCACCAGAGCAGGCGGAGGGAGTTTTTGGCGATCGCCAGCATATAGAATGGCTCACGCTCAGTAAACAGCGGCAATAGCGGCTTGATGTAGAAGCGTTCGGCAACGATGCTCAGCGGCTCGAAGTCGAGGGGCAAGCTGTTGTAGTAGAAGCGACTCGGCGCGAGAAAAGCGACCAAGCCGCCCGTTTGCTGTTTCCAAAAATTGGTGTTGTCGTCCGGGAGTGCTCGACGTAGGGGTTGCAAGAGTTCATCAATCTGTGCCGCGCGCCAGTCGCGATCGCACAACTGGGTCTCTACGGCCGTCACCCGATTCTTGAGGCGAATCAAGTTTTGGTGCGCGTCCTGCCCCGGTCGAGTCGTGGGGAAATAAATCGAAACACAAGGCTGGTCGGCACTCGCCACCAACGCCTTCAATTCTTCTGCTTGGATAAAAGCCATAAAACAACTCTACTGACAGCGGGAATCGAGTTGGACATGACACGCGGTTAGAATAGCCAGCGGTCAGTCTTCCACTTGTTTTGGCATTGTGCCGAGGTCAGTCAGGGCTTGCATCACCCCAGGGGGAAGAATAGGACTGCTCTGGCAGCAACGATGCTGAAATGAGGGGCAAGTGAGGGCGATCGCCAGCAAAATCAGAACGGTTGTGCGAGAATAGGGAGGCTGTACTGTTAGCCTGACGACTTTGTGAACGCTGTCCGCACGCTCTCGGATACCAAACGGAGCTTCTACGCTCGCCACACGCGCCCGGTCAATTCGATTTATCGTCGCGTGGTTGAAGAATTGATGGTGGAGATGCACTTACTCTCCGTCAACAACCTCTTTCGCTACGATCCCATCTATGCACTAGGGGTGGTTTCAGCCTATGACCGCCTCATGGCTGGCTACCGACCAGATGTCGATCGGGACTCGATCTTTGGCTCACTCTGTCGCTCGATCGAAGCGGAGCCGGATCAGTACCGGCACGATGCGGATGGCTTACGGGCGATCGCTGACCGCCTCTCCCCCTTACAACTTGCCGATTGGCGCAGCGCGCTCCCGCCGTTGGATGGAACCGAACTGTTGCACGACACTCTCCAGGCTGTCGCCACGAATGAGAAGTTCAAGTACAGCCGCCTCTTCGCCATCGGTCTCTACACCCTCGTCGAGCGCGCCGACACGGAGATCGCCCGCGACACGGAGAAGCGCAACGAGATTCTGGCATCACTTAGCGAGAGCTTGAACATCCCCAGCGATAAGCTGGAGAAGGATCTCGAGCTATACCAGGGCAATGTCGAGAAGATGGAGCAGGCTCGCATCATCATCGAAGATACCCTCGCCAATGAGCGCAAAAAACGCGAAGCCAAGGCAGCAGAATCACAGCCCCAGGATCCGGCTCCAGAAACTTCGAGCTAGCGAGGGCGGTTTTTTGCGGCTGGGTCAGCCAGACTCACCGCCGCGGCTCAGCAAATCGGGGGTGAATTTTGCATAGCTCTAGCGCTGCGTCACCATGCGCCATTACGCTAGTACCGAAATTGCTTCGCGACCCATCGCGATCTAGGAGGAGTACGATGACCGATCCAGTGGCCGTGATGAAGGAAGAAGTCGGCAAAGCGGCAGCAGCACGGGTGCAGTCGGGAACCATTGTCGGCTTGGGCACTGGCTCGACGACCGCTTGTGCGATCGCCGCGATTGGCGATCGCCTCAAAACCGGCGATTTAAAAGATATTGTCGGCATCCCCACCTCCTTCCAGGCAGAAGTACTCTCAAAGCAATACGGCATTCCGCTAACCTCGCTGGACGCCGTGGATCATATCGACCTCGCCATCGATGGGGCCGATGAGGTCGATCCCCAGAAAAACTTGATCAAGGGCGGCGGCGCAGCGCACACACGCGAGAAAGTCGTGGACTACCTGGCGGCGCAGTTCATCGTCGTGGTCGATGGCGGCAAGCTGGTCAGCAAGCTGGGCGAAAAATTCAAAGTGCCGGTGGAAGTGATCCCGATGGCGATCACCCCCGTCATGCGGGCGATCGCCCAGCTCGGCGGCGAACCCGAACTCCGCATGGGGGTCAAGAAGGCCGGGCCGGTGGTGACCGACCAGGGCAATCTGGTCGTGGATGTTCACTTCGCCGACATCCCCGACCCGGTCGGTCTCGAGCAGACGCTGAACAACATTCCTGGCGTGCTCGAAAACGGTATTTTTGTGAACTGCACTGACCTAGTGCTGATCGGCGAGATCGTTGACGGCCAGCCCAAAATTCGGCAAATCTAGGGATTGCCGCTGCCAAAATGGGTCACTTAAGATTGAAGGAATCCGATCCTTGATCTGAGCGATGAAATCTCTGTTAGCGATCGCCACCCTCAGCCTCAGCGCCGCCATTACCCTGGCTTCGGCTCAGGCTGCCCCACCAGTCCCCAGGGCGAACCGGACTGTTCAGCCCCAAACAGCGGCCCTCGATGGTCGCAAATGTGGAGGCGATCGCCCGGTGGTGAACCCTAAGCCAGATGGCATGTGGCTGGATGTTGGCTACCGGTGTCCGGCTTCGATTTGGAGTTACAGCGGCTTACCCGTTGCCGCCTTGCAGCCCACCGCTGCCGATCCACGTCAACCTCAGCAACGACGGCAGCTCACCCGACCTTTTGGCTCTACATTCCGGCGACGAATGCTGATGCCTTCGAGCTGTGGATTTCCGATGAACAAGGCGAGACGGTTTACGAGCAGACTGTTGAACTGCCTAATGCAGAAGAGATTGGCATTCTCGAGTTGAGCTTCGAGCGACTAGGCCTGCCAGCGTTGGAGCCAGGTCAACATTATGAGTGGGAATTCACCTTATTCTCTAACTTCGCTGAGCCAGCCAGCTCCACTTACAGCGTGGTTGGCAAGCTGGAGCGGGTAGAACTGTCGGCACGGGAGCGATCGCGCCTCGACTCCCTTGCGCGCGCCCAACGACTGCGCACCTACGAACAACGGGGACTTTGGCACGATATGCTCGCGGAACTTGTACAGCTCTATCGCGAAAATCCTGAAGACGCGCGCATCGCCCGCCACTGGTATCGCACCCTGAATCGCGCGGGCTTAGCGGCGTTCGCCGATGCCAAGTTCACCGATTGGGAATTCACCGCCGAGTAGGGGCAGGTTTGAAACCTGCCCCTACGACCGCATATTTGATTTCCGGGGTGTGTAAATCGGATCTGGTATGAGAGACCGCTTCAAAAAATATTGGGAAGCCCAAATTGCTGGAATTTAGGGCGGGTTTGAAGGGCGGGTTTGAAGGGCGGGTTTGAAACCCGCCCCTACCACACAGGACATTTTCGCGGTAGAAGCGGTACTCAGCTCCATAGCCGACCCAATTCGAGCTGCTGACTGTAGCCCAGGTGTTCGTAGGCTTTCGGCGTTGCCACGCGGCCGCGCGGCGTGCGGTTGAGGTAACCGGCTTGGAGCAAGAAAGGTTCGTTAACTTCCTCGATCGTGCGAGCATCTTCACCCGTGGCTGCCGCGACCGCCTCTAAGCCCACCGGCCCGCCCTGAAAGCGCTCGACAATCGCGCCGAGCACGAGGCGATCCGTCCAATCCAGACCCGCCGGATCGACATGGTAGAGAGCGAGTGCGGCGGCGGCAAGCGGTTTGTCAATCGTTTTCGCCTTTTCGACCTCGGCATAGTCGCGCACCCGGCGCAGCAGGCGATTGGCGATGCGGGGCGTCCCGCGTGCCCGCCGCGCGATCTCGATCGCGCCATCTTCGGCGATCGCCACCTTGAGCAGACCGGCCGTGCGCTTGACGATCGCCAGCAACTCGTCCAGCTCGTAGAAGCGCAGACGTTGGATGCTGCCGAAGCGATCGCGCAGCGGCGAAGTTAGCGCCCCCACCTTCGTCGTCGCGCCGATCAGCGTGAAGCGCGGCAGCGTAATGCTACGGATGCGGGCGCTCTGCCCCTTGCCGATGGTGATGTCGAGTCGTGCATCTTCCATCGCCGGATAGAGCAGTTCTTCCGTCGTCCGATTCAGGCGGTGAATCTCGTCGATGAAGAGAATATCGCCGGGTTGGAGCGTCACCAGCAGGCCAGTGATGTCGCGTGGGCGCTCCAGGGCTGGGGCGGTCGTCAGCCGACACTGCACCCCCATCTCGGCGGCGAGAATCAGCGCCAAGGTCGTCTTACCCAAGCCCGGCGGGCCGTAGAAGAGGAAGTGATCCAGCGCATCGCCGCGCTGCTTCGCCGCTTGGATGCCGATTTCCAGCACTTTCTTCAACTCCTTCTGCCCGATATAATCAGCGAGGCGTTGGGGTCGGAGCTTGATTTCTGGGTTGGTGGCTTCGTCCTTTTCCTCAGTGGTTGCCGCGGCGGCGAGGAGATTCTCAGTCGCCGCGGCCGCGCTGGGTGGAGCCGGAGCGCGATCGCCATCGGATTTTGAAGTGCGCTTAATCGCCATGACGCGGAGTGAAACGTGCGAAGTTTGCGGTTCTAAGGATGAACCCGGCCGCCATCAGGCGAATCACCAGCCCTGAGCGGCAACCGCCCCAGCCAACCGACTGAGTAAGGTGTTCTATCACTCTAGCCTGTTCCCTGACTTTTGGGAGTTCAGAATTACTATGCTTGCCAAACGAATTGTGCCCTGTCTGGATGTCAAAGCTGGTCGCGTCGTCAAGGGCGTTAACTTTGTCAACCTGCGCGACGCGGGCGATCCCGTGGAGTTGGCGCGGGTTTACAACGAAGCCGGTGCGGATGAACTCGTGTTTCTGGACATCACCGCCACCCACGAGGATCGCAATATCATCTTTGATGTGGTTTATCAAACTGCCGAACAGGTCTTCATCCCCCTCACGGTCGGCGGCGGCATCAGTTCCTTAGAAACGATTAAAAAATTGTTACGGGCAGGCGCGGATAAAGTGAGCATTAACTCTGCTGCCGTGCGTGACCCTGAGTTGGTGCGGCGGGCGAGCGATCACTTCGGGGCGCAGTGCATCGTCGTCGCCATCGATGCGCGGCGGCGCTCCGACGGCTCGGGCTGGGACGTGTTTGTGCGCGGCGGTCGGGAGAATACGGGCTTAGATGCGATCGCCTGGGCCGAGACCGTTGCAGCTCACGGCGCGGGGGAATTGCTGGTCACCAGCATGGATGCCGACGGAACCCAGGCGGGCTATGACCTCGAGCTGACGCGGGCGATGACCCAGGCAGTCGAGATTCCAGTCATTGCTTCCGGGGGAGCGGGGACGGTGGAGCACATTGGCGAGGCATTGGCGATCGCTCGAGCCGATGCCGCCCTACTCGCCTCACTCCTGCACTACGGTCAGCTCAGCATTGCAAATATTAAGACTTACTTAAGCGAGCAGGGGATCGTCACTCGCCCCTGAAAACCAGGGCTAGACCAGAGCTACTTGCGGTTTACGCTGCCGCAGGGAGGATTACCCGGTCTGGAAATGTGTATTAGAATAAAGAAAATTGTTACAAATCGTTAATATGCTGGTTTCTATTTTAATTTTTGACGTGGCATTGGTTGCCTGGTCGTTGCACCTGATGCAGCAGGCCTTCAACCGCCAAGAGTTTTCGCTAATGCTGGCGGGGACGCTGGTGGCATCCTCAGCAGCAGGCTTACTCGTCGTCTACTTTTTGATGAACAACTGCATCGGCTATTTCACACAAACCAGCAACATCTACTACCAATAACTGTTGGCTTCCCTCCTTAGGAATCCTCCGAGAATTGCGCCGCGCCCTGTTTGCCGATTCGACTCGACCCGTTAAATCGGCTAGCAATCCGACCATTACCGGTTGTCAGCCAAATTCACTCCAGCCCAACTGCGCGACAACCTGCCCCTGAATTGATGACCCGTTCCAACCTGAGTCACCATTTTCTGTCCCCGCGCTTCTCATCATTGCGTTCGGTGTGATGGCGGCTCTCGCTTACCGCCCGCTGGCGGGTATGCTAGCGCGAGACCAAAAGCTCCATGCTCTCCTGAAAGCCAGAGAGTTCCTCGCTCAGACTCCGCAACTCGACCAAGGCTGTGGCATCTGCCAAGTTGGCTGTCCGCAAGCGATTCTGCAACGTCTGCAACGCCCCAGCGGAGTCAGTCATCAGCGTTGAGAGCGCGATCGCCTGTGCTTGGCGAGCATCCTCACCCTGCTGAGCCAGTTCGATGTTGCGTTGCAAACTCGCCGCCAGTTGCACCAACTGTTGCTGTGCTGCACCGGTGCTGCGTTGCTGGCGCGCTTGCACTTCGAGGAGTTGTTGCTGCAAGGCGGTGATGGATAGCAGTGAGTCATTGTCCTGTAAGCGCTCGGTCATTTTTGCAACCTTCTCAGGCAACTCTTGAGCGCGATCGCAAACATATTCCACCGCTGTCAATAGCTCTAATTGCCCAGAACCGCTCGCCAGCAATCGGCTCGCCTCTTGGCGCAAGCTCTCTGCCTTCGCCGCTAAGTCCCTCGCCACTGCTTGCAACACTTGCAACTCTGACGCCAAAAGGGTTTTCGCTCGCTGCGGCTGTCGCCAACCCAGGAGCTGCGCGCCGCCAATCGCGATCGCCGCCGACGCAGGCAGGGCGATCGCACTCGGCAACGCCAGCAGGCGCACACTAACCACCAGAACAATGCCGCCCGCCAGAATGGCGAGGGGATGATGCAGGGGATTCGACCAGTTCATAGCGGCGGCAGGAGGATTAGAGGGAGGAAGGGAATGCACACGGCTAGAACTCAACTTGCAAGTCCGACATTACTTGGGCGATGGTCTCCGGATCGCCCTTGCGATAGTAGCCGCTGTTGACCTCGGCAATTTTTTCCAGCGCTTGCGGATTGAACTCGCCCGCTTGACCGTAGCCAATGGCGAAGAAGCCGATACGCTGGTCGGAGCTGAAGTCACTGGTTTGCAGTTCCTGCTCCAGTTGTGCTAACGAAATTGCCGAGCCAGAGTCTTCGCCATCAGTCAGGATCAAGACGGCGTTGATCGCCTCCGGTTGCAGATTGTCCGACAGCCAGTTGCGGGCCGCCAAGGCCGCGTCGTAGAGGCGCGTCCCGCCTCGGGCACGCATTTGGCCGATGTAGGCGATGCCCGCGTCGCGTCCCTCTGGTGTCCCTTCGACGATGATCGGCGCTTGGATTTCTGAATTGAACTCGATGATGATGATTTGTTCGCGTGGGCCGAGGTTTTGGATGTAGGTGAGGAGAGTATTCTGCACCGCCGCCAGCTTGCGGCCCTGCATCGAGCCAGAGGTATCCACGACCAGCGCCACTTGTGAGGGTTTCTTGGCATAGATGCGCCAGCTTTCTAGCATCGCCTCGACGACTTCCGGTGCTGGTGGACGGTAGGAGTCGTAGCTCGGATTGGCTTCGACGCCAAACTGCTCCGAAAACTTGTTGCCCAGTTCAACACCGGGCACACCGGGGCGCAACCCTTGCTCAGCGGCGATGCGCTGAATCTCTGGCGATCGCAAAAACTCAATCACCTGCGTCGCCGCTGCCCGCTCCGCCTCACTCACCCAAGGGGCGTCAGGCAAAATGGCGCGCATATTGGATGTGAAGGTGGCATCGGGATAGACCACTTGGTAGCGCGTCGTCGCCGTCGCGCCGAGTTCGCTGTTGGCAGCGATCGCCGAGGACTCGTACACCGAACCAATCGACGCCCAAAATACACCATTCGCCACCATCGATCTGGCTAGCGAACTCGTCGAAGCGCCGTAGCGCGTCACCTTGCTCTGGATTGCCCGCACGGCATCGCGATACTGCTCAACATCAGCCACAGTCAATGCTTCCGGCCGCTTGCCTGAGACTTCCGCAAACTGCGCCACCAAGGTCTGCAAGCCAGAATTTGAGCGCGTCGGCGCGGTCTGGACAAAGTGGATCGGCAGTTGCGGCGCGTTGGGATCGAGGTCGCGGTGGGTCTCGGCCTCAGACAAGGCTTTGTAGATATTCTCCTGCTCAGTCAGTCCCGGCGCGATCTCCGCCGTCGTCATCAACACCATCGGACTGTACGCGAGCAGTGGCGCGTCGGCGATCGCCGGAATGTAGTCTTCACCAGGCACAATCTGCGCGACTTGATAAGCCATCTGGCTATGGTAAATTTCGCCATCCACCGAGATCAGGGTGGGAAATTCCGGTGCCTCCGCAGCCAGCGTCCCCGCCTGCAACTGTTCCGTGAGGCTGACGACCTCTTGCACCACATCGCCGCTGCCCTTGGTCTCGCAGCGCAGATAAAATGGACTACCATCGTCAAGCTGCGGCTGCTGTTGATTGAACTGGTTCGCGGCTTGCTCACAGAAGTCGCCCAAGGCGCTGCCTGCGAGAAATTTGACTTCAAAGCCGGGTAGGTTTTGTGGGTTGAGGTCATCGGGCGGCTGTGAACCCGGTTGGCTCTCAAACAAACAGGCCGGAAGCAACATCGCCGTGGCGATCGCCCCGGTCACGCGGCACAAGCTAGGCAGAAGTTGGCGGCAACGAGGATTCATAAGCGAGACAGCGGCTGACAATATTCTCCAGTTCTCAGCACTCGCCCACAAGCTGAGTACTTGCTACCGATTGTAATCGTGCGCTGACCATCTGGGGGACAGCGGCTCGCCAGCCACGCGCGCTCTACGACAATTCTTCTGAGGATGTCCGGGGAGCCAACACCTTACTGACGAGGAAATAGAGGATGAGCGCGCTGGCGATGCCATTGATCGGCGTGATGCCGGGTGCATAGTAGGCGATCGCCGACGCCCCAACATAGGCGATCACCCCCGCCCAGTTGAACAGCGGCTGGGTGGTGTCGAGGCTTGGAAATTGGCCGCGTCGATAAAGCCAATAATCGGCCATGATCACGCCCCCGATTGGCGGGATGAATGTGCCCAGCAGCAGCAGGAAGTTAATGAACTGAGCGCTTTCATAAATGCCGCCGTAGGAGAGTGCCAGGGCAAAGGTCGCACCGCCGAGCACCAGCAGGTGACGCTGCTCAGTCCGAAAGGCGTGCGCGCCCGCCACCGAGAAGGCATAAATCGTGTTGTCCTGGGTCGTCCACATATTTAACAAAAAGAGAATCAGACCCCAGAGCAACAAGCCTTGCTGCGCCATCACCTTAACAATGTCAGGCTCACCATAAGCAAGGGCACTATAGGCACCACTGAAAATCAGAAAACCATTGCCGAGGAAGAAGGCGAGTAGCGTCGCCAGTGCCGCAATCTTGCCATTTTTCGCAAAGCGGCTCCAGTTCGTCGCCTGGGTGCCGCCGGACACGAAAGTGCCGACGATGACGGTGATCGCGGCCGTCCAGGCTAGCGGCTCACCGGGTTCTAGCGCTTGCAGACCTCCCCAGCCGCCAACATCGCCAGTGGCGATCGCCAAGCTCCAGAGCATCAGCACCACCATCGCCGGGACAGCAATGCGGCTCAGCCAATCCAGCGCCCGATAGCCAACATAGGCGGTGCCACAAAAAGCGTAGGTGACGATGAGAATGATCAGCCAGTTGAAGCTTTCCGGAACCCCCGCCAGTTGGTTGAGCAGATCGGCGATCAGCGCTGAACCCCAGGCGTACCAGCCAATCTGCGTGAAACCGAGGATGAAGTCCACCCAGCGAGAGCCGATGCTGCCGAAGCTGAACCGCGCCATCAGCACGGTATTGAGCCCGGTTTCGCCGGCGATGTAGCCCAGAAGGGCCGCGTAGACGCCAAGAATCAGATTGCCGACCAGGATAATCAGCAACAGGTCGGGGAAAAAGTTGAAGGCGGGGCCGACCACACCGCCGGCAAATAACGTTCCAGAGTAGAGCGTGAAGCCAATGAGCAACGGCGCGAGCGACCAGAGCGGCTTGCGATTTTCTGGCGGCACCGGACTGAGGGGATAGTCCTGTTGGCGCTCGCGCTTGGCAAAGGCTTCGGAGTCTCGTAAGGCACTTAAGTCAGGTTCAGCCATCTCACACCTCACGACCAACAATTAATAATTCAATGACTTTCAAGTCTAGCAAGCCAGGCGCGGCGGATCGTAGCACGGTTGACGCGATCGCCGCAGCTACACGGCTAATCGGAACCCTTAGCTAGCTCACGATTCACCGTCAACTGCACCATCACCGTGACCCGCTCCAGCTCCGGCTCACGAGCTGGCTCAAACTTCCAGCCGAGTTCAGCCTGATAGTCATTGAGCATGGTCAGGTAGCCGAGCTGGGCAGCGGTATCGGCACGGGCATCACGCGCCAGTTGCTGAGCATAGAGCACTTCGGGATCGCGGGCAAGGAGGGCTTGTATGAAGGCTTGCAGGCGTTTGCGAGCACCGGTGGATAGGGTGTTGCTGGCGAGCAAAACGAGGCGATCGCGGTACAGGTAAAGGGCTAAGCCGATCGGCTCCTGCACCACAGCCTGACCAAAGCGCAGGGCATTTTCCAGCAACTCGTTGGCGATATAGTTCACCGCCGCGCTGAGGTCATCCAGTTGCTCCTCCAGATTGATGTCCAGCGTAATCGCCAAGCTAGGGAGGTAAGTCACCAGGAAGCTAGCGAGCGCGCCATTGCGCCAGCGCTGTTGCAAGGCGATCACGCTGGGCTGAAAGCTAACGGACAAGAACTCGAGGCTGCCGGAGAGATCTTCAAGATAGTCGCCGTAAACTTCCGCCATCGCGACACTATGAGCTACCCATCATATAGTTACTGGCTGAGGCGGGAAAGATGGCTGGCAAACAGGCAATGTGGCTCAGGAGTTTGCCCCCGTGCGCCGTCCCAGTTCGTAGACACCCGAACTAATCATCGCAATCAACCCGACACTGATCGCCCAGCTCCGCCCAAGGCTCAGCTCGACTCCATAGTTGCACAGCACCCCCAACAGTAGGAAGGGCACGATGCTGAGCACTGAAGCATAGAAGGCATTCTGAGACTCACGGGCAGCGCGGGTTGCTTCAAATTCCTTCGCGGAGATATAGAGCGATCGCTCTGCAAAGTTAAACCAACGGGCTAGCCCCTCGATCGCCCACTCGCGCGGGCCAGAAAGCCCCAGGTAAAGCGCCATCGCCCACAGGCAGGCACCCGCAACCATTGCGCTGTCGATGCGGATTTGGAAGGGGAGCCAGTCACTAAGCATGGGAGCTGAATGTTAACAATGATGAGGGAATTGTAACAAAGCCCAGACTGACTGACACAATTCTCAGCTTTGGCGATCGCCGCTGCACCAATTGGCGGTAAATTCAGAGCAGCGCCCGTAGAGTCAGAATTTCAAGCCGCCCAACGGACATAACCCCGGCTTAAATTCAGTGAGGGAGAATCATCTTCGGAGCGTGTTGAATATCGGAAGTCCTGGGGAAATGTGATGAAAAAGTTGCCCGCCGATCGACCCGCAATCACAGCCTTTGCACCCCAAAAACGCTGTTATCAGAACATCACGGCGATCGCTCCCCTGCAAACCGACTTGGACGAACTCATCCGTTGGCAGGACTATGTTAAAACCCAAATTGACCACTACACGCGCAAGCGCAACACTTGGGTAAGCTGGTCAGCAGTGGCGGTGATTACTGTTTTCCTCAGCATTTCTCTGATCACGGCGGCGGGTTCGATCGGGGTTTTTCTAGGCGTGCCAGGGTTTTTAGTTGCAGTCGGTGTAGCTGCCTACACTGGCTCCCGAGCCAAGAAGTTCTACGAACAACTGCAATTTTTTGAGGCCCGTGGCTTCAGCGAGCGGAGCTACCGCCACGAATGTCTCAGCCGCTTGCTGACATTGCTAGAACGTGATATTGCTCCTGACCAAAAGCTACGTCTCCGCCTCGATCTCGCCCCGATCACTGACTCCCGTAAATCGGTCAGCAAAGCACCCAATCGCCGCCACCGCGAGCGCCAGAACGAATATTTTGAAGACAATTGGCTGAAGTTACGCAGTGCCTTTGCCGACGGCACCAAGTTTCAGCTCACGGTGCTCGAACGCTACATCGTCTGTACCTGGCGCAACCAGAACAACAACGCTCGCCGCCGCGAGAAGCACAAAGGCTTTAAAATCGACTTGGCTTTGCGCTACGCGGCTGAGCAGCACGCTGATCTGGCGCGTCTGGCCAACATTGCTCGCTCGGCGGTTCAATTGCCCCAGGTCGCCCAGTTGCAGGGTCTCGAGATCCAGCGCGATCGCCTGGCAATGAAGGTGACATTGCCCCAGGAAGCCAGCGCCGCCCTTTTGGCACAAACGATCACGCTGATGCTGCTCAGCGCTTATCAAATCCTCAATCTCGCCCGCATCCGCGCCAATCAAGCTAGTTGACCCCTTTAGCAGTGAGCCACTCAACCTCGTACCCCGAACTTTGAGTCATGCGGATCCAATTGGACTGGACAGACCCGATGACTGGCGGACCGCGCCGACCGCAGTACGAGACGCCGGTTGCCTTTGGGCAAGAATTTTCACAGCTCCCGAGCGAACTCAACGGGCAGCGCGTTTCGCGGCTGATCCTGGCTGACCCGGCTTTGAGTCCCTACCACGGCGTTTTGAAGGTGAATACGCTGGGGGAATTGGCGATCGCCCTGCGTCCTGATGCCACCGCCGGGGTCAATGGGCAGCCCTACACTGGCGAAACCGTCACCCTGCAAACGGGCGATCGCCTGCAACTCGGTGCACTCGAGCTGACGGTCACGATGCTCAGCGCGCCTGATGCGGCTGAAGCAGAACCGGCGCGCGCTTGGGGCGTCACGGTCGCGCCTGCGGGTCAGTCGCCCCCAGTTGCCGGACTCGCAAGCCAGGCCGCTGCCGGGGCCGCGCCGAGTCCCGGAATGCCTTGCGATCGCCTCGTCGGTTTCCTGTTTCCGCGCCGTTGCGGTCGCACCAGCCGCGAGCACTGCCCCCACTGCCAGGGTGGCGAAATTGACGATGATCCCTACTTTCTCGCCAGCGAGCGGTCGATCTATCCCAACTACGGCTACTACGGCGGCAGCAGTTGGGGCAGCGAGTACACCGAAGACCTGACGCCAGCCGAGGCACAACCGGGAGAGGCGAGCAACTACGACTTCACAGAAGCGGATGCCGCTGCCTTTGCCGTCACCTCTACCGACTTCGAGCAAGACCTGGATGCCAGTTGAGCCAGGAAACCTGGACAATCTACGCTCTCGGGGGTGGCTTCGGTCACTTGCAGCGCGCTCTCGCCCTCGCGCGGCAGGCGACCCGCCAGCAGCATGTCCATCTGTTGGTCAACAGTCGCTATTGGCCCTGGGTGCAGCCGCACTTGACGGCGCTATTTGACCCGGCGGCGCGAGCTAATTTGCAGGTTAGTTGGCGATCGCCCGACCTCGGCCGCGCCGCGACACGGGCTTGGATTGAGCACAGTCTGCTGACTGCACCAGGCGATCGCCTGATTGTCGATACCTTTCCGCGTGGCTTGGTCGGTGAGCTAGCAACACTCTTATCGCGCTTGCCGATCCCGCGCATCCTGGTTCACCGTGACCTCAATCCTGATTATGTCCGGGTGCAAAATCTGCGCCGTTTTGTGACCCGCTGCTACGACCAAATTCTGATCCCAGGGGAAGGCAGCCAGGTTCCCTTCGCGGATTTACCCACAGCCCAATTGCTCGCGCCCTGGCTGCTCTACGCAGCGGCGGAACTCCCGTCAGTGGCGATCGCCCGATCACGCCTGGGGTTCGCCCATGATCCCCGACCTCTGGCGATCGTACTCGCGGCAGGTCGCGCTGATGAGCTGACAACTTACGGACAACTGCTCGCCACGCTGCACGACCACTATCCGCAACTCTGCTGGTGCTGTCTCGCGCCGAACTTACCACCGGATTGCCCGTCGGCGCTGTGGCGATCACTCTATCCAGCGCTCGCTGTCTTGCCAGCCGCAACGCTGGTCGTCGGCGGGGGAGGCTATCATACAGTCTACGAGTGTCAAGCTTTAAACCGGCCCTTGATTGCTTTGCCGCGATCGCGCCTCTATGATCGCCAACAGGCACGCTTGCAGCGGCAGTCAGACCATCAACCGATTACGATCGTGCGCTCGCTAGCCGAGACACTCACTGCCGTCGAACACCAGCTTTGTACTGGGAATGCGGTGCGATCGCCTGAAACCTGGCAATTCACATCAGGAATCGCTGCTGCCGTCGCCGCCATTCGCGTGCTCTAGACCATTGCACCCCAACCAATCGCAGGTCGTTCACGCTCTGAGACCGACCGTTAGCGTTTTTTATACTTGCAGAGATGCAGTTCCGTGCCGCGACGATTCCAGTGGACTTGATCAAAAACCTGATGCAAGATGCACAAACCCCGACCCCGTTCCCAATCTTCCGGAGGAATCAGAGTCTCTGATTCATCGCCACAACAATCTGGCTGCGGGGTAAAGCCAGTACCTTGGTCAAGAATCACCCAAGAATAGAGGCCGTCGGTCATTGAAAACTGCACCGAAATGGTTTTGCTGGGATCAAGCTTATTGCCGTGCTTGGCGGCATTGACCAATGCTTCTTGCAAACCTAGGCGCACTTCAACTTCCCACTCCGACGGCACATGGGCCATCAGCAACTCTAGGACAGGGCACAAATACAGGGTGGACGCGAAACTCAGCGTTTCCCAACTCCGACGAGGCGCAGGCAACGAAATGGCAATCACGCGACTTACCTCTAAGTTTGACTCTAGCGGCGGACATTACAACTGAAAGCGCCCGACTGGTTCGTAAATTGACAGAGACCTAGGCAGCAGCAAAGCTCCATCCACACCAGCCGAATCCCGATCACGAACTCACTAGTTGATCGCGGCTGATGCCGTCACATACATCATATTTTGCAGCTAAAAAATTAAACCCTGACATCCAAACTACATTCGCCACCGCTAATTGCACTTACTAATAACGACCTCAGCCCTGACTACAAAACTTCTTCAGCAAGTGAAAAAAACAGTAGCTCTGTTGTCAAACAGTTGGAAAGGAATCGAACGCATTAATTATTTGGATCACGGAATCCTGAAGCACGCCCGGGTTACAAGCGCAGTTCCTACGGTAATCCGCATATAGATCCATTATAGCAGCAAGCTCTGGCTCAGAGAAAGTGCCGAGTTTTCGCCCGCCGTCCCCAATCACTCATCCCGTCATCTTGGCAGAATTACCATCAACTTCTTTAATCATGGGCTTTCGATTTACTTATCTTTACAAACTGCCTGTGGCTGTTTTACGGCTAAAGATTCACCAACTCCGAGCGGGTCAGGAAAGCAGCACACTCAACATGAGCCGTCTGCGGGAAGAAATCGGCTGGCTGGACATGGGTGAGGCGGTAGCAGTCATCCTGGCAGAGGCGCTGCAAATCCCGTGCCAGCGTCGCGGGCTTACAACTGATGTAGACGAGCTGAGCAGGATGCAACTGTCGCAATTGCTCAATGACGGCGCGATCGCACCCTTGGCGCGGCGGATCGAGGAGAATGACATCCGGTGGCACTGATAGTTGCGCTAAGCAATCCTCAGCGCGACCCACTTGCCAAGTGATATTGTCAATGCCGTTGATGTTTGCATTGATCCCCGCCAATTCCAGCGCCTCGGCTTGCACTTCAATGCCGATCGCCTGCCGAACCTGCTGAGCGAGCGGTAACGTGAACGTGCCGATGCCGCAGTAGACATCGACTAGAGTTTCTGTCCCCTGCAAGGCGAGTTGTGCGGCGATCGCCCCCAACAACGCCTCAGCCGCTGCCGTATTGATCTGAAAAAAGGTATCGGGGCGCAGTCGCAGCGTCAGCCCGGCAAAGCCCTCCTGAAGATAAGCACGACCGGCAATGCAGTCCGTCTGCGCGCCAAAGATGGCATTGCCGGGTTTGGGATTCAAATTCAGCGCGATCCCGACCAGGTGAGGATAGCGAGCCAGCCAAATCTCGGCTTGCTCAGCCAGACCCGGTAAGCCAGCATCCGCCGTCACCAAGGTC
Source organism: Spirulinaceae cyanobacterium SM2_1_0 (assembly GCA_012031265.1). Taxonomy (GTDB): domain Bacteria; phylum Cyanobacteriota; class Cyanobacteriia; order Cyanobacteriales; family Spirulinaceae; genus JAAUTY01. Next base: position 5,875 of record JAAUTY010000018.1, on the reverse strand, counting down.
AGGAACTGCTCGCCGGTGCGTGCCCCAATCCGCAAGGCCAAATGGCGAAGCTTACCGCGTTGGGCCTCTTCGTTGTAGATCGACCAGCCGCGCGTCTGAATGTCTTGCTTGACTTCCGCCAGCAGCGGATTCAAGCGCTCGTCCTGAATTGGGCATTGATTGAGGTTGATCGGGCGGTGTGTGCCGCGCTGGTAGTAGCCCGCTTGCACCTGACCCGTCGCCGCCCGCACCAGCGGATAGGTGGCTTTATTCCGGTAGCCGAGACTGTCACCCGCCGTCAGTACCGGCGCGACAGGGGTGAGACGAACCCCCCAAGCGTTCGAGGGCCTGAACCACGAGTTGGTGCTTAGCCTGACGCTGATAGTCATCGTCAAGGTGCTGCCACTGACAACTGCCGCATTTGTCCGCGACGATGCAGCGCGGACGGCGGCGGTAGCGTGACGAGTCCAGCACCGCATCGAGGCGGGCGTGGGCGTAGCTGGGTTTGACACGCAGCAGACGGACGCGGACGCGATCGCCCGGTGCCGTATCCGGAACGAAGACAGCCCGTCCCTGCCAGTGACCAACCCCATCGCCGCGATCGCTCAGATCATCGATCATGAGGGTCAAGCAGCATCCCTGCTGCCACTGCTCGGCGGGCACGGACTGAGACTGAGGCGATGCGCTCATAATCGTGGGGATGGCAGGAAAAAATGGTGCGGCTCCTTCCCTACCATTCTGACTCAGGCTAACAGCGGCTGACAGGTCACCGGCATTTGGTTACGATTCATTACGATAGCGCTCACCTTCCACTCCGCACCGCCAAGTCGGTACACTACAAAGTGGCTTTTAAATAAATTTCCCTGAATAACATGAGCGTAGTTAGCCAAGTCATCCTCAAAGCCGACGACGAGCTTCGCTATCCGAGCAGTGGCGAGTTACAGAGTATCCGGAGCTTCCTCAGCACGGGCGAACAACGGATGCGGATCGCCGAGACCCTCGCTGAGAACGAACAGAAGATCGTTGATCGCGCCAGCAAAGAACTCTGGCGCAAGCGCCCTGACTTTATCTCACCCGGCGGCAATGCCTTTGGTCAGCGCCAGCGGTCACTCTGTCTGCGCGACTACGGCTGGTACCTGCGATTGATCACCTACGGCATTCTCGCGGGCGACAAGGAACCGATTGAGCGCATCGGTCTGATCGGGGTTCGCGAAATGTACAACGCTCTCAACGTTCCAGTTCCCGGTATGGTCGAGGCGATCAATTGCCTAAAGGAGGCATCCCTCGGACTGCTTTCAGCAGAAGATGTCACAGAAGCAGAACCTTACTTCGACTACATCATCCAAGCCATGTCCTAGAGGGCTGCATCGGTCACGTCCCTGTGTCTTTCCTCAAGTGCATTCCCCTCCTCTCAGTGACCATTCTCTGGCTGATCTACACCGTTCTGGGGTGGCTCTCAGCAGCAGCCACGTCCCGCTGGCAAGTCTGGTCACTGGCAGCCTGTGCCATCGTGCTACTTGCACTCGCCTTCACGGCACCCAGTAGCTTGGTCAGAACTGCCCTAGCGAGCATCCTCAGATCGGATGCCCGCGCTTTTGTCGCTGTTGTGGTGATTGCGTTTGCGGCTGTCCTTGCCTTGACTTGGCTGCGCTATTTTGCCCATTTATTGGTGGTGCTAGCAGCAGGAGCGTTGGCACGCCTAGAGTTGCAGGCTGCTGAATACGGCGAGTGGCCTGCCTTCGCGGTGCTGGCGATCGCCAGTCTCAGCGGCTTCAGTTCCGGGTTGCTGCTCTACACCCGGCTGCGGCCCCTGCTGGCGAGCTGAGTTCTCACTCGCTGTCCGGTAGAACCAACTGGAACCCCCCATCCGGACTCCGTTCAACGCGACCGCCGAGGGCTTCGATTTCGCGAATCACCCGCTCTTGGGTTGTCTCATCAGGAGCATTCCTGAGCACACCAAACCAAGCCGCTAGGCGAACCAGTGTGTTTTCGGGATCTCGCTCCAGAAACTCAGCGGTCTGACGCAAGTTCGCGGCGGCAACCTGAGTATCAGCCTCCTGATAAGTTGCCGCCCAGGCCGCCGCTTGCTCAAAACTGCTTTGTGCGGCTTTGGCTTCGTCGAGGAAAAGAAGCTGATTGACGCCGCGATTTTCCCACACCCAGTAACTGTAGGGCGGCTGCTGCGGTTGCATAAATTGCAGCCCCCAAGCCATCAGCTCGTCCGCCGCTTGCGGCTGAGCCGCATAGAGCGAGCCGCCGGTCGCCAGGAAGAGGTAGGCGTCACGGAAGCGTGGATCATTGCCGATGATCGGTCGAAAGTAGTCGATCGTCAAAGCATAGCCGGTCGCTGCGCGGGCTTCGTCATCACCGAAATATTGTAGATAGCGCAGAAAAATCCAGTCCGCCAAGAGGTTACTAAACCCAAAAGTGGGGATGTTTTGCAGTAACTGAAGGTTGAGCCGCGTTTGCTCGGCTTGGCGCTGATACTCAGCGGAGGAGATCACGGTCTCGGTGTCCACCAGCCTTGCGAGGCGCGGGCGCTGCAAGCTGATGACCGCGATGACCCCGAGGGCGATCGCGCCCCCTGTCGCGAAACATTGCCGGACGGCCGGCGAGCGCAACCAAGTCAAGAGCACAGAGCTAGTGAGAAGCATGAGGGAAAGTTTGGAGAATGCGATCACCCACAGTACAAAGCCGGGTAACTTAAACTAAGATTAGCGAGTTTCTGTGCCCCTTTCCAATCTCGAAGCATATATGTCTAACAAACGCTCTCTGCTCCAGCGCGCGATCTTGATTTTGTCGGGCTTTGCCTTCTTGGGTACAACAGTCTTTTTTGCTGCCAGTACCTTCATGGGGGGGAACAGCCAGACCGCGCCGGGAGCGGCCCCGGTCGCCGGCGCTCCACAAAATGGCGAAGTCAACTCAGCAGCGCTAGAGAACCAAGAGCAGGGCTATGCTGACGTGCTGGAACGAGAGCCAGACAACCTGACGGCGCTAGAAGGACTGGCCCGCACGCGCATCGAATTAGGCAAGCTCGAAGCCGCACTCGACCCACTGCAAAAACTCTCCAAGCAAGATCCCGAAAATCAAGGGGTGTTGCAGGCGATCGCCGCAATCCAAATCCAACGTCAAGATTTCGCCGCCGCCCTAGAACCCCTCAATCGCTGGATTGAGCTGGATCCCGAAAACGAGGAGATTCAGCAACTCCGCACCCAGCTTGAGCAGTATTTAGAAAGTGGCGCAACCAAAAGCTCACCCAGTCCCGCGCCAACAGATTCTAGTGGCATTGCGCCAGAAGCATCTCCCGAATCTGGGACAGATCCAGACCCTGCGACGTCAGCCGAAGAATAGTCCTGATTACCATTTTTAGCCATACGATTCCCTGTTTGAATGCCTTGTGCTCAAATTCTTATGGCGCTCGGCGCTCACTGATTTTCAGAACGCAAATAACTCTAGAGAGCATCAAAGCCAAATATGCATCAAAACTCCACAGAGTGTAAGATTTGCGGCTCTCAGAGTCAGTTCTTCTCGCGTGCTACGATTCTCGAAAAGTATGAGGTTGATTACTTTCAATGCACTCGCTGCCGGTTTGTGCAGACTGAGGAACCATATTGGCTAGCGGAAGCTTACCAAAACCCAATAGCCAGGGCTGATTACGGTTTACTGGCTAGAAACATTGTCTTTGCCCAATTAACATTTAAAGTTATCGTCAATTTATTCGATCCCCAGGCACAGTTCCTAGACTATGGATCGGGTTACGGGACACTTGTGCAGTTGATGTGGTACTTGGGTCTGGATTTTTACGGTCATGACCGCTACTGCGAGCATAAGTTTGCATTAGATCGTAAGCGCGAAGAACTAAGTGGCGAGACTTATGAGTTGGTGACTGCTTTTGAGGTGATTGAACACTTGCCAAATCCGGTTGAAGACCTTCACGCAATTTCACAACTTACCGACAGCATTTTGCTGAGCACTGAGTTGTTACCTGACTCAAACCCTGAGCCGCAAGCTTGGCCGTACTACGCCCTTGAAGAAGGTCAACATATCGGTATCCATACACCTGAATCCATGCGGATTCTGGCTGAGGCTTTACAACTAAATCTATATACAAATAACGCATCAATTCACTTACTGACTAAACGCAATTTTTCTCCGGATTTGCCTAGAATATTGGATTTTAACCACTATGGAATCTTTCCGAAGTTCCAAGAGCTATTATTAAAAGATGTTCCCACTGGTCTCGATTGCTCCGTCTCAGAGCTTAGCACTTCATCCAGACAATCCTCAGCTAAAATCGTAATCGACTGCGTTTTTTTTCAACGCTATCAGACTGGTATTGCCAGACTGTGGCGTTCAATTCTAGCACTATGGTCAGTTGAGCTAGAGTGGGCTGACCAAATTATTATTGTTGATCGTGCTGGTACTGCCCCCAAGTTTCCCAACTTCAAGTATCGAACCATCCCACCTCATGACTACAACGATCTTGAACGTGACCGCCAAATCTTACAAACTGTCTGCGATGAAGAAAACGCGGCAATTTTTATCTCGACGTACTATACGATCCCTATCGTTACGCCCTCTGTATTTATGGCGTATGATATGATTCCAGAAGCATTGGGTAGCGATACTACCAATCCAATCTGGCAGGAGAAGCATCGCGCCATTCAATATGCTTCTAATTTTATTAGTATCTCCAACAATACTGCCCAGGATTTAGCAAATTACTTCCCCAATATTAATGCCGAAGCGATTACCGTAGCTTATTGTGGGGTGGACTCTATTTTTCACCCGGCAACAAGGCAGGATGTGGAAAGTTTCAAGCAGAAATACGCGATTCAGAAACCTTTTTTCCTTGTCTCTTCTGCGACTACCGGCTACAAGAATGTACAGCTATTTTTTAAAGCGTTCTCACAGCTCCCAACGCGCTTCGGGTTTGAAATCCTTTGTACAGGCAATCCAGGCGCAATTGATCAGACTCTCCGCAATTTTGTACCGGGTACTGTAATTCATGCTTTGCACCTGGATGATGTTGAGTTGAGCCAGGCTTTTTCGGGTGCGATCGCACTTGTTTATCCCTCGATTTATGAAGGTTTTGGTTTGCCTGTACTCGAGGCAATGGCTTGTGGTTGTCCAGTCATTACTTGCCCCAATGCCTCAATTCCTGAAGTAGGTGGTGATGCTGTCCTGTATGTCGATGCTAGCGATCTCTCCGGCATGATGGATGCTCTGTGTGAAATCCAGAAGCCCACTGTCCGCAAGCAGCTCATTGAGCGAGGCTTACAACGCGCCAAGCAATTTTCCTGGTCACAGATGGCTGCACAAGTACTTGAAGTACTGGTGAACACAACACTAGCCGATCTCAATCTGCAAGAGCTGAATTTCATCGCTTTTCCGGACTGGTCGCAGCCAGAAACAGTCTTGGCAGCTCAACTGCAAACATTGATTCAAACAGTGAGTGGGTCGGCTGGCGATCGCCCCATCACGCTTTTGCTCGCCAATCGCCAACTTGAGTCTGAAGTTGCAAACCTATTGCTGACTGGTATCTTGATGGAGGCGCTGTGGTCAGAGCAAATTACAAGCATAGACTCCATAGCGGTTAGCTTGGTTGAGCCACTCAGTTCTTGGCAATTACAAAGCTTGCAACCGCGCTTGGTGGGATATCTACCTTTGGAATCAGAGGACGGTGAGGCGATCGCCATGTTTGGTCTTGCTGATTTGCCCGTACTCACCGACCTCAGCATTTTAGAGGAGCAAAGCCCTATTTAGGGCTTGCTGAAAAAAGCTAAGATCCTCACAGGATAAGGGCTTCAGCCACTTTTGGGGCACAGCAAGTGCAAGGTTTTGGCTCCCAAGGTTGCAAAAACCTTGCACCCCATGATGAAAATCAGGGTCAAAA
>JAAUTY010000067.1 GCA_012031265.1 Spirulinaceae cyanobacterium SM2_1_0 | reverse complement strand
CAAGTGCCTCACCGTCGCCGGTGCCAACCCTCAACCCCAACCTCCGTCCGACACCCCGGCCCAGCGTCTCGTCGCCGCCCGCCCCCCGCGAACCGCAACCCGCACCCACCTCCGCAGACTCACCTTCAGCCTCGCCGTCGCCAGCGGCAGAAACTGAGGACACCCCCGCTGCATCCTAGCGCTTGACCCTATTCTATGTCTGACGTGCCCGACTACTACGCCCTGCTGGCGGTTGCCCCAACGGCAACGACGGCGGAAATCAAGGCGGCCTTCCGGGCACTCGCCCGTCAATATCACCCCGACCTCAATCCCGACGCCGAGGCCCAAGAGCAGTTCAAGCAAATTTGTGCGGCCTACGAAGTACTCTCCGACCCCGAGCGCCGTCACGAGTACGACCGCGATCGCGCTGACCCTGAACCAGCCTTCGGCGTGGCGCGCGATGCCCGCGACTGCTACCTGCGCGGCATCGAGCACGCTCTGCGCCAGGACTATGCGGGCGCGCTGTCGGCCTACCGTGAGGCGATCGCCCGGGAGCCACAGTTCCTCGCCGCCTATGTCAAAGCCGCTGAGACGCAGTTCAAGCTCAACGACGACCGCGAGGTGCTCGAAACCTGCCGCCAAGCGCTGCAAGTCGAGCCGACTTGCGCCGAAGCCTATTTCTTCCAAGGGCGATCGCGCTATCGCCTCGGCTCTGTGCAGTCAGCCCTGGAGTCCTACCAGCAAGCCCTGCACAATGCGCCCGAAGCAGCCAATATCTACTACCATCGCGGCCTCGCCCACCACGACCTCGGCGATCGCGCCCGTGCCGCTGCCGATTGGCGGCAGGCGGCGCAACTCTTTCAGGCTCAGGGCGATCACAGTGGTGAGCGGCTGGCGATCGCCACCCTGCGTCGCAGCCAAGGGAATTTGTGGCACTGGCGACAGTGGCTCAGCCTGGGCCGACAGGCGGCGCTCGGTTTGGTGCAGGTGGCTTTCAATCCCAGTCGCGGCAGTTGGGCGGTTCCAGCCCAGTTGCGGCCGCTGCCGACAGCACTGATTGGTTTGGGTTATGCCGCGATCGCCAATCTCGCTTGGCTAGGCGGGGTGTACTGGGGCTGGCGGGATCTGATTCGCTTTGAGCCAGTGAATCTGCTCCTAGTCGGCGCAGTGCCGCTGGCGGTGTTGGCGGCAGGGAGCGCGATCGCCCGCTTGATTTGGCATTCCCGCGCCGCCTGGGCCAGTGATTTTTGGCTCAGCGGCGTGGCACTACTCCCCGTCGGTAGTCTCGCGTTGGCGAGCGGTTTTGCTGACCCACTCGGGGCCACGTTCATGGTGAATCTTTCGGTCTTAGCTGTCTGCTGGACAGTGCTCCTCCTCTACAATGGCGCCGTACAACTCCTGCAACTATCGGTGACAGCGGCGACTTGGTGGACAGCGGCCGCCCTCCTGACGACCGGTTGGCTGACCTGGATCATCTTCTCAACCCTCTTCTAGGGGAGAACCGGATCGAACGGCTAAAATGAGTAGCATGAATCTGGGATGAGCTGGCAAAAATTGTGGCAGCGCCTTGTACACGGCTAAATAATGACTGAAGCACCGGAACAATCCTCGCTTGGCAATGTTTTGCTCGTCGATGATACGCCCAACAATTTGCGCGTACTCTCGACGCTATTGAGCAAAAAAGGCTACGAGGTGCGTAGCGTGATCAGCGGCGAGATGGCCCTACGAGCGGCGAAAGCTTCACCACCCGATTTAGTCCTGCTCGACATCAATATGCCGCGCATGAATGGCTATGAAGTTTGCCAAGCCCTGAAAGCGGACGAGACAACCCGCGACATTCCAGTCATCTTCATCAGCGCCCTCAGCGAAGTGCTCGACAAGGTGAAAGCCTTTGCGGCTGGCGGCGTAGACTACATCACCAAGCCCTTCCAGTTTGCAGAGGTGCTGGTGCGGGTCGAAAACCAGTTGAACCTCCGCAACCTCCAGCGGATGCTCGAGGAGCAAAACGAACAGTTGATCAAGGAAGTGAGCGATCGCCAAGTCGCCGAAACCGCCCTGCAAGCCTCAGAGACCGAGTTGCGCGCCCTTTTTGCCGCCATGAGCGACACCATTGCCGTTTTTGATCGCGATGGCACTTGTCTGAAAATTGCGCCGACACGCTCAACCGTGCATTGGCCCGCAAGCACCACCGTGCAAACCATCGACGATCTCTTTCCGCCAGAGCAGGCCACTCAACACCGCGACTGCATCCAGCAAGTGCTCGCCCAGCGCACCGCCCAAACGGTTGAATACTTCCTTCAGGTCAATGGTGCTGATCGCTGGTTTTCTGCCAATGTCTCGCCGCTCTCAGATACCGCCGTGATTTGGGTGGCGCGCGACGTGACCGAGAGCAAACGCGCTCAGCAAGCCCTGCGCTATCAACAGGAACGCTCCGAACATCTACTACTCAACATCCTCCCCGAACCGATCGCCCGGCGCTTAAAAGATGAAGAAAGCACCATTGCCGATAGCTTTGACAATGTGACAGTGATTTTTGCAGACTTAGTGAATTTCACAGAATTTTCCACGCAGATTTCCTCAACGGAATTAGTAGAAGTTCTCAACACAATTTTTTCAGAATTTGACTATGTCGCCGCGCGCCACGGCCTAGAAAAGATCAAAACCATCGGCGACGCCTACATGGCCGTAGCCGGACTGCCGACCCCCCGCAGCGACCACGCCAATGCCGTGGCACGGATGGCGCTCGATCTGCTCGACTTCATCAAAGAATTCAGCACCCAGACCGGCGAAAACTTTTCGCTGCGGATCGGCATCAACAGCGGTTCCGTCGTCGCTGGTGTGATCGGGGTCAGCAAGTTTGGCTACGACCTCTGGGGCGATACAGTCAATGTCGCCTCGCGGATGGAGTCGCAGGGCACACCCGGCAAAATCCAAGTCACCGCCAACACCTACGACCTGCTCAAAACGGACTATGAGTTTGAGGAACGTGGCGAGGTCGAGGTCAAGGGCAAAGGTCGCATGAAAACCTACTGGCTGTTGAAGCAGAAGTCGTGAGGACTTCGGAACTGAGCGCGCCCAATTTGTTACAATTCGCAATAGTTTTGTACTGCCGCCTGCATGGGCCGCGCTAGCTTCTATGGCCGCTCAGCAAACACTTTGGGCACAATTTTTGCAGCCGTTGATCCGGTCGTTGCTTGATGAACAGGCGCTGCAAGCCTTTTACGAGAGCAAGGATTGGCAGACCGAGGGCGATCGCTTCCGCAATCCTGACCTCACCTACCCCGACTACTACGCCGGACAAAATTTTCACGGCATCACCGATGGTTACCTCAATCCTGGTGCCGCCGTCTCCTACGACCCGATCACCCAGTATGTGCTCCCTCCGAATGAAGACTGGGTGCGTCAAGCGCTTATTGATGCCATCGGCGGTCAGCCGCGCCGCATCCTCGATCTTGGCTGTGGCACTGGCTCGCAGACCCTCCGGCTCAAGCAAGCCTTTCCCAGCGCCGCCGTGACCGGCCTCGATCTCTCGCCCTATATGCTGGTGATGGCGGATGACAAGGCGGCGACAGCGGGGTGCAACATTACCTGGCGGCACGGCCTCGCAGAAGCCACAGGTCTAGCCGCGAACTCCGTGGATCTGATCACGATCGCGCTCCTGTTCCATGAAACCCCACCGGCGATCGCCCAAGCCATTCTCCATGAGTGCTTCCGGCTGCTCGTTCCTGGCGGTCAAGTAGCGATTGTGGACGGCCGCCAAGCCGCGTTACGTTCGGTGGAATGGCTGAATCGGGTCTTTGAGGAGCCGCACATTCAAGCCTATGCCGCTGGCGATCTCGATACTTGGCTGCGAAATGCCAATTTCCAAGCGATTCGTGCTCAGGAGTTTTGGTGGCTGCATCAGATCACCGTCGCCCAAAAACCGTTATTGGCAGCTTCGCCTGCGCCCGCGACCGCGAGCGGCCATTGGGCAGCAGCGGTTTGAGCGGTTTTAGGCGATCGCCATGAGTTTGCAAGCCGTCCTATTCGATTTCAATGGCGTCATTGTCAATGACGAGGCGCTGCATGAGGAGTTGTTCGCCGAGCTGATGCTGAGCGAGAATCTGCGCCTGTTTCCGCAGGATTTTCGTGAGGTCTGTCTCGGGCGGAGCGATCGCGCGGCGCTGCGCGCACTGCTCGGTCGGCGCGGTCGCGTCGCGACCGATGCCTATCTAGACCAGCTCATTGCCAAAAAAGCGCAGGCCTACCAACAACGAGTGAGTGAATGGTCAACCGTGCCCAGCTATCCCGATGTGCCCGAGTTCATCACACAGTTGCAAACCCAGGGAATATTGACCGCCCTAGTGACCGGTGCGACCCGCGCCGATATTGAAGCGGTGCTCGCCCGGTTGGAGTTGGCCGATTGTTTTGCTGTCTCAGTGACGGGCGATGAGGCACGACGCAGCAAGCCCGATCCCTACAGCTACCACCTGGCCCTGGAGCGACTCAATCGTCAATTTCCGGAGCGGCAGATCAAACCACAACACTGCCTGGCGATCGAGCAGGCTCCGGCCGGCATCAGCGCCGCGAAGCAGGCCGGCATCCAAGTCGTCGGTGTCGCCAACACCTATCCCTTCCATATGTTGCAGCGACTGGCGAACTGGACAGTCGATCGGCTGGGCGAAATCGAGCTGGAGCGTGTGGAACAGGTTGTAGCGCACTCGTGCTCTCAGGCTAGGAATTCGTAATGCTACAATGACGGACGCACTGGGGGAATTAGCTCAGCTGGTAGAGCGCTGCGATCGCACCGCAGAGGTCAGGAGTTCGAATCTCCTATTCTCCATCTACAACTTATTGACATAGCGAGGGATGGCGCTGCCGATTTTGAGAAGAGTGGGGTGGTTGCGGAGGAGCATAGAATAGCTAGCGCCTATGAGTGGACGGGTATCCATAAGCCAATGGACAGTTAACCGGTACTGTCCTCTCTGGATACATGCCCCTTTGGCAATGTGCAACTGCTCCTGCCACACAGCAACTGAACCGGAGAAAACGCACCCAAAAACTCCCCCTTCGCAAGAGGAGCTGGAGGCAATCTCGAAGTTAAAAGGCCTGGAGCGTACCAAAGCGGGACACTCCAGGTCTTTCTGCATATCTAGCGCTTGCGACGCCACCAACGCTCTGTCAGAGCACCAAAACCTAGAATCATCAGTCCCAGAATAGATTGAGGCTCCGGAATCGGGCGATGGACGATACAGTCCTCTTCGATATAGCAGGGGAGGTGATCTATTTCAGCTATGGGACGAATCCTGAGACTACCAATTTCTGTATCCATCTCCACTTGCAAGGAGAATGCCTGTGGACAGTTTGGAGGTGGCATTGGGTCTAACGGATTGCAGGCGAGATCAATGTCTTTTCCGAAATGGTAAACCGCGTGACCGGCTCATCGAAATAGTCCTCAAAACTGAGGCTGTCTCCGGGCCCCAGCTTTGTAAAGATATGCGTCAGGTTCCCGTCGGCGTCTTCAACGCTAACCTTGAATTCATCTTCAGTAACAATCCCGCAGGGGAAATCGAGGAGTTGCTTAAAACTGGTGCCGTCGAGCGCTTCAAACTCAAACCCTGTGTAGACTGGCGGGTCGTACCACTGATTGCTGAGGGTGTCGTAGAAGATTTTCCAATCCCCGTCAACTTCGTCAGGGGCGAGGGCTTCGAGCTGTGAGAAGCTGACCTCGCACTCATCTACCGGTACGGGTGTCGGGTCGGGATCAGGATCGGGGTCGGGCTGATGTTGAGGAACAGGTGGGAAGCTGCCGAGGAGCGCCATGCTGTCATTGAGACATTCCTGGAGAATCGTAGCGACGAAATTGCCCACGAAGCCAGCCGGTTTGGCGAAGCTGAAGGCGATCATGTCAGCAGCGGTCTGGAAAAATAGATCGGTGCTGAAGCCTTGAGCGGCGAGTTCTTCTTCGGTGCGGATTGTGACATCGCCGATACGCTGGCCGGATTCAATGACATTGGGCATCTGCCCGTCCGCCGTCGTGTAGTCGGTGTAGGGATCGTAGTAGGGGTCGTTCCAGCGCTTGTCTCCCATCCAGGAGTTGAGTCCCCTCGCGTCAAAGATTTGATCGTTGTAGGAGCGCAGATTCCAGTAGCCGGCATTGGTGCTGGCGACGCTCGTGCCCTGCACAGCTTGGTATACACCGGCGCTGACGCCCGAATCATTAGTGTCTGCAAAACGCACACCATACATTTGATCAGCAGCAAACGCCTCCTCAAAGTTTCCCGTCCCGGAGAAATCAAACCAGAGGTCGCCCCAGCCGATATTGCCGTCGGGAACCGGAAAGTCGTTGACGACGGTTGGCACATTGCGGCCGGTCAGGGGGAGGTTGCTGTTGATCGCGACCCAGATTTCGCCGGTTTCTGGGTTCTCTTTCATCGCCATGCCATAGATTTCATAAATCGAGTTGCCAATATCAAGTTCGTTGGTCTCGAAATTGAAGGCAACGCTGTCGTGGCTGGGGTCGATGGAGTAGTACCAGCCGTCGCGGTAGACGCTGGCTTCGGTTGACAGGGGAACGGCTAGGCAAGCGACACCGAGAGCGCTAGCCAGAGTGCCGGTCAGGAGTTTGGTGTTGTTCATGGTGAAAGCCTGGTAGATGTCGGGAGATGAGTGAGTCGCGATCGCCCGCAGAGCCGAGGTTCGCGATCACCAAAGTCACCCTGAAACTTGCAGAGGCCTGAGCAAGTGTTCAGAATAGTCAGACACTCGTAGATTGACGATTAGTATTCTTACATGGGTTCAGGGTTGGGGTTGCAACTTCATCAAATCTTTAAGGAGCTACAACCCTGATGATCTCTGGAATGGCCGCTACGGAGCAGCGCGTAGACCGGGATGGAATTCGCGCATCTGAGCGACCTTCTGAGAGAAACGGGCTATACTTATATGGCTAGATCGCCATGGCTAAAAAGAGTCTATTTCTGACCGTCAATTGACAGGAGGGCAGGAGTGCCACAGACCTGTCAGTATGCTCTCGGTTCGACTGCCCAGTTTTTATGCAGCGCGATGCGCGCCTCAGTAACTTTGCCTGTCCGCGTAAAACCGCTCGGTGTTTGCCGAGACTGCACTCGTAGCCTTGCCGTTGGCATCCTGAATCGCGCTCTCTGAATATCTATGAGCAAACTCGTTATTCTCGAACTGGATGGCGATCTCGCGGACGGCTTGCGCGCTAGCCTCGAAATCGGCGACGACGGCGATCATCCCGTCAGCTTTCTGCGCCTCAAAGGCCGCCTTCCCGCTGCGCCAGATCTCGCGCAGATTTTGCAGACCCATTGGTCTGATCACTACCGTAATCTGAATGCCCCTTACCGCATTAAGCCCAAACGCATCCTGCTGCATCGCTCGCTCGAGGCTTGCTGCGAGTCAGCACGGGAGTTGCGCGATCGCCTCAATGCTTGGCTTGATAGTCCCGAATTTCGTCCCCTCGATCAGCGCCTACGCCAAGAACTGGGTCAAGCAGAAGACATCCGCCTACTCGTCCGTACCAACAATTTGGAACTGCAAAAACTACCCTGGACAGAATGGGAACTGCTGCGAAGCTATCCGCGTGCCGAGCCAGCGCTAGCACCCCTAGAAGCTAAGGTGCATCGGCTCGATCGCCATTTGCCTTGCCCTGTCAAGGTTCGTATTCTGGCGATTCTCGGTCATGATGAGGGGATCGATGTCGAGCGCGATCGCCAATGTCTAGAAGATCTGCCTGCTGCCGATGTCCGCTTCCTGGTCAAACCCTCTCGCCGCGAAGTCATCGACCAGTTACAATCGCGTCCTTGGGACATCATTTTCTTTGCGGGTCATAGTGAGACCGAAGGGGATGTCGGTCGGGTCTATCTCAACCCTGATGAGAGTCTGACAGTTGACGAGCTTTGGTACAGCTTGCGCAAAGCTGTGGATCGCGGCCTACAACTCGCCATTTTCAACTCCTGCGATGGTCTCGGTCTCGCGCAACGTCTCGACGAGCTGGCCATCCCGCAGATGATCGTCATGCGCGAGTTGATTCCTGATCGAGTCGCTCAAAGCTTCCTGGTCAGCTTTCTGCAAAACTTCGCCGCTGGCTTGCCGCTCTATGTTGCGGTTCGTGAAGCACGCCAGCGCTTGCACGATGAATGGGAGGGAGAATTACCATGTGCCAGTTGGTTGCCCGTGATCTTTCAGGGAGCGGGCGTACCGCCGCCGGCTTGGGCGGAGTTGCACGCGCACGCACCCATGCTGCCTGTGCCGCCGTCTAATCCTGCTTTATCTCAGCGCCCGACCTCTCGCAAACCGCACCGACGGGCGATCGCCCTCAGTCTGATCTTGGCAACCAGCTTCACCCTCGGTTTACAACGACTGGGCTGGCTCCAGGGACTAGAACTAAGCGCTTTTGATGAACTAGTTCGTCGTCGTCCCCCCGAAAGCCAAGACGAGCGTTTTCTCTTAGTTGTTATTGGCGAGCAAGACAAACAATATCAGCAGCAACTCGACATGGAGCGGCGGGAGTCACTATCGCCCGAGGCGCTCGACTTGCTTTGGCAGAAACTCGCGCCCCATCAGCCCCGCTTGCTCGGGCTGAATATTTTGGATTTCCGCTCCGATGCGGAGCTGAATACTACTCTGAAGCGCGATCGCCGCATTATTGCCAGTTGCCAAACTGCCAATCCCGTTGCTGAGCTAGACGCGGTGCCGCCACCACTGGGATTCACCGATGACCGTCTTGGCTTTAGCAGTCTGGTCACCGACCATGATGATGTAGTACGACGCCAGGTGCTCGGACATCGCGATGACGAGGTTTGTCCGAGCGATCGCGCCCTGAGCCTACGGCTCGCTGAGCGCTATCTAGAGGCATCCATGGATCCCGAGCGACAGCAATTGCAGGACTTATTCTTACCCAGATTAACGAACCGGGCGGGTGGCTACGCCCTCTCACCCGCCTCAGTCAGTAGCTATCAAATCCTCGTCAACTATCGTAATGCTGACTGGAAAATCGTAAATCTTGCCCGCATTTTGAGTGGTGAACTGGACTCACAGTTGCCAGCCCTGGTGCGCGATCGCATTGTGCTCGTTGGGGGCGATCGCTACGCGAGCGATGCGACACTCACTCCCCTGCGATCAGAGCGCGAAGCCGTTCCGAGTATCGTTGTTCACGCTCAACTCACTAGCCAACTGATTAGCGCTGTCCAAGATGACCGCAAGCTGCTCAGTTGGTGGCCGGATTGGGCAGACAGTTTGTGGATTCTAGCCTGGGCGACTCTGGGCAGCTTGGTTACTCTTCTGACCCGATGGCGCTCCCGGATGCTCGGAATCATGATTGGCTTTGTGAGTTCCATCCTGCTGGGTTATTTTTTATTCCAGCAGGGATTATGGCTACCGTTGATCGCACCAGCATTTGCCTTTGTCGTTGCCAGTACGATAGGAATTGTCACCCTCAACCTGATGATTCGCCATGTCTCGACGACTCGCCATTCTCGCTAACCGCTACGGTCTGATCTTGGGGTTATGGTCAGCGCTGAGTCTGATGGGTGGGTTGGGAGCGATCGCCGCCCCCGCCCAGGCAGGATTCCAATTCAACAAAGAGGGTGACTTCACTGAACCGCCATCCCCAGACGATAAGCCGGGGGCCACCCGCCCGAATCCTTGCCGACCCGGAGAACTCGGCATGACCCCGATTGCCTTATCGTCAGGGAATTCTGAAAATCCGGGAGATTACTGGGGCTATACCGAGCAAGCGCAACCGACCCTCTGGGTTTATATCCCCCATGCGGGTCGCGACATCGCCCAGTTCAAAGTCTCGCTGCGAAACGAGGCGAATGAAATCGTCTACGAAGCGCCACTAAGCTTGCCAGAGACCGCCGGTATACTTGCCGTCCCCCTCACCGACGCGCCTGCACTCCAACCTGGTCAGTGGTATCGGTGGTATGTCTTCGCTCGCGTCTACTGCTCCGATGACATCGGCGAGCGTCCCTATCTCGACCGTGCCCAGGGCCGGGTACAACGGCGATCGCCCGACCCAGCCATGACCACAGACGACTGGATCTACGACCGCCTACAAAACGCGGCTACTGACTCGGCAACTTGGCGAGCCCTGCTGCAAACGCTTGGGCAAGCCGAGATCGCCGATCGTCCCCGGCTCGATTGCTGTCAGCCGCAACCCTAGCGCCAGTTGCCAATCAGGATATACGGCGACCAAAACTCGGGTCGGGCGTAGCGATCGCTCCGTAAAAGCTGAAGCTGCGCCTGGCGTAGGGCTGCCGCCTTGGTGACCTGAGGCTGAGCGAGGTTTTGGTAAAAGTTTTTCGTCAACGCGGCCGTCGCTGGATCGCTGACCCAGAACAATGAGGCTAAGGTACTGCCCGCTCCCGCTTGGACAGCGACGCCCGCCATGCCCAAGGTGGCACGGCGATCGCCCACTGCCGTCTCACAGGCACTCAGGACTAACAACTTCAGCGGCTCCGGCTGGCGATCGCCCCGCTCGCGCAACATCTCACTCAGCCGGTGTAGCGTGATTGGTTCTTCATAAGCCAACACATTTGTCGTCTGCGGATCAGAGGTAAACTCGCCATGCGTTGCTAGATGAACCACCTGAAATCCCTGCTTTTTGAGGCGTGTTCGCAGTGCCTCTGCTCCGAATGCCTCATCACGCAACACCTGTGCTTGAGGCAACTGTTGCTCAATGGCGTCCAATTCGTCCTTGACCGCAGGTAGGGGTTCCGCACAACCCATCCCTTCAATGCAATTCTCTTTGATCACGCCAGCCGCCAAAATTGCCGCTTGCTCCAGTTGCAATGGCGGTTGCACCGGCAACTCTAGACCGAGATTGAGCGCCACATTGTAGCGTTCGAGCAAATATTCTCCGCGCTCGGCATCATAGAGTGCGGCCAGCGGCAGGTTCCGAAAAGCACTATCGAGCACAAACACGAGCGTATCCGCTGGACTGGCTGCGAGCGCCGCTTCCAGCGGTTTGATCAGGAGTTGATACGCTTTGCTGAGCGAGGGCTGCATATCTGTATTTCCTTCCCCTTCCTCAATCGAGTCGCGCAATTCCAGGATGGCAGTTGCCAATTGTGCAACTGTATCGGGTTCGTTGCTAGTGCGATAGATTAATTGCGTCTGCTGCGGCAACTTGGCAATTAAACCGAGGCGATCGCCAATCGCAATCGGGTAAATCACGGCTGTGTTCGTATCGCCTTGGTCAACGTAGCGATCCAGCGCCACCGCATTCTGAAACTGCAACTGACAACGCAGAAAATCCTCTAGCTCCGCCACCTGCAACTCCTCAACTACCTGCCGTGCTTGTTGCAAGCGTGAGTTGTCGGGTTGCCGGTTGCCCTGTTGCTTTGTTGCCGTCTCGCCCTCAGTCGGCAGGAGCAAGGCAAGCAACTCGCGATAGACCGGCTCAACGCGATCGCGAAACAAAAACTTGAAATCAGGATTGCCCGCTCCTAACAATTGCGCTCGCAGTTTGTCGAGATCCTTGATCGCGGCTTCGTAGGCGGCGATCGCGGCCTCGTTCTGCTGCTGTGCCGCGAGAATGCGACCCAACTGCCAAGCCCATTCATAGTTCAGTTCTGGCGCATTTAAACCCGCAGCCGTCAAGCTCGCGGTTGTCGTCAACTGTTGTGCTATAGCCCAATCTTGCTCGACTTCGTACCAGTGCCCCAAATATCCTTGGGCATAGGATCGGGCGGCGCGATCGCCCAGTTCTTCGGCCTCAGCGCTCACCCGAGTCAACCACTCCGCAATCATCCCCGGTGTCGCCTCAGCCAGCGGCCGACCCCGTTCTTGGCTCTCGATCAGCTGCTGTGCCAGCTTGAGCCTAGCGAAGAGCACCGGTCGGCTACTGGGCAATGCAGCCAACTCAGCCGCAACACGGGCAACGGGCAACGGCTGCACAGCCCAGGCCAGAGCCGCGCGATCCGTCGCTGACATCCTTGCCCAATCGCCACTAGCCTGACGCTGGCGGACTTCCAACGCCAGATCAAATTCTTGTAACTGTGCCTGTAGCCGCGTCAGCGGCGTCGCACTAGCTTGCTGGACTTGCTGATAGAGTTGCCATGCCTTCAGTAGCGATTGCACTTGTTGTGAGACTTTCGCCTCCGCTAGATCCAGGCCGTAGCCAGCGCGGGTTGTAAAATCGCGACTCCGAAAATATTGCGTTTGTGCGACAGCGGCTAGATCGAGCGAGGTGGACTCCCAGTCTGATCGCCAATCATCCTCAGCAAAAATGGCTTGGCTAGCGGTCAGTAACTGCTCAGCCTTGGCAAGGTAATCGCCATTGGCACTCTCTGCTTCGGGCCAGAGCTGTGACCAATACTCCTCCAGACCCGGCAGATCACCGACAACCCTGACGACGCGACCCAGTTGGCGTAGACCTTCTGCCTGTAGGCGCACGTCTGCGATCGCATACAGCGGCGGCTCCAAGGCTGCCAACTGTTGCAGGGCGGCTCGATAATGTCCTAATTGTTGTAGAGCTTGATTCTGATGCAATTCACTGCGATAGCGATCAGCATCGCGTCCGACCTCCTGATAAGCCCGAGCCGCCTGCTGCCAGACCGCCAGCGCCGCCGCCGGTTGTCCCTGCGCCAGTGCAACCTGCCCCTCCGCTTCCCAGAGGCGACCCTGCAAGTAACCGGCATCCGGGAGTGATGGTTCCACGGCCAGCAGTTGGCGGCCAGTCACAAGATAGGTGCTCGCCGCCGACCACTCGCCGAGATGTTGGTAAATCAGCGCTAAGTTGATGGCTGTGACGATTTGTTGTGGGCGATCGCCCGCCACCGCAAACGCCAGACTTGCCGCTTGCAACGTATCCACAGCAGCGGCATACTGACCCGCTTCATAAAGACTGCGCCCCTGCTGCAATAAGACTTCTGGCGCGTGCTCCTGTGCCCGTAGGGAACTCGGCATCACGACTAGCAAAGCAGCTAGGAATGCAACTATGAATAAACTTAACCTGCGGTTTAATCCGTGCCAGTGCTGATTCATCATCATTACCTAGCCGTAGTCTCTTTAGTATCGTACTCTTTTAGAGAAATCATAGGCCGGAGCGTTGCCAGGATTTCTCGCCATCGTCGAGACCAGCCGCAAGTATCGCGATGATGGCGCGCGCAAGGCGATGCTGGCATTATTCGGCTGGCTGATGTTTGCGAGTATTTTCCGAGTTCTTTGCCTCGTCCTACGCGAACCGTATGGAATAACACCCGCCTGACGGCCTGACCCATCCTGCTTTAGGTTGAGTTGAGCGGCACGAAACCCAGCCGATAGTCTAAGATGTGCCAGACAAAAAATAGTCTCAGGCTCCCACCGCTTCCTTTGCGGCGTACATCACCTCGAGGGAAATCTCGCTAAAACCGCGATCGCGCGCAAATTTCTCGGTATTGCGCTTCACCTTGCCCCGCACGAAGCCAGGGACTTTGTTCAGTTCTGCCTGAGCTTCCCGCGTCCAGTTCAGGTCTGAATCTGCGGAAATACTGGTGGTAATCGCTTCCTTGGTGTCGTGACCGCCGAAGATTTCCAGCAGGTGGTCTTCCATGCCCAGCGTGAACGAGTTGTAGACCAGATCGGCGATCTGGTTCGTGCCCTCATAGCCGAGGAAGGGCCGGTAGCCGATCGGAAAGTTTTGGATGTGGATCGGGGCGGCAATGACGCCACAGGGGATGTTGAGGCGCTTGCCGACGTGGCGCTCCATCTGGGTGCCGAAGATGGCGGCGGGTTCGAGACGGGCGATCGCATCGCCAATCTCGCCATTGTCCTCGCTGATCAGGATCTCATCGCAATATTCACTCACCTGTTCCCGGAACCAGTCAGCATCGTACTTGCAGTAAGTTCCTGCCAGCACAACCCGAATCCCCATTTCGCGGGCGAGAATCTTGGTCATCGCCGCCGCGTGGGTATTGTCGCCAAAGACGACCGCCTTCTTGCCGGTTAGATTTTGGCAGTCGATCGAGCGCGAGAACCAAGCCGCCTGCGAGACATGGCGGGTCTGGTGGTCGATGTAGTCTTCATAATTCACCGCCGCGCCCTGGGCATTGAGCACCTGCTGGATGCGACGCAGACAGCGCGCCGTCTCCACCACTCCCATCGGCGTCACATCGACGTAGGGCGTGCCAAACTCCTGCTCCAGGTACTGCGCCGTCGCCAGTCCCAGTTCGCGATAGGGCACAAGATTGAACCAAGCGCGGGGCAGTTGGCGCAATTCACTCACCGTTGCCCCGGCCGGAATCGCGGCATTGACCTGGATACCGAGGTCTGCCATCAGGCGTTTCAGCTCGGTGCAGTCGTGCTGATTGTGGAAGCCGAGTGTGGTGCTGCCGATGAGATTGACCGAAGGCTGCTCGGTTTTGCCAGCGGGAAGCTGGTCGTGCTTGCGCGCTTTCTGGAGGTAGTAGCGAACGATTTGGTGTAGCGTGCGATCGGCCGCTTGGAGTTCATTGAAGCGATAGTGGTTGACATCTGCTAGCAGCACATCGCCCTGGGCATCTAGTTGGGCGCGCTCGACAAAGTTTTGCAAATCTTCTTGCAAAATGCTGGAGGTGCAGGTGGGAGTTAAGACAATTAAATCAGGACGCTCTTCGCGATCCTTGCGGGTGATGTTGTCCACCACCTTTTCTTGCGAACCACGCGCTAGGACATTGCGATCGACGACGCTGGTGGTGACCGGCGTGAAATCGCGCTCGCGCTCGAGCATGGAGCGCATGACATTGAAGTAGTCATCGCCGAGCGGGGCGTGCATGATGGCGTGGACGTTTTTGAACGAGCTGGCGATGCGGAGGGTGCCGATGTGGGCGGGGCCAGCGTACATCCAGTAAGCCAATTTCATAGAGTCTGCCTCTTGCAAGTCAATGCGCGTCGTTGCTCAGGCATTGTCGCAGATGTCGCGACGTGGGTTCTGATCGGGTAACCCAGAGAATTCGGGCGACTGCTGGTGTTGAAAAGCTTGATGCGACTGGGGTTGAGGCTGTTGGCGGGCGATCGCCCTCGCCAACGCCTGCAAGGAAATGTAAGTTTTCGCCACAATCTGTTGCAAATTGCCAAGCCGCCCCTGACCGCAAACAGCTCCCGACAGTGGGTGGGACAACCGCCGCTGGCGTCGCGAAGGAGCTGCACCCGATGCGGCTTCTATGCGCTTCATTCAGCATCATCAAAAGGCGGCGGCTTCTACTGTTCAAACCCCTAAGCCAGCTTTTGTAGAACCGCTGCGGCTCGTAGGGCGGCTGGTGTGGCGTTGCCGGTGCAAAATAAGGCGGTCGTCAATTCAGCATACAAGAGCTGGATCAAGTCGTCCACGGCGGCTGGCGATTCGCTCGCGGCGCGCAGGAACGGCAAGGCAAAACCCACTAGATCAGCGCCTAGGGCGATCGCCTTCGCGGCATCCAGCCCATTCCGCAACCCACCCGAAGCAATCAATGGCAGGTCAGGATAGAGGCTGCGAATCGCCACCAGGCACTCGGTGGTCGGCAGGCCCCAGTCGGCAAAGGTGTGGCCGAGTTGGCGCTGCCGGGCGTCAGTGGTGCGTTCGCTCTCTACTTTCGCCCAAGATGTCCCCCCTGCGCCCGCCACGTCGATTGCGCTGACCCCAGCTTCGACCAACTGCTTAGCCATCTGCACCGAGATGCCATTGCCCACCTCTTTAGCGAGCACAGGGACGGGGAGCTTGCCACACAAGTCAGTAATCTTGGTAAGCAGGCCGCGAAAGTTACGATCACCCTGCGGCTGAATACATTCCTGCAAGGGATTCAAGTGCAGAATCAGTGCGTCCGCTTCCAGCAAATCGACTGCCCGCTGGCACTCCGCTAACCCGTAGGTGTAGTTCAGTTGCACCGCGCCGAGATTGGCAAAGAGTAAAATGTCTGGCGCGAGCGATCGCACCGCAAACGTATCCGCCACTTCCGGCTTCTCGATCGCGATTCGCTGTGAGCCAACTCCCATCGCTAGCCCGTAAGTCTGCGCGGCTACCGCGAGGCGCTGATTGATTTGCTTGGCTTGAGCCGTGCCGCCGGTCATTGAGGAGATCAGCAGCGGTGCACCCAGAGATTTGCCCAGGCAGCTCGTGCTGAGGTCAATCTCGTCATAGTCCAGATCCGGCAAGCAGCAGTGCTGGAAACGATAGCGCTCAAAACCACTACTGTTGCGGCGGAACTGCACATCCTCCTCCAGACAGATCCGCAAGTGGTCGGCTTTGCGTGTCTGGGTGTTGCTCATGGGGCTTTGTCAATGGTGTTGTGGCTAAGTCGCACGCTACTGACTGCGAGCATCGGCGCGCTCGCCCTAGCCTACTACGAAATTTGCCATCACTAATACCGCTACGCGGAGTTCTGAACTCTGAGTTTTGAGTTCTGAGTCCCGGCAACACGGGGATGTTGTGGATTTTGAATGGGACTCTTATTGCCGCCGTCTTGTACTAGCGGCCGCTGCCATCGGTGTCAGCAGGGCGATCGCCCTCATCCTCAACCTCGGGCAAGCTAATCCCGGCTTCTAAGTCAGCTTCGGTCTCAGAATCAGTTGCAGCCGGTTCCGTCGCTTCCAAGTCTGGCTCCGCATCAGCATCCCCAACCGTCGGCGTATCGGGCAATTCCGCCGCCATTTGCTTGATTTGATCCTTGTACTTCGCGGGAGCAAGCGATACAGCGAGATCAAACAAGGACTTCGCGGCACTCACCTTACTTTGCTGTTGGAGAACAGTTGCTTTGGCGAGCACGGGACGGAAATCCTGCGTGTTTTCAGTAATCAACTGATCATAGACAGCCAGGGCTTCGGTGTAACGCTCCTGGCGCGCGTAAACTTGTCCCAAAAGCAACTGTACAGAAGCGACATCAATGCTGCCGGGGTTGGCAGCATTAGCCTGTGCCGCAATCTTCAGCGTGTCCTGCAAGCGACCGATCGCGCCCTCCTGACGATTCTGAGCCAGTTGCAAATTCACCACCCCTTGCAGCGCATTGATGTCACCAGGGTTCGCAGTCAGGATCACGTCGTAAGCCTGAAATGCGCCTTCATAATCGCCCAGATACTCGCGAGCCTGGGCGAGCAGGATGCCATAATCTGGTTGACCAGGATGGCGTTCAGCTAAACGTTCCAGCGGGACGAGCGCGCTGGCGATGGAGCCTTGCTCGAGGCGGACTTCAACGAGACCTCGCAGAGCCACCTCATTGTCTGGTTCACGCTGCAAAACCAACTCGAAGCCCCGTTCCCGTTCGCTGAGCTGGGTCTGCTCCTCAGTCGAGCGAGTTGCGAGCACAGTTGAAGGATCACCAGCAGGAGTTTGGCGAGCGCGCAGAACATTGCTCAATAAGGGCAGCAGCGGAACGCCCAAGAAGACGACGAGAATCAGCCCGATGGTGATGTAGAGCCAGCGATTGCGTTTTGCAGGGGTTTTCTCGGCCATTGAATTCTGTGGGGGCAACCAGTCGCTAAAGGTTGTACCCCACAAGGCTAGCAGATTGGGTCGAAATCGCTACCGCACCCCAGCAGCAGTTTTTGGGGTTGCCAAATTGTTTGAATGGGTAGCGGTCACTCAGGCTAAGCTATGTTAGACTGATTAACCGTGGTAAATAAGGGTCGATGCCCGAGTGGTTAATGGGGGTGGACTGTAAATCCACTGGCTACGCCTACGCTGGTTCGAATCCAGCTCGGCCCACCACGATGTCTGCCCGTGTGGCTCAGCGGTAGAGCACACCCTTGGTAAGGGTGAGGTCACGAGTTCAAGTCTCGTCACGGGCTTCACAATTTTCGGAATTTGTATACTTGCTGAGCAGTCATGGTGACCTCGAGAGGGAATCATCCTCCGATTTCCACACCGGACATTGCCTCTGAGGAGATCGGTGCAGCAAAAGCAGCGATCGCAAGACTTGAGAACCGCTATCTTAACAAGCTTCAGGTAAATCCAGATCTTACGCGCTCGTTGGTCAGCTTTCAGTCTAATAAAAGCGAGCCTATCTTTCGATGGTTTAATTATCGCGAAGGGTTTTCCCGCCCCCTGATTGAGTATATTCTCGAACAACTGGATATTCCCGAAAATGGTTGCATCCTCGATCCATTCGCTGGTACCGGTGCGGCCGCTTTCGTTGGCTCTCAGTATCGCAAGATGAACAGCTATGCGATTGAATTACTACCAGTGGGCGTCTTCTTTATGAAATGTCGCAATCTTTTTGCAACACTGAGTAACGAAGAGTTAATTGATTTTGCTCGCGCAGCAATTGACAAACGTCAAGAATGGTTAGCCGTGCAACCCCATTGGCAGTACAGACATCTAAGAATTACTCACGAGGCATTTCCAGAAGAAACAGAAAAGGAGCTGAGCCAGTATAAAACTTGGATTGCCGAGCAAGAACCAAATTTTGCTCTGTTCCTCGATTTCGTGGCATTTTCTATCTTGGAGAAAATCAGCTTTACTCGTAAAGACGGACAGTATTTGAGATGGGATCACCGAGCTAATAGATTTCAGGGTTCTAAGCACAAATCAAAATTTGACAAGGGTAAGATCTGGGGATTTTTTGAAGCAGTAGAAGATAAATTCAAACAGATTGTTTGTGACTTAGAGACAAGTATCGATCTATTTTCGAGTATTCCACGAATTGAAGGGGAAGCGATCCATATACTTCAAGGTTCAGTTTTCCAAGAAATCGAGAAGTTGTCAGACAACTCGCTAGACTGCATCGTCACCTCTCCACCCTACTGTAACCGGTATGATTACACACGAACTTATGCACTAGAACTCGCTTATCTGGGAGTAGATGAATCAGGCGTTCGCACTCTGCGCCAATCATTGCTAACTTGTACTGTTGAGAACAAGCCGAAGCAATTTAGCGATCTCCCAAATGATATTCAAAGCCAAGGAGAATTAGCATTTCACAATCAGGATTGTCTTCAAAATGCGATCCGATTTCTCGAATCAGAATCAAGTGCAGGTCGCTTAAACAATCAAGGTATTGTCACAATGGTAAAAGGCTACTTTTATGACAGTGCAATTCACCTTGCTCAAGCATCCAAGAAGCTTAAACATGGCGGCTACTATGTGATGGTCAACGATAATGTCCGGTACAATGGCTTGGAGTTGCCTGTTGATTTGATACTCAGTGATATTGCTTCAGAGTTTAATCTTAATACTGAATCAATATGGGTGCTCCCGCGAGGTAAAGGGAATAGTTCTCAGCAAATGAAGCGGCACGGCAGAGCAGAGTTGAGGAAGTGTATATACATATGGAAAAAGTGCTAATCTAGCAGCACTTACTCTTATTGAAGTCAGAAGTTTGAAGTCAGAAGGCAGAAATTTGGAGTGCTGTACCCAGCCCCCTACGACCTGACCCAATCCACAGCCCCACTCTCGCGGAGCAGTACACCCGCAGCCTGCCTAACCACGACTACCCAGGTCTCGCGATCGAGCCTCATCCTTCACTCATCGTCCCCGACCAGGGCGATGATGCCGCCCGCGACTACATCCAGAGCTTGCTCAGCCCCAACTGGTAGCGCCACAGCCCGGCTCCGCAGGCTGACTGGTGGACTGGCAACTGGATGACACACTCAGTGCCCCCTTCAGGCTGCTCCAAGCAGAGGAGGCGACCGCTGTGACGCCTCAACGACACCTTGGTAGCTGATTGCTAGACCCAAGCTCGTGCCTTGGCCGACCGGTTTGGTTGTGAAGAAGGGGTCGAAAATGTGCGATCGCACCTCAGTGGGAATGCCCGGATCGTTATCGGCGATCGCAATTCTCACTTCGTCAGTCTCGGCACTGGGGTCTTGGCAGGTGATAACTGTGAAGTATCCCTTGTACAGCAAGGCTTTTGGGGTTCTTCCATCGCAATTCCCCAGGATCTTTGCCTCACTAGGCTTACAGACTCCTATCACCTATTGACAGTTCAGTGCTCGGTGGAGATACTGCACAGCCAGAACTCACTACAATCAAATCAAGATTCACACCGTGTTGTCTTGTGTGGCAACTGGTCTTCGCTATAGCGCTGCGATCGCTCCCATGCCTGACCTTACTGCTCTGATCCCAGATACGCCACTCTTTGCCTTTACGCTGCTGATCTTAGTGATCTTGGTCATTCCGCCGATTTTCGAGCGGTTGCGCTTGCCGGGACTCGTCGGCCTCCTCGTTGCCGGGGTTTGCCTTGGTCCGAGTGGGCTACAACTCCTCAATCCTGAGGATGATACGGTCGCACTCCTCTCCGATATTGGCAAGATTTATTTAATGTTTGTTGCCGGTTTGGAGATTGATCTGGCAGATTTTCGTCGGAAGAAAAATCGCGCCCTAGGTTTTGGCTTGGCAACCTTTGCATTGCCGCTTCTAGCCGGAATCTTAGTCGGGCGAACCAATGGCTTCAGTTGGAATGCGGCAGTGTTGATTGGTTCCTTGTTGGCCTCGCACACGCTCCTAGGCTACCCGATTATCAATCGCCTTGGTGTCGTCCGCAACGAAGCGATCACGGTGACGATCGGTGCCACAATCTTTACGGACATTGCTGCTCTCCTCGTTTTGGCGATTTGCGTTTCAATTCATGGCGGTGACTTTTCGCCTGAAAGCCTCGCGATCCAGCTAGGAGGTTTAGCACTCTATGCCGTGGTTATTTTGTTTGGCTTTGACTGGCTTGGGCGGGAGTATTTTCGGCGTACTGGTGATGAGGAAGGGAATCAATTTCTCTTTGTCCTAGGGGTTGTGTTTCTGGCTAGCCTGGGCGCGCAATTAATCAACATCGACAAAATTGTCGGGGCATTTCTAGCCGGACTCGCTGTCAATGATGTTGTGGGTCGTGGTCCAGTCGAGCAAAAGGTCGAATTTGTCGGTAGTACCCTCTTTATTCCGTTCTTCTTCGTCGGCATGGGTTTACTGCTTGATGTGCGCGCTTTTGCCCGCACTTTGACAGCAGAAACGGGTCTGATGTTGAGCATTGTGATCGCTTTGCTTGTTTCCAAGTTTCTGGCGGCGGTGGTGGCGAAGCTGCTGTATCGCTACAACCACACCGAGATGCTGACCATGTGGTCGCTGTCGCTGCCCCAGGTGGCGGCGACACTGGCGGCGACACTGGCTGGCTATCAGGCGCTGAATCCGGCGGGCGATCGCCTCTTGCCCATTAGCGTCTTCAACAGTGTCATCGTCCTGATGTTGGTGACCTCGTTGCTCGGCCCTGTCCTCACCGCCCAGTTTGCCAGCCGTCTACCCTTGCCGAGAAAGGAAGTTGAGCCAACCCCTGATTGGGCACTCACGGCACCGACGAGCGACCAGCGGCCGTCACCGGTGACCACGCCACCATTCACCATTGTTGTCCCGGTTCGCAATCCCTTGACCCAGCACTATCTCATCGAAATGGCGGCACTGCTGGCGCGTCACAAAGCTGGGAGTGTCGTTCCCCTCGCCATTGCGCCCGCCCACGTCCATATGGACGAACCGCAACTGGATGCTGCGATTGAGCTGAGTCGCAAATTGCTGGAGCGAACTGAGCGCATTGGTCAAGACTTTAATGTCCCCGTGCAGCCATTGCTGCGGATCGATGATGATGTAGCGCAGGGCATCAGCCGCGCCGCCCGTGAGGTCAATGCCAATCTGGTCGTGATGGGCTGGAGTGAACAAGGTTTGCGCGCGCGCCTGCTAGGCAGCGTGATCGACCATGTATTTTGGGCTTCGCACTGCCCAGTAGCGGTGATGCGTCTGCTCGAGGAGCCAATCGACATTCAAAAAATTCTCATCCCGGTCAAAATTATTACCCCGACCGCGATTCAAGCCGTGCGCTTCGCGCAACTCTTTGCTGATACGCATGAGGCGAGTCTGACGCTGCTGCACGTGGGCGATCGCCGTACCACGCCAGAGCAAGTTCAGGATTTTGAGACCAGTTTGGTCAAAGTCATCACCCACGACGGCCCCAAAGTCCCTTACCAGATCGAGACGGTTTTGGAAGATGATGCGGCGCGCGCGATTGTTGAGGCGTCTCGCCGCTTCGACATGGTGGTACTACGCTCTATGCGTCGCCGCACTGCTGGCGGCCTCGCGGTCAGCAATGTCACCACGCAAGCGATCAAAGAAATCACTTGCTCGCTCGTGCTCTTTGGCGAGCCGCACTCGTGAGGAGCAAGCAGAAATCAGTGCTAGGCTAATCAGCATCGAGAGCATCCCAGCTCACCTAACTCTCTCATGCTTCGCAAAATTGGCTTTGCCAGTCTCTGGCTTGGTTTTGTCGCCTACGCCTTTCTCCTCGCTCCCCCCGATCGCCCCGACACCTTGGCGACGATCACCCGTCTTGTCAGCGGCGATTGGATGGGGATCAATCCTCTGATTGTCGCTCTGTTCAATCTAATGGGTATTTGGCCGCTCATTTATGCCAGCTTTCTCTACAGCGACGGGCAGGGTCAGCCCGTGCGAGCCTATCCATTTGCGATCGCAGCTTCGGGGTCGGTGCCTTTGCCATCCTGCCTTACCTGGCACTCCGCCAACCCAATCCTCATTTCGATGGTCAAGTGGACTGGTGGCTGCGTCTGCACAACTCGCGCTGGCTGGGTGCGGGACTGAGCGTGGGGGCGATCGCGCTTAGCGTCTACGGTCTGAGCCAAGGCGACTGGGCCGACTTCGGGCAGCAATGGCAAACCAGCCGCTTCATTCATGTGATGAGCCTAGATTTTGTCATGTTGAGCCTTCTGGTTCCAGCACTTTTGGGCGACGATATGGCGCGACGGGGCTGGCAATCACCAGTGATATTTTGGGCGATCGCGCTCGTACCGCTCTTCGGGCCGTTGGTTTACCTTTGCCTACGACCCCCCTTGGTGATTGATCGGGTCACTGCTCTAGTGCAAGAAGGCGAAAATGAGATGCCCATTCAAAATCCATAGGATTCCCGGATTGCGGGCACTCAGAACTCAAAACTCAAAACCCAGAACTCAAAATTCCGCGTAGCGGTACTAGAGCAGTCCTAAAGCACCTGAACTGGAGTGAATTTCTAGATGCAATTTACTCTTCGCGGGCAATCACCCAGACAGCATGGATAATGCCGGGGATGTAGCCTAAGAGTGTGAGCAAAATATTCAACCAGAATTCCCCGCGTAAACCGACTTGTAAAAAAACGCCGAGGGGTGGCAGGATGACTGAGAGAATGATGCGTAAAATGTCCATTAATCAATAGCTCCCAACTTGGATTTTTTCTGATTTTTAGGCTGATTTCCCAAGTGTTTTTCTGGGCAGAACCGAACCTGTCCCTATTAATAACTCGTGCTTAAAACGGCTCAATCGATCTGACGAGTGAAGCTTGTGGCGCGACGCCGACCCGACCTCTCTCGAGCGAGAGAGGTCGCTGGAGAGAGGGAATCGCTGGCGATCGCGCCCCAACCCGACCGGCTCCCCGACCGCCATGCCATGATGAGGGCAGCATTGATTCGCGATCCGGCCTGCTCAAAGTCGGTATGTAGTCGTCGGGTGCGTTACACCGCTACAGTTTCTCGCCGCCATTCGCATATTTGACGCCTATGTTTCGTTTTCTGCTGTTGACCAGCCCGATTGTTGTAATGCTGAGCTGGGCGATCGCCCTCCCTGCCCAGGCGACCCGCTACGAACGCTTCGCGGACTGGTGTGCCAACCGCGCCGAGCTGACCGCCGACCAGCAGCATACGGTCGATGTCTTGCTGCAAGTAGCGGGTACAGATGACTGCGAGGCGGCCGATGCCGAACTCAGCGATCGCCAGAATTTGGAATTGGTACAACAGGGCATCCGCGATCCGGCCCCGATCGCCAGCTTGCGGCAACTTATCTCGCTGATGTTGGTCGGCAACGAAATTGCCGATGTCACACCGCTGACGGCACTGGAAAATCTCACCTTTGTCATCCTGACCGACAACCAGATTCGTGATCCCAGTCCGCTCGCGCAACTCACGCAACTGGAAGTCCTGATCTTGTCGCGCAATCAAATCACCGATGTCAGCTCTCTGGCACCGCTCAGCCGCCTCCGCAATCTCAACTTACTGAATAATCCGATTGCGGTCAAAGAATGCCCGATTCGACCGGCGACTAGTTGCTTCTTTGATCCCAGCGAGCAGGACTTGCTTGCGACCGCCGAGGCACAATTTCAGGCGGGGGAATTTCAGGAGGCACTCAACAGCTTCGAGACTGCCCTGGCGACCGCTCAGGAACAGGGCGATCGCCTGCGCGCGGGGGATGCCCTCAACCGTGTCGCGGCAACACGGGTGCAGTTGAGCCAGTACGGTCAAGCCCTTGCCATTTATCGCCAAGCTCTGGCGCTGCGACAGGAACTGGAGGATTTACCCGGCATCGGCGTCACACTCTCCGGACTCGCCGATGTGTATGAACGGCTCGGGCGCTACGACCAGGCTGAGGCGGTATTGGCAGACGGATTTGACAACCTCGCCGCGCAATATGCCGAGGACACGATTCCTCTGGAAGGGGGCGTTTACGAATTTCCCAAAGATGAGGGGATTCTGCTGATCAATACCGCGCGGGTGCAGCTCAAGCGGGGCAATCTGGCTGAGGCTCGCGACAGTGCCGAGCGCGCCTTAGAACGTTTCGAGTTGCTACCGGAGGGCTACACCGGCAAGGCTCTGGGTCAGCGGGCGGCGTGGGAAATTCTTGGCAATGTGCAACTGGAGCAAGGACAGCGGCCGCAGGCGATCGCCAGCTATGAGCAAGCTCTGGCGATTGCTGACGCGAATGGCGATCGCGCCGGTCAGGGCTTGGTCTATGCACGGCTCGGCCGCCTCTACGAACGCTCGCAACTCTGGGCGCAGGCACTGGCGGCTTATGAGCAGGCGCTGGGATTGCAACGAGAAGTGGGCGATCGCGCCAATGCGGGCGTAGCCCTGAGCCGCATTGGTACAGTGCGTCTGGCCCAGGGTGATGCCGAAGCGGCGCTGGCACCCTTGCGCGAGGCGATCGCCATCTGGGAAGACTTGCGCCCCGGCCTCAGCGATGCCGACAAGGTGGCGCTGTTCGAGACCCAGTTGCAGACCTACGAAAGTTTGCAAGCGGCCCTCGTCGCGCTCGAACAGGTTGAAGCGGCGCTGGAAACCTCTGAGCGCGGTCGCGCCCGAGCTTTTGTGGAGTTGCTCGCCTCACGGCTGAATGCCCGCACCTCAGATACCGCTACCCAAGACCCGGCCACCCTCGCGCCACCGCCGACGATCGCCGAGATTCGCCGCATCGCCCGTGAGCAACAAGCAACCTTGGTGCAATACTCCATCGTCGGCGCGCAACTCTACATCTGGGTCGTGCAACCGGATGGCTGGGTCAAGTTGCGGACGACCTCATTGTCAGCGGCTGTGAGCGAGGGTACGGCGGCTCCCGCCGACTGGACTGAGTTGGTGGTGGCCACGCGGCGATCGCTGCAAGTGCGACGGCTACGACAGGCGGATGTGCAACTGCGTCGAGCGCATCAAGTCCTGATCGACCCGATTGCTGAGCTACTCCCTGCCGAGCCGACGGCGCGCGTCATCTTTATTCCCCAGGGGGCGCTGTTCCTCATGCCCTTTCCCGCCTTGCAAGACGCGGACGGTCGCGTGCTGGTCGAGAAACACGCCCTCCTGACAGCCCCCTCGATCCAAGTGCTGGCGCTGACACATCAGCAGCGTCAAGCTCGCCGCCGCCGTCCCAAGGCCGCCGGGGAAGTCCTGCTCGTCGGCAATCCCGCAATGCCCGCGTTGCCTGCTCCGGATGGTCGCGTTGCTCAGCAGTTGGCTGCCTTGCCAGGAGCGGAGCTTGAGGCGAAGACGATTGGTGAACTGCTGGCGGTGGAACCCTTGCTGGGGACAGAGGCGACGGAAGCCGCGATCGCCGCTCGTCTGGGCCAAGCGCGCTGGATTCACCTCGCGACCCACGGCCTACTAGATGAGATCCAGCATCTGGGTTTAGCGATCCCCGGGGCGATCGCCCTCGCCCCCAACCAAAGCTTTAGTGTTGCCAATCCGCGTCGCGCCGATGACGGCCTGCTCACAGCCAGCGAAATCCTCGATCTACAACTCCAAGCCGACCTTGTTGTTCTCAGCGCCTGCAATACCGGTGGTGGCAAGATTACTGGCGATGGTGTCATCGGTTTATCGCGCTCATTCATTGCCGCTGGCGTTCCGAGTGTACTGGTATCACTCTGGGCTGTGCCGGACGCACCCACGGCTGATTTGATGACCGAATTCTATCGACAGTTGCAGACCACATCCGACAAGGCGCTGGCACTGCAACAAGCGATGTTGGCGACCCGCAAGTTGCATCCGCACCCGATCAATTGGGCGGCATTCACACTGATCGGCGAAGCAGAATCCGATGGTGAGATCTGAGCCAGACAGCGCGCCGAGAAAAATCAAGTGGGAGCATCCCAGTTTGGAAACCCTCACCCTAAATCCCTTGTATGTTGAAATCAGGAGCGGTAGAGCGTCAATCCCTGGGTGTCTACACCGTGAAGAGTCTAGCTCGCCGCTCTGTTCAGCATCGGCTCAAGCTCGAAAAATCGCCAGGGACACCAAG
>JAAUTY010000131.1 GCA_012031265.1 Spirulinaceae cyanobacterium SM2_1_0 | reverse complement strand
CAATATCTCTCAGCGTTGGAATCGGCCGCTTAAAGATTGGCGCGCTGCCTTGTCCCATTTTGCTATCCTTTTCCCAGAACGTTTTCCCGCTCTCTAATTTGGCTTACACAAAATTCTGAGCGCTCTCGCGATCGCCACACGCTGGCGCAATGATCCTGGAACCCGCAAACGACTCACCGCCTGAGCCTGCAACTCTCTGCAAGCCGCTATCCTAGTACAAGGCGGCGGCAATGAGATGCCCATTCAAAATCCCCAGGATTCCCGGATTGCAGGCACTCATCACTCAAAACTCGGAACTCAAAACTCCGCGTAGCGGTACTAGCTCAATCGCCTGACAATTCCCGGAGCATTTCTCAGGTTGAATTGTCAAACACCAGCATGACTGCAATCAGTTGCGATCGCGATTCCTAAGAACCTCATTATTCCCTGGTGAAATTCTCCCCCGCTAACCCGACGGGTACAACGGGGCTGCAAAGACAAGCCAAGCTCATCTCTGGCACGCTGACATCCTTCAAGGCGATCGCCACATACCAAACCATTGCAGAAAGAGTTTCCGGCATCTGAAATTTCCCTCCCAAAAATCAGCCTGGCTATTGTACGCTAGCGAGTTTGCGACAAGCTGAAGCTTGGATGTGAGTCGGGATCGGCCCCCGCGATCGCCATTCTGTGCTAGAAAGGCAACTGTTGATCCGCTCCAAACCGGCTCTGCTGGCGCGTTTCCTGGCATGAATTTTGTCGATCCGTTTTACGGCCTTGCACTGATCGTCTTGCTGTTGAGCTACTGGCACTACGGACGCTTTCAACCCGCCGTCGCCAATGCGCCAGCCGATGCGGGGGCAGCAACACCGCCCGATCCGAATTCCCTCGCACCGACCACCTTGCGTCTGCGCGGCTGGATCTTGCTCGCTGCGAGCCTGGTGTTCTACGCCTTCTTTCAAATTCAATACATTCCGCTGCTGCTGGGCATCGCCACGCTCAACTTCTGGCTGGGCAAAACGATGGCGGCGCGATCGCGCGGCAGCCTGCAAACCCACTACGCCTACCTCTCCAACCAGGAATGGGAAGAGGTGCAGCGCCTCTGGAATGCCCGCGCCACGCGCCTGCTCAGCCTCGGCATCGCGCTGAATATTCTGCTGCTGGTCAGCTTCAAGTACATTCCCTTCCTGTTGCGGACGACGGCGGGCTTTTTCGGAATCCTGCAATTGGCTCCCCTCGCCGACTGGCTGCGGCAGCAAGTCGCTCTACCCCTCAGCGATAGCCTGATCGCGCCGCTGGGCATTTCCTTCTTCACGTTTGAGTGTGTCGCTTACTTAGTCGATGTCTATCGCGGTGCGCCGCCCGCTCGCGACTGGCTGGATTTCACCAGCTATAAACTCTTTTTCCCGAAGCTGATCTCCGGCCCGATCACCCGCTACCACCCGTTCACCACCCAGCTCAGTAGTAGCCATCGCCCGCAGACCGAGCTGTTTGCCGAGGGGCTGTGGCTGTTCGCCTGCGGCGCATTCAAAAAAGTGCTGATCGCCGACCAACTGGGGATCTTCGTCGATCTCTGCTTTGGGGCAGGCAATCTCGAACGCGCCGGTAGCCTCGATCTCTGGCTGGCGGTGCTGGCTTATGGCTTGCAACTCTTCTTTGACTTCAGCGGCTACGTGGATATGGCACGCGGCACCGCCATGCTGCTCGGGGTCAATTTGCCAGAAAACTTTGATTTTCCCTATTTCACAACCAGCATTGCTAGCTTTTGGCGGCGCTGGCACATGACCCTTGGCGACTGGCTGCGAAACTATCTCTACTTTCCGCTGGGTGGCTCGCGGCGCGGGTTGCGGCGGACTTGTATTAATTTGACCGTGATCATGGCGATCGCTGGGATCTGGCATGGAGCTGCCTGGGGCTTCGTCATCTGGGGTCTGCTTCACGGCCTCGCTCTCGTCGCCCACCGCCTCACCGATTACTACAGCCAGCAAGATCCCGAACTCGCCGCCTGGTGGCGTAGTGTGCCGGGGTCGCTGAGCGCCTGGTTACTGACTCAGGTGTTCGTCTTCTTTGCCTGGATTTTTTTCCGCCTCCCCGATCTGAAACAAGCGACCTTGCTACTGCGCCACAGTTTCCTCTATGCCGGTGATGTGCAGTTCGCCCAAAAGGTCTACACCGAGGCGCTGGGCCTCGGTCGTCCCGAGTTGATTTGGCTGCTGCTGGGGTTGATGGCGGCGATGGCGATCGCCTTCGGCCTGCATCGCGGCCTGCGCCTGCAACTCACCTGGCATTTGAAGCTCATGCTGGTACCGCTCTGCTTCTTAGCCGTTTGGTTGCTAGCTCCCGAGGGCGGCACCAGCTATATTTACTTTGACTTTTAAATGATCGGCTAAATGATCGGTGGGAAGCGATCGCCCGGAACAAAGCATCGTCGTAACAATCTGTTACAGTAAGCAGAGCGAATTTTGAGTGCTGAGCTGATGAGCGAACCTGTAACCCAAGTTCCGACGGCATCCGAAACACCAAAAGCACCCGAACCGCAACCCAGTTTCATCAAACTGGCGATGCGGAACATGGTGCGGAAGGGCAGCAAGTCCCTACAACATTTCGCGCTCTCGACGCTGGCGATGCTGGCGCTGCTTGTGGGCCTCGCCTACCTCACCCGCTAGTCGCCATGACGACAACGACCGAGCTGAGCCTCAGTATCAACCTGCAAGACCACTACTTCCCAGTGGCAGACATCGGAACCAACCCGATTGCTCCAGAGGAGTGGTCGCAGTGGGGTCAAGCTTGGTTGCAGCAGTTGCAGCCCGACTTACCGCAGTCTGACTGCACGTTGAGCTTGCGTCTGACGGGCGATCGCGAGATCCGCGCCTTGAATGCCCAGTACCGCCAGCGCGACGAGCCGACCGATGTGCTCGCCTTTGCCGCGCTGGAGTCATCGCTCCCCGTATTGCCCGAGGGCGAGCCGCTCGAGCTGGGCGATCTCGTCATCTCGGTGGAAACAGCGCAGCGTCAAGCGCAGTCACAGGGCTGGAGTCTGCGCGAGGAGCTGGCTTGGCTCGCCAGCCATGGCTTCTTGCACCTGCTGGGCTGGGATCATCCTGACCCCGCTAGCTTGCAAGCAATGCTGGCAGCGCAGGCAAAATTACTGATTGCAGTCGGTTTTGTGCGCGGGGATCGCCCAGAGCTGCGGTCTGGATGTTAAAACTAAACTGATTGTGCTGCGAAGCTCGAATCATGCGGTGTCCCGTTCAACGCCTCTAGCAGTCCTGGCTGACTCAGTTTTGGCAACTCGTTTCGCAATCCTATTGCTCGTCGCAGGCAAATTCAGGCTATGAAACTCGACTCCGGCATTGCTACTCCTAGTGCCACCGCCCCACACCCCGCCTTTCTCACCGCTCTGACCGAGCGATCGCTCGCCTTCTCCAGCGCTGAACTCTCTGACCCGACCCGCCCCTTCACCTGGCAAGTGGCTCCTAACCTGTTCCGCAGTTTCCAGTACGCCTGGGCGGGCGTCCGCTACGCCTTTGTCACCCAGCGCAACTTCCGCATCCATACGGTCATCGCCTCCCTCGCCATCAGCCTGTGTCTGGCTCTGCAAATTGGCACGACGAAAACTGCCGTAGTCGGCCTCACCTGCGCGCTGGTGATGGCGCTCGAGCTGCTCAACACGGCGCTGGAATCCGTCGTCGATCTCACCGTCCGGAATAGCTATCACGAACTTGCTAAAATTGCCAAAGACTGCGCGGCGGGTGCGGTCTTGGTCGCGGCGATCGCCTCGATCTTCGTTGCCGGACTGTTGCTGGTGCCGCCGCTGCTCCAATTCATCTTGGCAGCGCTATAAGCATCGCCGTTGAGCCATCGCAGATCGCCGCCAACTCAATCCCCACGCAAGGAGGGTACGGCTTGCTGCTCGTCATTGATAACTACGACAGTTTCACCTACAACCTGGTGCAATACCTGAGCGAATTGGCGGCTGAATTTCCGACCGCCGCCGACATCCAGGTTTATCGCAACGATCAAATCGACCTCGCCACAATCCGCCGCCTTGCTCCCGCTGGGATCGTGCTCTCGCCCGGCCCCGGTCGCCCGGAGAGTTCGGGGGTCTGCCTGGAAATCATTGAGAAACTGAGTCCCCACTTGCCGATCCTGGGCGTTTGCCTCGGTCACCAGAGCATCGGACAAGTCTTCGGGGCGCG
Organism: Spirulinaceae cyanobacterium SM2_1_0; assembly: GCA_012031265.1. Lineage (GTDB taxonomy): Bacteria > Cyanobacteriota > Cyanobacteriia > Cyanobacteriales > Spirulinaceae > JAAUTY01. The sequence goes on along the minus strand of JAAUTY010000131.1, from coordinate 1,342 downwards.
CGTCATCCGTGCCCAGACCCTGATGCACGGCAAAACCTCGGAGATTTACCACCAGGGCGAAGGTCTATTCAAAGATTTAGCCTCGCCGTTTACAGCAACCCGGTATCATAGCTTGGTTGTCGAGCGCGAGAGCCTCCCCGACTGCCTGGAAATCACCGCCTGGGTGGCCGATGGCACGATCATGGGCCTGCGCCATCGCGACTATCCGCAGCTCCAGGGCGTGCAATTTCACCCCGAAAGCGTCTTGACCACCCTCGGCAAAGCGCTCCTACGCAACTTTTTGGTGTCGCTGCCTGACGTGGCGATCGCCCCCCGTTCTTGATCAAAACCCGATTTTGAAGTCGATGATGAAAAACCGCCGTCAATTGCTCCGCTACGCCGGCTTAGGACTCCTGAGCTATGCCGCCACTAGCGCCCTGCCGCAACTCGCCCGCGCCCAGAACAGTGGCTTGAGTGTCCAGTCGCTCGGTCATACCTGCTTTCTCTTCTCCGGCAGTGGCATCCGCGTGCTGGTCAACCCCTTCCGTACCCTTGGTTGCACCGCTGGTTATCGCCTCCCCCGCCCGTCAGCCGACATTGTATTGATCAGCAGCCAGCTTTTTGATGAAGGTGCGGCGGAAAATCTACCGGGTGCGCCGCCGATTCTCTTTGAACCCGGCCCGCAGTTTCAAGCTCTGAAAGGGATTGAGTTCGAGTTTCAGGGCATCGGTATCGCCCACGACCGCCAAGGCGGCCGCCGCTTCGGCACCAATGTCGCCTGGAGCTGGACACAGGGCGGCATCCGCATCCTGCACCTCGGCGGGGCGGCCGCGCCGATTGAAATTGAACAACAGATCCTCATGGGCCGACCGGATGTGATGTTCGTGCCGGTCGGCGGCGGCCCCAAGGCCTACAACCCGCAAGAAGCGTTGGCGGCGATCCAAACCCTGCGTCCCCGCATCGCCGTGCCCACCCACTACCGCACCCAAGCCGCCGATCCCACCGCCTGCGACATCGTGCCACTCGAAGACTTCCTCGCCATCAACCCCTACCCGGTCAGTACCCTCGGTAGCACCCTCAGTCTCAGTCCTGGCGGTCTGCCCCCTGAAGGTCAGACGGCAGTGCGGGTGATGAACTATGCCTTCTAGTCCCGCTACGGGGAGTTCTGGGGGATGAGTTTTGAGTCTAGAGCAGCGGTTCAGCCGCTATGCGGAGTTCTGAGGGATGAGTTTTGAGTCTAGTGGTGCGTCAAGCCCAATTGGCCGGATGCTCAACTTGGCATCCCGTCGCCCTCATCCCCCGGCCCCTTCTCCCAATCCTGGGGCGAAGGGGAGTTGGAAGCCCCTCTCCCAAATTTGGGAGA
>JAAUTY010000130.1 GCA_012031265.1 Spirulinaceae cyanobacterium SM2_1_0 | reverse complement strand
AACTCAGAACTCAAAATTCCGCGTAGCGGTACTAGTACCGCTGCGCATCCGCTCATCGCTCACTCTGAGGCCCAACCCATGACCGCTACCGTCATCGATCGTCAGGAACTCAATCGTCTACTAGCTAACAGCCCGTCTCTGCCCCAGACGCCCCAGTTCTGGAATCGCTGCTCGATCACAGCGCGGGCACTGCTCAATGCTTGCCAGTGGCGGCTGACTGATGTGGGTGAGACCTGGTGGTTGGCGATCGCCTGCCCCACAGCCGACACCACCTGGCAAGCCCTCCACGACCTCGACGCACTGATCGACGCGCTGCGCCCCCTCGCCCCGCACGCCCGTATCTCGGTCTATCCCCCAGAAACGATCGGCAACGCCTTCGTCACCGACCTCGACGACCCCTGGGGCTACGCGACTTCGCCCTGGGACGAGGAGCAGGATATTTGATCGGTCAAGTCAACCTAGTACAAGGCGACGGCAATGAGATCCCCATTCAGGAGCCGTAGGATGCCTGTATTGTCTGCACTCATCACTCAAAACTCAGAACTCAAAATTCCGCGTAGCGGTACTAGCCCTCCCAAAACAAAGGGCTTAGCCCAGAGGCTAAGCCGCTCAATCACTAGGAAAACGTCAAACTTGGGTCAAACTTAACCGATACTCACAGTCAGCGACTAGCCGCGCTTGCGCGCCACGAAGCCGAACGCGCCAACAGTCAACAGACCGAGCATCATCGCCGGTTCAGGAACCGACTCCGGCTCTTCACCCTCGACGGAGAACGCCGAGAAGTTATCGAATGCCAAACCGACATTCTTAGCAGGGCTTTCGCCAGTGAACATGAAGCGAATCGCCTTGATGTCATTGGTCTCGCGCTGGAACGACCAGAACCAGGGCAGACCGTCGAGGTCACCTTTCGCCTCGTCACCCAGAGGGCTGGTGAGCGCTTCGAGCACCTCACCATTCACACCCAGGGCTTGCACTTCCCACTGCTCAGTCCGGACGTAATTGCCACCCCACTCATTCTTCTGGTTACCGTCGATGTCCCACAGTTCACCAGAGGCTGCTGCCGTGCCATTAGTGTAGGTGATCAGCAGGTTGCCACCATTACCACCGAGACCACCAGTCCGCAGGAAGTAGTTACCAAGGCGATCGGCGTAGGTGATGCCCTTCTCAGCATCGAAGTAGCCGTCAGCCGCAACGTCGTTGTCCTGCTTGGTGCCGTTGACGAAGCCATCTTTTCCGGCTTTGCCGCTCTGCTCGATAACTGGCGAAATGCCCGCGTCGGCAACACCATCCAGATCATTATCCATCCCGAAGCTGAAACCAGCATCCAGGTATTGGTTGTTAACCGCCTGGTCATCACCCAGACCAAACGCGGGTGCATCTTCGAAGTTAACGAAGGTGTAGGCGGAAGCTTCTGAAGCCACGGTGGCGATCGCGGTTCCAGCCACTACACCAGCCAACACTAGCTTGAACAATCCTTTCACAACTCTAACTCCTAATAATTACTCAAAACTTGTAGTCAACTTCAGCACTCCGGCTGTTCTTGTTTCTTAGTATCAGAGACTGGCGATTGAGTTTGAGTAAAGTTCCCCGCCGATGAAATCAAGTTTCTAGCAAGAATTCAGCCAAATAGCGGCTCACACTCTTACGTGTAAGTTGGCATTTCAGTCTCACTTTTTGAGGCCTATAACTTTCAACTCAGTGATATTTCAGACCCAAGCCAATATGACCCGTATTGAGGGCATTTTTGTCCGTAAGACTACTAAAAATATCGAGGATTGCAGCCAAAAAATCACTTTCGTAGTAACGGGAAAACTTCGAGCACAAAAAATGAAAGGCGCAGCGCCCTCGCGCTACGCCTTCTATATTCACACTCACTAGGGAATTTCGATCTCGGACAAGCTAGTATTTAGCGTCTAGCCACGCTTGCGAGCCACGAAGCCGAGCGCGCCGACAGTCAACAGACCGAGCATCATGGTCGGCTCAGGAACGTCAACCGGGCCGCCTTCGCGCGTCGCGTTGGTGCCAGCAATTTTCCAGTCCGGGCCGTTGAAGCCTTTTTCACTGGAGAAGCGGAAGCCGTAGATGGCAACATCCTCAACACCGAGGTCAGCCATCGTCAAGCCCCAGGAACCAACCTGCTGCGCACCGCCAATCTCCTTGGTATTGATGCTGTAGCCCGCTGCCACGTCGTACTGCTTCTTCAGTTGGCGGAAGTCAACCGTGACGGCATCACCGACCGTCTCGCCATCAGCATTCAGTGCCCACACTTCTAGCGCACTGTTGATGCCCCGCTCCCAAATCAGGAGGTTGTCAACCGCATTATCAAAGTAGAAGTCGAGTTCGAAGCTGCCACTGTCCTCAGTATCGATGATGTTGTTGAGGTTGAGGTTGTTGAGGTTGCCGACGAGTTGTTCACCGTTGGGCGCTTCGATCTTGGTGCCGGTGGTCGCGGTATCACCGATGTCCGTGCTCGCAGCACCACTATTGCCACCAGTGTGCTTATCGTTTTTAACAACACCGTAGCCGCTGACGAGTGAGAACTTGTCAATCACGGTGCCATCTTCTAGCTCAATGGATTGGAGCCAGATGTCGCTTGTTGTATCGTTCCAGCCAGCACCGGTAGCGTTGGTTTTGAAGGTGAAAGCTTCGGCAGAGCCAGCGATCGCGAGGAGTGTACCTGCTGCGAGACCAGCGATGAGAGCCGTCGAGCGAAGCGTGCGAGACATAAAGTTAGCGTTCATTTCCTAATTCCCCTAGCAATGAATTCTGTAAATTTGGATTCAGCTTTTCTGCTGTTCCTGATTCTCATTATCGGGGAATTTTCATTGAGTTCGGATAAAGTTCCAGGTCAATTTGATTAACTTTTGGGTGGGAATTTAAGCCAAATAAGTGTCAGTATCCCTACGTGTAAATTCAAATGGTCTCTTGGGTTCAAGCTTGCCAGGATTTTTTACTAAGTAATCTTTTGGATGATCGCCAATTTGAGCTGCAATCACTCACGCTTTGATCCGCGCAGCCACGGAACTGCCCGGCATCCCCCCCCAAAAACTACAGGGAACAGCGGGCGGGCGCGCCGACTAGCGACACAGAAGTTTTTGCGCTTGACTGGCGATCGCTACGACTGCCAGTTGCCAAAACGCTGATTTTCTCAGGGAAAACCAAGGGCTACCCGGAGCGAGCCGCGCATCTCACTGAGCAATTGGCTCAGGAAGGCGTTGATTTTACGGTCACAGGTTCAGTGCTTGGCGCAGCAGAGTCTGGTCTTCGCGCTTGATTTGGAAGCGTCCGTTCTCGATGTCGCGGACCCAGCTCTGGCTCTTGCCGAGGATCTCGGCAAGCTTGCGCTGACTGAGCTGAAGTGAGCGGCGGGCTTCGAGCACTTGCTGGCTCGAGAGTGCGCGCGGACGAGAGTTGATGCGGCGAGTGCGCTTCGTTGGCGTCTGGCTGGGGGGGGACGCTGGCGCTGCCCAGTCCGATGGCAGATCGAAGCCGAGCAGGCGCGCATTCAGCAGACGATTCCATTTGCCCCGGGGGCTAGGGTCGGTGAGCTGGCGATCGCGCTCACCATCCTCGACCCAAAACGCCGCTGCTTCCTCCGCGTCATCAGGGACGGCAGCCAGCTTTGCCCAAAGCGGCTGAATCTCGGCAGGATAGGTGACCGGATCGAAGTGCGGCTGAATGCCGTAGTGACTGAGCACTTCGAGGTCACTTTCAAAAGCGCGAATCAGACGCTTGCGATGTTGGCGGTCGGCTGAGGCCTGATGCAGCCGCCGCTCACCATAGGCGATCCGCATCAGCGTCGGTACGGTAAGCCGCTGCTGGCCGCGCATCTTGGTTTTGAACAACAGCCAGAGTAGCAGCCGCGCTGCGCCGTCGTGTTGTTGCCAGATCGTCATCACTGCCCGCAGCAATGACTGCGGCAGGCTGCCGTATTGGTAGAATGCTTGCCGCTGTTGGCAGGCCTGTTGATTGAGGAAGTGCTGCGCCCAAGCGCCAGCGCGGATCGTGAAGGTCAGCCCGACCAGATGTTTGCAGCCGAGTTCATCGGTTTCAAAATGGCGCTGCGTCTGCATCAGATGCCAGAGGCGATCGCGCCCGCTATCAAAAGCGGGGACTTTGCCCTGCTGCGCCCAGTGGATCTCGGCGACGACACGACATGGCTGTTGCACTAGCTCTTCGATCAGCAGGAGCTTTGTCAGTTTGTTGAGATCCTTGCGTTTGCTGAGGTCGAGATAAGCGGCGAGCTGTTGGTCATTAATAATAAATGTGTCTTGCCAGGGCTGGTCGAGGGCGATCGCGTGCGCGGCAAAGATCAGATTCACCCCCGCCGCCCGAATGTCGAAGGCTTGCAACGCATTACTCGCCGCGCGTTCTCGGCAGAGTTTTGGCTTGTTACTCGTGCTGTCTTCAGCCAGCCAGAAGTTGAGTTGACCGCCACCTTGGCGGAGTTGGCGAGCGTAGACCCAGCGGTCGGCGGCATCGGCAGTCCAGGGCAGGCTGTCCTGCTGACTGAGGATGTTGTTGAGTTCCCAGATGGCGATCGCCGATGCAAACGGGCTGTGCTTACCATTGGTGAACAAACTCGGACTGGCGAGCGGTCGGTTGGAAGCCTTGCAGCGGCCTTTTTTCGCCTGCAATGGTACTGGCGGCAGCTCAACCGCACAAACCGAAACACAGAGCGGCCCGTCCGGCTCATCGACACAGTTGTCACAGCGACTGGGGTCGATCCAATAACTATCATCGATTGCCCGAATCGCATCCTTGGGGCATTGAGGTTGGCAGTCGCCACACTGAATACATTTACCGGTGATGCTAAGTGCCATAAGATGCTTGCGCCAATAGCGCTTCAAGGGCGAATCCTGACAGCCAATAGCGATGCAATCACCGACAAACCCAAGCCACAATCCGCAACCTGGATAACTGTCAGCGACTAACCGGATTGCCAAATACCAATCGCGGCACATTCGTCATGACTTTTTGACTGGTCAGCGCTGCTTATGAGCCACTGTCCCTATCCTAAAAACCAGCCTTAATTTTGCTAACTCTAGTGATGGGTGGCAATATTTTTAGTTCAAGCTGAGCATTCATAGTCATTTTTAATACTTCCTTTATATTTCTCTAGTGGTTAGCAATTTCACAATCCAACCCATTGCCTAGATTGCTGCTGGGAGAACACCATACTTAGCCCCGAACCACTGGTACAGCTTGGCTTACAGCGCAGTTAGTTGTTACGAAACCACATCAAATCAATGCCATAAAAGCATAACCACTGGCGATCGCTTGATTTGCTACTCTTTTCACCAATTCTTCCATCTCAAAAACCTCATCCCACTCTGGCAAGACAAACTGAGTAACCTTGTGAAAGCTAAATAAATGCTGATAATTCCATTTTTCAGCGCTCAATGTCAGGTCATTCAGGCAGAAGGCAAGACAAAAATGATCACTTCTGACGAACGAGACAAAAAAAAGAGCCTCTGCTAAGAGGCTCTAGTCTTGGTCTGTGAGGTTTTTCGGCAAGCTTGTGCAGCTTAGAAGAGACGGTCGTCGCTAGTGAAGCGGTTCGAGTCCCGGCGCTCTTCAAAGTAACGGTTCGAGTCCCGGCGCTCGGCAAATGGGTTCGTTTTGTCGGCTCCCTTCAGGCTGCTATCGTCTGCAAACCGATTCGAGTCTTGGCGCTCCTCGAAGTAACGGTTCGAGTCCC
>JAAUTY010000129.1 GCA_012031265.1 Spirulinaceae cyanobacterium SM2_1_0 | reverse complement strand
GCAGCTTGGCGGCTTCTTTAAGGTAGTACTTGAGTTTTCTTTCTTTAGCTGAGTCCATTTTTCTTTTCAGTCTCTCACCCCTGTCAACCCCTGAGTATTTATACTTATGCCAAGGTGGGATGCTCCCTGTCCACATCCCTCTCGATCGAGAGCTTACCTGCCTTTCGCAGACCTACAGCTTTTGGTGGTATGGGAAGAGATCCCCTGTGGCAGATTGAGGATAGCCAAATCAGCGGTGATCTTGAGGCTGTCCAAGATAGCGCCACTCACGTTAGCGTTATGCCAAGAGTTACAATGCTTTTGGAAAAGTACGAGACTGCATTGGCAAATACCCGGAACGACTGGCAAAAGGTGGGTTGAGATGGCTTGGACATTTAGTTTATCGGCTGAGTGTGGTGAAGAGCAGATTGCTGCCGAGCAATTCGCCCAGCATTTTGATGGTCTTACCTGGATTCTTGCAAATGGTACTCAGTACCAATGTCATACAACCCTTTTCAAGATCTTGAGGGGAACTGGTGGTGTCAAGCTTGCCCCAGCGGCATCAGTGAAGTGGGAATTGATAGATCTGATATCGCTTACCAAATGACGGAGATAGGTATACTACTCTATCAAAGGTTACAGTCTACTCCACCATTTCGGTATGCCTTGGTTGGTGTGGAAGTCGATGAATTTAGAACCTATAGTGAGTTAATCTCAGGGACGACCGTTCCAGGTTTAGTCTTGGCTGAGACGGTTTGGCGATCGCTCGGAGCCTCGACCTTATTTCGACCCTTCAGTTCTGGGTACGTTTGGTATCCCTATGAAGGCGAAGTTTACAAACCACTGATGGTGTCGCCAGATTTGAAAAACAAGCTCAAGGAGCTATTTGTTCTCACATGAGACTCATCAGATAGGAGATCTCACAGGGTGCATCCTCCAGACTTACTGGCTGCGCTTGAGCAAGCTTATGCGCAAATCACACAGACTGACATTCAACATTGGTTTGCACATTGCTGCTACTGTACCTTTCTAGCTTGGGAACCGCTATGGCGAATCATCACAAGGGCTGGGAAATGTTGGATCCGGAATCCTCCTCTCGCCGCATGATTCAAACCAGCCTATGGTTTAGGGGCGACATCTTCCTCCGCCGCGCGTACCGCTTGCCGGAACCCCAGCACCACCAAAACATTGGAGAGTGTGAGAAAAAACTCAGCGCCGCCATGCAGCCAGTCCACATCTGCAAGCGCCGCTCCGAGCTGGCGTTGGGCGTAGAGTCCAGCCGGGATCGTCACCGCCACGAAAACCAGCAGGAAGTAGAAGCCCAGCAGCGCCAAGCGCGGTGTCCGGCCCGACCGAGTCATAAACCAGAGAAAGCCGAGGTAGGGAAATAACGAGAGCGCAAAGAGTGTATTTTTATCCATCGGTCGCTGACGTTTCCGAACGGTTGGTTGCGCTCGGCTTGGCGGCGCGCCAGATTTGCCAAGCGGCGAGGCAGAGCGTACAGTTCGCAACGACGGTCAGCGCCGCCTGAGCTGTCACCAGCCAGTCCAGCTCCTGGGCATTGTCAAAAAAGTGCCAGGTGCAGGCACACATCGCACTGGCGAGGGCGGGCAACATGGCCAGAGAGAGACCGTACCAGGTGCGATCGCCCTGTAGTTGCCCATACCGCCAGATCAGCCAGATCGCCGCGATCCACTCAAGGACACTCGCGATGTGAATCATCCAAGTCGGGATTGAAAGGGCGTGCATGGGGAGTAAGGGATTGAGCATAGAGGACTTGCTCTTACCTTAACTGCTCCAACCCGCTCTGGGAAACGCAAGCTCAAACTCTCATCAACTGGCTGAGCCGAAAATTTTGACCTGCGCTGAACAGATCCAAGGAGTGAGGTTACGCCCCGACTGATCGCCAGACCCCGTTCATTGTAAGCAGGTATTTTTAGGTTGGCTTCAGGGGATCTTGGGCCGCGATCGCAAAATCGACCTGATCGCTAATGGCATAGTTGACCACAGGGCTGATCCCGCCACGCGACGCAAATCCCAGCGGGATCTGGCGAAAACACCGGCAACTCAGTGCGAGCATCCTGTTCAGACCTGCCCGTTTTGAGAGACCAAGATTGCATCAACTGAGAACGTCAAAGAGCGGCAGCCGGAGGGGCAGTTCAACCTCGTTAAACCGCTGCAAATCGTGGTCGCCGACTCGACGAATCGCCTCTAGCCAACGGGAGGAAAAGGCTTAGGTCTTACGAGAGATTACTGAGACAGAGGGAACCAGTTAACATCAATTCGGCAAGGTTGGTAGCCATTCAATTGCAGTCTAACGGAGGTTGCTGCTGATTACTGATGGGAATCATTGCTTTGGGGTCAGGGACTGTCGCCACTCTGGATCTCTGCTGTGCTGCTGCGGCACGCGATGGCATTCAAAATCAGGGTTACCGCTATTCGCCGCGTGGAATACTTCACAAGTTGGGGTGAATTGGCATTCAGATATGAAGCCTTGGTAAAGTTGTGCGGCGATGGCGAGAATGACGGTACTTTTAGAGCGAAACTCACGTCATTTTGCTGAGCCAGCTACTAACTAAGATGTGTGAGTATTGGGGCATCAGGAACTGTGTCGTTGCTTTAGCCCATTTGGGGGTGCATGATGTATCACTACCGCAAGATTCGCCAGCTCAAGATCAGTATTCTTATCGCGGTCGGCGTTTGGCTCTGCCTCTCTAGTCTGCCCACGCTGCGCACCGCAGACAACTCCGAGGCGACCCTCTCCCCGAATACCGCGACCGCGACTGCGCAACTCTAGGTGCTTGCGCCCGGCACAATCTGAATCTACGGCTCTACCGGGGTCAGCACTGTGCTGTCGCACCGGGAGTCAACCGCGATCGCAGCCCGATGGGTTAAGTTTTTAGAGGGGAAGTGCCCTTGCAGCGGTCAGTCGCCGCTGACCCCACTGCCACCTCTGAACCCAGCAACTGCGATATGTCTATCGATACCGCCGAATATGCCCAGCGCCGCGATCGCCTCATGGCTGCCATTGGCAACAGTAGCGCCATTTTTCGGAGCGCGCCGCTGGCGACCGCGCACAACGATGTCGAGCACCCCTTTCGCCAAGAGAGCGATTTTTTCTACTTGACCGGCTTCAATGAACCGGATGCCGTCGCTGTTCTCGCTCCCCACCACGAAGAGCATCGTTTCATCCTCTTCGTTCAGCCTAAAGATCCCGAACGCGAAACTTGGACGGGTTATCGGGTTGGTGTTGAGCAGGCGCAGGCGTTGTACGGTGCGGATGCCGTCTATTCGATCCACGAGCTGGATACCAAGCTGCCTGAGTATCTCAAAAAAGCCGAGCGCCTCTACTATCGCTTCAGTCTCGATCGCGCTTTTGACAACACTGTCCTGCGCCACTGGCAAAAACTGCTGCGGCTCTATCCCAAAAATGGCTACGCGCCGCGTGCTCTCGAAGATGTTCGCTTCGTCCTCCACCCGCTGCGTCAGCTCAAGAGCGAGGCTGAGCTGACGGCGATCCGTCGGGCGACGGCGATCGCCACCGCCGCTCACAACCGCGCCCGCGAAGTCGCGCGTCCCGGCTTGTACGAGTACCAGATTCAGGCTGAAATTGAGTACGTCTTCCGGATGTCGGGGGCGAGCGGCCCGGCTTACCCGTCGATCGTCGCTTCCGGCCCCAACGCCTGCATCCTGCACTACGTCGAGAATAATCGTCAGTTGCAGGCGGGCGACTTATTGCTGATCGATGCGGGTTGCGCCTTTGGCTACTACAACAGCGACATCACGCGCACCTTCCCGGTTGGCGGTCAATTTAACCGCGAGCAACAGATTATTTACGAACTCGTCCTAGAAGCGCAACAGCAGGCGATCGCCGCCGTCAAACCAGGCGAGCCGTATAACGCTTTCCACGATGCTGCCGTTGCCACCATCGTTGACGGGCTGCTCGACCTCAAGCTGCTGACGGGCGATCGCGACGAAATCATCAAGGAAGAAAAATACAAGCACTTCTTCATGCACCGCACCGGTCACTGGCTCGGCCTCGATGTCCACGACGCGGGCGGCTACAAGCAGAATGAGGAAGACTGGCTGCCGCTGCAACCCGGTCATGTCGTGACTGTTGAACCCGGCATTTATATCGCTCCCGATATCCGCGCCCCCGAGGGACAGCCTGAAGTCCCCGCCGAGTGGCGCGGCATCGGCGTGCGGATCGAGGACGACGTGTTGGTGACGGCGCAGGGCTGCGAAGTGCTGACGGAGGGCGTACCGAAGGCGATCGCTGCTCTCGCGGCGGCGGCGTAGTGCCGCCGCGAGCAGTTCTGAGTTCTGAATTTTGAGGTTTGAGTATCGGCACTACGGGAATCCTGGGGATTGTAAATGGGTCTCTCATTACCGCCGTCTTGTACTGGCTTCGCGTCGTCGCCCGCTCAGCGGGTCTGAGAAGTCGGCCCAATCACGGCACGGTTCACCCCTGAAGCGTAATCCTTTGGCTCGATACACTCGTGGTGAGGAGACACAATGTCGGACTGTGGATGTCAGCTTGAGGCTAAGAATGCAGCACAACGGCGCGTGCTCGGCTTGCTGCTGGTCGTCAATGCCGCGATGTTTGTGCTGGAAGTCACGACAGGCGTGCTGGCCCAATCGACGGCACTGATCGCGGATTCTCTGGATATGCTGGCTGATGCCACGGTATACGGCATTTCTCTGTCCGTTGTCGGTCGGTCTGCGGTGGATAAAACTCGCGCCGCCTTCCTCAGTGGCGTTTTTCAGATCACCCTCGCGAGCTTGGTCTTGTTGGATGTCATTAGAAAATTCATCTCTGGCAGCCGTCCCGAATCAGCACTGATGATGGGCATCGGCTTCATCGCGCTGACAGCCAATGTTTTGTGCTTGTGGCTGCTCGCCAAGCATCGCCACGGGGAAGTTCATATGCGGGCCAGTTGGATTTTTTCCAAGAATGATGTCATTGCCAATCTCAGCGTGATCGGGGCGGGTCTGTTGGTCAATGTTTTCCAATCGCGTTTACCTGATCTCGTGATTGGACTGGCGATCGCCATTTTGGTGTTGCGCGGTGGCATCCAGATTCTCCGAGCCGCACGGGGTGAGCAGGCTGTATCCTAGCCGCATCTTGGTTATCTCCAAAACAGCCCAAGCCCTGGCTGCGTGTCCAGCATCCAGATTGACGGCCGACAGCGCGCCGATCACTGATATTGATACCATGAAGAACGAGCAGCAACAGGGAGTGCGCGATGGCCCGAAACGTGGTTCTGCTAGCGACAGATAGCCCCGCGAGCCGTGAGCAAGTTGCCGGGATGTTGCCCGGCGGCAAGTTTGAATTCGTGACCGTCGCCGATGGCATGGCGGCGCTGAAGAGCATTAAGGTCGAACGCGAACATCTGCGTTTGTTGGTGCTCACGTTTCAGCTCCCGAAAGTGCCGGGCTGGCAGGTCTTGCGCCAAGTGCAGTCGCATCCGCAGTTGCGGGAGATTCCGGTGATTTTGCTGACCGCGGCGGGTGATCCGGTGGGCAGCAAGTTCCGGGAGCCGTTTGAGTATTTTGAAGTCGTGGCGCTGCCGTGCGATCGCCAACGATTTCAAACCGCGATCAAGCACGCGATGACGAAGGCGAAAAAGCCGCGCCCCAGCGCCCCCGTTGCACCCCCACCGCCACCCGCTGCGAAGCCAGCCACTCCACCCGCCGCCCAAAAAGCGGCACCACCGGCAGCGACCACCAGAGCCAAAGCCGCTCCGCCACCCCCGCCGCCGTAGTCGATGTAGCCCCAGTGGGGTGC
>JAAUTY010000066.1 GCA_012031265.1 Spirulinaceae cyanobacterium SM2_1_0 | reverse complement strand
CGGCGATCGCCGCCCCCAGCGCCTGCGCCCGCTGACAATCCACAGCCCGCGCCCCCGCACCCGGCCCGATTACGCCAATGATCACGCGCGGCACGCCAGTCTAGCTCGCCAGCTTGAGCAGCGACCCCGCGATCTCGCCCACTAGGAGCAAGAAGCCGATGCCGACATTTTGCCGGAAAATCTCTCCGTAGCGCGATCGCGGCAAATCCGGCTGATAAAGCTGACCGACTTGCCAGCTCCAGAAGAAAATGGCAATTCCCAAGGTCAGCCAGAAGCTCCAGTGCAGGTGCAAGGTAATGGCTGTTGCCGCGAGCAGACCCGCCGTCGCCGCAAAGCAGAGCGCGATCGCCAGCGGTGCATAGCGCCCGAAGAAGATGGCGCTGGACTTGATGCCAATTTTCAAATCATCCTCGCGGTCGGACAAGGCATAGACGGTATCAAACCCCAGTGTCCAGCAGACGACCGCGCCCCAGAGCCAGCCGGTTGCCGGTTCCAGTTGACCGGTCACCGCCGTCCAGCTGATCAGCACCGCAAATCCCCAGGCCAGGGACAGCACCAGTTGCGGCACGGGAAACACTCGCTTCGCCAGCGGATAGCCGATGATCACGGGTACGGCGAGCAGGCAAAGGATGAGGCTGAGTCGATTGAGGTAGAAGGCAAAGCCTGCCGCACAGCCAAAAGCAATGATCGCAACGACGATCCCCATTTTCACGGACAGGGCACGGGAGGCGAGTGGGCGATCGCGCGTCCGCTCCACTTGGGGATCGATGTCGCGATCCCAAAGATCGTTCACCGTGCAACCGGCGGCACTGGTCGCCAGACTGCCGAGCACGATCACGCCCAGTAGCAGTGGCGGCGGGGTACCAGCCGAGGCGAGGAACAAAGCCCAGAGAGCCGGAATCATGAGGATCAGCCGCCCCGCCGGTTTATCCCAGCGCAGCAGCCGTGCGATCGCGAGCAATGTGGCTAGGAGGGGGTGGGGGTGAGGGTGATGAGTGACCACAGCTATCTTGCCAAAAAGGCCCGCTTGACGAATAAATCTGCTTAAGCTTATAGAAATCCCCTTAAGTTATAGCCCGATCGGCGCGATCGGGGCTGAAACTAGAGGCAGGAATTGTGGTTGAGCCGCCACTGAACATGGCGCTGGCTGACGGCCACTCGCATCTACCCGGATTGACGACGCCTTCTCCAAGGATCATGGTTAAAATTCCCGAACGCTTTTTTGCTGCTGTACGCCCATCGCCATTTCGCGCTCGCCGAGACCCGATCGTCCTCGCGGCGATCGACATCGGTACCAACTCGATTCATATGGTCGTCGTGCGGATCGATCCGACGCTGCCCGCCTTTCAGATCGTGGCACGGGAAAAAGATACGGTGCGACTGGGCGATCGCGATCCCCAGAGTGGCGCGCTGACACCCGATGCCATTGACCGCGCCCTCGCCACCCTCTCCCGCTGCCAAGAACTAGCCATCAGTTTCCGCGCCGAGCGGTTGGTGGCGGCGGCGACCAGTGCCGTGCGCGAAGCCCCGAATGGTAAAGACTTCATCGAACTGGTCGAAAGCAAACTCGGTTTACAAATTGACCTGATCTCCGGTCAAGAAGAGGCGCGGCGCATCTACCTGGGCGTCCTGTCGGGGATGGAGTTTGGCATACAGCCCCACATCATCATCGACATCGGCGGCGGCTCCACCGAGCTGATCCTCGCGGACAGTCGCGAACCCCGCTTCCTCAGCAGCACCAAAGTTGGCGCGGTGCGCCTGACCCATGAGTTTATCACCACCGATCCGATCGACGAGCGCGAGCTAGCTGCCCTGCACGCCTATGCGCGCGGGATGCTGGAGCGACCGGTGGAACAGATCCGCGCCGCACTGCTGCCGGGCGAGATTCCCTGTTTGGTCGGCACCTCGGGCACGATCGAAGCGCTAGCAACCTTGCACGCCCGCCAGTTCCAGGAGACCACCCCTAGCCCGCTCAATGGCTTCGAGGTCAGCCGCACCGATCTCGAAGCGGTGGCAGCAGAGCTGGCCGTGCTGGACTATGCCGGTCGCTGTGAGATGCCGGGAATGTCCGAGAAACGCGCCGAAATCATCGTCGCCGGGGCAGCGATTTTGACGGAAGCGATGGCGATGCTCGATGTGGACAAAATTATCCTTTGTGAGCGGGCACTGCGCGAAGGCACGATCGTGGACTGGATGCTCAAGCATGGCCTGATCGAAGATCGCTTACGGTTTCAGGGCGAGGTGCGCGATCGCAGTGTCTACAAGCTGGCACAAAAATATCAGGTCAATCTCGCCTACAGCGAGCGCGTCGCCAACTTTGCCCTCAGCCTTTTTGACCAACTGCAAGGGACGCTGCACCAGTGGGATGAACCGGAGCGCAAACTGCTCTGGGCGGCGGCGATGCTGCACAATAGCGGCCTCTACATTTCGCACGCCTCCCACCACAAGCATTCGTACTATCTAGTTCGCAACGGCGAGTTGCTCGGATTTACCGAGACCGAAGTGGAGATCATCGCCAACCTAGCGCGCTATCACCGCAAGAGCCGACCCAAAAAGAAGCATGACAACTTCCAAAATCTCCCCGATAAACGCGCTCGCCAGCTCGTCTGCGAGCTGAGCGCCCTGCTTCGCCTCGCGGTGGCGCTCGATCGCCGCCAGATTGGTGCCGTCAAGCAAGTGGAATGTGCCTACCACGTCCACCATCACGAGCTGCACCTACACCTGATCCCCTATGATCCGCAGGACGACTGCGCGCTGGAACTGTGGAACTTGGCCTACAAGAAGCCGGAGTTTGAGGAAGAGTTTGCCGTCAAGGTCATCGCTCAGGTTGGTTCGCCGAGCTAGTACCGCTACGCGGAATTTTGAGTTCTGAGTTTCGAGTTCTGACGCTCTAGTTCGAGTTTTTGACCCTAACCGTGCAATGCGCCGTAGGGACGGGTTTGAAACCCGCCTGATGTTGCGATTTGGGGGGGTTGCGATATGAACCTAGTATGAGTCAATCGGTGAGTCAATGGCGCGGCATGATCGTGCTGGCCTGAGTTTGGTTCGGTTCCTCAGCCGCCGGATCAAGTCACGGCACGACTGTTTTAGCCGCAACGACTCAGAACTGCCACCGCGCTGGTTGGGGAACTGAGCCGCGAATTGAATCAATGCCACCAGAACTAGCTCGCATCCTTAAGGCAGCGATTCAATCAGGATTTTCACCATGCAACGCGCACTACCCTCAGCCATTTGTCACTCGTTCTGGACAACGGTTTTGCTGGCGCTACTGCTCAGCGCACTGAATCTGCGACCGGTACTGGCACGACCGGCGATCGCCACCAACCCCCACCCCAGCAATCCCTGGCGCGAGATGCTCCTGTCCGCCAACCGCGCTAATCCGACTTGCTCCGCACCGCGCGCCTGCCAGACGGGGGGCAGCGAGTAGGGGGTTGAGTTTGCAGAAACCGGGCTGCTTGGATAACTGAATCGATGTTCTGGCGATCGCCCTACGCCCGCTCACTTGGATTTGGCAATGGTTTGGCGGCGGCGGCGCAGGAATACCATGAGAGCGATCGCACCCGCCCCTCCACCGAGGGCGAGGATCAGCCAGTTGAGCACCGGACTACGCATGGGGTCAGGCGTTGCCGCAGCCGCATCAGACGGATTGTCCCAACGCGGCGGCTCGACAGGGTTGGCTTCCAGGGCGGCTGGCACCCTCGCCGTGGGCGAGGCGGTCGAGTCATGACCCGATGAATGCTGACCCGCCGCCACGACCGTCGTATAGCTCAGTTCAAACGGGGCAAAACTCCCGCCCGCCTGCGGTCGTCCCGACAGCTCCAGCCGATACTCCCCGACCTCGGGAAAGGTCACCGTTGCGCCGGGGATCTGACGATGATTTTCTGGCGACAGGGCTTCCAATTGTGGTTCGAGCACGGGCGTTGCCTCAGCCGCGCTCGTTGCGTAAATCTTGAGTTGGCAATCACACTGCGCCAGCGGGATCGCCTCACCGCCGCGCTGCGTCAGCGCCACCCAGACCTGTGCCGGTTCGTCCGCCTTGGGGCTGTGGTTGGGTTCGAGGTGCCAGGTACCCGCCACATCGCCGGAGACCTCGGTTTTGTGTGCCAGAGCCGGCAAGCCCAGCAGGCTGCCCGCGAGCAGTAGCGCGACGGGGCTAATTTTTGGCAGCAGCATAAAACCTTTCCAGAGACAGAAACGACCAAAAAGCTCGCCAGCGGATGAGCTGGACTACGAGTAACAGGCTAACGAGAAATCCGGCGGCGAGCCAATTCCCAGCCGAGCGCTCGAAGCTGCCCAGGTAAGTGGAGCCGAGCAAGACGGCATGAGTGACGGCGAGGAGCGCGATCGGGATGCTGAGCAGATGCAGTCGTCGCCACTGGCGGCCGAGGCGCTGTTGGGCGCGGTCGAAGCTGGTGAGGGTGAGGGGAATCATCAGCACCACAGCGACAATACCGGCCCAGCCGCCGATTTGAAGCGCGGGGAGGAGAAAGGGCAGGGCGGCGACATCCCAGCCCATGGTCAACATGTGGGCGACGTGGGCGATCGCCAGCAAAAACGCCCCCACCCCCAGCGCCCGCCGATACAGCAAGCAAGCGGGCCAGAGGCGGCTCAGGGGTCGCGCACTCAGCGCCAGCAGCAGGCAGAGCAGCGAAGCATGGCCGGTGAGATCGACCATCTCGTCGCCGCGCACTAGGGTCAAAATCCCGATCGTGAGCGTGATCCAGCCACCGAGCCGAAAGAGCTGCCCGCGTCGGTCGGCACTGAGCCACGCGGCTGAAGTACCGACCCCCAGCATCAGCGGCAGCGTGCCGCTCCCGAAGGCGAGCATCGTCGCACCACCCTGCCAGAGATTCGTCGTCTCCGCCGCCTTGAGTTGCGCGGCGTAGAGGAAGCCACAGGGAATCAGGCCCCAGGTCAGCCCCAGCAGTAGCGGCGTCCAGCGCTGGGGTCGCAGTGACAGAGCTTGTAGCGCCCGGTTGAGGCGGTCGTGCCAGCTCGCTTGCGCCATTGGGTTGAGCAGCGGTACTCGCGGCACAAGCTGGGGATTGATCTGGGCGAGACCAAACCAAACGAGCAGCAAACCGGTGAGGATGGCGATGCCACGGCGCAGGGGACTGCCGATCCCGGCCACTTGCCCACCCGCGACCAGCACCGAGCCGAGTGCGCCGATGCTCGCCCCGACGAGGGTATAACTGACGATGCGCCCCAGGTTCAGCAGCAGATGGAAGCGGAATTTTTGCCAGCGATCAGTGGGTTCGGCCTGCTGGGAGAGGGAAAAGGCGATCGCGAGCGGCCCACACATCCCCAGACAGTGACCAAAGCTGCCCAGGAATCCCAGTCCGGCAATGAGTAGCAGGTCAATCATGATGCGGCACGGCTGGCTGTAATCGGTTGACTCATGCACAAACCATTAATAGTTAACCGCTATTTGCCATCGGGCAACAAGCTTGCCTTGGCGTCGCAGGTAATGGTCAGCCGTTGAGATACGACTCCAGCCCGTTGAGGAGCATCTGCACCGACAGCATGATCAGCAGCATCCCCATCAGCTTCTCGATGGCGATCGCCCCGCGCTTCCCCAGACGCTGAAACAGCGGCGGCGACAGGCTCAAGATCAGCGTCACCACGGCGGAAGCAAGGGTGACGGCGAGAAACCAGCGGCCGAGGGATTCCGGTTCGCGGCTGACGAAGACGAGTAGGGCGGCGATCGCACTCGGCCCAGCGATCAGTGGCACCGCGACGGGCACGATCAGCGGCTCGACTTCGAGGCTGGTCGGAGCGACGGAGCGGTCAGGAAAGACCATGCCCAGCGCGATCAGAAACAGGACGACGCCGCCCGAGATGCTCAGCGCTGGTTGCTCAATGCCCAAGAAGCCGAGAATCTGGTTGCCCGCGACCAAAAAGAAGACCAAGAGCAAGTAAGCGATCAGCGCCTCGCGCAAAATAATCCAGCGCCGCTTGCGCACTGGCCAGTCAGCCAGCAGGGTGTTGATCAGCACGAGGTTGCCGAAGGGATCCATGATCAGCAGCAGCAACAGAGCGGCGGAAATCACATTCATCGCAGACGGAACCCTCACGGCAACAGTTGAGCCAATTATCCAGTACGGGAAGTCATGACTGACGTGTGGATTCGGTCGCTGACCTCAGTGCAGACGCTTGCTGACCACCAAAATGCGGTTTGACTCGGGTCGACATCAGGTTCGATGCCAATGGCTGGGGCAAACCCGATATTTACTTAGCAAAGCATGTTTCTGAGTACAAAAAAGCTTAATTAAAGCTTAAGTCTCAGAGGTTAAGAGAATGGGAAATTCGCCTACTTGGGGGAAGAATCTGCCTTTAATTGAAGGTATCGCGCTGGATGCGCGAACTACGGTGAACTTGTATTTGAGGAGTTTAGAGCGTGGCGAAATTAAAAGTTGCGATTAATGGCTTTGGACGTATCGGCCGCTTGGTTGTGCGCGCAGGCCTGCGTAACCCCGATATTGAGTTTGTCGGCATCAATGACCTCTTCCCGGCCGAACAACTCGCCTATATGTTCAAGTATGACTCCACCCACGGCACCTATGCTGAGCCGGTGACGGGCAACTCCGAAGGGATCACAGTGGGCGATCGCTTCATCCCCTGTACCGCTCTGCGTGATCCGAGTGAATTGCCCTGGGGCGATCGCGGGGTTGACTATGTGGTCGAAGCCACCGGCCTATTCACCACCTACGACAAGGCCGAAGCCCACCTGAAAGCGGGAGCCAAGCGCGTCGTCCTCTCCGCCCCGACCAAAGACCCGGAAAAAGTCCGCACGATGGTCGTCGGCGTCAACGACGACGCCTTTGATCCGGCTAAAGATACCGTCGTTTCCAATGCGAGCTGCACCACCAACTGCCTCGCGCCCGTCGCCAAAGTCCTGGAGGACAACTTCGGTCTCTCTGAGGGTCTGATGACCACGGTTCACGCCATGACCGCGACCCAGCCCACGGTCGATGGACCGAGCAAAAAGGACTGGCGCGGCGGCCGTGGCGCGGCGCAGAATATCATCCCCGCTTCGACCGGAGCGGCGAAGGCGGTGACCCTGGTGCTGCCCGCGCTCAAGGGCAAGCTGACGGGGATGGCGTTCCGGGTGCCGACGCCGGATGTCTCGGTCGTTGACCTGACTGTGAAAACCGCGAAAGCAACCAGCTACAAGGAGATCTGCGCGGCGATGAAGGCGGCGTCAGAAGGCGAGCTAAAAGGTGTGCTGGGCTACACCGAGGATGACGTTGTATCGATGGATTTCAAGGGCGATGACCATTCCAGCATTTTCGATGCGGGTGCGGGCATCGAGCTGAATGCCAACTTCTTTAAGGTCATCTCCTGGTACGACAACGAGTGGGGCTACTCCTGCCGCGTCGTCGATCTGATGACCAAGATGGCGAAGAAAGAAGGCATCCTCTAAATTTCCGGGGCTAGTACAGGACGGCGGCAATGAGATGCCCACTCAAAATCCCCAGGATTCCCGGATTGCAGGCACTCAGAACTCAAAATTTAGAACTCGAAACT
The DNA here is from genome assembly GCA_012031265.1 of Spirulinaceae cyanobacterium SM2_1_0. GTDB lineage: Bacteria > Cyanobacteriota > Cyanobacteriia > Cyanobacteriales > Spirulinaceae > JAAUTY01. Next base: position 19,942 of record JAAUTY010000066.1, on the reverse strand, counting down.
CCGCGTAGCGGTACTAGCCGCCCCAATGCCTCAACCGTTCCACGAACAACTCTTATTCACTCCGCTACTGCTAGCGGAGTTTTTTCATGCCCACTGATTCTCAGGGGCAGCGATCGCCCGGTTCAGGAAATTTTCAGATTTGCCGCCTACAGTCTGATACTAAGTCCGAATTTTTTGCCCCAAAAATGCAATACACGGTGGGGGAGGGTTTGAAACTCTCCCGAAACTGGAGCGCCAAGCCAGATTTACATCAGTTAACATTTGACTCAGAGGCTAACAATCGATTCTGAATGGCACTGCTGGCCGATTGCAGCCGTGCTGGACTTGTCATTCTCAGTGATGGCGAGTAACTTTGAGCGGCCACACACCTGCGGCTACAAGCATCTGTTCAACACAGCAGCGATTGAACATCCCCTCTCTACAATCACACTCTTCTATGGTCTTCCCGGCTGCTACTCACTCCAGCGTTCGTAAACAGCGGCGATCGACCTTCCGGCGATCGCTCGTCAAATTGATGACGCTTCTCACCTTGGGGATCGGCTTGATACTCATGCTCACCAGCGCGCCAATGCTACCCGGGCACTCGCTCACGGCGCTCGTCCAGCCATACCACTACCACTGGGGGATCTTGCTCGGCCTCTGGCTCACCGCCCAGGTTGTGATGCGCCTTTCGCCCTCGCCCAATGCCTGGTCACGGCCGCTGATTGTGGCGCTGATTCTCAGTTTTGCGTTGCGCTATTTTCTCTGGCGCGGACTGACGACCTTGAATCTGAGCGATCCGGCGAATACGGTCTTTAGCCTCAGCTTGTTTGTCCTGGAAGCGCTGGTTGCGGTTGATCTGGTGTTTCAACTGATGCTGACACTGGGCGATCGCGATCGCCGTGCCGAGGCCGATCGCTGGCAGCAGGCCGTAGACGCCGGTGATTACCAGCCCAGCGTGGACATTTTGATCCCGACTTACAACGAACCGACCTGGATTCTCAAGCGCACGATTGTCGGTTGCCAAGCGATTGACTATCCGCACCAACAGGTTTATCTGCTCGATGACGGCCGACGCGCCGAGGTCGCTGAGCTGGCGCAGAAACTGGGTTGCCACTACTTGACGCGCCCTAATAATCGTCATGCGAAGGCGGGAAATCTGAATCATGCGATCGCCCACACCAGTGGCGAACTGATTGTCTGCTTTGACGCCGATTTTGTGCCGACGCAAAACTTTTTGCAGCGGACGGTGGGCTTTTTTCAGAATCTGAATCTCGGTCTCCTGCAAACCAACCAGGGCTTTTATAACCCTGATTTAATCGCGACCAACTTGGGGATCGAAACCGAAACGCCCCAAGAAACCGAAGTCTTCTCCCGCTACTACCAGCGTCTGCGTGATGGCTCCCGCAGCGTGATTTGCTACGGCAGTTCCTTTGTGGTGCGCCGTAGTGCTTTGGCAGCCGTGGGTAACTTTGTGACAGGAACGGTCGGAGAAGACTACCTCACCAGTATTTGCCTTTCGGCGCAGGGTTATGAGCTGGCTTACCTCGACGAAAAGCTCAGTGCCGGGCTAGTGGCAGAAAATCTAACGGGTCATATTGTGCAACGCCAGCGTTGGGCAAAAGGCAGTTTTCAAGGACTATTTGTGCCCGCGAATCCGCTGACGATTCCGGGTCTGAATCTGCGGCAGCGTCTGACGCATTTCGACCAATTCATTCAATGGGCGGTGAACTTTTGTCGCCTGGGTTTCCTGCTCGTGCCACTCGGTTATGCCGTCTTTGGCTTGGCTCCCATTCAGACGACAGCACGGGAATCGCTGTATTTTCTGCTGCCCTTTTATTGCTTGCAATTAACTGCTTTTGCGTGGTTGAATCGGCGATCGCGCTCGATGCTACTCTCTGATGTTTATATGCTCATCGAGTGTCTGCCGATCGCCGTTAGTGTCATCGACACGTTGCTGCGCCCCTTCGCTAGCGGTTTCAAAGTCACTCCGAAAGGCATCACGAGCCAGCGTTTTTCGCTGAACTGGATGTTGGCGCTGCCGCTGCTGATCGCGCTGAGCTTTTCGTTGTGGAGTGCGGGGACGTTGGCGTCTCAACTGGTGCTGAGGGTGAGTCAGACCGGAGTGTGGGTGGGGACGAATGAAGCCCTGCACAATTTGCAGTTGGGGGTGTTTTGGGGCGTCTATGGCTCGGTCTCGTTGCTTTTAGCACTCCTCGGGTTGGTGGAGGTGCCGAAGGGCGATCGCGCCGTCTGGTTCGACCTGCATCGCCCGGTCACTCTACAAATGGCAGATCAAACCTACAGCGGTGTCACCCAGGCACTGTCAGAGGCGGGTGCACGGATCGATCTGCAACAAGCGCAACTGGTGGCTGCAATGGGCACGCTGGGTCAACTTCACATCCCTGCCGCCGCGCTGACTTTACCCGTGCGGTTGACTGAGATGACCCATGGCGATCACTATCCCAGTCTTCAGCTCGCCTTTGAACCCCTGAGTCTCGACCAAGAGCGCCGCCTGATCGAGCTGCTCTTTTGTCGTTCGGGGCAGTGGCCATTCCAGGCGACGCCTAGCGAGGGGCGGGTTCTCTGGTTGCTGTTCCGGAGCCTGCTACGACCCCGCTGGCTGACTGGGAATGTGGCGATCGCCCCTACCCGGGTCAACAGTTAGGCATTCCCGCGATCGCAGGCTAGAATCGCGGACAAAGCAATCATTTGGAGATTTTAGAAATGTGCACTTCGCCGCGCCAACGGCTCTACCTGACCACTGCCCTGCTTGCTGCTCTAGGTGGGCAGGCGGCTACCGCCACTCCATTGGCATCAGGCGAAAGCGAGCGACTGCTGGCGCGGGATTGCCCAGACGGTCGGCTTAGTCGCTTCTATGCCCGCGTCAGTACCGAGAGCGACCCCCTGATGATTCGCTCCGCGCCCGGCGGTCGTATCATCGGCGCAGCTCCCAAAGACTGGCTGGTCGTCGTCAGTGAACGGGATGCCTCGGGCGAATGGGCACGGATTGGCAATCACTGGAGCCACTGGGAGAGCGAACTGGTTGGGGGGCCGACGGCTTCGGCACCCGAATTTACGGTGGGCTGGGTGGCGGCTGACTACCTCACCAACCTCGGTGACTTTTGCGAGAAGCCGAACCTGGTCTCGCAGGTGCAGCCATTACAGACGGCAACCCAAGTTCAAGCGGTGCTCGTGGAGGAAGATTGGCTGGCTTTGGGCGATCGCCTCGCTACACAGTTGTAGCCGGGTGCATCTCACTCTGCGAGAAGCCGCTGCGCGTCTACATCCCCCAACCCCTTCCCAAGCTGGGCGCAGGAGGGCTAGAAGTTCCTCTCCCGGCTTGGAGGGTAAGGTGTTGGCGGAGCCTGTTCCGTAGGAACGTGGGGTTGCTAAACTGGGATGCTCCCGTTGTAGCCTAGTACCGCTACGCGGAGTTTTGAGTTCTAAATTTTGAGTTCTGAGTGCCTGCAATCCGGGAATCCTGGGGATTTTGAATGGGCATCTCTTTTCCGCCGTCCTGTACTAGTTTTGCAGTTCAACTCAGTACCGGTTGCCGCCGACAAAAGCAGGTAATTCTGGCTAGGATCTAGCTCCGCGCACGTCATTAGAAATGACACTTCGGCGCTCAACGTCTAGGTTGCTTTTCACACTTTTCTAACTCTTGAATGACCTGGCGTGAGACTGTTGCCAAACGACGAGATTTCTCTGAGCGAGTATAAATTAGTAAGGAGGCGTACCGAGAACGGCTGTACAACAAGCATCAAAAACCAAGGTCGCTTAACGTCTCACCAAGGGGTCAGCTAGCATCGCCTCAATTTGTAAGGACATCCAGCATGAGCGCTAAGGTCTTAGTCGTAGACGACGAGCCAACTCAGCAACTCCTAATCCGTAAAGTGTTCCGCAAGCGGATTCAGCAGAGTGACTTGGCCTTCGATTTCGTGAGTAACGGGATCGAAGCGCTCGAACGGCTGCAAAGCCACCCGGAAATCGATCTCATACTCAGCGATATTCGGATGCCGCTGATGGATGGCTTAACGCTGCTGGATCACTTGGCAGCACTGGAGCGTCCAACCCTCTGCACGGTGATCATGTCCGCCTACGGCGACATGGACAGCATTCGTACTGCCATGAATCGCGGTGCGTTTGATTTCTTGACTAAACCACTCAATCTCGATGACCTCGGCATCACGGTTGATCGCGCCTTGCAACACGTTCAGCAGGTTCGCCAGACGCTGGCGATCGCCGAGCAAGCCCAACAGGCTCGCGAAGAACTCTCGCGGCAGATCGCCTATCGTGAGAGCGAGCAGAGACTGACACAATTTTTGGACGCCGTACCGGTCGGCGTCTTCGTCATTGATGCGACGGGCCGACCCTATTACGCCAACCAGACGGCGAACCAGATTTTGGGCCAAGCGCAGGTGCTGCCCGATGGTCGCGTGAATCCAGAACTGCTGACTGGCTTTCGGCAAGCGGAGACCCTGGCCGACTATCCCAATGATCGCCTGCCGATCGTGCAGGCGCTGAATGGCAACAGTACGACCGTGGATGATGTCGTGCTCCATCTCGATGAGCGCGTCATCCCGCTGGAGGTCTCGGCGACGCCGATCGTCGATGAGCGCGGGCAGGTCGAATATGCGATCGCCGCCTTCCAAGACATCACGCAGCGCAAGCAGGCCGAAGCCGAACGCTTCAAGTTTGAAAAACGCTTTCGCGCCCTGATCGAAAACTCTCTGGATTTAATTTTGGTATTAGACGTCAACGGCTGCATCCAATACCGTAGCCCTTCGGCGGCGCGAGCACTGGGCGTCGAGTCCAAGTCAGCAACCCAACCGTTTTGGGAGTTTGTCCATGCTGATGATCGCAACCTGATGCTCCACACGTTCAAATACGCCATCGAACGCCCCGATGAAAAGCAAACACTCTCGGAGCTACGGCTCTGTCCCAGCGAGCGCGGTTGGGAGATATTTGAGATCACGTTTAGCAATCTGCTCCATGAACCGGTGGTACAGGGCATCGTCGTCAATGCACACAACATTACGGCGCGCAAACTGGCGGAAGAAAAGCTCCTCCACGATGCGCTGCACGATGCCCTCACCAATCTGCCCAACCGGGCTTTATTTTTCGAGCGCTTGTCCCAGGCGATCGCCCGCTACCGCCGCCACAGTAGTGATCTCTTTGCCGTCCTCTTTCTTGACCTCGACCGTTTCAAGCTCGTCAATGACAGCCTCGGACATGACGCGGGTGATCGCCTGCTGATCGAAGCCGCCCAACGCTTGCAGGATTGCCTCCGCGAAGGGGATACGGTGGCGCGTCTCGGTGGTGATGAGTTCGCGCTGCTGCTGGAATCGATTGAGGGTTTGGCGATCGCCGAGGCGATCGCTGATCGCTGCAAGGCCGCCCTGGAAGCGCCCTTTGAACTGAATCGCAAAGCCATCTGCGTCAGCGCCAGTATCGGCATCGCCCTACCCAATGGCATGCCCGATTCGCCCTCCGACATTTTGCGCAATGCCGATACCGCCATGTACCACGCCAAGGCGCTGGGCAAGTCACGTCGCGCCGTGTTCGCACCCAGTATGTACGCCCAAAACCTCGCCACCTTGCAACTGGAGATCGACCTGCGGCGTGCCCTAGAACTCGACGAACTGCAAGTGTACTATCAGCCCATCGTCCTGCTCGCCAACGGCCAGATTAGTGGTTTTGAAGCATTGATCCGCTGGCAACATCCCGAGCAGGGCTGCCTCAATCCTAGCTCCTTCATCGAGTTGGCGGAAGAAAGCGGTCTGATCGTCCCCATCGGTTGGTGGCTCTGCCGACAAGCCTGCCAACAGTTGCATACCTGGCAACGACAGTTTCCGCACTACTCTCTGACCATCAATATCAACCTCTCAGGACGACAATTTTCGCAGCCGACCTTGGCTGAGCAGGTTCAAACTATCCTCCAGGAAACGGCGCTGACCCCTCAGAGTCTGAAGTTGGAAATTACTGAAACCACGATCATGGAAAGCCCCGAAACGGTCAGGCAAACCCTCGCCGCTCTCAAGGCAATGAATGTGCAACTCAACATTGATGACTTCGGCACCGGCTATTCTTCCCTCAGTCGCTTGCAAAGTTTCCCCATCGATACCCTCAAAATCGACCGCTCATTTGTCACCGCGATGGCGCAAGATCCGCAGAATTTGGAGATTGTCCGCGCGATCATCAGCATGGCAGACAGCCTCGGCATTGATACCGTCGCCGAAGGGGTGGAAACCGCCGCCCAACTCGAACAGTTGCGGGCAATGAACTGCAAGTATGGCCAGGGTTATTGGTTCGCAGAGGCGCTGTCGGCTGAGCGAGCCGCCGCTCTGCTTGCGGAGCAACGTTGCTGGTGATGACGGCTGAGGGCGATCGCCATGCGACTGGCAAACGACCGGATACCCCAATTGCTCCCTAGTGCAGGACGGCGGAAATAAACCAACAGCCCAAATCAGCTGAAATAATTTGAGCGTAAGGCTTTCTGACTTCTGACTTCCGCGTAGCGGTACTAGGATGTGTTGAAAATTCACCCCCCTCACCACGGAGGCTCTTGTCTGCGAAACCACACCCAGCTTACCCAGCGATGATCGCGCGCCGGAGTCCCATCCACCGAAGCTCAAGACCCACCACGCCAAGCGCGAATATTGGGCGCATTCAAACCAAGTGAGCGTGAAGGTCAAATAGACAATGGCTAGGCTGATGAAACGGGTGGGGCGATCGCCACAACTGCCAACCATACCAACCCCAACTCGCCAGCAACCCCAACAGCCCCAGCGAAACCACTGTATCGAGCAACAGGTTCGGCTGCCAAACAGCTATTGACGGTGTGGAAACTGATGGTGATGAGCGTGAGCAGCGCCACGGCCAGCCACCACTTTGTTCGCCGACGACCCAGAAGGTAGACGCACCCCACAGTAGCCGCTAAAATGCCTGCCCGATTCGAGGCACTGGTCTCCTAACAAGTGATGGTGCTTAACCCTAGTATGGTGAGGATGTCGAGCATTGAGACGGGACGAGAGCAGTCACCCATCGCCATCGCTGGTGTCGTCTTGCTGGGTAACCCCCAATGGGGTCGCACCCCATTATGCACCAGGCGCTGCACAGCCAAGACTCGCTGTAAAGCGTCCACGTTCTTGGCATAGAGATTCTGCCGCCTGCCATCTTTCAGGGCTGCTGTGCCGTTCTTGACTATATGCTCGCTCTGGCAATGGGGGCATTTGGGGTGACTCATGGGCTAGACGCTTTACTCTGAATACTATTCTCGCTATCACTCTTTAGGAAACCAGTGCCACGTGCTGAACCCGGCGGGACACCGGGAGTCGGTGACTGAGAGTTGGCTGGATGCGGCTGGAGTGATGCGATCGCGGACGGTGTGAACTATGGCTATGACGATCTGGATCGCTTGGTGCGGGCAGAAAACCGATTCTGTACCGGCGCTCTAGTACAAGACGGCGGCAATGAGCCAGCAGGAGTTATCACTCATCACTCACAACTTATGGCTCACCACTCGGCGTCGCGGTACTAGCGGGTAGTGTCGATCTGGCGATCGCGCAAAGTCTGCAAAAAGAAATCCTCCAACGACAGCCGCATCCGGTCGAGGCTGAGTAATTGCCCGCCCGCTTTGTCCACGGTGCTGAGAAAAGCTTGGGGATCGCCGCTGAGCTGACCGTGCCAGAGATCACCGTCGGCGGTGAGGGGCTGGAGCCACGGTTGCCAAGCCTCGCGATCGCCCCCCCGGACGCGGACGCGGTAGCTATTGCTGGTACCGAGGAGTTCATCAATCGCGCCGACACAGAGCAGTTCCCCGGCCGCGAGAATGGCGATGCGATCGCAGATTTCCTCGACATCCGCCAAGATATGGGAGTTGAAAAAGATGGTCTTGCCATCTGCCTGAAGCTGACGAATAATCTCGCGCATCCGGTAACGACCGGTGGGGTCGAGGCCGGACATCGGCTCATCGAGAAAGACGAGATCCGGATCGGCGATCAGCGCTTGTGCCATGCCGACCCGCTGCAACATCCCCTTCGAGTAGTCGCGTAGTTTGCGCTGTTTTGCCGTTTTTTGCGTTAAACCGACGAGATCCAGGAGTTGCGGTAGGCGCTGCTGGCGAACCGCACGCGGCAAGCGGAAGAGTCCAGCTACCCAGTCGAGAAATTCCCAGGCGGTCAGATAGTCGTAGAAGCTGGGGTTTTCGGGCAGATAGCCGATTTGCTGTCGCACAGCGCGATCGCCGAGGGGTTTTCCCAGCACAGTCGCCCGCCCCGCCGTGCGGCGCACGAGCCCGAGAATAATTTTCAGCAGCGTCGTCTTGCCTGCGCCATTCGGGCCGAGCAACCCAAAGGTCTCGCCCTGGTGGACGGTCAGCGTGCAGCTCTTCAGAGATTCAACGCTTTGGTTGAGCCAGAAGCCGGTGCGATAGACTTTTCGCAGTTCCCAGGTTTGCAGGGCTGCGGGGGGGGATGGGAGGGAATTTTGACTCATCGGTAAACTTGACAACCCTGTACCATGCTCTCAATCTCGCATCATACCGGATGAGTTCAGGCAAAAAGCCCATGTTTTTGTCAGTTGGAGGAGTGATCGCATCACCCAACCCAAGATTTACGACTCCCCTTTGCCCAGGATTGGAATCAGGAACTGGGACACAGTGAGGTGCAGCGTCTGCTCACAGAATGGGCAGCCGCTCTGTCAAATTGGGATGCACCCCGGATTTAGCGAATTCCCCGCTTCTCAGGCAGTCAACTACTCCAGCTTCAGTACAGCCATGAAGGCTTCCTGTGGCACATCGACTGTCCCGATTGCCTTCATGCGCTTTTTACCCTTGGCTTGTTTCTGCAAGAGCTTTTTCTTACGAGAAATGTCACCGCCATAGCATTTCGCCAAGACATCTTTTCGCAGTGCGGGGATGTGTTCGCTGGCGATGATACGACTGCCGATCGAGGCTTGGATGGGGATCTTGAATTGATGGCGTGGGATCAATTCCTTGAGCTTTTCGACCAGGGCGCGGCCGACAAAATAGGCCTTGTCGCGGTGAACAATCGTGGCGAGTGAATCAACAGAATCACCATTGACTAAAACATCCAGTTTCACTAAATCATTCTGACGGTAGCCGAGGAAGTGGTATTCCATGCTGGCATACCCGCGCGATCGCGATTTCAGTTGATCAAAGAAGTCGGTCACCACCTCCGCCAGTGGCAACTCATAGATCAGCGTCGTGCGTTTGTTGGCGAAGTAGCGCATATCCTTAAATTCGCCGCGCCGATTCTGACATAGCTCCATCAGGGTGCCGACGTACTCCTCCGGTGCGAGCATTTCGACCCGCACGTAGGGTTCCTGAATGTATTCCCGCTGTTGCGGCGGCGGCAACTGGCTAGGATTATCAATTTCAAACTCGTCCTCCCCGATCGATTTGATGCGATAAATCACCGAGGGGGCTGTGGCGATTAGATCGAGATTGTACTCGCGTTCGAGGCGCTCTTGGACAATTTCTAAATGCAAGAGGCCGAGGAAACCACAGCGGAACCCAAAGCCCATGGCGCTCGAGGTTTCTGGCTCAAAGGACAGGGCGGCATCGTTGAGTTTGAGCTTGTCCAGGGCCTCGCGCAGGTCGGAGTACTGGTCGCTGTCGGTTGGGAAGAGACCACAGAACACCATCGGCTTCGCTTCGGTGTAGCCGGGGAGTGGAGCATCGGGTGGCTCTTTGGCGAGAGAAATCGTGTCGCCAACGCGAGCATCCTCCACCGCTTTGATCGCGGCGGCAAAATAGCCGACTTCGCCTGCGTGCAGCTCGTCCACTGGGATCTGGTGCGGTGACAGGATGCCGATCTCATCGGCGTCATATTCTTTGCCTGAGGCCATCAGGCGCAGGCGATCGCCCCGCCGCAAGCAACCATCCACCACCCGGAAGTAGACGACGACACCGCGATAGGGGTCGTAGTAGCTGTCGAAGATCAGCGCCCGCAGGGGCTTGTCTACGGTGTCGGCTGGCGGCGGCACGAGCTGGACGATCGACTCCAGGATCTCGTCAATGCCGATCCCCTGCTTAGCCGAGGCAAGGATTGCATGGCTGCAATCCAAACCGATGACTTCTTCAATCTCTTCGACGACGCGATCTGGCTCTGCGCCGGGCAAGTCGATCTTGTTCAGGACGGGGATGATTTCGAGGTCATGTTCGAGGGCGAGATAGACATTGGCCAGAGTCTGCGCTTCGACGCCCTGGGAGGCATCAACCACAAGCAAGGCCCCCTCGCAAGCGACTAGCGATCGCGAGACTTCGTAGGCAAAATCGACGTGCCCCGGTGTGTCGATCAGGTTGAGTACGTAGGTTTCGCCATCTTTGGCGGTGTAGTTCATCCGCGCTGCTTGCAGCTTGATCGTGATGCCGCGCTCGCGCTCGAGATCCATGTTGTCCAGGAATTGCTCCTTCATCTGGCGCTTGGCTACGGTTTCCGTCGTTTGCAGCAGGCGATCCGCCAGGGTCGATTTACCGTGGTCGATGTGCGCGATGATTGAAAAGTTGCGGACGCGGGAGACGGGAACCTCAGTCATAAGTCGCTCAGGCGGTTTAAAGAACTAGCGGTGCCAGTACGCTTAGCTTATTCTAATGTTTCCCCGCTGCGCTTGGGGCGATCGCCTGTCAGCCGGTCACTGCGCCCCTCGCAATGGCTTGATAAAATGAAAAGTAGAGGCAATCGCAGAGGCGTTCATGGACGACGAGACAATCCGCTCCCAGCGGCTCGCTGAAAAAGTTGAGCTTTCAATTCAGTTGGATTCTGACCTACTCGACCAACTGAAGCACTTGACCAATGATCCCAGCCGCATCGTCGAGACGGCGATCAAGCAATGGTTGCGCGGTGAGCGTGAACGCGATGACGACCTCACCCGCACCTTTCACCGCAACCCTCCAGTGCCGCTACGTGGCGAATGGAATGACTAGCGGGCTGTTGGCGATCGCCCCAAACGCCAACGGCGCTTGATCTCCGGCTGCGCTCGCGAATTGGCATTGATGGCTCCCTCTCGATCCTGCTGATCCCAGGGCATCAGGGGTGGGGAGGGCTCGTTTTAGCCTGAAGTATTGCGCTCTCTCAGCAGATTCCGCGACCAACTCAGGATTGTTATGGTAAGACTGAGGTTAACTATCTTGATCGGGGTCTTCGGGGTTGCAGCGAGAGTTACTAGATTTGGCATTCTACTGCCTGAAGTCCGGAGTTTAGGTCAGAGTTTATGGAATCTGCACCTGCACAGAAGAGTTCGATGGATTGGCAGGGCTTGGGGGCTGAACTGGTCTTCACGCAGGATAGCACGGGCCGCTATCTCTCCTTTTATTGGGAGGCGGCGCGCGATCGCGGCTTGGTAGCCGAAGCTCTGATCGGGCAACCCTTGACGGCAACTCCATTTGTGCCCATTGAGCACGAGGTCTATCTGGAGCGCCTACAGCGCGTCATGGATCGGCGGCTGCCAGAGACCTACTTCTGTATGTTTGTCTGTGGCGGGCAGGACGTGCCGCTCGAGCTGGCGATCAGTCCAGTTCTGGCCGCAAATGGCGGGGTGGAGAGCGTTTTGGTGATGGGCCGAATGCTAGATCGGGAGGCGATCGCCAGCGCTCCCTACGCGGCCTTGCCCGTCGGGCAAGACCCCGATAATTATCAGGATTTCGTCACCCAGTTGGCGCGCAATGTCCGCCGCAACCCGTACCAAAATCTGGTCAATCAGATCGTCCGCAACATTCGGCGCACCCTCGATCTCGAAACCATCTGGCAGCAAACGGTCGATAGTCTGGGCGAGGCGCTGCAAGTGTCGCGCTGTCTGATCGTGTCCTACGATGCCCGTAGCGAGAAGCTCAGAGTCGAGGCGGAATTTTGCCAGGCTCCTTGTAAACCGATGCTCGGTGAGCGCCTCGATCCAGTTGCCGAACCCTATCTTCAGCAGGCGCTAGATAGCGTCGATCCCCTTGCGATCGAACAGTTTGACGATAATCTCTTTGAGCAAAAATCGGCGCTCATCGTCTCAACGTTTTATCAAAATCAGCGCAATGCCCTGATTTGTTTGCAGCAGTGCGATCGCGTCCGCCACTGGAGCGCCGCTGAGATCGAGCTAGTGCGGGAGCTGGCATCACAGATGGGCACGGCGATCGCCCACGCTACCCTGTACAAGGAACTCGAGCAAGCCAGCATCAAGGCCGAAGAAGCCTCGCGCCTCAAGAGTGAATTTCTCGCCAGCACTTCGCACGAACTGCGGACGCCGCTGAATGGCATCATCGGTTTCCTACGCTTGATCCTGGACGGCATGGCCGATGATCCCCAGGAGCAGCGCGAGTTTCTCGAAGAAGCCCATCGCTCGGCGATCCACCTGCTCAACTTGATTAACGACATCCTCGACATCGCCAAGATCGAGGCGGGCAAAATGGAGATCGACCTCAGCGATCTCCAGCTCAGCGATCTATTTGAAGCAGTGGAGGGTTTCACGCGATCGCAAGCCCAACGCAAAAACCTCAGCTACGAGATTCGCCTGCCCGCCACACGCGAGCCGATTGTCGTCTATGGCAACTACCAGCGCCTGCTGCAAATCATGCTCAACCTGGTGGGTAATGCGATCAAGTTCACCCATGAGGGCGGCGTCACGATCAGCGCCGAAGTGATCAAGAAAAAATCGCAGATCAACGGCCAAGAGTTTCCCGGCACGGTGCGGGTGCGCGTCGCCGACACCGGCATCGGTGTCTCGCTCGAAAAACAGAGCACATTATTTCAAAAATTCACCCAAGTCGATGCCGGCCGGACGAAAGCCTATGGCGGTACAGGCCTAGGTTTAGCGATCTCCCAGAAGCTGATCGAGACGATGGGCGGCACGATCAACTTCTTCAGTATGGGCGAAGATTTAGGTTCAACCGTGACCTTCACGATGCCGCTCTTCCAAATTCCCTTGATGAAAACCAGCGATTAAGGCTGAGTCGTCGGTTCACTCGCTCGCCAAACGCACCCGTAACAGCAGATCATGGAGCGCCGCTTTCGCGCTTGGCACTGCGGGCAAATGGCTTTGGGTGCTCGCCGCCTCTAATTTTTGCAGCAGGCGTTGGTATTCCTGTGCATGGAAATCGAGGTCAGTTTGGGGCAGCGTCGATTTTTCTTGACCTGCCGTTTTGCGGGTGATCAAATCGGGGATATAGGGCAACTGAAAGGTCTCATTCAGGGTGACCAGATTTGCCTCGATCTCACCAGTCTGCATCAGATAAATGCCGGTCAGTAAGACCCGATAAACATAGAGCAGCGGTTTTACAGGATAAGGCTCCTGTTTCTGGAAGAGCCGCCATTGAGTCCTAGCGAATCCAAGGTAATGATGGCTGTGGTAGTGGGTGATGCAGCCTCGGGCGATCGCCTGTAATTCCTCATGCTCAGGTGTCGTCATAACCACCAGCGGTGAATAAAGCTGCTCCAGGACATAGCCATTCCTTTTCAACAAGAGGCCGAAAAACTTTTTCACGTCATGGGTGACAAAATCCAGTTGGAGCCGGTCATAAAGCTGCGAGTGCTCAATGGTCTCCCGTCCGATGTCCAAACCGACGACTTCCGGCAACGGTAGAATATGAACGCCCCGCAGATCATAATCGGAATCCAGCGACGGAAAGCCGTAGAGATGTGCGCCGCTGATCGTGGCGAACAAGAGTGGGTAGGGCTGCTGAGTGGTTGCTGTTAGCAGGGGTGATGGGAGAATATTCATGGAGTCTTTGGGCTTGCTGCGAGTAGATAGTCACAGATTGTGAACAGGATTGTTGTATTCTGTCTGCTGGTTAAACTTCTAGTACAAGGCGGCGGAAATGAGATGCCCATTCAAGATCCGTAGGATGCCCGTATTGTCTGCACTCATCACTCAAAACTCAGAACTCAAAATTCCGCGTAGCGGTACTAGCGCTTCATCATTCATACTAAATCCGTATCCTGAACCCCAAAAATTGCAACATCGGGAGAGTTTCAAACCCTCCCCTAGCGTATGTTTCATTTTTGGGGCAAAAAATTCGGACTTGGTATCATCTGGACTGGCCACGGTCGCATGACGAATTCGTAGTTGGGGGCGATCGCCACGTAAAATAACCGCTGAAACCCCTCCGAGTATGACGGCAGTGCTAGTTGCTTCGCCGTCGCATATACGCCGACATCCGGCACGCGCGCCCGGCCCTGGCGCTGCTGATTGCGCTGCAAACAAGCTTGGAGCTGTGATTGGAAGTAGTAGCCGACAATTTCAGCTCCGTATTGCTGCCCGCATTGAATGAGCACGCGGCGGACTTCGATGCTGGGATTGGTATTGTCAATCGCGACCGATTGACCGGCAGCTAGCGCTACATTTAGCAGTTCCATTTGACGGCGTTGGCGATGTTTGTGATTTTGCAGCAAGTCTTTGCTGATCTGCTGGTGGGTCGGTGCCAATTTTACGCGAAAGAATGTGCTTTTCCCACTCGCCTGTAAGCCGATCAAAATGGCCAACTCCATCGTCTAATCACTCACTGCGGCTTGATGGCGACGAGCACGGATCAAAAACGCATTGACCGTCTCATAGTCGGGACGCTCCGGGAGGTGGGTGTTGGCAAAAGCCTGATCGAGGCGGTGATGGAGATCCAAGCGCCAGGCATTCATTTCTTCCCAGGAGAGTTCTTGATTGCGGATGGCGAGCAGGGGCGATCGCCACTCCCCGATCCGGACTGGCACCGCCCCTTCCTCCAGCACCGTGATGCCCGACAAGAGCAAGCGAATTAGGTGCATCGCGTGCTTCCAACGAATCGTGCCTTTTGTCCGCAAGTCCTGCTCCATCTTTTTGAACTGAGACAGAACGTAGCCATTGTAGGTTTGATAGACCAATTGTGATAGGAAAGCCGTGCGAATTTGCAATAACTCCTCAGCGAGCGGCGTCGCGACTTGCACTAGCGGCGTGTAGAGGCATTCCAGCACATTGGGATTCGCTTTCAACGCCAGCACCAGAAACTTTTGCAGTTCCCAATAGCACTCTTGCGTCGCGGCATTCTCCAACTGTTCAGGGAGACCGTAGAGTGACCAGTGCAATTTGGCAGACGGCAGATAAATTCCCCGGATATCGGTGTCAGAATCAGGGGTGTCTAGTCCGTAGGCCCGTGAGCCGACCACGCAGCGATAGATGACGGCCTCGTATAAATTGTGGTCAGCTAAGAGAGAATCGGCCGCTTGCCAGTCCGCCTGTTGATGGTGCTTGCGGATGCTGAATTCGTGCCGTCGCAGCCTGACCAAGCGACCATCCGGCAATTGGATTTGGTAAGTGTGGGAGTTGTCTGTGGGCGACTCGACGATCACGCCAACCGCGCCGCGTGGACAGCTTGTACCGCCATTCGCGGCCGGGATCTCAATGCGGCTGACGACTTGGGTGCCCACGGGCAGGATGAGGTTGTAGGTGGAGCGAGCATCGACCGTCATGCGACCTCCTCGGATGACCAGCGTGTAGTATTTGTAGTATAGCGATAGCGAGTACCGCGAGCCAGTCGAGCCGCCAGGACTCGCCAGGTGGGCATGAGCTTCTGACGTTACTCGAACTGGTTGCTGGTAGGCGGCAGCGGCTTTGGATTGACCCAGGGCTTGATGTTACTCGACCAAAGCTTCCAGCCGCACGAGTTCAATGGCGAGGTAGAGGATGTCAGCAGTTTGCTGAGAAACGACCAGTCCTTGGGGTTGGTTGCGGTTATCGAGGCCTTTGACCAAGCGCTGCCAGCGATCGCCGCCATCGGTAGATTTGCAGAGATTGCCGCGCACTTCCACGAACACTGTGCGATCATTAGCAAAGTCCGGCGAGAGTTCGACCTGCGAGACAATATCGTGAGGGCGGTGCGCCCAAGCGCTCGGGACGGCGACGGTGAAGAAGCTGAGGGCGACGGCAAGGGTCGCGGTCACTAGACGAGCGCAGGCCGGCTGAAGCTGTGGCTGCCGAAAACTGAACCCGTGTTGCATACAAACCAAACCATAATCGAGCCATGGCGAGTTTTGCGACGACAATCGGTAACCGGCAATGGATTGCGCCGCCAACAAACTACCCGCTGGATTTATCGGTTGTCGTGCCAATTTACAACGAAGTTGAGAGCTTGCCGCGCTTGGTGACGGCGATCGCTACAGCTTTACAAGACACCGGCTTGAGCTACGAACTCATCTGCGTCGATGACGGCTCGCACGATGGCTCCACTGAATTGCTCAAACAACTCGCCAATGAGCGTCCCGAATTGCGCGCCGCAATCCTGCGTCGCAACTACGGTCAGACCCCTGCCATGGCGGCGGGTTTCGACCAGGCTCGCGGTCGGGCTATCGTCACCCTGGATGGTGACCTGCAAAACGATCCCGCCGACATTCCCATGCTGCTCGACAAGCTGAACGAAGGCTACGACCTCGTAAGCGGCTGGCGCAAAAATCGCCAAGACAACGCAATCATCCGCTTACTGCCCTCGAAGATCGCCAACTGGCTGATCCGCCAAATTACTGGCGTCCGGGTTCGCGACTACGGCTGCTCCCTGAAAGCCTACCGCGCTGAGTTGGTCGCCGACATGAACCTCTACGGTGAACTGCACCGATTTTTGCCAGCTCTGGCGTTCATTGAAGGAGCGCGGATTACCGAGTTACCCGTGCGCCATCACGCCCGCCAGTTTGGCAGCAGCAAGTACGGGATTGGTCGCACTTTCCGCGTCGTTATGGACTTACTGACCATCTTTTTTATGAAAAAATTCCTCACACGGCCGATGCATGTTTTCGGGCTGCTGGGGATGCTCTCGCTCGCTATGGGCGTCATGATTAGTTGTTACCTGAGCTACATTAAGCTAATTCTCGGTGCGAATATTGGCGATCGCCCGCTGCTGATCCTCGCTGTGGTGCTCATCTTGGCTGGCGTCCAGTTGTTCAGCTTTGGCCTGCTCGCCGAACTGCTGATACGTACCTACCACGAGTCCCAAGGTCGCCCGATCTACCGCGTCCGCGAGATTGTCGGCCGGGAAGCAAGCACTGAGTAAGCAGGCGAGTAACAGCATCGCCTATCTTGGCAACTGACGGTCACATACTGACCTGCTCATCGTGCGCTCCGCTGCAGGCGCTGAATGCCTTTCGCCGCTTGCCACTCCTGCTGCAATCTTTGTTCGTCCCGATTGCGATCAACATCGCCATTGGCTGCGCTCGCCCGTTTGGACGCGCCAGAGATTGGCATAGATGCCATCACGAGCGAGCAGCTCCTCATGGCGACCCTGCTCGACGATGCGACCCTGCTCCAGGACATAAATGCAGTGAGCGTAGCGAACCGTGGAGAGACGATGGGCGATCGCGATCGTCGTGCGATTTTGCGTAATTTTTTCCAGAGAGCGACTAATCGCCGCCTCGGTCTCATTGTCTACAGCCGAAGTGGCTTCGTCGAGAATCAGAATCGGTGGGTCTTTGAGGATGGCGCGGGCGATCGCGAGGCGCTGCCGCTGACCCCCGGAAAGCTTCTGGCCGCGCTCACCGACCAGCGTATCGTACCCTTGGGGCAGCTCAATGATGAACTCGTGTGCCGCCGCCAACTTCGCCGCCGCCAGGATGTCAGCCAGGTCAGCCCCCGGCGAGCCGTAGGCGATATTCTCCCGCACCGTGCCGTGAAAAAGGAACACATCCTGGCTGACCAGACCGATCGCCCGGCGCAAACTCCCCAAGCGAATGTCACGAAGGTCGTCACCATCGATGCGAATACTGCCCTGCTGGATTTCGTAGAAGCGTAGGAGGAGTTTCACCAGGGTGCTTTTGCCAGAGCCGGTCGCGCCGACGATGCCAATGGTCTGACCGGCGGGGATCGTGAGCGAGAGGTCTCGGAGGACGGGTTGGCGATCGCGATACGCAAAACTCACCTCCTTTAATTCCACCTGACCGCGAATGTCGGATAAGGTCAAATGCCCCGAATGGATTTGGAT
This sequence comes from Spirulinaceae cyanobacterium SM2_1_0, assembly GCA_012031265.1. Taxonomy (GTDB): domain Bacteria; phylum Cyanobacteriota; class Cyanobacteriia; order Cyanobacteriales; family Spirulinaceae; genus JAAUTY01. The sequence continues at coordinate 2,022 of JAAUTY010000066.1, read as the reverse complement.
CGGTGTGTCCAGCAAACTCATCACCCGTTGCGTCGAAGCCATTGCGCGTTGATATTGATCCAGCGTCGCCCCCAGATTCGTCAGCGGCCAGAGCAAGCGCTGCGTCATGAACACCAGCACGCTATAAGTGCCGACCGCCAGCCGACCCGCGACCACTTCCAGCCCGCCGAAGAGCAGCGTCGCGATGAAACCGACCAAGATCACAAGGCGAATCAACGGGGTAAAAGCGGCACTGAGCGCGATCGCCCGGCGATTGCTCTGGCTATAACCGTCACTTTCGACACCCAGTCGCTCCAACTCATAGGCCTCAGTCGTGAAACTTTTGATCGTGGCGATGCCGCTGAGGTTGTTGGCGAGGCGATCGCTCAATACGCTAACTTTTTCGCGCACCTCCAGATAACGCGGGCCGAGCCGCCGTTGGAACTGGAGCGATCCCCAAACAATCAACGGAATCAGCGCGATAGTGATCCAGGCGACGCCAGGTGCCAGCCAGAGAAAGCCGAGACCCACCGCGATGACCGTAGTACAGACTTGCAGCAGCTCATTCGCGCCGACATCCAGGAAGCGTTCGAGCTGATTGATGTCGTCATTGAGAACCGCCAGCAAGCGACCCGTGCTGGTCTCCTCAAAGAATGCCAATTCTAGATCCTGCAAGTGGGCGTAGGTATCGAGGCGGAGATCATGCTGAATCTGCTGCGCCAGACCCCGCCAGAGCCGCGCATAGGCATACTCAAAAACAGACTCCAGCCCCCAAATAATACCAGTCAAGCCAGCCAGCACCAGCAGTTGGCTGCGGACACCGACAAGACCCCACTGGGCAAGGAGCGAGTCCTGCTGCTGCACCACGACATCGACCGCCATGCCGATCAGGAGCGGCGGTGCCAGGTCGAAGAGTTTATTCCCCACTGAAGCGACACTGGCTTGGAGAATCAGTCCGCGACGGCGACGAGAGTAGCGCAACAAGCGGCTGAGCGGGTGACGAGGCAACAGGGAAGCAGACAAAGGATTTCGGGGAGAACGTGTGGAATTTTGCCCCTTAAGCTTAGCGGCTTTGCACGGACGATCAGTACCGCTTGGCGCACGAACAGTCAACAAGCTGGAGTATCACCCGTAGCCTGCTGTAAGGCGCGGTTCCAACTACCCAGATTATTCAGGGATTACGGAAAAGTCTGGCAGCAACCTTGACTCTCCTGCCTCTGGTGTAATTGCCAAGCCGTTTTCTTTAATATCAGCAATTAGCCACTCCATTTCATTGATTTCTCTACGCTGCACCTTAATGATCTCATCAGCCAATGCGCGGACACGAACATCCTGAATCTGAGACTGCGTGCTTGTTAAGATCGCAATAGAGTGGTGAGGAATCATACCCTCCATATAATCTACATCGCTCACTGTGACCTGGCTACGGACTAACCACAATGCTGCCACAAATAGTAAGGTTGCGCCCAAGAATATTGCAGTGTTTGCACTTCTATTTTTATACATATTCAACATGAATGCCAACATGATGATCATCATCGCTGCACCCATGATCAGAGCCATAAAAATCCTGGTCTCGCTAAACCAAGCATGATCGAGGATTTGATAGGAGTGTAGGTACATCAAAAAGAACATCGTAATGACTGAAGTTCCAATCATTGCAAAAAACTTGACATAGCTATTTTGCATCCCTTTATGATTGCCAGTATGTCTACTCTCAATTGATACGTCTCTACTAGTCATTGGACTCTTGAGTGAAAGAAACTACTTTTCAAATGTTTTCAAGAAGAAAAATTCAGTGCATAAAGCTAATTTTCGGGGAGCATCCTAGATTGGCAACTCTCCGTTCCTACGGAACAGGCTGATGTCTCTGACACGCTCGCGCGAACACCCTCACCCCAACCCCTTCTCCCAAGCTGGGCTACCGTGTACACATAACTTGAGATCCTTCCTGACCGAACTGCGGTCTACCTAACTCAGTAAAAGTCAGACTGGACGAGGCCTTCGGACTCCTGAAGCCTGCTGTAAAAGTAGGGGCGAAAC
>JAAUTY010000128.1 GCA_012031265.1 Spirulinaceae cyanobacterium SM2_1_0 | reverse complement strand
AAGTCGCCCAGGTGCCTCTACCGAAAACCTGGGAACGACTGGTACAAGAACGGATCCCCCAACACTTCTCCAATCAATAAAACCACCGGATCCCCCTCTTCTTGTTCCCAAAACAGGGATACCCATCCCGCGCATCCAAATGGACAAACCCCTTCCGTGCCCCATAGCCCAAACCCCCAGACCAGCGCAGGTCAATCCAGGTTTGAAACTCTGAGATCTTGCCATTAACCGGATACACATCCGCCGCCCAGCCCAACACATGCTGACTATTAGGAACCCCCCCCACCGCCAGATTCACCACCGGGGGACGATACCAACTGGTCACCCCCAAACCACTCCCCCAAGCTGCTCTCACCAGATCTAACTCTTGGGCAAACCGAAGGATCCGCCCCATCACCACCGGATCTGTGGGTATCCGCCGGGGATCCCCCTGAGTCATCTCCCCCACCGTGAAATAAGTGGAAAGACGCGCCGCCGGATCCTTCCAATCAATAGACCCCTTCATTTCACTCCCCTTCCCGTTTCGCTTTCTTAGCCATCGGCGAGGGCACCAGATACCCCAGAAATCCACTCAGCCCAATCTGGGCCAGATCCGAAAACCGAGGACGATACTGCGGATCCACCACTGCCAGCCCCAAGGATCCCCCCGCAAAGATGACCACAATCAGACAAACCACACCCTGATTCATCGTTTTTGCTCCAACTTGTCCAGCCGTGCCAGAAAATACTCGGTGTGAACCTGATTCGCCGCCGAGACGCGATTGAGTTGATCCACATCCTTCTGCAATACCGCCAGATCCTGAGAGATCACCGTCAAGCGTTGTTGTGTTTGCAAAGACTGTTCCTGTAAGCCAAAGCCTAATGACACCAGCTTGATCAACCCCGCCACCATGAGACCCTGGAACACCTTGCCATCCGTCAGCCAACCCATCACCGTTTGAAATGCGCTGTTCATGCTCACCGCACCACCACAATTTGAGCCACGTCATAGGATCCATTCCGCAGCGAATACAGCTCACCATTCACCGACTGGAAGAACTTCACCCCCACCGCCCCCAAGGTGAGTAAATTGGGATCCCCAGGCAAAGGCACAACCCAATCCCCACCAGCCGGATCCCCCACCGGAAACGCCGTGAAAGTTGCTTGAACCACCTGCAACAGATCCGGATCCAGATTCACCTGAGCCACCAATGCCACCACCGAGATATCGGTAGTCCCGGACGGTGCATAGATATCCCTCGGCACCAGCACCCCACCGCCCATCTTCGTAATAGTGAGAGCATCAGCTTGAACCGCAAAAGCCAACGGAGCCACAGAAGTCAAGTTGGAGTTCCCATTCAGCTCAAACTTGGGTAACACCTGCCGCGCCTCAGTATTCGACAGGATCCGTTCCCCCGCTCATTATCCGGATCCAACGCCACCCCCGAGCGCACCACCTTCACCATCCGCCCCGCCAGATAGCGATCTCCTACATCCAGTCCCCGCAAAGCATCCCGGATCACCTTCGCTTGCTTGGCAGCAATGGCAAATTCCGAATTGTTCTCTTTCGTCCGTTCCGCCGTCACCTCACGGGATCCAGCCGCTTTACTCACGACCCCACCCCGATTGAAGGTTAAGCCCCCTACTGTCCCTTGCAGTTGAATAATCCCTGTGTTGCGTGCCATGTCGGATCCCTGTTTACATCTATAGCCACGATATTCAGGGGGATTTCACACAACCAGAGCAAATGACTAGGCAAGTAGAGGGGCAAGTTTGAGCATGGATTGTTGAGCCAAAGGAGAGGGAGAAGATTTCCCACCTTCCCAGCGAACCACCGTGGAAGTAGTGCAACCCAAAGCCGCAGCAAATTGTTCCTGAGTCATCCCCAGCGACAGGCGTAGTTGTTTGATCTTGGCTTTGTCCATAGTTCAGACTCCCCCTTTTTCGACCCTATCACAGCCATTCGTGAAGACCTGGGCACATGACTAGGCAAGTGAGTAGCGTTGCCGTATCAAATCCATATCGTTGCCGTATCAGATCCAGGTCAGATCCGTCTCCATCCCAACTGCTTGGGGGATCCCTATTCAAGTAGGAAAGTGAGATTAAGTGGAAAATGTCCTTTGGAATAGGGTGAAATGATGGAGATTAATCCATGAAAACCCTACAGAAATTAAGTGATGATCTAACTGAATTAGAGCAACAGATCCTGGAGCTAATGGATGAAGCAGATCCTGATTCTAATCAACTAGCAGAACTGGAATCACAAGCGCAATGGGTGAAAAATAAACTCAAAGTCTACTTCTCATTACAAGCTGCCTTTGATGCCCTACCGGAAAATGGCGCTGGTGAAGTATACGGCGACCTACTCGACCAAATGGCAGACGTAAAAGCTGCAATCTGCCGTAGAGTCTCATCCCGAAAATTATTCAACAGCAGCAAGTGTCAACAGTCCTACGGAGCGGGTGTAGTTGATGAGTGTTGATTATGGTCAGAAGTAGTGACCCGATGGTTGATTTCCTGATTGCTCAAGCCGACTGGGGATCCCAGGATTTAGATATTGATAAACGTGAAGAGTTACTGGAAACAGAATGGGAATTATGGGAGATGGATGAATGGGGATCTCTGCATCTGAACTGTCCATTTTGATTACTACATAAATATGGGGGTGCGTTAATTGCCCACCCCCCTTCCCTCGCCCCGCCTGTGGCGATTTGTGTGGTTATTTTGAGGGATCCCATCTTAAATTTTGCTGCCCTTGGCTGGCTGCGAGAAAAGTATAGCCAGCCAACCCCAGCACCCCACCCAGAGGCTTGACCCACCCCGCAACTCCACTCCCCCAGCCCAAGCAAAGCGGGAGAAGGGATTCCCCAGCCTGCCGTGACTGGCTCATCACTTTGCTGGCAGCCTGACTCAGCTTGGATCCAACCCCTTCCAAACCTGCTAAGTCCTATGGACAAATCCCCAAACTTCCGACTCCCAAGAAGCACCTGGTCTCCCTATCTCATCTCCGGCTATGGCAAAAGCTGGTGGTCAGCGGATCCATTACTGAACCGAGATCTTCATCTGGCGAGCGGGCGGCATCCGATCCAGTTATCATCACAGCCCATCTCATACAACCCAAGATCTTGATCCAGCCAAGGACAGAGCGGATCCGTATCTTGCTAACCTGAATCTGTGTTCATCTATCACAGAACGAGTCGGATCCCTGGCAGTAGCAGACTAGATGGACACACAGACACCCCTGAAATCGACCCCTGAGCATGGGAGCTGCGGCAACTCAGACTCCAAGGGGTGCAAGCATGAACGCCGTCAAAACTTTTCCTAAGGCGACAGGTCGGAAAAACTTCCAGCCCTGCGGGTTGCCGTCGCCCCTTTCCGTCATCGGCCTTGCTCCCTGGCACGGGGTTATCGATTTCAGGAGTTTGTCCTATGTCCATTGAAAAGTCCGCTCTCTCCACCAAGTTCCGCCCTCTCTCCACTCGTGAGCGAGATGATCAATCCGCCTTCCGCAAACAGCAAGCCGTCTTCTACACTCTCCGTTCCCTGATCTGGGAAGAGTCCAAAGGTCGCATATTCAAAGATGCTGTAGATGATGGCACCCTAGATCCCATTGCTCCCCCTGTCCGCAAAGCCGATGGGTTTTACAGTCGGCCAGAGTATGATTCTGCCGATGTCAAGCAGCTCTATGCCGAGGCTTGGGAGCAGTTCAAAGAGGAGTTTGACCGTGGCTTCATCAAAGCGACTCTAGAAGAGTTGGTGGAGTTTGCCCGCAAGCACTACCAGCATGATCTAGAGAGTCTTTTGGCTCTGAATGCTGAACGCAATGCTGCTCGGTTCAATCGAGCTATCTAAGTCTGACAAGGCTGGGGGGGATCCCTTTCTCCCCAGTTTCCTTGCTTTCTACCCAAGGGATCCCAAAACCAGTATACGGATTCGACCCGCTATCTCGCGTCGAGCTGCTCTATTATGACCTGTCGGTGGAAACAGGACGCGACGAGCGATCAGATCACGGTCGATGCCGCCAACGCGATCAAGCAGCACAACTCGGGGGTGATGGTGGCGCACTTCACCCCGACGAGGACCGGGTGAAGGAGTTCGGCCTCAAGCAGATGTGGCGCTCGCCCAACGGCACGATCCGCAACATCCTCGGCGGCGTGATCTTCCGCCAGCCGATCATCTGCAAGAACGTGCCGCGCCTCGTGCCCGGCTGGACCCAGCCGATCGTGATCGGGCGCCACGCCTTCGGCGACCAGTACCGCGCCACCGACTTCCGCTTCCCCGGCAAGGGCAAGCTGACGATCAAGTTCGTGGGCGAGGACGGCGAGACCATCGAGAAGGAGGTGTTCTCGGCGCCCGGCGCCGGCGTCGCCATGGCGATGTACAACCTCGACGACTCGATCATGGACTTCGCGCGGGCGTCCATGAACTACGGGCTGAACCTCGGCTGGCCGGTGTATCTGTCCACAAAGAACACCATCCTCAAGGCCTATGACGGCCGCTTCAAGGACCTGTTCCAGAAGGTCTATGAGGAGGAGTTCGAGGACAAGTTCAAGAAAGCCGGCATCCTCTACGAGCACCGCCTCATCGACGACATGGTGGCCTGCGCCATGAAATGGTCCGGCGGCTATGTCTGGGCCTGCAAGAACTATGACGGCGACGTGCAGTCCGACACCGTGGCGCAGGGCTTCGGCTCGCTGGGCCTGATGACCTCCGTGCTGATGACGCCGGACGGCAAGATCGTCGAGGCCGAGGCCGCCCATGGCACGGTGACCCGCCACTACCGCGAGCACCAGAAGGGCAGGGAGACCTCCACCAACTCGGTGGCCTCGATCTACGCCTGGACGGGCGGCCTGAAGCACCGCGCCAAGCTGGACGACAACGCAGCGCTGATGCGCTTCGCCACCACGCTCGAGCGCGTGGTGGTCGAGACGGTCGAGGCCGGGGCCATGACCAAGGACCTCGCGCTGCTGGTGGGTCCGGACCAGACGTGGCTGACCACCATGGGTTGGCTGGAGAAGGTGGACGAGAACCTCAACAAGGCGCTGGCCGGCGTGAGGGCGGGCGTGCCGGTCGATCCGGCGACGCTGGAGGTGCCGGAGGTCGCGGAAGGCGACCTCCGGTCGGTGTTCGCGGGGGAGGCCTCGGTCTTCACGCCGTGGCTGGCGCGGCCCGAGAACCTCGCCCGACTGTCGCGCGCGCTGGGCCTCGAGCTCGAGCCGGTCGAGACGGAAGCCAGCACCGGCGCATTTCGCTCGATCTCATCGCCCGCGACGTGACCGACGACGGACTGGTGATCGTCGAGAACCAGTTCGGCCGCACCGACCACGACCATCTCGGCAAGGCCCTGACCTATCTCGCCGCCAACGGCGAGCGCGGGCGCGCACCGTGGTCTGGCTGGCGGAGCGTTTCGCCGACGAGCATCGCGCCGTGCTCTCGTGGCTCAACGACAACACGCCGGAAGGGGTGGCGTTCTGGGGCGTCACACCCAAGGTGCTGCGGATCGGGGCCGGCCGCCGGGCCTGCGGTTCGAAGTCGTGGTTCGGCCCAATGCGGTGGTCAAGGCGGCTCGGGTCGAGACGCAGCGCAGCTACGACCCTTCCGTGATGGCCATGCGCGCGCGCTATTGGGAGGCGTTCGAGCGGTCGTCGCCCGGGACCCGGAGATGGCGGGCGTGGTCATGCGCTTCGGCGGGGGCCTCGGATACAAGCATCTGTTTCCCGACGCGCGTTACGCACGCATCCGGTCCGAGCGTGCATTGCCTCGCCTTCATTCAGGCGCCGGCGACGCTGCGAGTACCAGACGGGCGTCTGGTCGGCGGCCCAATCAGGAGCAGGCC
>JAAUTY010000003.1 GCA_012031265.1 Spirulinaceae cyanobacterium SM2_1_0 | reverse complement strand
GGCTTCTTGGCTCCTAGTGGGCGAGATCGCGGGTCGGCTGCTCAAGCTGGCGAGCTAGACTGGCGTGCCGCGCGTGATCATTGGCGTAATCGGGCCGGGTGCGGGGGCGCGGGCTGTGGATTGTCAGCGGGCGCAGGCGCTGGGGGCGGCGATCGCCGCCCAGGGCTGGGTACTGCTCACCGGCGGCCGACCCGCAGGCGTGATGGCGGCAGCGAGTGCCGGTGCGAGGGCAGCGGGTGGCCTGACGGTGGGCATTCTACCCGGTCGCGACCCGGCCACAGCCGATCCAGCCGTAGAGATTGCCATCTGCACCGACCTCGGCCACGCCCGCAACAACCTCAATGTCCTCTCGGCAACCGCCCTCGTCGCTTGCGGTCTCGGTCTGGGTACGGTGTCGGAAATCGCACTGGCGCTGAAAAATGCGCGACCGGTGGTATTGCTGGACGAGCGCCCGACAGCGGCAGAATTTTTTGCCACCCTGGGCGTGGAGCCGCTGGTGCGGGTGGTGACGGTGGCGCAGGCGATCGCCCAACTGCACCAAATCCTCGCCCCCCGCTCCGGAAGCGGCGCGTGATGATCCGTGTCATGATGCTGACAGCTAGCGTCATTCGCTTTACGGGCACCCTTTGCCAACCACTTCTCAAGGTGGCGATCGCCAACTGAGCACGGCAACTTTCTGGATAGTGATGTCTAATTTCTTCGATTTGCCGAGTACCCGTGAATGCTGGCAAACAACGCTCGGCTGGCAGCCCAATGTCCAGCAGCAGGCTCAGTTTGCCGCCCTATACGCAGCAGTTCTGGCGGGCAACCAGCAATTCAACTTGACTCGGATCATGGAGCCGCCTGACTTTTGGGAGAAGCATCTCTGGGATTCTCTCGCCGGACTCGCCCCTCTGGAGTTTCAGGCGGCCGCCCCGGTCGCCAAACAGGTGATTGATGTGGGAACCGGGGCCGGATTTCCAGGCCTGCCGGTGGCGATCGCCTGTCCCCACTACCAGGTTGCCCTCGTGGACAGCACCCAAAAGAAAATCAACTTCATTCGCCAGACGACCGAAGAACTGGGTTTGGCAAATACGGTCGCGATCTCGGCGCGGGCAGAAGCCCTTGCCAAGCAGCCTTCCCATCGCCAAGCCTACGATCTGGCGCTCCTGCGCGCGGTCGGCTCCGTCACCGATTGCGCCAACTACGCGCTGCCCCTGCTCAAACCCAACGGGGTCGCCGTCTTGTATCGCGGGCGCTGGAGTCCCGACGACGCTCAGGCCCTGGACAAAGCACTGGCACCGCACGGCGATACTGTCCTTTCGATTGAAGGATTTATGACTCCACTCACACAGAGCGTGCGTCACTGCATTTATATTGGCAAAGCAGGAACGTAACGGCTTGTCCAGTACAGGGAATGTGGCGATCGCCAATAGGCTTGTCAACAAGCCCAACTTCCGGTATCGAGTGAAACAGGTAAAATTAATTTTTATTAAGCGAGGAGCGGATATGTACATCGTGCAGGTGGCATCGGAGTGCGCCCCAGCGATTAAAGCGGGCGGCCTAGGCGATGTTGTCTACGGCCTGAGTCGAGAGCTCGAGGGGCGCGGCCACTGCGTCGAAATCGTGTTGCCCATGTATGACTGTATGCGCTACGACCAGATCTGGGGGTTGCACGAGGCCTATCAAGATCTTTCAGTTCCTTGGTATGGTGGCGCAATTCATTGCACCGTGTTTTGCGGCCGCATTCACGGGCGCTTGTGCTTCTTTATCCAACCGCACTCGGACGACAACTTCTTCAATCGGGGCTGCTACTACGGCGCATTCGACGACGCGATGCGCTTCGCCTTCTTCAGCAAGGCGGCCCTCGAATTCTTGCTCCGCAGCAACAAGCGCCCCGATGTGATTCACTGCCACGACTGGCAAACGGGCTTGTTGCCAGTGATGCTCTATGAAATCTATGGCTGGCACGGGATGGGTACGCAGCGGGTCTGCTACACCATCCACAACTTCCGCCACCAAGGCGTCGCTGGGGCTAGTGTCCTGGCAGCCACCGGACTCAACAATCCCGACTACTACTACAGCTACGACCGCCTGCGCGACAACTTTAACGCCACCGCGATCAATTTCATGAAAGGCGGTATTGTCTACGCAAACTATGTCAACACCGTCTCACCGCACCACGCCTGGGAGGCACGCTACTCGGACGTCAGTTCCGGTCTCGGCCATACCCTCGAGATCCATAACCACAAATTTGGCGGCATTCTCAATGGCATCGACTATGATGTGTGGAATCCCGATGTCGATCGCTTCATCCCGCACCAGTACACCGCCGACACCTGGGACATCAAGGCCAAAAATAAGCACGCCCTGCGCGAGCGTCTCCTGCTGCGCGACGAAAACAAGCCAATCGTCTGCTTCATCGGTCGGCTCGACGACCAAAAAGGCGTTCACCTCGTTCACCACGCCATCTACTACGCCATGCACCGTCAGGCACAGTTTGTCTTGCTTGGCTCGGCGACTGCCCCCAAGATCAATGATTGGTTCTGGCACGAGAAACACTTCCTCAACGACAATCCCGATTGTCACTTAGAACTGGGCTTTAACGAAGAATTGTCGCACCTCATCTACGCGGGGGCGGACATCATCGTGGTGCCGAGCCACTTTGAACCCTGCGGTCTGACGCAAATGATTGGTTTGAAATACGGAACGGTGCCGGTTGTACGCGGGGTCGGTGGTCTGATCAATACCGTGTTCGACCGTGACCACGACGCAGCGCATCCGGCCAACGAACGCAACGGTTATGTCTTTTACCAAACGGATCACCCGGCACTCGAATCAGCGCTCGATCGCGCCATTGGTCTGTGGTACAACCACCCCGACGAGTTTCGTCAGCTCTCGCAACAGGGGATGCAGTACGACTACTCCTGGAATCGGCCCGGATCAATGTATGTCAGCGTCTACGACTACATTCGCCACAAATAGGTTTGATACTAAAGCCTGTTCTCGGAACCCAGGAACTATCCCCCTGTCCCCGGCTCGGCTCCCAAGCTGGGAGAAAGGAGCCGGAAGTCCTCTCCTGCTCTGGCAGAGGAGGTTTGCCGCAATAGTAGAACCCAACCTCTTTAAGAGAAGGTGATCCCTAAGAGCAGGATGGGATGGAATAGAGGGAGCAGAGAAGCATAGCGAAGCTCAGGAGAGCAACAGGCAATGGTAGATAAGGTTGGGATGCTCCTGCCTAAATATCCAAATCAGTCAGATTCAGCTTCGGGCCATGGGTCTCGATGAACTCGCGGCGGGGAGCCACGCGATCGCCCATCAAAACCGTAAAGATGCGATCTGCCTCCGCTGCATCCTCGATTTCCACACGTTTTAAGGTGCGGGTCTCTGGGTTCATCGTCGTGTCCCAGAGCTGCTGCGGCATCATCTCGCCCAAGCCCTTGAAGCGCTGGATGTGGTAATTGGCATTGTCCGGTAGCTCGCCGAGGGCACGTTGGAGTTCGCGATCGCTATACAGATAGCGATGGCTGCGACCGCGCTCCAGCTTGTACAGCGGCGGGCAGGCGATGTAGACGAAGCCACGGTCAACCATCTCGCGCTGATAGCGGTAGAAGAAGGTCAACAGCAGCGTGCGGATATGTGCGCCATCGACATCGGCGTCAGTCATGATCAGGATGCGATGATAGCGCAGTTGGCTGTCTTCAAACTCTTCGCCCTTGATCCCCAAGCCAAGCGCCGCGATCAGAGACTGAATCTCGTTGTTTTTGTAAATGCGAGCGTCATCGGTTTTTTCGATGTTCAGAATCTTGCCGCGCAGGGGCAGGATCGCTTGGAAACGGCGATCGCGCCCTTGCTTAGCCGAACCACCGGCACTGTCGCCCTCAACGATGAAGATCTCCGACTCGGCCGGATCGCGGGTGCTGCAATCCGCCAGCTTCCCGGGCAGTGGCGACGACTCCAGCACCGACTTGCGTCGCACTAGCTCGCGAGCATGGCGAGCCGCTTCGGCAGCTTTGAAAGCCTGCACCGCCTTTTCAATAATCGTGTCGGCAACCTGGGGATTGAACTCCAAAAACTCATTCAGCACCTCGCCGACCAACGAATCGACGATGCCCCGAACTTCGGTGTTGCCCAGCTTCGTTTTAGTCTGACCCTCAAATTCGGGGTCAGGGACTTTCACCGAAATCACGCCGGTCAAGCCCTCGCGGACATTTTCGCCGCCGAGGTTGGATTCGTTGTCCTTGATCTTGTTGCGTTTGCGGGCGGTGGTGTTGATTGTGCGGGTGAGAACGGCTTTCAGCCCCTCGAGGTGAGTCCCACCGTCTACCGTGCGGATGTTATTGGCGAAGCCGAGCAGATTGTCATTGTAGGCATCAATACACCATTGCAGAGCGACCTCAACCGTGACGCCATCCCGTTCGCCCTCGGCATAGATGATATCGGCGTGTAGGGCTTCTTTCTCCCGCGTCATGTAGGTGACGTACTCGCGGATGCCGCCTTCGTAACAATAGGATTCGATGCGTGGCTCGGCGGGGCGGCGATCGCTGAAGCTAATCCGTACACCAGCATTGAGGTAGGCGAGCTCACGCAGGCGACCCGCGAGGGTGTTGTAGTCGAAGTCGGTGGTTTCCTTGAAGATAGTGTTGTCAGGCAAGAAGCTGACTGTCGTGCCAGTGTGATCGCCCTCGGGATTCGGCACACTGGTCAGCTCGCCCTGGGGGTCACCCTGTTCATAGCGCTGGCTGAAGATTTTGCCCTCGCGCCGGACTTGGACTTCGACCCAAGTGGAGAGGGCATTGACTACGGACACACCAACGCCGTGCAAGCCGCCCGAAACCTTGTAACCGCCGCCACCAAACTTACCGCCCGCGTGCAAGACGGTCATCACTGTTTCCAGTGCCGACTTGCCTGTCTTGGGGTGCTTGTCGATAGGAATGCCCCGTCCGTCATCCACAACCGTGACTGAGCCATCAGCGTTGATATCGACTTCGATGTGGGTACAATAGCCAGCTAGGGCTTCGTCGATCGAGTTGTCCACCACCTCGTAAACTAGATGGTGGAGACCGCGTGGCCCCGTGGAGCCAATGTACATACTCGGTCGCTTACGGACTGCCTCCAGCCCTTCGAGAACTTGGATTTGCTCCGCCCCGTAATTGCTCGCCATTGAATTCCCTCGGATACAGCCTAGAGGCTTCGATAAACGTTTTGGATAATAAAACCATCCAAAATTTTAACACAAAAGGGTTAACGGCGATGCTGGGGTCATTTCAGGAAAACTCTCTCTAGGGGTATCATCTGGCTCGAAGCGCGCGATCGCCCATACCGGGCAACAGCAACTCCGATTGTCCAACCCAAAATACCCGCCCGAAAATGGTCTACCGCTGTCCGATGAGTGATATTCCATCTGGAGCCTCTCCTTGGCTGCGATTATGCAATGCCGATTGGCGGTTTACGACTGAGGATGCCCGCATTAAGCTCAAGCGTCTCTATCCATCAATTCTGTCTTGACTGAGCACTAGTACCAGGCGGCGGCAATGAGATCCCCATTCAGGAGCCGTAGGATGCCTGTATTGTCTGCACTCATCACTCAACACTCAGAACTCAAAATTCCGCGTAGCGGTACTAGTCCCCAAATCTGCTAAAACCAAGAGCAGACTTGCCAGCGGGATCGCTAACCCCAATTCATGCCCTCCGGCCGCACTCATGATCGCATCACGCTCTGGAGCCTGCCCTGGGTGGCGGGTCTAGCGCTGTGGCTGACGCGCAGCAGCCACTTCACCGCGATCATCGCCAGCGGTTACTTATTCAGCGGTCTGATGTTCGGGCCGGATCTCGACATTCGCTCGGCGCAGTACAAGCGCTGGGGTTGGCTCCGCTGGCTGTGGTTGCCGTACCAAAAATCCCTCCGCCACCGTTCGCGCTGGTCGCATGGGCTGCTGCTGGGCACGACGCTGCGGATCTTCTACCTGCTGGGCATTTTGGTCATCGCTAGCCTGTTCACCATTGTTGTGGTGGAGCTGCTGAGCGATCGCCCCCACGACTGGCTGCGATTACTCCTCGACTTCGCCCAGCGCCTGGTTCACCATCGCTTTGAGGCGATCGCCCTCTTCCTCGGTCTCGAAGCGGGAGCCATGAGCCATGCCTGCGCCGATTGGCTGGGTTCGACCTGGAAACGGACTAAACGTCAGCACCGCCGCCCGCGCTGAGTGCCTCAAATCCAGACCACGAGAATGTAGGCGAAATACGCCAAGTACAGCACGCCGATCGTGCCAATACACAGCCGACCCAGGGGCGAAGTGTAGAGCTGCAACAAAACAATGCAACTGAGGATGACGGCGAGAATTTCCAGCGGCGCGGCGATCGCCCCGTAGTGATTTGGATCCCAGTAGGACACCGGACTCTGGAAGCGCCAGTTCGTGAGCGGCAGAAAATGGCGATGGGCGTCGTCGTGATGCAGGGGCAGATCTCCGGCAATGTGCAGCAACATACTGCCCCCTAACAGCAGTCCCCACTGCGAGTTAGCCCAGAGTGCCAACAGCATCCCGACCACAATGAATGGCACCGAATTGAAAATATCGAAGAAATTCTGCCAACCCGCTTGGTGATAGGCTTGCTGCCAGATGACGCTTTCGGGCGTGCGGCGAACCACTTTTTCGACGAAATAGAAGAGGAACATCGGCGCATCGGGCAGAATCGCGCCGATGACCACAGGCACGAGCACGGGCGGCACATCGCGGCGGCCGAGCAGCAAAAGATTAATCGCGACGTGAGCGGGGGTGTTCATGTGAGCCGGGTGGAGAGCAGGATGCTGTTAGGGTAACAGGGCGGCGCGATCGCTGGTTGCTGCACTGAATGCAGCAATCGTCCTTCTGACCTTTGCGCTCACGATTTGAGTTCCTCAATGGCATCCTCGCCGTACTGGATAGCCAAAGTAATAAGATTGCTGCCACATCCAACAGAGGCAGTGATTGTAGATTGCGTTGGATCGTGCGCAAGGACGCCAGTAGACTTGACGTTAGGGTGTTGCGGCTCGATGCTGCCTGGAACCATCCTGACGCTACAGTAGTTGGCAGCCGTCCTTTGAGAAGCTTGCATGGTTGCACTCGTCCTCTGCTCTGGCTATCATCCGGCCGCCTTCACCGGAGAATTTGTGCGTGGGCTAGGTTTAGCACCGCAGAGACTCATGATCTTTCCGACCGAGGAGCAGTCGCCTCATTCTGGATCTGCCCTCTACGACTGTCTGTGTGATCGCCTCGCTCTCCCTGCTCAGGCCCCGCCCCTCCTCTTCATCGCCTTCAGTGCTGGCGTCGTCGCGGCTGTGGCTGGCAGCCAGCTCTGGCAGCAGCGTGGCGGCCGCGTCGCGGCACTGATCGCGGTAGATGGTTGGGGCGTGCCAGATCTGGGCGCAACGCCACTGTATCGGCTCAGCCACGATCATTTCACGCACTGGAGTAGTGCCTTGCTGGGAGCGGGTGCAGCGGGGTTCTGGGCCGAGCCTGCGGTTGAGCACTTGCAGCTCTGGCGATCGCCCCAAACTATTTCTGGCTGGTGTGAGTGGCGACCGGGCTGGCGATCGCGCTCTACGGCGGCTGATTTTTTGCGACAGTTGCTAGACCAGTACAGGGGCAATGAGGAGTGGTCAATCCTCAGTTAGGTTCACACGACCCCGATCTTTTGCCAGCGAGTCGGTAACATGGGGAGCAATCTTTGCAAGAGTGACTCAAGACCGTGGTTCAAGCTCCTGTTTTGTCAACTGCTACCGAACTCGCCCAGCTTGCCGTTGACCTGATGCGTCAGGCGGGTTGTGATTATGGCGATATCCGTGTTTGCGAGACGCGCCAACAGCAACTGATGGCTCGCGATCGCTCGCTCCACACCTTACAGGACAATATTAGTAGCGGTTTTGGGGTGCGGGTTTTGGTGGCTGGCGCTTGGGGTTTTGCGGCTAGCCCGCAACAGACTCCAGCGGCGATCGCCCACGTCGTTCAGCAAGCCGTCGCGGTGGCTCATGCGAGTCGCCTGAGCCAGCAGGAACCGGTGCGGCTTGCCCCCGTTGAGGCGCATCGTGATACCTACGTGACGCCGATTGTCACCGATCCGTTTGCCGTGCCACTGGAGACAAAAGCGGAATTGGTATTGTCCTTGACCGAAGGGCTGTTGAGCGCTGGGCACAGTGCCGTCACCCGGGCTTGGGCACAGCTCAGCTTCAGCCGCGAGGCGAAAGTCTTTGCTTCCACCGAAGGGGCGCTGATCGACCAGACCATCTACCGCAGCTATCCGGCCTATGGCTGCATGGCGGTGGGCGATGGCGATGCTCAGAGTCGCAGTTATGAGCGATCGCCCCTCAACTGCGGTTACGAGCATATCGACCGCGAGGACTTGCTCAGCCAGGTGGAGCGGGTCGCGGCGGAGGCGGCGGCCAAGCTCCAGGCTCCGGATGGACCGGCGAGTGAACAAACGACCTTGATCTTGCTGCCCACGAACCTGTATTTGACCATTCATGAGTCGGTCGGGCATCCCACCGAGCTGGATCGCGTTTTTGGCTACGAGGCGAATTTTGCCGGGACGAGTTTCGCCACGACTGATCAGTTGGGCAGCCTGCGTTATGCCGCGCCCTGGGTGAATTTTGTGGGCGATCGCACCCTCGCTGCCGGTCGCAGCACCGTCGGCTATGATGACGAAGGCGTCAAGGCGCAGCGCTGGCCGCTTGTCCAAGACGGTATCCTCGTAGACTATCTCACTGACCGCGAGACCGCCTATCGCCTCGGTCGGGCGACGAGCAATGGTTGTGCGTTTGCGGACAGTTGGGCGAGTGTGCCGATGGTTCGGATTCCTAACCTGAGCCTGGAACCAGGTGCGGCAGGTGGCAGCCACACGGCGACGCTGGCGGAGATGATCGCCGATACCGAGTCGGGGATTCTCATCGATGGCTTGGGGAGCTTCTCGATCGATCAACAGCGGCGTAATTTCCAATTTGGTGGGGATGCCTTCTGGCGGATCGAGCGCGGTCAGGTGACAGGAATGCTGAAAAATGTCACCTATCACAGCCAGACAACGGAGTTTTGGAATCAGGTCGATGCGCTTGGCGACGCCGCAAGCTGGCAGCCCTGTGGAACTAATATCTGCGGCAAAGGGGAGCCGCTGCAATTCGCGCAGATGACGCATGGTTGCGTTCCCGTTCGTGTCCGCGATATTCGCGTCGGGCGGGCGGTTTGAGCGAAGCATTACCCAGCAGCACGACTACAATTGAGGCATACATCGCCGATGAGGTTTGTCCAACCGTGATCAAGATTTTGCCGCAATTCGGCGCTGTGATGCTTGCCCTGACCGCGATCGCCCTCACCCCCCCCACGGCGATCGCCCAACCCATTTGCAAAACAGCCGCCGATGCTGACTGCGCGAGCAGTATGGCGAAATCAGGATTCCCCGCGCGATCACGGCAGAGCTGTACGCCACAGCCAGTCTATTCGCAACCGACGCGCACCATCGTCACCAACCCGGTGCAACGACCGACGGTGGTGGTGATCGATACGGGCGATCGCACACGCATCATCATCACGCAGCCGACGCCGCAACCGCAAGTGGTGGTGGTTACTCCCGGCTATCACCAGCCAGTATCACCCAATCAAAACCACACGACCTCGGTATTCCGCGCCAGCAGTCGCTTTGAAAGCGGCGGACGACCGGCTAGAGTACTCGGAAGCTGCTAATGACGCTAAATTGGGCGATGCTGACATTGAATATGTTCCCTGCCTTCAGCATGGTTCATTTTGGTGACGGCTGATCTGGGCGCGGATGGCATCGCGATGACCCAGTTGATCACCTGGGAGCAATGGCCATCAGCGTCTCAATCCCTGAAGTCACCAAGGGTTTGCCGCATAACGGTGAAGTGCAGCGGCGCTCCATAAACGCAGCGAGAAAACACCGCTCGCCGCTGCAACGACTTGTTATCTCGCTGGCGCTAACTCCCGTGTTCCATACTCATGTCTGCTTTCGGATTCGTTCTTGAAGACGCGCAACGACATCTGAACTCAGATCTGATTCTGGCTCAACTTGCTCGCGTGTCGCTAAAACAGAATCAATCTCAACAGACGAAGCTTGTCCTAGCTGCTTGATCAATAACTGGAACGCTTGCTGTTGCTGTTCAACCTCCGCTCCAGGAACGACCTGGAGCGTATGAGCTAAGGCTGCCTGACGAGTCAACGCATAAACAATGTACTGATTGAGTGATACACCTTCGCCTTCAGCAAGATAAGCAAGCTGTTGATGCAACGTTTCAGGTAATCGTAAGGTCAATCGACTCATGGCTTTTCTCCTAATGCTAATAAGCTCACGAATTGCACAGGTGTCATTACTCGCAGTCCCAATGACTCTTTCGCACTCCGAAAATCTCGAATATTTGACGTCACTATGATCGCACCTGCATTCATTGCATAATCAATCATTAAATCGTCCCCAGCATCTGGGGAAGTCGGTCGCCAAGAAAAATAAATATTCGTGTATTGAGCAGTATCAAGAAGTCGTCCTAACACAGGTTTTAGCTTACGCCACCGTGCTTCTGAAAGCTTTCGAGACAACACATCATCATATTCATAGGCAAGTGCATTAGAAACGCAAACGACCATCAGCCCAGCCAACCAGACATCAACAATCAGACCTGAAGCCCCACCTTGCTCGGTATACAGTGTCAAACTATTGGCTCGCCGTCATAATCTAGAAGGGTGACAGGTAATTTTGAAAGAACACCCTAGCACTTGGAACGAAGCGAGATAACGTTTGGTTAACCGACGCCGCCATTTGACTCCCCCGGCTTTGCTGGCACGGGGCTTGCGGGCGTCCGGTTGAACCCGTGGTTAGCTTCCGCCTTCGGCCGGTACGCCTCTTCTTTTGGAAGGTGTGCAACGAGCAGTTTCAAGTAGAACAATGGCAGAAACCACGCCATCCCTGGCGGGGGCGCAAGGACGTACAGAGCTAGGAGAACACTCCCGCTGTACATGAGAAGTGCAATTGGCCGTTGGAGGTAGAGCGGCGACCAGAGGATGCATAGGCCTGCAACCATAAGGTATACCCCAGCAACGATTAGCCACGAAAAATCAAGTCCGAGGAATACCCATGACACGAGGGCTAGATGCCCCAAGTGCAATATTACAAAACCGAAGTGTTGCAGAAAGCCTTGCCCAGCGCGGTGATACCATCGTTTCCCGGAGGAGGTAGCATTTGTGATGATGCCGCCCACGATATCAAAAGCCAACACCGCACAAATGATGTACTGAGCGGTTGTCCAAGTCCCGATGGCATTAGCCGAATAAGCAACTGCTGCGCCTGCTGCCCCTAGGGGTAGCACAAACTGAAGCACCAATTCAGCCTGCGTTGCCCCAGGGCCTACGAAGCGATCCAAAACTCCCGCCATCCCTGCCCGAGGATTCGGCAACTCTTGCTTCGCGTCCATTAATACCTACTGATGAAGCCAACTCCATATTAGACCGCAAATGCGGGATAACTCCCCTGAGCAGCTTGGCACTGGACTCTTAGAAGGTGATGGCAGTGCTGAATCCCTGACACATCATCGGCATCAAATCCCGGCCACTTCGTGGCGGGAAGCTCCGACGCTAGCAGGCGTCAGCACGAAGTGACGCAACTCCGGAACGGTCGGGCCGGGGGCGATCGCCCAAGCGATCAACAACAAACCGGGAGCATCGTCTTGGTAGACAAACCCGGCGGGGTGACCACTTGGCATCGTGGCTAGGGGCGATCGCCACAAAGCTGATTTCTGGGCGGAGTGCTAGTCGCCCGGAGTTTAAGACAGGTTCGGCTGAAGCTTCATCAGAGTCATTTCGGAACGCTCGCGAGCCAGTCAGTCAGATCTTGCCGTTGCGAAAAGTCGAGCAGCGCCTCCATCAACACTTCCAGTTGCGCCAGCGACAAGTCACGAATCTGTTCCTCGGTCGCAGCAGGCAGCAAGCCGATCTGACGGTTGAGGAGCCTCAGTGCCATGAGAATAGTTTGGTTACGTTCCCCTTCCTGGCGACCTTCCTGGATGCCTTCCTGGCGACCCTGCTGGCGACCCTTTTGCAGGATGAATTGGTAGAACGAAGAATCCTCGAGCAGGTCTTCGCCGAAGAGGTCTTGGATGGTTTCAGGGTTGTGGATCAGTCCAGACATGATGGCAGTACAGGCGACGATTTCGCGGCGTTGGGTGGGATTGTCAACTTGGCGGGTGGCTGCTGCTACCTGTTGTAGCAAATCGCGGGGTGCGTCGGTGCGGGCGAGGGGCGCGAGGGGCAGTAGGGCGGGATCGGCGAGAAACGGAGCGGGGTCTTCTTCCCAGAGGCGCAGGACGCGGTAGCGGTGGCTGGTGTTTTGGACTTGGAAGCGGTCGATGTAGACTTGCGGCGAGGCGGTGGGTTTGAGGAAGAGAACGACTTGCTCGATCGGGCAGTGGTAGCGCCGATATAGCCGCAGCCAGTAGTCAATCATGCGCTCTGGCAGCGGCGGGCTGGTCTGGGGTTGGCGCTCGAATTCGAGGTGCAGGATCGTGCTGGCGACTTGCAGTAGGATCAGGGAGTCGGCGCGGATCGGTTCGCTACCCAGTTCGGTTTTGAGCACTTGAACATCGCGGGTATCCAAGTCGGGGAGCAGCCAACGGGCAAAGCTGAGGGGATTTTGGGTGGCAAGGTATTTGCAGGTGTTGTCGTAGGCCATCGCGAACCGACTGGGCAGCGGGCAGATACTTTATTCTAAATGGCGGCGATCGCCCCGCTTCTCTACAAGTACAACTCCTCACCCTGTTGCGTAAAGCGCACTTCGTCAATTTGCCAGTTGGGATTTTGGGTCAGCGTCTCACGCAGACTGCCAAAGAGTGCAAACAGCTCGCACTGCGAGAGCGAGGTAAAGGTGCGAGAAGCATCGGGTGGCAGGCGCAACTCGATGGTCGCCAAGCCTTGGTCGCGACTGATGCGGTAGCCTGCGATCGGGAAATCATTGCCAAGGCTGCGCTCCAGGGTGCGGTTGATCGCGACATTGAGCGCGTCATCGGCGGGAACTGCAACCGCCTCGGCCACTAACGCCTCGCAGGTGCTATCTGCCTGGAAAATCTGGACGGTGACGTCATTGTCGGGAACAGCCTGGGCGGTTTGCACTGTAATTTTAGCCGGCAGGGCCGTGGTCGCCGGAATCACTAAGGTTTCGCCGGGAGCGGGAGCAACGACCGTGGTGGCATCAGGAACCGCTGCTTGTGAGGTCGAGGATGGGGATGGCAAGTAGCGGCTGGCAGCGGCGTAGCCGAGATAGCTGCTGCCGCTGGCGATCGCCAAACTGGCGATGAGAGTGGTAACGTGTTTGAGGTTTAGCATCAGTAACTCCCTGGTAATGGCGGCACGCCGCCCTCGTTATTGGCTTACAAAGAGCATTTTTCGCAGTGCAGACCGGTTGATCGGGATCATTTAGCAAAATGCGATCGCGAGTCGGAGGGGAAATTGAGCATGACGCAGACTGTTACGTGGACGCGCCGCCATCTCCTATCGCTGGCGACCTTCTCGCCGACCGAGTACGATACGGTGCTCCAAACTGCCGCTAGCTTTCGTGAGGTGCTAACCCGTCGCACCAAGAAGGTTCCCGCCTTGCAGGGGCAAGTAGTAGCCAACCTCTTTTTCGAGCCTTCGACGCGCACGCGCAGCAGCTTCGAGTTGGCGGCCAAGCGACTCTCGGCTGACACGCTCAACTTTGCTCCGGGCACCTCGTCGCTGACCAAGGGTGAAACCATCCTCGACACGGCCAATACCTACTGGGCGATGGGCGCGAACATCATGGTCGTGCGTCACCGTCAGGCTGGCGTGCCCCAGGCGATCGCCCAAGCGATGGATCAACTCCAAACGGGTGTCAGACTGCTCAATGCCGGTGATGGTCAACATGCGCATCCGTCGCAGGCGCTACTCGATCTATTCACTCTCTGCACGCAGCTTGACTGGGAGCAGCCGCATTGTCAGTTGTTGCAGGGCAAGAAGATCGCGATTATCGGTGACATTCTGCACTCACGGGTCGCCCGCTCCAATCTCTGGAGCCTGGTGGCGGCTGGGGCTGATGTGCATTTAGCTGGGCCGCCGACCTTGCTGCCGGTCGAGTTTGCCGCCTTTTCGGGCGTGACACTGCACTGGGAGTTGTCCCCCGCGATCGCCGACGCCGATTTTGTCATGGCCTTGCGCCTGCAACAGGAACGGATGAGCGCGCACCTGCTCCCCAGCCTGCGCGAGTATCGGCAACAGTTCGGTTTGACGCGCGATCGCCTCTCCGTGTGCCAGCCCACCGTCAAACTGCTACATCCTGGTCCGATGAATCGCGGGGTCGAGGTCAGCTCAGAGCTAGCCGATGCTCCCGACATCAGCCTCGTCCCGCAACAGGTGACCAATGGCGTCGCCGTGCGCATGGCGCTGCTTTACCTCCTGAGCAATCGCGGAGAACAGGCATAACACCAGCCGAAGTCCCTGCCCGCAAGCAGAACCCCAGAAGCACGACAACTTTTGCTCACCCGCGAGTTCCTGGCACGGTCTCAGCCAGTGACCGCCTAAATGCTAGGGTAAAAAGCGATGTTTGCAACCAAGCGGCTGACCGATCGTGAAACTGTTTGTTTACCATACCCCCGAACTGACCCCAACCGACGCACGACCAGATTGTGCTGTAGTGATCGACGTTTTGCGGGCGACGACGACGATCGCCACCGCCCTGCACAATGGCGCCGAAGCGGTCCAAGCCTTCAGTGATATTCAGAAGCTGCTGCACGTCAGCGAGCAGTGGCCAGCCGAGAAACGCCTGCGGGCTGGCGAACGCGGCGGCAAGCCGGTCGAAGGCTGCGACATGGGCAACTCGCCACTATTTTGCACCGCTGAGCGGGTGGCAGGACGGCGCTTGTTTCTGAGCACGACCAATGGTACACGGGCGCTCAAACGGGTTGAAACCGCCCCGATCGTGATCACAGCAGCTCAGGTCAATCGGCAAGTGGCGGTGGATTTTTTGCAGGCGCAGCAGCCGGAAACCGTCTGGCTAGTTGGCTCGGGCTGGGAGGGAGCTTATTCGCTGGAGGATACCGCTTGTGCGGGGGCGATCGCCCTGCTCTGCTATCAACGCGACCCGAACTGCCTGGGAAATGACGAAACCCTGGGGGCGATCGCGCTCTATCAACAGTGGCAGCAAGATTTGGTCGGCCTCTTCCAACGAGCAAGCCACGGCCAGCGAATGCTCCGTCTCGGCCTCGATGCTGACCTGAGCTACTGTGCCAACACCGATAGCTTGGATGCCCTGCCGTTACAGACTGACCTTGGTGTCCTTCAGCTCGCCAAGGTCTAGAGCAACCAGATTTTACCCCGCTCTGACGGCATTACCGCTCGACTTCAACGCCGCTTTTTCTTCTTCGTACCGAGTTCGGCGGCGAGCTTAAGCGGTGACTTTTTCTGCTTGGGGACTTTGTACGGAGCCGGGGGTGGCGGGTCGGGGATGACCGGTGGGGACTGAGCCGCTGCCCGCGCGGTGGCAGGTGAGCGCTCAGACGTGGGGAGATCGAGGGAAGCCGCCCAATCGTTCAACTGACGCTCCTGGCGTTCAGCGGCGGGTTCGTCGCTGAGTGGGTAGGTGTGCTCAAAGGTGTCGCGAAATCTGGCGGCTTCGGCTTGGAATGTCGCCAACTCAATGCTGTCAGGCGGCTGCCAGCGATGGACAAAATCAAACCGCCAGAGCGACTGCGCAAAAAATGCTGAGAGTACGCCTTTGAGGTTGGTGGTCATGGCGATCACCTGTTGGTGGGTGCTAGTGGCGATCACGCCGATCCCGTGCAGGAAGTCGTAGAGATAAGGAATCCCCCACAGTAGACCCACAGCCGTAGTCGAGCGCTCGCTCAGGATGGCGTTGACCAGTTGATGGAGGTAGCGATCTAGCTCGTCTTCGCTGAAGGTGAAAAAGGCCTCGGGCGATCGCAGCTTCGACGGCGGCACATCACGCCGTTCTAAAAATTCCACCAGGGCATCCCACAGCGCTCTGGTCGTGAGAAAGCTCATCTGCTTGTGGGTAGCCAGGTGACAACAGGCCGCCATCGCGAGGCGACGCAGAAACTGGGCGAGATCGTTTTGGAATTCGACGGATAGCTCGTCAGGCCTGGGGAGGGGGGCGGTCAGATCGCGGCGCAGATCAGCCAATACCTGGGGTTTACCCGACAGCCCCAAGGGCTGAAGCTCAGCTTCCAGAGCCTGCCAATCGACCGTCTCGCCGCTCTGTTGTTGGCAGTAAGCAGTTTCGAGGCTGACATAGAGAGGGACGCGACTCAGTTCGTCCTCCGCCCCCCGAATCACGTCCGATGACTTACGGATTGGCTCATAGGTCGCGCGGCAGAGTTCACTGGCAATTTCATTGGCCCCGTAGAGACAGAGGATTTCGCAGACTTCAAAGAGTGGCTCGACACCAATAGCCGGGTTATGCCGGAAGTTGCTGAGGGCTTGGCGGAGGTGTTCTGGCTCGTCGCGGTAGAGGTAGTAGTCAACCAAGAAGGTGTCAAAGTAGGGATACTCTGCGGCATAGATTTCGGGATGGCGATCGCGAATCACGTCCAAAAAGTGCAGGAACGCCGGAAAGTCATTGCTACTCGCTAGTTCATCGCGCATCTCAACCAGAATCATGCCCAGATCCATCTCCTCGACCCAATCAACAGACAGTGGCTGCTCCAACAGCGTCAGGATGAGCTGATGCGCTTGGCGCGAGGAGGCTTGCAAGTATTCGCTGTGCCACTGGTCAAAATCGAAGGGCGAACGAGACATAAAGAACCTTGGTTGTGCCGCACGAGTTACGCCGCCATTCTAAGGCATTGCTCACAAATTCCAACGTTTGGACAGTAAGGCGTCAGCCATCCCACGGTTTCGATTGCAATTCGCCCTGCATAAAATTTGGATACCTGCATCGAGATCGACCATGAAAGCAGGTGCTCGCTCCAGGGTGTGTTCGCTGCTCTGCAAACATTCGGGGTTAGAAGATTTACTCATGGCTATTCACGAAATTGTCCAGCAAGCTTTACAGGCTGGGATGCTTAGTATCGAGGCTGAACGTCAACTGCGCCAGCGGTTGCAAAGCACACGCTACGGATTGGATGATGTTCGGGCTTTTGCCGTCTTGCAACAAGCGATGATGTCGGGTCGGGTACAGCAACAATCCCGCCAACTTTTGACAGTGACTCCGACCAGTACTGCCGCTTAAGGGGTAGACCACAATAGGGAGCGATCGCTCCCTATTGCCCAGCGGCGTCGGTTTCGTCACCGATGCCTCCTCAGCCCCCTAGCCCCTTTTATCTTGAGAGCAGGGGATCCAGATTCACAATCCCGCTCCCAACCTGGGAACGGGACTGACGGTGTTGGCGTTCGCGCTAGCGTGTCAGAGACATCAGCCTATTCTATCTGAATCCAGATAGTACTGCTTTGAGACTTACCCTAACCTAGGGTTTCCCACATCATCCGCAGGTTTGAACCACTTTGTAAAGTTATCTGAATTATTCTGGCAATCTTCTAGATCGGGGTTTAAGTTGCCTAAGAATTGCCGGGGACAGTGTTAAATTGATAGGGAGCCCGTATGCTGTTGAGCTCCCCGAGCTTCTGCTGATGGCGGGCGACCACTAGACGCACTGTTGGGAGGTGACGACGATGTTGCTACCGGTTTTCCCCCTCTTGCTCCTCATACTGGCGTTGGGTAATCTCTACCTCTACCAACGCGCCGATCACGAGCTATCGCGCGTTCTCACGGCTGGGATTGCGGTAGCCTGCCTAGTTTGGGGGTTTGTGATTGCTCACTGGTCGATCCACCTTCTCTGCTTGCTGTTGCTGCTCAAGTTTCGCCATCTGCCCTTTGTCTCAGCGAGCAGTGTTCTCGTTAGCAGCCGCGAGCGACTTTAGGTTTTTCTGAGGGCACGATCGCGGTTGACAAGCGGGCAAATTTATCGCTATAGTGGACTTCGCGCCTAAATTGGGACTGTAGTTCAACCGGTTAGAGCACTGCCCTGTCACGGCAGAAGTTGCGGGTTCGAATCCCGTCAGTCCCGCTCCAAATCATTCAATAATTGCCTTCATCTACTAAGCCGAGTTTCAGAGCTTTAACAATTGTTTGGGTGCGGCTCTTGACGCCCAGCTTCTCAAAGATACTGGTCAGATGTGCCTTGACAGTAGCAACGGTGACATAGAGTTGCTCAGCGATCTGGACGTTGGATTTTCCTTCAACCAGGAGATTCAACACCTCCTGTTCCCGCTCGGTCAGTTGGATATCACTCTGAGTGCGACTGGTCGTCACTAGTGATCGCCCGGCATAAAAATGAAACAACCGGAAGAAAGATGTAGCCACCTCCGGAGCCAAGTAGACTTGGTTGTCCAGAACCGTGGCGATCGCCTCGGGGAGTTGTGCTGCCAAGCGATCCTTGAGCACGTAGCCCAGCGCGCCGGCCTGCATGGCGCGAAAGATCAACTGCTCGTCGCGATGCCCCGAGAGGACGAGTGACTTGCCAGTGTAGGACTGTGCTTTCAACTGAGTGAGCGTGTTGATGCCGTCGTCGCTGCGCTGACACAGCTCCATGTCCAGCAAGATCAACTGGGGATGCTGTTCGAGTGCCAAGCCGAGCGCCTGCTCGCGCGTCGCCGCCTCGCCGACGATCTGAAAGGGCTGCGGCGCGCTGTCACTGTAGAAGCCCAATAGCGTCCGTAACCCTTGACGAAACTGCGGGCAGTCATCAACCAGCAAAACTGAAATCGCGACGCTGTGAGTATCGGCGACAGCGGATTGAGCGGTGAGGTTGGCGGAGGACATTATGGGTGAACCATCAATTGGTAGGAGTTAAATATCGGGATGCTTGTCTGGGTTTTTGTACGGCGTGCTCAGGGCTGGTCATGCCAATAAGGATAGAGCGGCAAGCTGAAACTAAACTGAGCGCCGCCATCAGCATGATTGGCAGCGCGGAGATAACCCTGGTGGTCAAGGATGATTTTCTTGGCGATCGCCAACCCCAAGCCCTGACCGCCAGGCCGCCGCGAATAGAAGGGGGTGAAAACGTGTTGGAGGTCTTCCGGCGAGAGACCGGGGCCGCGATCACGGATTTGGACACAGATGTCGTCGCCCCGCCCGTACCAAGCACAGTCAATCGTCGCCCCAACCGGACTGAACTGGATGGCGTTGCTGAGCAGATTGTCAAAGACTTGCTTGATTTGCCAACGATCAACCGGCACCAAGGCTACTTGTTCCGAGACGGCAAGTTGCAGTTGACGCTCGGCAAGCAGCGGTTGCAGACCACGCTCACTGTCCCGAAAAATCGCGCGCAGGTCGTAGGGCGCGATTTGGAGTTTTGCCTGTTGACCGCAGCAGAGCAGATCGGTGAGGTGCTCGGTCAAGTCACTGACGGTATCGCGAATAATCGAGGCCTGCTGCCGCAGCGGACTGTCCGCGAGACCGAGGCAGAGATTTTCGGCAGACAGACCGATGAGCGCCAGGGGATTGCGAAGCTGGTGTTCAGAGCGTTGAATCACTTGCTCGAGTAGGCGAATTTTTGCCAGTTGGCGGTTCTCGATCTGCGCCAAGAGCAGATAGTGGTGGCAAAGTTGGCCCTGCTGTTGGAGATAATCGCGCTGCGTCGGAGTAAGTGTTTCCGGCGCGACGACGAGCAGGTAGTCTAATGGTTCTTGGGGTGAACTGAGCAGATAAATATAGGCGTGCATCCGGCCAGCGACCGGCAGATGCACCAGTTGTCCTGCCGCGACGTGCTGCTGCCACCAGGACTCGGACTCAAAAGCGGTCAGGGTGGACTGGGAAAAACTCGGGCGATCGCGGCGGCTGGACTGACGTAGGGATTGGCGATCGCCCGTCGCCGGACTACTATAGACGATCACGCTGGTAGTGATCGGCAACTGACTCGCCAACTGCTGGAGTAGCAGGCGATAGACACTGCCCAGCTCGAAGGCTGGCGTGACGCTCGCCGGTAGTGAAGGCGGTTCATCAAGGGGAGGTGTGCGGATACCATCGGCAGGCAGACTATCCACAACGGCAACAAATTCTTTCATAAGAGTGATGTGGCAGCGGGCAGCATAGTCTATCCGCCCCAATCGTAGACAAGATCGTGAGCAGCGTCAGCAGACTTCATGTTTTTTCGGCGATCTTAAAAAATCGTTACACTCACAGCGGTGATCGCGGTCGTCTGGCGACTTTGACAACTCCCGCTAACTGAGCCATCGCGCCAAGCGACGTAATCAAACTTGACCCCGATCACCCAGCGACTTCGACCGCTCCTGCTGTGGTCGTATAGCGCGTACAATTCCCCTAGTTTCATTGGGGTGGGTCTGTGCCGGTTTCTGCAATCGCGGGTGGCTTCGTTACCCTACCGCTCTTAGGTTTTTCTCTCATCGCCGTCGCCCTTATCGTCGAGCGACTGATGTTTTGGCTACGGCTCAATCGCCGCCAACGCCCCTTTGTGCGTGAGGTGCTGCAACTCTACGCCCGTGAACCGGCCTTAGCGATCGAGCGTCTGCACCAGCAGCGCCAGTGGCCGATCGCGCGCATTTTTTTAGCCGCCGTCGAGTTGCCACAGCCCACCCCGGAGGAATTTCGCCTCGCCCTCGAGAGTGCCGCCCAAGCCGAAGTCCCTCTACTCAAGCGCTTCAATACGGCCTTTGAAACGATTGTCAGTGTTGCACCTCTGCTGGGGTTGCTGGGGACGATTTTGGGTTTGATTCGTGCCTTTGCCAATCTCCAATTGGGAGATGTGGGCGGCACAGCAACGGCGGAGGTGACGGCGGGCATTAGCGAAGCCTTGGTGTCTACCGTGTTGGGGTTGGTCGTGGCGATCGCCACTCTCCTCTTTGCCAATCTCTTCCGCAGCTTCTACCAGCGTCAGTTTGCCTTCATCCAGGAGGCAGGCGGTCAGCTCGAACTGCTCTACCGGCGCATCAACCCACCACTCCAATCGCCACGTTAGTCGTGCGGTGATTGCAATTCTAGAAAGCGCGTGATCTGGGCGCGCACAGTCGCGGCGATCATTTCAATGCTGCCACTGGCATCAATGCGAGTAAACCGTTCGGGTTCCTGCGCGGCGAGACTCGCGAAACCTTGGCGGACGCGCTGATGAAAGGCGAGATCAGCCGCTTCGATGCGATCGCGCTCTCCCCGCTGCCGCGCCCGTTGCAGACCCAAGGTCACTTCGAGATCAAACCAGAGTGTCAGATCGCTCGTCAGCCCGTCCGTGGCGATGCGATTGAGCTGCTCGATCAGGGCGAGATCGAGACCGCGACCGTAGCCCTGGTAGGCGATAGTTGAGGCGATGAAGCGATCGCAGAGCACGATGTAGCCCGCCGCGAGCGCCGGTCGTAGCACCGTTTCGATGTGCTGGGCGCGGTCGGCCGCGTAGAGCAAGAGTTCAGTGTGGTCAGTGAGTTGGCGATCACTGAGCAGAAGCTGGCGCAACTCACGACCCAACGGAGTTCCCCCCGGCTCGCGCGTCGCCATGACGGGTTGCTGGGTCTGGGTTGGCAACCACGCCAGCGCCTGCTGGAGTTGAGTGCTTTTGCCAGCCCCCTCACCCCCCTCAAAGACAATCAGGCAACTGGTGGCGGGCTTCGGCATGTGTCCTGTCGAGTGCAGATTGACTGAGTGCATCATCGGTAGTGGCGCGGGAGCAACGATTTGCGGCGGCGACTGCCCCGCCTCCGGGAGTTGAGTATTATGATGGATAGCAAGTTAGCTCAAGGTCGTCTAGGGTCAACTTTCTGGTTTGCTATGGCTCGTTACATCTGTGCTTTTTCAGCCAATGCCCCGCGCGAACGGTTGCTGCTGTCGCTCAGCGAAGTTTTGCAGGCCTGCAATTTTGAGATTATCTACGATACTGGCGATTACATGATGGGGCGGGAGATTCCTGGCCGCGTCTCGTTTGCGAAGTTAGTCACGGTGGAGGCACTGGTTGACAAAACCAAGACGAATGCGCGCAATGCTCGCATGAATTTTGTAGTCAAGAACGAAGAGCTGCCGCTACAGAACGACAATCACTGCCGACAGATGTTTGACGTGGTCAAGCAAGCCATCCAAGAGAATACTGGTTGGCAACTGCATCAATAGGCAGTTCTGCTTAGACGCGAGGTGGCAGGCAGAATCTTTGTGGTCAGCTTCGGAGGCTGAAGCCTGAGAGCAGGAAATCAATATTCTTGCCAGCTATTCTACTCATCAAAATTCATCAGATCATCGCCATCACCCATCATCATCGCTGGATCGATGAGCGTAATGTCGAAGGGATCCTCCTGAGCGCCGCTAGCTTGGGCTTCGTGCTGCCGGGATTGATAGATCGCGAACACTTGCGGGCCGAAAACGATTTCGTCGCTGTGCTTCAAAACGTGATCACTGGCTTTGCGGCCGTTGATGACCAGTCCGTTGACGCTGGGCTTGCCAGCACCATCCCCATCCAGAATGCGATAAACAGAGCCACCATCAGCATTGTTGTCTCGCTTCAGCGTCGCATGGCGGCGCGAGACGAACTGCGATGAGAGATGAATGTCGCAACTACGATCACGACCAACGGAATAAACCTCTTCGCTGAGGGTGACGGAGCGACGCCCCTTCTCGTCCTCAACAATTAGTAGGTGCTCTTGGGAAGTTTTCGATGTTTTTGCCGGCATCAGTCACTCTTGGCGCGGTTGCTCGCAACGTATTCAGCGGGTCTGGGGTGCCATTCAGGCGCTCGGTACGCTGCAACTGGAAATCACTAGCTATCCCGGCGGCAGGGCGATAGGGGCTGAATTGTGCTGTCAGTGCCGAGACGCTCGCGGTATATGGGAGATAGGCTGGGGTTGGCAGGAGCGTGGAACGTTGCTGCTCGCACCGCGCGATTGGTCTAGGGAGATACGCTGCTGTTGCCCTCCCATTGTGTCATATCTACTGAAGTCAGGCGAAACTTGCCGCGAAAATCAACCCACTAACCGACTGGTAGTCGCTAGGGCGAACGGCGATGGCGGAGCAACAGCGAATTAAGCACGACGGCAACGGAACTGAAGGCCATCAGGGCGGCGGCTGTGGCGGGGGTCAAGCTGAGACCCCAGCGTGGTAGCAGGACACCGCCAGCTACTGGAATCGCGATCGCGTTGTACCCCAACGCCCAGAGCAAGTTCTGACGAATGGTCGTGAAGGTCGCGCGGCTGAGTGCGAGGGCATCGGCGACGCTGTGCAGGGAGGGGGGCTGATCGGGACTGCCCATCAGCACGATCGAGGCGGTCTCGGTGGCGATGTCGGTGCTGCCCTGCAAGGAAATACTGACATCCGCTTGGGCGAGGGCCGGTGCGTCATTGATGCCATCGCCGACCATGGCGATCGCCCCGATTTGCTCAGCCTGGAGTGCCCGGATTTTTGCCGCCTTGGCCTCTGGTGGAATTTCGGCATCGAAGCGGGAGATGTCTAGCTCGCGGGCGATCGCCGCCGCAACCGCGTGGCGATCGCCCGTGAGCAGCACTAATTCCAGTCCCAAGGTTCGCAGGCGCGCCAGCGCCGCCGCCGCCTCGGGTCGCAACGGATCGCGCAAGGCCAGCGAACCCGCGAACTGACCGGCGATCGCCACGTAGACCACCGTTTTGCCTGCCGCCGCTAGCGCTGCCGCTGTTTGCTGCATTGAGGTCGGCACCGCAATGTCGTGGCGCTGTAGCCACGCTGCATTGCCAACCAAAACCGGAACGATTCCCGTTGCGATCGCTAGCGGAGCGAGATCGACATCAGCGCGTGCGCCCAAGCCTGCTGCTGTTTGGCTCGCCACGACGGGCAAGCTGTCGAGTTCCTGCTGCTGGGCAGCGGTGGCGATCGCCGTCGCTAAGGGATGATTGCTCTCGCGCTCGACGCTGGCGGCGATTTGCAAGAGTTGTGTGGCGCTCCAGCTAGGATTCGCCGCTGGAGCCGGGAGGCTATCGGTGAGGGTCGGCCGACCGAGGGTGAGCGTGCCCGTTTTATCAAAAACGATCGTGCGGAGCTGATGGGCGCGCTCCAAGACATCGCCGCCCTTGATCAGCAGACCTTGCTCAGCGCCCAGGCTGGTGCCGACGAGAATGGCGGTCGGGGTGGCAAGACCGAGCGCGCAGGGACAGGCGACGACCAAGACGGCGATCGCCAGTTTCAGACTCAGCAGTAGCGGTACAGTATCGGCGACGACGGCTGGCCAAATTGACGTGCCGAAGCCATACCAGAACAGGAAGACGAGGGTGGCGATCGCCATGACCCCATAGGCAAAATAGCCAGCAATCGTATCCGCCAGTTGCTGCACGGGGGCTTTGCGGGTTTGCGCGGTTTCCACAAGCTGGACAATCTGCGCCAGGGTCGTCTCGGCCCCCGTCTGCGTCACCGCAATCGCCAGCGCACCAGTCTGGTTGAGCGTGCCCGCGACGACGCGATCGCCGACCTGTTTCGTCACGGGCGTCGCCTCGCCCGTCAGCAGCGACTCATCTACAGCGCTGGCTCCGGACACGATTTCACCATCAACTGGCATTTTCTCCCCCGGCAGCACGCGCACCCACTCGCCTGGGCGCAAGGACGCGACCGGGACTTCGATGCCGGTCTGCTCATCGCGACCGATCAAGCACGCCGTGGGCGGTTGCAGCGTGGACAGAGTCTCCAAAGCCGAGGCAGCACGGTGGCGGGCACGCGCTTCCAAGCTGCGCCCCAGGACGATGAAGCCAAGGAGCATCACCGGCTCGTCAAAAAAACATTCCCAGCCCAAGGCCGGCCAAACCAAGGCTGCACAACTGGCAAGATAGGCGCTGACGGTGCCCAGGCCGACAAGGGTATTCATGTTGGGGGCGCGGTACCAGAGGCCGCGCGCACCGTCCAGCAGAATCTCGCGACCCGGCAAGGCCAAAGCTAAGGTTGCTAGCCCCCAGTGAAACCAGATACTGCTGACCAGCGGCAGGGACGGCCCACCCCAGTGCTGCCAATGTCCCAGGCCCGAACAGAGCAGCAGCAAAGCGGCGATCGCCAGTTGCCAGCGATAGCGGCGGGCTTCGGCAGCTTGGCGCTCTGCCGCCGCTGCTAGCGGGGAGGTTCCAGCCGCCGCCTGACGGGGCTGGCTGGGAAAACCGCGCTGGCTCAGGGCCGCCGCCAAGGTTCCTGGATTGGTAGCGGCGGCATCATACTCGATGGCAGCGACGGCGGTGACCAAGTTAACGCGCGCCGATTTAACGCCATCCTGTTGACAAAGCTGGCGCTCGACGGCTTGCACGCAGCCCGCACACTTCATGCCGCCGACGTCGAGGGTGGCGATCGCCGGCTCCGTATCGGCCTGCTTGGCACTCGGTCGGGGTAAAACCTGCATAAAAATAATCTAGCTGTCACGTTCGCGCCGTTGTCTGCGGTTGGTTGGACGCAGCGACTCGTTTTTATCTTAAACAGGACAGCGTCCGAATAGGGTCAACTCTGAACCTCAGGGTGTGCCGGGGGAAGTCGCTGGCGGTGAACTGCTCGGCTGGCGACGGTTGCTAACGCGGCGTAACACGCCATTGATGAAGCGGTAGCTATCGGCGTCGGCATAGCGCTTGGCCAGTTCGATCGCTTCATTGATCGCGATGCGATCGGGAACTTCGAGATGAGTCATCTCGGCGACGGCAAGGCTGAGGATGTCGCGATCAATCTGCGGCAGGCGGTTGAGCTGCCAATCGACGAGCGCGGCGGTCAACTCATTGGCGATCGCCTCGCGGTGGCGATCCAAGGTTTCAATCAGGCGGCAAGCATACTCCCGCACGTCCTGCTGATTGGCAAGCTGAACCACTTCAGGCAGATCAACCGCCTCGCCGAGGCGATTAATCGCCGTTTGGGTCAAGGTGACAGCCTCATTCAGAGTCACGCGCGCGCTCTGCAAATCAGTGGCGCGCAACTCGCTGTTGACCAGACGCTCGCGGCTGCGTTGGGTTTCAGTGGCGGCCGTTTCTAGAGCGTCACGGACTTCCGCCGTCAGCATTCGGATCGCGGCGAGGAGCAAATCCTGGAGCGGCCGCGAACTATCGGCCAGACGGCGATCGCCCAATTGACTCAAGCTAAGGAGAGCAAGCTCACGCGCAATGCGGCGCGGCGTCTGACGCGGGGGCGGCGACATAGCAACAAATGGGGGAGAGGATGGGAAGCAGCAATGGGTGCAGCCGCGAACTGCACCAGTCCAGTAGGGTCAGGTTACATCTTCATCCAGGGAGATCACTTGGCGCTGATCTTCCGGCTCTTCCCGAGCCGTCTCGAGAGGAACGGTCTCGTAAGCCGACTTGCGGCTGCGCCCGAGCGACAACGGCGGCGCGGGGGCGGCATTGGCGGCACTCAGACCCACCGGACTGACGATGCCGCCGGAAATCAAGACCTTAAAAGCATCTTCGATCGAGATGGC
This sequence comes from Spirulinaceae cyanobacterium SM2_1_0, assembly GCA_012031265.1. Classification (GTDB taxonomy): domain Bacteria; phylum Cyanobacteriota; class Cyanobacteriia; order Cyanobacteriales; family Spirulinaceae; genus JAAUTY01. Next base: position 167,868 of record JAAUTY010000003.1, on the reverse strand, counting down.
GAGATCGATCGCTTCGTCCTCAGGCACGATCGCGTACCAGCCCGAAGTCGGATTCGGTGTTGTCGGAATGAACACGCTCAGCATCGGTTTCGGCAAGCGCGATTGCAGTTGTGAACTCAGTGCGCCAGTCACGAAGCCCAGGCTCCAAATACCGCGACGCGGGTACTCGACCATGACCACACGCCGGAAGCGGCTCTTGGAATCTTGCAGCAGGGTTTCGAGGATTTGCTTCAGCGTTTTGTAGACAGAACCAGCCAACGGGATCGCCTGCAAAGTGCGCTCGCCGACATCCAGCAGCCAGCGACCGGCGATATTGCGAGCCATCAGACCGATCAATAGGATCGTCAGCAGCGGCACCGTGAAGCCGACAACCAGATTCAGGAGGTACGAGAGGAGTGGGTTGAGACCTTGGAAGGGGTTGAGCTGCTTGGGAATCTCGGTCAAAAAGTTGATCGCCCAGCGTGCCAGAATGAGCGACAGCCAAATCGTGGTAGCGAGGGGAATCACCACCAACAAGCCAGCAATCAGGTCATTTTTGAGATCCTGCTTTATGCGTTCAAACACCAGAGACCGCTTCTCCTCGGTAATGCCATGCCCATTCAGGGATGGCGAGTGGACGTATCTGGACTTATCCAGTTTGTCTCTACATTGTCAGATCTGTAAAGAAATGTTGCAAGTCCGCCCGGTAACCTGCACGTACATTCTGAAATTGCGTGCATTCAGTCAGCACACTGTAGCAATCATCACAGTCTAACACCTGTCGTTAGGGCTGTGACGGTGACGAGCTGACAGCGGGGCGGTCAGGCTGCGATTGTGGCAGAACCGGCGGTGGATTGTGGCGCAGTTCCCAGACCTTCAGCAGAATCAGATACTCGTAAAAGGCTTGCAACACACACCAAGTAAAGCCCGCGCGCCCGTCCAGAAAGCCGCCGAGCAGCACATACATATAGATGAATCGCAACAGGGGGCGACCCGGCAGCCGCATCGAGAGATCCTTGAGTGCATGGCGGCGCTCTACCTCCGAGCGCCCCCCGAGCAGATCACGCCAGCGCACCTTGCCGCTTTCGAGCTGTCGCAGTGTCTCCTTCGCTTCGTCAGTGGAGTAGCGGTTGTGCTTCTCGAGCCAGCGACTGAAGCCTTTGCCGCTGGTGTAGTGGGGATAGGTTGCTTGGATGAAACCGTGCGGCCCATTGCAGACTTCGCGTTCCGTATGTCCGTAGTCGTCAAACCAGACCTTCCCTTTGCGCAGCAGACGCATCTGGTAGCGGGGATACTGGGTGCAATGGCGGATCCAGTGCTGCATGAACATCACGCGCTCCGCGACGTAGTAGCCGACGATGGTCTCGGACTGCGTGGCTTGGGCACATTCGGCGTAGAGTTCCGGCGTCATCCGCTCGTCCGCTTCCAGGATGTAAGCCCAGTCGTATTTGGTGGATAGCTCATTCAGCATCCAGGTGCGCTGCTTGCCGTGGCTCTCGAAGGCGTGCTCAACGGTGCGAACGGGATAGCGGCGGGCGATCTCGAGGGTGCGATCGCGGCTCAAAGAATCAACAACAATGATGTCATCACACAGCGCAACCGCCGACTCGAGGCAAGCCGCAATCTCTGTCTCTTCGTTGTAAGTCAGGATATAAATCGAAAACATCGCCTTGCGACCTACGGCGCGATCGCCGCTCTTCAAGAATAAAGTGGCTGGGGTGAAAGCAACGTTTGACTCAGTGTGAATGGCTCGCCACCGAGTCAAACGCCCGACTGATGCGAGCAGTTATTTCATAGCCATCCGCCGGCCGCCGCCCGCACCGGCTAAGCTCCGCAAACCCAAGCCAGCAATCAAGAAGTAACCGACGGTCAGCAAGCCACAGTTAACCGTTGTCCGGATTGCCGTCTTGATCGCCGTACCACGGGCGCGGCTCTCCGCCTGTTGGCGACGCTCACGCAACTGCGTGCGCGCTTCTTCGATCTGGTTGTCAAGCAGAGCTGGATCAGCGCGCAGTTGATCGATCTGCTGGCGGATATTTTGCAATTGCTCCAGTTGGGGGCCGGCAAACTGACCGCTGGCGATCGCCCGATCCAGTTCACTAATGCGAGTTTCGTCCTGGAGGAGTTGATTGAGTTGCTCCGACTGCGATTCAATCTGCGTCTCAGCCACATTGACGCTTTGGTCGATTTGTTGGATTGCTTCGTTGCGAGTGCGCTGGAGATTGACGAGGTGTAGCGGGATCGCCAACAGGAACATCAGACCTAATAAACCGGCGAGGACGAAGGAGAGGAAACGTAGGTCAAAAGCCGAAACACGATCACCGCCGCCGGCACCGGCAGAGTCGGCAATCCAGAAGCCGCCAACGATCAAAACAATGCCAATCATCGGGATGATGCCGCGATCCGAGATCTGGCCGGTGAGGTTGACGAGCCAGCCCGGTAGACCGTCGGCCCCCAGACCCTGGGGCGGAATCGCGAGGATGATGTAGTCCACCAACGAAGACACGATCATAACAACACCCACAGCCTTCAGGGCTAGGGCAGTAAACGCGGTAAAGGCAGGATTATTCATAGTCAGTAGTGGCGTTTTTTGGCAGTCCGTCCTAATGAAGTTTAAAGCCCCTAGACGCAAAGGAATAAGGCTCGCCATCCTTAAACCTAGCGGAATCAGTGCCGAAACTCCAGCCACTCCCGATGGGCAGATTCAGCAGTTCGGAATCCGGCGACCGTGCCTATCATAACCCACAGCTTCCAGAGTTGCCGTCCGCGATAAAACTTAACACGAACACCGCTGGGGACTAGAGAATCTAACGGTTTTCACCGCCTGCCACCACCGCTTGCTATACTCCCTGCGAGTAGTCATCGCGGCACAATCCTCATGGTCAGCTCCGTCGAAATTTACCCAGACAAAGCGGCACTCGTCGCCCGTGCCGCTGAACTGACCGCCGCGCAACTGCGAGCGGCGATCGCTACACGCGGTCAGGCGCGCCTTGCCCTCGCCGGTGGCAGCACCCCAAAGCCGATTTATGCAGCCCTTGCCCAGCTTGAGCTGCCCTGGTCGCAACTGCATATTTTTTGGGGCGACGAGCGCTATGTTCCGGCCGACCACGCCGACAGCAACCAGCGCATGGCGCGCGCGGCTTGGCTGGATCAGGTGCCGATTCCTGCCGCGAACCTGCATCCGATGCCGACGAGCGCGGGTGACCCGGCAGCGGATGCTGCCCAGCACGAGGCGGAACTACGCGCCCATTTTCAGGTTGCGGCGGGAAGCGTTCCCCAGTTTGACCTGATTCTGTTGGGCCTGGGCGATGACGGGCATACGGCGTCGCTGTTTCCGCACACAGAGGTTTTAGCGGAGCGCGATCGCCTCGTCGCCGTGGGGAGCAAAGACGGTCAACCCCGCCTCACCTTCACGGTGCCGCTGCTCAACCAAGCGCGCGGCGTCATCTTTTTGGTCTCCGGCGCGAACAAGCAGGATGCCTTGCAAGCGGTGCTCGCCGAGCAGGGCGATGCCAATCAATACCCGGCCCGCCTCGTGCAGCCTCAGGGCGAACTCTGGTGGTTGCTCGATGCCGCCGCTGCTGCCAAAGTTGAGCAGGTCAACTAACTCCAACCCTCAGCGCGGAGCCAGTAGAGAACGTGGCGGCGCAGGGGACGATCGACCGGCAAATGCGGACGGTCAAGATCGTCGGCGGGAGCGTGAGTCATGCCCAGCTTGATCATGACGCGGCGCGATCGCCAATGATCCAGCTAGTACAAGGCGGCGGAAATGAGATCCCCATTCAGGATCGGTAGGATGCCTGTATTGTCTGCACTCATCACTCAAAACTCAGAACTCAAAATTCCGCGTAGCGGTACTAGGGCACTCGATGCTGCACCTGAGCGGCTAGTTGGCGGTGGTGGGCGAGGGCGCGCTGAATGCGACGGGCTAGAGCCGCCGAGTGATCGAGGCGATCGATTTCTGCCAGATGCGCCAGAGTACGTTCAGCAGAGACGATGCGCTGTACCAGGGTTTGCAAGCTTTTGGAATCACCCACCCAGGTATCGCCAGAGTCCGGCAAGGCCGAGACGGTCACCTCGCCATTGGTCGTATCGGGCAATAAGCTGGCTAGCTCGTTGGATGTCAGCAGTTCTTCCAGGTCGGCGAGGGCAATCTCGGCACATTCGACCTTTTTGATCAGCGATCGCGCCACCCGCATTCCCGCCTGCGTCGAGCCAGACAGCTCCTGGATCTTGTCGGCAAACCGCACCGCAATGCGATCCAGTTCGCGGCCCGCCTCGACCGTGCGCGTGCCCAGCTTGCCGATTTCGCTGGCGATTTGGCTGAAGCCGCTGAGCTTGGTTCCCGACTGGTTGATGGCGATCGCCGACTGCAAGGCCAGGTGACGTACCTGTTGGCTGACGGTGCTGACCAGTTGCGAGAGGGTTTGCACCCGATCCAGTTCTTCGCCCAGCAGGTTGGCAATGTCAGCAACTTGGTAGGTGTTGCGGAGTAGGACATCGACGCTGGCGAGTGCGCCCTGAAAAGCGCGCTGTCCTTGGTGTGTCCCCAGTTGCCCGGTGCGGACGAGGCGCTGCAACAAGCCCAGTAAATCCTGAAAATGCTGCTCTTGCTCCGCTTGGCGATTGGCCAAATCTTGGCGCTCGGCGATCGCGCCCCGCTGACTGTTGAGGATGCGGCGATATTTCTCAGTGCGCTGTTGCTCGCGCTCGTATTTGATCTGGTAGCGTTTGCCTTCGAGGCGTTGTTTCTGGATCTCGCGTCCGACGTAGCTAGAAATTTGCGATTGCGCGCGCACCAGGGTTTGGAAAGCGAGCAGGAAGTAGACGCGCATATCCGGCAGGTTGACATCCTGCGAGAGCACGACAACCGGATCGTAGATTTCATCAGCGCTGCGGTCGAGGGCATGCTCGATCGCCACCGTCACTTTCTCAGTATCCGGGAGTTGCAAGACGCTGGTCTGCTGCTGACTGAGATTCAGAAAAATCTCAATCGGGCGCTCCAGGAATACCTCCAATCCATAGGGCGAACTCAGCCAAGTATTGAACCGTCGTCGTGAAATCAGGCCGTGGAGTCGCCCGCCTTCCGCGACGATCGCCCCCGGCAACCAAGGCTCACGTTCAAACTGCGCTGCGACGGCACTGCTCGGAGCGTTGGGGCTGATTTGAAAGTAGTGAAGCGGCAGCTCGCTCAGCCGCGAGTCTGCGGTCAGGGGTGTCAGCTTACCCATCGCGACCAGAAGATAGCACCGAGATTGATCAGAACAAACATGATTTTCACCCTAGCAGAATATTTCCCTGAAAAGACACCTCGCGGTTGCGGCGATGGGCTGAGACCAAATCCTGTTCTCAGAACCCAAGAATTGTACCCTGCATCCCCAGCCCTGCTCCCCAGCCGGGAGCTGGGAGCCGGAAGCCCCCTCCCAGCCTGGGGTTGGGTGAGGGGTTTGATGAACGGGGTATAGACACCGGATTGAGGATGAGTTGGGTAATCCTAGCGCGGCTCGAGACGCAAGAGGCGACCATTGACCTCGTCCGTCAGGATGTAGATCAACCCATCGGGTCCCTGGCGCACATCGCGGACGCGCTGACCGACTGCGATGATTTCCGACACGGTTGCTCCCTGCTCCGTAGCTTCGAGCCGCAGAACGCTGCGACTGACCAGCCCGCCTGCAAACAAGTGACCGCGCCAAGCCGGGAAGACCTCGCCGCTGTAGACGGCTAGACCGGACGGGGCGATCGCCGGTGTCCAGACCATGAGCGGATCGACCGCACCCGGCTGTGACTGGGCGGGAGCCACCGGCTGCCCAGTGGCATACTCCCGACTGTGGCTGACCACAGGCCAGCCGTAGTTTTCGCCGGGTTGGACAAGATTTAGCTCATCGCCGCCGCGCGCTCCGTGCTCAGTCGCCCAGACGCGATCGCGCAGCGGGTCATAGGCTAGCCCCTGAATATTGCGATGACCATAGCTCCAGACCGGCAGCCGCTGCGACGGTTGGCGATCAAAAACCGGGTTGTCATCGGGAATAGAACCATCCGCATTCAGACGCAAAACTTTGCCGAGAGCGCTATCAAGATTTTGGGCTTGCAGGCGGATGAGTTGCCCCGCCAGCCTGACCGGCGGATTGCCGCCATCGCCAATCGAGACCAACAATGTCTCGTCCGGCAGCCACAACAGCCGCGCCCCGAAGTGTTGTCCGCCGGCCTTGGCCTGCGAGACTTCAAAAATATCTTGCCAATCTTGCAGTGCATCGCCATCGAAGCGAGCACGGGCGACGCGGGTACGATTCGCTTGGGCGTTACCCGCCGCGTAGGTGAAGTAGACCCATTGATTTTCGGCGAAGCGCGGGTGCAGGGCAATATCGAGCAGACCACCCTGCCCCTGGGCAAACACGGGCGGCACACCGGCAATCGGAGTTGGTAAAAGCTGACCGTTTTGCACTTGCCGCAGCCGGCCGGCTCGCTCGGTGATCAGCATAGAGCCATCCGGCAACCAAGCCATGCCCCAGGGTCGCTCCAGCCCAGCCATTACTGGGACGAGCTGCACCTCGGGCTGGGCCATGCTCGCCGGATTTGGACTCGGTTCTGGCGGCATGATCGCCATTGCCGGACTCTCGGACGGCGGGCTTGCCGGGACTGCCGCCTCCGGAGCGGGGTCAGGGCGATTGGGGGCGGTGGCGGTTGGTGGGGAGGGAGCGGTGCAGGCGATCGCTAAGCCAGTGCTCAGGAGCGCGAGACGGCGGACACAGGACGGAGCATTCCACTTCATAGCAGGGCGTAGGGCGGGATACGTCAGTTAACAATGAGGCTGCGGCTCTACCCTAGCGAACCGAGACTCGCTGTGGCAAAGTTCTGGACTGAGGCGATCGCAGACGCCAATTGCTTTGGTCAGCAGTTGGGGTTGAAGCCAGTGACTGTGGGCAGGGGTGATCGCAAAACAGGTCAAAATTTGTAACACGCACAGTATTCTGTAGCTGTTGTTACAAAAAACTTGTTATAGTGATAACTGTAAGCAAAGTTACAGTTTTCTGTCTCGCTCGCCCTTCGGAGGATTTTAATCATGAATTTACAGAACCAAGCTCGCGCCCAAATGATGCGCCACAGCCAACTCATCCGCAATCGTCAGCAGTCAATGCTGGGCCGTGCCGCCGCTGATCTCGGCGTCGAGATCGATGTCGCTCAATATAGCTCCTACATCCAAGGCAAGCCCAGTTCGGCATCGCGCCAAAGCTATGACCGCAGCGGCGCAGCCATGAGCTAGTCATACCAAGTCCGAATTTCTTGCCCCAAAAATGAAATACCCGGTAGGGGAGGGTTTGAAACCCTCCCGATGTCGCAATTTTTGGGGTTCACGATCCGGATTTAGGATCAGCACCGAGCCTGATTCGGACGCGCGACGTAGCTGCGAGTCGTCTCGAAGTCGATTGCGTCTGGGGTCGTTCCACATGGGGGCGGCCCCAGTGTCATTTTGGGTTTGAGGATGAGAGAGCGCCAGGCTCAAAGTTCGCTACCCTGCACGACTTGCTTGAGTGTCGTTAGGCTCTCTAGGCCGATCGGGCCGCGTCGCTGGCCTTTCTGGTTCGAGACCCCCAAAAATACGGCATTGCCCTGGGGCGGATTGCGTGAGAAGCGCGGTGAGGCATTGATATAGACCGAGGCGCTATTGATGTTCATGGCAAAGCGGCGGCTCTCGAGGTAGGAACCGGTCACGAGGCAGTCGGCGTGACCGCTGCTGTAGCGATTCATCCAGGCGATCGCTGCCTCGATGTCATCGACTAGTTTGAAGGCGACGACCTTGCGGAGATAAGCACTTGACCACTCGCTGTCAGCGGCGAACCGCAGCTGATCCGGGTAAGTGTCGCAGAGTTCGCGATCGCCCCGTAGCTCAAAACCCTGGTCGTGGAGGGCATGAAATAAGCGCGGCAGCGAGGGCGTGCTGTGGCTGCGACAGAGCAAGACCTTTTCGATCGCATTCACCGGATCCGGCTCGCGGCCCCGGCTGTCGAGGATCAGCCAGCGGGTAAACTCCAAATCGCCACTGGGCGAACAGTACAGATAGCTATTGCCCAAGGCGGCTCGCAAGACGGGCACCGTCGCTGACTGCGCCACCTGTTGCACCAGACCCGCCCGACCGTAGGGAATGACAAGGTTGAGCCAGTGATCGCGCGTGACTAAATCTTGGATCGCGATACCATCGTCGGCAGAGAAGAGCGTCACGCTGGTCTCCGGCAAGCGGGCGTCGCTGAGGGCATTTTGCAGCACGGTCGCGATGACCCGGTTGGTCTGGCTCGACTCACTACCACCTCGCAGCACCAGGCTGTTGCCAGTTTTGAGGCAGAGTCCGGCGGCGATCGCCCGAGTTCGGGGAAGGCTTCGTAAATCAGCGCGATCGTGCCCAGCGGCATTGGCTGGCAGTAGGTTTGGGCGCGGGGATGTTGGTAGGGAGCAGCGACGATGCGGAGGGTGGGGTCAGATAGCTCCGTCAGACGACGCAGGGTAGTGATCGCCCGTTGCAAGCGCTCGGGTGTCAGCTTCAGCCAGTCTTGGATCAGATCGGGGATCGCCATCTCGCGGCAAATCTCCAGATCCAGGGTGTTCGCCTCGAGAATCCCGTCTAGGCTCGCTTCCAGTTCGTTGGCGAGGGCAGCAATGCCGCGATTGCGATCGCTGCCGCCCAGACCCGCTAGGGTTGCAGCGGTCTGATGGGTGCGCTGGACGGCGGCTAAGATCGGATGGGTCGTGGCGGGAGTCGGCGCGGGAGAGTCCATGAATGCCCAGTGGCTGCCTAGCAGGAACATTTCACAAGCTTAAGCGGCTGAGTCCCCTGATCGCGAAACGAAGCTTGAGATTGGGTCGCGGCGCTCGCGCGGCAATCCTTGGCTGCCAGTTGCGGTGGCATCGCCAGCCAAAAGCAGCTAGCGGCGGTAGGATAACCAGACCATCAGCGCGGGCAAAATGGCGAGCAGGATGGCGAGCATCGCCCAGAAGACAATATTGAGGCCGGAGGGCGATCGCAGAGCCAACGGTAGCCAAACGATGAGCAGAACCAGGATGATCCCCAGGGCGATCGGCAGATAACTCTCGCTCAGGCTGGAGCCGATATTCGTCCAACGGTAGCCATTCCAACACCAGGAGCGCTTGTAGGGGTAGCTCGTCGAGAGCTGCTCCAGGGAGTAGCCCTGCTCCTCGACGACAAAATCTGCTGGCAGCAATCGCAGCCAAAGGCATCAGTCAAAGTAATCGGCTGCAAGACCCCCTTGCGACGGCACGGGCAAGGGTAATCGGTACTGAGGTCGATTTTCTGGGCTTTAGGGAGGATCACAGCGTTCGCAGAGCGCGCAGCCAATACGCAGTCGCCAAGTCAGCCAGTCGCCATCATTCTCAAGCCATTGAGTCCGACGCGCTGCTCGCGGCAACTCAGTTACCTTAGCTTATCTTAACTATTCCCGATTCGGGCGCGTCTGCCGAGACTCAGAAATAGCTCAACACAGCGCTGCGTTTGTTGCCGATGACTTGGGGTTTGTGAGCGATGAATTGGAAACTATCGGAGTAGGCTGTAGCGACAGGGCGCTCTAATTCTAGGGCCGCCAGGGGGCTGTTCTCCGGCACCGACAAGCGACTCTGAGTCAGGCTCAACTTGCCCTGAAATTCGCTGGCGAACTGGAGCAGTTGCTCGCCCAAGCCACTGAAGATCCGACTGGGAATTTGCGGACGGATCAGGCTTGGCAAGCCCAGCCAAGGTTGGTGATAGTGAGCGATGCAGAGCTGTTCACCGCCTTGGCTGACACTGACAAATTCCTGCTCCCAGTCAAAGCTGGCGAGGGTTTTGGGCAAGCCCCAGATCTCGCGCCCCCCCGCTACCGAGTCCGCATCATCGACATAGATGTGCGAGATCCAGGCTCCGAGACTATTGCCATGGCGGACGAGAGCCGGAACTGCGATCAGCTCGCTGTAGCTCAGCGTGGAACCGGGGGTGTAGTGGGCGAGATAGATGCCGCCGAGGGTTTTGCCGGGTAAGACGGTCACGGGTTCTAGCTCAGCGGGCACGAAGCGGCGCGCGATCGCCAAATCGACGAGGTGCAAGGCAAGCAAAGCACGGCCGCAAAGGTGCCAAGGGGGTGCAGGATAAGCCATCGTTGCAGTGTAATCGACCCTAAAAATCAAGTGATCCATCAGCCAGCCGCGAGCAGACTCGCGCCAGCAGGCCCTCATCCATTGTAGCTGAGGTAACAATTGTCCGGGCGCAGTTCGTAGAGTCAGGGGGGCATGAAAAAAGTGGGGCGATCGCTCAAATTCAACCGGACGGCCGCCGCAACTGGCGCTGGAGCGACTCCGCTGAGTAGATTGCCAGCGCCAGCCAGATCAGACTGAAGGAGATCGCGTGTGTGCGCGTGAACGGTTCGTGGAAGATGAACACGCCGAGTAGCAGTTGCAAACTGGGGGCGCAATATTGCATGAACCCCAGCGTTGAGAGCGGCAGACGGCGGGCAGCGTTGTTGAACCACAGCAGCGGCAGCGAGGTGACCAGACCACAGCCGATGAAGGCGAGCATCAGCAGCGGTGTGTCATTGAAGTGAGCGGCATCGGTGATCGCCAGTCGTCCCAGCCAGAGCAACGCCAGCGGTACCACGAGCAAGGTTTCCACGGCTAAACCTGGCAGCGGCTGTACCGTGGCCAGCTTGCGGAGCAGACCGTATAGCCCGAACGAGACCGCCAGACCGAGCGCGATCCAGGGCACTTGACCCAGTTCCCGGATGAAATCGGCCACGCCCAGGCTGGCGAGGCCCACCGCCAGCAGTTGTCCGCGTGTCAGTTGCTCGCGCAACACCAGGCAACCGAGCAGGACGCTGAACAGGGGATTGATGAAGTAGCCGAGGCTGGTCTCGACGACGCGGTCGGTATTGACACCATAGATGTAGGTTCCCCAATTCGCCGAGAGCAGTAGCGCGGTGGTAAGAAGGGTGGCGAGCAGGCGAGGCGATCGCCGAATCGCCCAAAATTCCTGGAACTGCCCCCGGCCTGCCAAGCTCACCAGGAGCAGCACAGCCGACCAGACAATCCGATGGCAAAGCACTTCGACCGCGCCGACGCCGACAAAGAGCTTCCAGTACAGGGGGAACAGGCCCCAAGCGCCATAAGCCAGGGCAGCGTAGAGCAAACCGGCGCGGGCAGTAGTCGCAGTCGAGGCAGCCATGGGAAAATTGTCGGGAACGCCAACGAACCAGCTCTCAGTATGGCAGTTCGCCGTTGGTTCTGACGAACGGTAGCCGTGATCGCAGTTTGCCGCCCCCCCGCTGGCGTACCGTCGAGCCGCGCGCCAGGATTGCCAGCCAATGGCAAAATTTGGAGAAGGTCGAGGGCGATCGCCATCCTCCCATTACCCTAGTACAAGAGGGCGGAAATGAGATGCCTATTCAAAATCCCCAGGCTTCCCGTATTGCAGGCACTCAAAACTCAAAACCCAGAACTCAAAATTCCGCGTAGCGGTACTAGCGTCTGACCGCCCATCTGCCTGCAACGCTACCGAGCTGCCCATGACCCGCTACCTGATCAATCGCATCCTGATCTCGCTGCCGACGCTGATCGCCATCAGTGCGGTCGTCTTCTTTGTGCTGGCGCTGGCTCCCGGTGACCCGATGGGCGAGTTTGCGTCCAATCCTTCGATCACGGCTGAGGTACGGGAGAATATCCGGCGATCGCTCGGCCTCGACCAACCGATCTATATTCGCTACTTCAAGTGGGTCTGGGCCTTTCTACAGGGTGACCTCGGCTACTCCTTCACGAGTCGCAGCCCTGTGATTGACCTGATCCTGCAACGGCTGCCGACGACGCTCTGGGTGGTGGGTTCGGCCTATTTATTGAGTGTGGCGATTGCCTTTCCGCTCGGCATCATCTCAGCACTGCACCGCTACTCGCTGCTCGATCAGTTGGTCACGACCTTTGCCTTCCTCGGTTTCTCGCTGCCGACCTTCTTCACCGGTCTGCTGTTCATCATCGTCTTTAGTGTCCAGCTCGGCTGGCTGCCCTTCATCTACAACAGCACCCTACAAGTCACTAATCTCAGCACCCTGGTCGAACAAATCAAGCAATCAATCATGCCAGTCTGCGTATTGGCGCTGTATCAAGCCGCAATTTTGATGCGTTTTATCCGCTCATCCGTGCTCGAACAGCTCAACCAAGATTATGTGCGCACAGCACGGGCCAAAGGCCTGAGCGGCTGGGCTGTGCTCAATGGCCACATCATGCGGAATGCCCTGATCCCGGTCGTGACTCTGATCGCCCTCGACATCCCGACCGTGTTTACCGGGGCACTGATCACGGAGCAGGTATTTCGTGTGCCGGGGATCGGGGCGCTGCTGATCGAGTCGATTTACCGCAGCGATACGCCGGTCGTTATGGCGATCACCTTCATCTACGCGATTCTCATCGTCGGCTTCAATCTCGTCGCCGACATCCTCTACGGTGTGCTTGATCCGCGCGTGCGGTATTAGAGTGCTCCAAGAAGTGTAATGATCCAGACGTAAAAAAAGCGGATGGCGGCGATCGCGATCTACCTGGTTCCTTAGCTCGGCAATCTGACCCCTGGGTAGCGGATTGCGTGTAGTGAGACACGGCGCTGAAAATTTGTCGATGATTCCCCAGCCAGCAATGCTAATTTTTAGGGGCCGGGCTGCCTTGTACTGGTCGGAACCGTGTTCACTGACTTAACCAAATCTCAACCATAGTCAATGTCCCAGTCACCCTCCCGAATGCCGCGCTCGGCTTCGCTCCGTCTCGTTCTCATCCTTCCCTTCGTACTCCAGATTTTTGCCGCCGTCGGCTTGACCGGCTATCTGTCCATCCGCAATGGGCAGCGAGCAGTCAACGAAGTGGCGAGTCAGCTTCGGCAGGAGATCGCTGCCCGCATCGTCCAACAACTCGATCGCTATCTGGAGACCCCGCACGCGATTAATGCCGCCAATGCCGACGCCATCCGTCGTTTCGGGCTGTGGAATCCTGCTGATATGCGGGAGCTGACCGCTTACCTCGTCTGGCAGCTCGATGAACTGCACGAGCGCGAGGTCAGCTACATCGCTTTTGGTGGCGAGCAGGGCGAATTTGCAGCGGGGGGCTATGACAGCGATGACGGCCAGTTGATTGCTGACCTCGTTGACGGGCAATCCAACTTTGAAAATCATTGGTTTGTCCCCGATGCCGAAGGGTATCCACAAACCCTCAAGGGTCGCGATCAATACGATCCGCGTCAGCGTCCTTGGTATGAAGCGGCGATCGCCGCCGAAGCTCCCGTCTGGACAACGGTATATCCCTACGAGCAGGCGGCTTTCCGCCTCGGCATCGGCGCAGTGCAGCCTTTTTACGATCGCCAGGGCGAGTTGCGCGGCGTGCTGCTGGTGGATATCAATCTCAGTGACATTGGCAACTTCTTGGCTGATCTGGAGGTGGGCAAAACTGGTCAGAGTTTCATCATCGAACCCGATGGTGTGCTGATCGCTTCGTCTGTTACCGAGACCACCGAGCTGAATGAGGATGGCGAGGCGACACGGCTCCAGGCCCGCAACAGCGACAGTGCCTTGATCCGGGCTAGCGCCCAGTATCTGGCGGAGGCCGATACCGATTGGTCAGCGATCGCTGCCTCCCGCCAACTCAGTTTTCAACTGGACGGTGAGCGTCAGTTTTTGCAAGTCACGCCCTATCGCGATGCGCGCGGCCTCGACTGGCTGATCGTCGTCACGATCCCGGAGGCTGACTTCATGGCTGAGATTGCCGCGAATACCCGCATGACCATCTGGCTCTGTCTCGCGGCGTTGGCGATCGCACCCTCAGCGGCATCCTCACGGCACGCGCGATTGTGCGCCCGATCCTGCGCCTGCGTGCTGCTAGCAGCGCGGTAGCCGCTGGTCAGCTCGAGCAGCGAGTTCCCAATAGTCACATCTGGGAGCTGCGATCGCTCGCGGACGCCTTCAATCAGATGGCCGGACAGTTGCAACAGGCCTTCAGCACCCTCGAGCAGCGAGTCAGCGACCGCACCGCCGCCCTCGCCAAGGCAAAAGAAACGGCGGAGATCGCCAACCACGCCAAAAGCGAATTTCTCGCCAACATGAGCCACGAACTGCGCACGCCTCTAAACGGCATCCTCGGCTACGCGCAAATCTTCGCGGCGGCACCGGATCTCAATGAACATCGGCGCGGCGTCGATGTCATCCATCAGTCGGGCCTCTATTTGCTGACGCTGATCAACGACATCCTCGACCTGTCCAAAATCGAAGCCCGTAAGCTGGAACTGGCTCCCCGTAGCTTTCACCTGCCGACCTTTTTGCTCAGCATCGTCGAGGTGATTCGGGTGCGCGCAGACGCCAAAGGGCTGAGCTGCGACTACCAAGCCGATACGGCGCTGCCAACTGCGATCTTTGCCGATGATAAGCGCCTGCGCCAAATCTTGCTCAATCTGCTCAGCAATGCGGTGAAATTTACGGAGCAGGGGTTCGTGAGTCTGCTGGTAGAGGTGCTGCCGCTGGCAATGGATGACCGCAGGACAACGACCCGGCTACGCTTCACCGTCGTCGATACCGGCATCGGCATTGCTCCCGAGCAGTTGCAACAGATCTTCTTGCCCTTTGAGCAAGCTAGCGCCGCCACCTTGCAAACCGAAGGCACGGGCTTAGGTCTATCCATCAGCCGCCAGTTGGTGGTGATGATGGGCGGTCAGTTGGAAGTCAGCTCTGAACTCGGTCGGGGCAGTCGTTTTTGGTTCGAGCTGAGTGTGCCGATCGCCACCGACTGGCAGCAGTTGGCGACACTGTCGCCCCAGGGACACATCAGCGGCTATGAGCCGCCAGCGCGTCGTATTCTGATCGTCGATGATCGCGAACTCAATCGCCAGGTGCTCAGGACGGTGCTACAACCCCTCGGCTTTGTGCTTGTCGAAGCGGCAGATGGTGAGCAGGCGCTGGCGGTGATGGCCGACTTCCAGCCCGATTTGATGGTCATCGATCTGGTCATGCCCGTGCTGGATGGCTTCGAGTTGGCTCGGCGCATTCGCCGCTCGGCTACCCCGGATCTGCCCCTGATTGCCTCCAGCGCCAGCATTGGCGAGGCGGATCGCGGTCGCAGTCTCGCCGCTGGCTGCAATGAATTTTTGCCCAAGCCGGTCAACTTTGAGCGTTTGCTGGCCTACTTGCAGCGTTACCTGCACTTGACTTGGCACTATGCGAGCACAGAGCCGACGGTGGATTTGGGGATCGCCGACAGCGCACCCCTCACCTTTCCGCCCGCCGCTGAACTGGCTCGCCTCCACCATGCCGCCCGCGCCGGTGATATGAAAACGGTGGCGGCGGAGAGCGATCGCCTCAAAATGCTCGACCAAGCCTATGTCCACTTTTGCGATCGCCTCCACCAACTTGTCCATACTTTCGATGAGCGCCGTATTTTGTGTTTGGTCGAGGAGGCGCTGGGTTCCTGACGCTCAGGATCGCCCCGGTTCTCTGCTAAGCCGAGCGAGCGGACGGAAACAATTTCGCTGGAGAAATTCAAGAAATATAACCGACGAACCCGCGGCCTCGCCAGATGCCAACAATTTTGCTTTAACTAAGTCAGGTCATTTGTTTTCCAAAATGGCGATAAGCTTGGTTAGCAGAGTTCAGGCACTAAGAATCAGACAATGCTGATTCCTGCTAGCCGATGACTGCTATGCCGTCAGGGATGTACTCTGTATGAACTCCTTTGAACCCCAACCCGACTCCGAGCCACGCCCCACTGAGGAAATGCTCGGCGTTCTCGCCCGCGAAATCGAAGCGCTGCGTCAAGACCTCAGTACCCAGCTCAACCAAGACGTGCGCTGGCTCCAGGGCGAAAAGACGCGCCTGATGGCTGAGATCGACCGTCTCCGGCAGCAGCAGGAGTCGTTGCAGGGACAGCCTGACCGCCGCCAACAAGAGCGCTGGGCCCATGACTTTGCTCAGGCGATCGCCAATGAATTGCAGACCCAACTGCGCGATCGCCTGCAACCGGAGGCGATCGCGAGCAACAACCCTGCCACCCGCGCCCTCAGCAACGGTGAACCACCCGCCGTCGATCTCGCCGCCTACCGCTCGCTGAGCCTGCTGGACTCGACGATCAACGAAACCTTTTCGACATTGCAAAAGGACATCAGCAGCTACCAGAGCAGCCTCTCGCAGCAGCTCAGCCGGATGCACAGCATGGAGTCTCAGGCAGAGACGCTGCTGGAAGCGATCCTCGACCGGCTGATGGCGCGGGTTGGTCTGACAGAAGCGGGGAACGGGAGACCGGCGATCGCCGACGCGGCCCCACCCCCCTCTCTACCGGAATCGCCCCCGCCGCCAACCGCTCTGCCCAAATCCCCCCCACTCTCCCGCTGGAAACTGGGCGTCATCTTTGCGTTGCTCTCCTCCGCCTCCTTCTCGCTGCAAAACGTGCTGGTGCGCGTCATCTTGTTTCCCAGCACGCTGCTCGGCGTCTTCCAAGTTGGCGGCATTATCAGCCCCAGCTTTGGCAACTCGATCTTCATCCTCTGGCTGCGGATGCTGGTGGTCGTGCCGCTGGTCGCCCTACTCGGCACCGAAATCTATGACCTCAACCAGCAGCCTTTCTGGAGCGAGATCACCCGCTTCCTCCGTGCTGACAATGCGACCGCCAAGCTCAAAGTCATCGGCAGCGGCTTTTTCTTGTTCCTCTCGCAGACTCTGGCCTACGTCGCCTTCGGTGGCATGGCGGCGGGCGTGGTGACGACGCTGATCTTGACCTACCCGATCGTGACGCTGCTGCTGGCGCGCGTCTTCTTCCAAGAGCGTCTGACGCCGTTTCGCCTGATCGTCAGCCTGGTGGTCTTTCTCGGCGTTGCCCTGATCGCCTTACCGTTCGATAGCGCCATCCAGTTTTCCACGCTGAGTGTCGTCACCGCCCTGGGATCCGGCATTTCTCTGGCGATCTGCGTGATCCTGGCGCAAATGTGCTTCAAATACATCAACCCCTCCGCCTTCACGCTGGTGCAGTTCGGCGTTATTTTCGTTTTCGCGGGCCTTTTCAGTCTGTACTTTGGCAATGTGCCTGGAGGTATCCAAGTGCAGCCTGGGACTTTCTCCCTACTCTTGCTAGCGGGCATTGCGCTCGGTCTCACCAGTCTCGCCAGCTACCTGTTTCAAAATCTTGGCATTCGTTGGGCCGGGGCCGCCTCCTTTTCGATTGTCGCCAATACCGGCCCGGTCATGACTTCGCTGATGGCCTTTCTCTTGATCGGCGAAACCCTGCAAGGGACGCAATTGGGCGGGATGCTGTTGGTGACCGCCGGGGTGGTCGCCCTCGGTGTCAAGCGTTTGAGTGATGAGCGCGCCAAGCAACGTGCTTAGGAATGGATGAGTTTTAAGTTCTTGGTTTTGAGTGGCAGAGCTGACTCAAAATTCAAAACTCAGAATTTGAAGCTTAATTAAGTCTCCCTCCTCAGCACTGAGCGCGACGCAGTTGCTAGAATTGACGGCAAGTTCAAGTAAATCGGTCATGTTCGATCCCGCCTTGCTGACAGTTGACCAGGTTCGCAAGCTCCCCACCATTCCGTTTGGGCAATTTGAGCGCTGCGAGGAAATCGCCGCTTGCTATTTTATGCAAGACGATTTTGGGCGGGTTTGGTACATCGGGCAGGCGCACAATTTGCGGCAACAGCTCGTGAGTGAGGCCGCAGCGGTTGAGGACAGTGTGGCGGATCGGTACGCGCAGTTCACGGCGAATCACATCACGACGGTCGCGATCTGGTCAGCGCCCAGCGATGGCGTTCTGGCGGCCGCAACAGCCCGCTGGCTCGAGTTATTCGATCCGCCGCTCAACGACCCAGAACGCCCGTATCGCCTGCCGGTCATCCCTGATGATTTGAATCCCGAACAGGCGGCGCGCCGTTTCATGGAAATCAAAGCGATGATCACGGCGCTGCAAGCCGAAGCTGAAGCCCTGAAGCCCAACGTGGTGAGCTTCGTGGAAGAATATGGAACCGATGGTCAAAAAATCGAGATTCCGGAGCTAGGGAAAATCTCGCTCTCGGCACGCAAAAATTGGCGCTACTCCTCCAAGGTCGAAGCGCTGAGCAACAAGCTGAAACAACTCAAAAAAGAGGAAGAGCGCAATGGAACGGCGACTGTGGAGAGCGTGTCACGCTTTCCGACTGCTCGAGGGCTGACTGACTTGCGGTAGCCTCCCCGATTCCTCGCTATTGCCTGGGCGGCGGTTCAACCCTCGCGGTGTCCGAGTCAAGTACGAGTTGGCGCGATCGCCGGGGTGGCAGTTGCAAGTTATGCCGCGCGTGGAAATCCTTTTGCACCTTGTAGGTCAAGCGGGGGGAGATCTGACGGACGATCTGACAGAGGAGGCGATCGCCCGTCGTCTGGATCAAGTGCCGGGGTAGGTGGTAGATGAAGTGGGGAAAGCGAATCGTGACGCCAAGCTGCAACTGCCACTCGAGCCGGGCAATCTCTTCCCCAATGTTCGCGGCAATAGCCCAAGGGACAGCGCGCCGGTCGAGCGCGCGTAAGTGCATAGCCGCCTGGTAGTCCACCTCATAGCCGGGGGGGGTGTAGTCCGGCACCGGAATGCTGTGCATGTGGTAGACCCCTGCGGCGGGCGGTTGTAGAACGACCCCCATTTTTGGCTCGACTTCATAGCCAAACGCGCCGAAACTACCGATCGTCAGCACATAGCCGTTTTCGCCCAGTGGCTCGGCGTGCATCGGCTGCGCGCAAGCGGGAAACCAATCCTCGTGAGTGCTGAGATAGTCGGCGACGGCCTGAGCAGGGCTGTGCATCACCATCTGCCCTTTGAAGCGGGCTTCAAAGGTGAAAATCTCTTCGGCTGCAACCGGCAGTGGCTGATCCGGCATCATGTCCGGATCGTTGGCCGCCTGTAATGCCTGCTCAACCTCGATTGGCAGCTCCGAGTCAACATTTAACTGGTACTCGTCAACATATGACTGCATCGGACACCCCTCAGTGCAGTAGAGCCGTCAACCTTGCGCTGTCATTCTAACTCAAGCTTCGGGGACTGTCTTCCGGGGAATTGCGATCGCCGGGTCGGAAATTTCGTGGGAAATGGCGTCAAAACCGAGCCTGGATCAACGGCATTGCCCCCGCAATCCACCAGCACAAGGTCTGGTCGTTACATTGCGGCCGGTTAATAAAAGCCAGAGGCTAGCAGACGCCATAAATTTTGCCTGCATCCACCAGTCAAATTCTGAATCGTATGCTACAATCCGAGCCGTTCAATATTTTTTCAGCCGAAAATATTGCCCTCGCTCGCCGAGCGCTGGCGGCTGACGCTGATGTGTCAGCTTTTTGCGGATGCGGGGTGCATCCCACTTTGGCGTTACCGTTGCCCACTCTGCGAGCCGCCGCTGCGCGTCTACATCCCTTAGCCCCTGCTCCTAAGCGGGGCGAAGGGGAGCTAGAAGTCCCTCTCCCACGCTGGGAGAGGGATTTGGGGTGTTGGCGGAGCCTGTTTCGTAGAAGCGCAGGGCTGCCAATCCGGAATGCTCCCGGATGGCGAGACAAGATTATGAATTGCATGGAAGATTTGGAGAGGTAGAAGCCGCATGATTAACCTGCCCCGTTTGCGCCTTGGGCGCTGCTGTTTGAGCTTTTTGATTGGTCTGAGTCTGGTGCTCGGCACATCTGGGTTGTACGTGCCCGCCCGTGCCGCGATCAGTACCGCTGTCGTCCAGGAGATCATTGACGGCGACGAAGTTTTTATCGAAGCCGAGAAGGCGGAGTTGGAAGCGATCGCCAACTTCCAACAAACGGTCAGTACCGAAGCCGCGCGCGCTGGTCTCTTGTTCAGCAACGGCGCGGCCGGTCGCCTCGCCCCCAACTCCTCGGTCACGGTGGGCCAGTGCATCGAGTTGCAGCAAGGCAGCATCCTCGCCGTCGGCCCCGCCAACGGCTGTGCTAGCGGCTTTGAGATCGGTGTTGAGGGCACAGTCTATGTGCTCGAAATCGATGCCAGCGGCAGCGCCCGGGTGAAAGTGCTCGAAGGTTCGGTCGTGGTCAAAACTGAGCAAGCGCCGCCGGAAGCAGAAGACACGAGCGATGAGGAAGCCGCCGACCCTGAAGCTACCGAGGCTGAGGCGACTGAAGCCACTGGGGAGTCAGAAGATGCTGGTACTGAAGACGGCGGTGAAATCGTCGTTGAGCAGGGTCAGAAGCTGACCATTGCCACGGGGGGTCGCCCGGGTTTCGTAGAAGCCTTGTTACAGGAAGAGGTCGAAGCGATTATCTACGGGGTGCTGTTTGACGGCTTCTCGCTGCCACTCCCCGGCATGGGCAATCTGCGCGCGGCGCTTGAAAGCCTCTATCCTGCTCTTGACATCCCTAATTACCCAGGCTTCGGCCGGATTCCAGGCGGCCCTTCCCTACCCGGCCCGCGCCTGCCGTTCTAGCTGACGCGCTCGAGGCGCGCGCGATGGGTGCTACCGTTACAAGTCACGGCTGACGGCTCCTACACCTTCTTCTCGCCCGAGTTTGGCGAGTGCTTCCACTCCCAGAGTGGCGCTCAACAGGAGGCGGTGCAGAAGTTTGTCGAGCCGTGTCAACTGTCCCAGCGCGCGCATGACTTACCATCTGGAGCAACGATTTGCTTGCTCGACATTTGCTACGGGCTGGGCTACAACAGCGCGGCGGCTCTCGCCGCAATCTGGGCGGTTAAACCGCGGGCACGGGTGGCGATCGCCGCCCTCGAACTCACTGCGACCGTCCCGCAGCAAGCGGTTGAGCAGGGGCTATTGGCCCTCTGGCCGCCGGCGATCGCTCGCCCCCTCAGTGACTTGGCGCGCGATCGCGCCGTCGAGACCGAGCACCTCCACGCCCAACTATGGCTCGGCGACGCCCGCCAAACCTTGCCGCAACTCCAGGCCAGCGGCTTTCGCGCCGACGCCATTTTTCTCGACCCCTTTTCGCCCCCCCGCTGTCCAGCCCTGTGGACACCCGAATTTCTAGGTTGGGCGGCGCGGTGCTTGCGACCCACCGGACGACTCGCCACCTACTCCTGCGCGGGCGCGGTGCGAACCGCCCTGCTCACCGCCGGTCTGCACCTGAGTGAAACACCCGCCGTAGGACGGCGCGCGCCCGGAACTGTCGCCAGCTTTGACGCCACCGGGCTGCCGCCGCTCTCACCGCGATCGCAGGAGCACTTGCAGACGCGTGCCGCTGTGCCCTATCGCGACCCCGATCTGTGCGACTCAGCCGCCGAGATCGTCGCGCGCCGCCGCGCCGAACAAGCCGCCAGCAACCTAGAACCGACAACGCGGTGGAAACGTCGCTGGGCCAATCCACAGTAACCGCCATTTAGCGAGGGCGCATCGCTAGGTATCCCTAATCCACCTCGCCAATACTGAATTCTGCGCGATAATGCCAACAAGAGTAACTTAAGCTAAAGTCCTGCCGGGAGCATCCCGGATTAGCAGCCCTGCATTCCTGCGGAACAGGCTCCGCCAACACCCCAAATCCCGCTCCCAGCCTTGGAACAGGAACTTCTAACTTCCCTTCGCCCAGGATTGGGAGAAGGAGCTGGGGAATGTAGATGCGCAGCGGCTTCTCGCAGAGTAGACAACTGCAATGCTAAAGTAGGATGCACCCAACCCTCTCTCTGTCTCGATTCTGGCTTTAATTGATCATGCGCCCTGGAATAGGTGTGCTGATAGCGCTGAACTCATCTCGATTCCTCAGATAGCTGGATCTGCGGTGATAACCACAAGTTTCCGGTGCTGAAATCATTGCCAAGCAAGGGCTTCAGGAATTCAGCTCATAAGATTTGGTATCCCCTTCATACTTATCCCACCCTAAACCCAGGAGAGCCGCAAGATATTGCATCTGGAAAATCTTGTTCGGCTTGATCCTGGTAAGCTCCTGCAAATCATGGGGGCAAAGGTTTTGTTACGCTTGCACATCCCAAAATCTAGTGTATGGAAGTTTTTCTGCGGTAGTTAGCAAGTTTGTGGTCATCAGTAGTAGTTAGAAAGCGCTTATTGGAAATCCGGAGAAGCCGCTATTCACCTTTCGAAATTTCAATGTTTGGAGCCTGATAGAATGAGTAAATCACCTGCTTGCTTAATTATTCCTTTCTTCGATGAGAAGAAAAAAATGGCGTGGATGCGTCCTAAGCGATTTCCAGTTTATTTTAAATATTTCATTGATTCATACTCTCGGAACGTTACAACAAAGTTAAAGATTTTTACCAATGTTTCATGCAGAGAATTCATAGACAAGTACCAGCACTCATCTATTGAATTTCACCAGATTAGCCTCAAGAAAATGTTTGGGCTGATCAAGGACAAACTTGGGGTGTCTGGCTACGATTATGATCAGTATCGTGCCTACAAGATATGCGATTATAAACCCACTTTTGGTCATGTTTTCAGTGAGTATTTAGAAGGCTTCGATTACTGGGGATATATTGATCCTGATGTCATTGTCGGTGATTTGGACAGTTTTTTGAATACTGATAATCTCGTCGGCTATGATGTCATTTCTGGGGGGCGCAATAACTTTACGGGATATATGTCTCTTTTCCGGAATGTAAAAGCAATGAGATTCCTATATCAGGAAAGCCCTGATCATGCTCGCGTGATCAATTCGAGCAGCAACTTCCGTTTTGATGAGAATGGTGGGAAGCGAGGCATTGTTGCAATGGAGCAAGTCATCAGAAATAACAATATTAGCATTAAGTATTTGAACTGTGCCCATAATGACTTTGGGAAAATTAGGGACTTGGTTGACAACAGTGATCGAGAGTGGGTCTATGATTGGGTTGATGGCAAGCTGACTGACAGATTAACGGGGGAAGAAATTGCGATGCTTCATCTCATGAAAAGCAAAGCAAATCCCAATTTCACTTTTCAGAAGTTTCGGGATGGTTCTAACTTCTCGATCTCTCAGACTGGACTCTGCTATAAATAGTCCAGATTATGGTCTCGATCAAGCCAGATAGCAGCGTTTACCGCGTTTACTAGAGAGGTGACACTGTTGCAAGATCAGCAGATAGCCGCAATTCACCTAGGGCATCATTTTGCTCGCGTCAGTAGCGTCCTGCTTCCGCTCTCAGCGTTCGCACCGGATTGCCAACCAGCGGGGAGTTGTCTGTCATCCTGAGTGGCTGTGGCGCGATGTGGATTGAGCGTGACTCAAATGCCCGGCTCTTTGGAAGCTGGGAGTTGATTCCTAGAGAAACACGACGGATTGAATCGCGTCATCAGGAATCAGGCGGCGACTCCTGGAAGTTGGAGGGGAGCACTGATTCAGAATAACCACCATGTCACTGGGAAATGTTGACGAACTTCAAGGATTATGGCGGCGTTCCCGTGCTCTCTCGAGATGCTGTCATCCTGGCACTGGACGACTAATGGGTGATGGAGGCTGTAAGCCTTGTGCGATCAAGAGTTCTGGCGATCATCCTAAAAATTCCTCAAAACCCCTGATGTGTCAGGGATTCAGCACTGCCATCACCTTCTAAGAGTCCAGTCCCGAGATGCTCATGGGGCGATCGCCCAAAACCTGTCTAACGAGCGAAGCTCGCTCCTTGGTTGGGCTTGAAAATTGGCGCAGAGACCGCCGCTACATCAGTTGCAGGGCGATGCAGTTATCTAGACCGATATAGATGAGTGTTCACTCAACTGCTCCGTTTAGGGGAGTCATCTACCGACTCCACCCCAACGATTTTCCTTCTCTGAGATAAATTAGATTGTAGAGTGCGATTAAAGCTGTGATTTCTTCCCTTGCCCAAATTGGTGACGCCTTGATATCCTCGCCGTCAACCCAACGAGCACGCATTCTGGTGGTCGATCATCGACCCTTGGCTCGTAGTTTGACTGTGGATATTTTGTGTGCCGAGGGCTACCAAGTTTTAGAAGCAGACAATGGTTTTGATGCCCTACAACAGGCTGTCAAGGAGTTGCCTGATGCGATTCTGCTGGACTTGTTTTTACCGGGGCTGGATGGTCTGAGCGTGTGTCGCCGCCTCAAGAGTCAGGCGAATACCCAATCGATTCCGGTCATTTTTGTCACCGTCGCTGAAAATCGCGAGTCGCGGCTGGCGAGCTTTGCAGCGGGTGGCGCTGACTTTCTCCGCAAGCCACTCGATCGTCTGGAACTGATGACCCGCTTGCGATCGCTCATTGCCCAAAAACGACTCAACGATGACCTGCAACGCACCAAGCAAGTCCTCTACTCCATTGCCCAGGCGCTAGCAGAACGCTACAGCGAGCGTAGCAACTCTCGTCTTGAGGATCGCATTGCCCTGACGGAAGCCTTTGGCACCTACTTGGGGTTGCCGGAGACGGATATTCGGGCGCTGGTCGATACTACCTTGCTACACGATCTCGGCACTCTGACGATTCCCGATGCCGTGCTGCTGAAAACTGAACCGCTGACCGTGCCAGAGCGGGATCTGATTCGCCAGCATGTGCTGATTGGTGAGCAAATCTGTCAACCGCTGCGGGATTTGCAGAGCATTCTACCGATTCTCCGCCACCACCACGAGCGCTGGGACGGCAGCGGTTATCCCGATGGCATTGCAGGCAGCACCATTCCCTGGCTGGCCCAGGTGTTTCAGATTGTCGATATTTACGATGCGCTCGTCAGCGAACGCCCGCACAAACAACCGCTGTCACCGGCAGAAGCTTTGGCGGTGCTGGATGTCGAAGCGACGCGCGGTTGGCGCAACCCGAAGCTGGTCGAGCAATTTCGGATTTTTATCCGCCAGCAACAACTTGAAGCCGCGATCCAGCCCGATGCCTAGCAGCGATCGGAGACCTGGCGTGCCATGACGGTGGTGCGCGACGACGGGCGATCGCGCTTGCGCTGGGAGGGCGGGGGTGGCGTCAGCGGCGAACGTCCCCCGGTGAGCCGGTAACTGAAACTAAGGCAGCGCAGCCAGAGGCGTGGATAGCGGGGTTCGAGCCAAGTCTGGGCGCGCCGCAGCCAGCCGGGAAACCAGCCGCTGAGCAGAGCATTGATCAGGGCATCAAGGGTGAAGAGGAAATAAGCCCCTAACCAGCGCAAAAAATCGAGCGCCCCCGCCTGCCACCAGATCCAGCTAATGAGGGCTGGGTTCTGCCGCGCCGCCTTAAAGGCGAGGCGGTTGAAAGTCATCCAGGTGAAGCGGTCTTTGATAAAGGTGTCAGCTACGTTTGGAGGCTCATTGGCGAGGAGACCGAAGAAGGTGTTGAGCATGGCATTGATGCGCTGCGGTGGCAGTGTCATGCCGGTCGGCACCATCATGCCCTTGGAAAAGAGCCAGGTGACGGCGATATTGCTCTGGTAAGCGCGAACCTGGCTGAGGGTCTCAGCTTGGAGCAAATCGTGTTTCAGCGCCACATCGAGCAGGGCGGTGAGGCGGCTGAGGTTCCGTACCAACGAGCCAAAGCCGGTAAAGACAAGCGGCGACTGGAGCGAAGCGGCGTCGCCGATGGCGAGGACGCGATCGCCCGCGACGGCGCGATCGCCCGAGCCGACACTGAAGTGACCGGGAATGTAGCCAAAGGTGGGTTTCTTCCAGACCAGTTGCTCGCGATCGCAGCGGCGGTACTCCGGCAGAATGGTGAAGAAATCTTCGTACATCTCTAACAAAGAGCCGGGGTTCTCAGGGTGAACCTGATGGTAGTGGAAGAGGTAAACCGTTAATTCTTCACCCGCGCCGGGAAACAATTCCCAAATGAGCTGACGGCCGCGCGCCAGGTCGCCGTGGGAGTTGAGCACGTCGCCGTAGTTTGCATCCCAGACGCCCGGTGGGAAGCCGCCCTCGATCACCGCGCCCACGGTGGGGCAGACACTGTCGAAGGCGCGATCGCCATTGAACTGCCAGGCAATCGGCGAAGCCGTCCCCATCGCGTCGATGACCAAACGACCGCTGAATTGCAGCATTGCGCCGGTTTGTCGGTCTCGAGCCTGGACGCGCGCCAGATTGTCGTAAATTTCTGCCTGCACGAACTCGGTACACTCCCGGATCTCGCCGCCCGCCGCCCGCAATTTCTCGCCGCAGAGTTGCAGCAACGTCGTCGTGTCGAGGGCAATGTTGAGCACCGTCGGCGTGTGCAGGATGTCGGCCTTGAGATGCGGCGGGTTGTTGCCGTCGAAGAACTTGCTGAAACCGTCGCGGTATTCACGAGCGATCGCCTGCTCAAATTCCGCCGGTGTGAACAGATTCAGGTCAATCAAGCTCTGAAATTCGGCCCGCGAAATATTCCACTCCCGATTCATGCGACCAAAGGTCAGGCGTTCGACCAGCAGCACGCGGTAGCCGCGCTGCGCCATCACGGCGGCATGGATCGCGCCCAGCGCCCCGCCGAGGTAAATCAGATCATAGTCAGGCTGACCGTCAGCCGCGCCGGACTGGCGATGAACCACGGGTTGCGGCGCTTGCGGCTGGCGAACCTGGTCGCGCCAGCGTTTTTCCCACCAGTAGACACGCTGGAGATCGGTTTCGCCTTGGGGCATCTGGCGAAAGTAGCGGACGGTTTCGGGATAATGCGGGGCGAGGGCGTCGAAGATCGACTGTTGGCTGAGGTCGATGGCGGGTGGCGCTGGATAGCGGAGCGGGAATTGTTGTTGAATCGCAGCGGCAAGCTGCTGCTGAATCTGGCGCTCTTGGGGGATGGGGCGATCGCCCCAGCGAAACAGTTTTAAATAAGTCGTGCGCTGCACTGACCAGAGGAAGATGGCTAGTTCACAGTTCGGCGTCTCAGCAAACCGGAGTTGCACGCCGTCGGGGGTGGGGTGGCGATCGCCAGCCGGTGGCTGCCAATCTTGCTGCAACCAGGTGCGGGCGGCGGCGGTGTCCGCCGTCGGAATCTCTAAGTAAAGCAGTTCTTTCATCTTTCTCGGCGCGGTAGGGCGGCGCTGATGGGCCAGACGCGATGGGTCTTCGTGGGGTACAGGTTCGGCGTTACCTGGCGGGAATCGTAAGATTCCGAGAAGTCTTAACTAAAGTTTACATTACGTTTATTTTCGTAACGCTATTGTAATTGACCGCGTGCTCGCTAGGGGTCAAACGGATCTCGCAAGGAATTTGCTGAACCTCGAGATTGACCCGTCGTGCGACCTCAGCGGTCAACTCGTACTGTGAAGTCCGGACAGAGCGGCGGAAAGCGGTTCCGTCAGGTCAGAGTTGCGATCGCTCGTCCAGCTACCCGTAGGGGTCATCACAAGAATGGTGCCAGTCGCGGAACGCTCAAAACAGAGATCGTCATTTCGCTGGCAGAGAGCAAAAAACTGCGCGTCGGTGAGCGGGAGGTCAAGTTCGATGGGAGCCGTGAAGAGTAGCATAGCAGTGGGCTAATGCAACATAGCCCTCATTGTAAATGGGCGATCGCGCTGCCAGAGGCTCGTTGACGCCTTGACTATTTTGCGGAGTGTAGTCATCGGACTACCCGCCCCCAGAATCCAGGGCGAAACTCGAGCAAAAACGGCGACGCGGCATTCCACCAAATCATGGCAACTCCCCTCCCTACTCCACAACCGAACGCCGTTGCAGAACAGCGACTACTCCTGCATGGGGTTAGTTGGCAGCAATACGAGTCACTGCTTGCGGTTTTGGGCGATCGCTTCCCCGCCTTACGGCTCAGCTATCTCGCAGGGGTTTTGGAAATCATGACCAACTCTCCTGAACATGAGGAGTTGAAGAAGGTCATTGGTATGTTGTTGGAAGCCTATTTTCAAGAGACCCGCACGCGCTTTCACGCGGGTGGCTCGACGCCCTTTCGCCAAGCGGCTCAACAGCGAGGCTTGGAACCCGACGAATGCTATTGCTTGGGACAGAAAAAGGCTTACCCCGATCTGGCGATTGAGGTGGTTGTCACTCGCGGTCTGGTTGATAAGCTGGCGATTTATCGCAGCCTCGGCGTGGCCGAAGTGTGGCAGTGGCAGGCTGAACAGTTTCAGCTTTACTGTCTGCAACCGACGGGCTATGAATTGCAGCAGCAGAGTGTGCTGCTTCCTGATCTCGATTTAACCCTACTCGCGCAATTTGTGCAGCCCGAGCAGCAATTTGATGCGGTGATGGCATTTCGGGAGGCGATCCGGTCGGCATCGCTCTGAAAGTGTCGGGTGCGTTTCTGGTAGAGCACCAACTGCTAGACATCATCATACTGACCATCCTGGCGAGCATCTGTGGCACCGATACCTAAGTAGAACTTGAAGACTAGGGGAAAGCGAAAGATGAGTGGCGGAACAACTTCCTCGCCTTGCCGAACGGGATTCCCTCACACGATACATTGGCGCGGGTCTTCGCACGGCGCGACCCTGAAGCATTGCAAGCGAGCTTCCAAAGCTGGATTCAAAGTGCAAGCCAGGTACTCGCCGCAGTCATCACGATTGATGACAAGGCCCTGCGGCAAGCCTACGACCAGGGAGGCGAGCGAGGCATGATTTACAGGGTGAGCGCTGAGGCCATCCACAGCCATCTGGTACTGGGACAGCGTCAAGTCGAGGAAAAGTCCAACCAGATCACGGCGGTGCCAGAACTGCTCTCTCGACACCGACCGCTCGCCGCCAGGAAGCTCGCTTCCGTTATCTGAGCGAGACTTGGCGCACCCGTGCTGATGAACATAGGCCAGATCAGCTTGTTTCTAAGGCGCAACTCTTGACCTACCTCAATCCTGTCCCTCATGAGTCTGAGCGCAATGGCGACGACTTACGCCACCATCAACCCACTCGCAACAGCCGCTCGCGTCGTGTGGTTGACCGCGACGATTTGCAGCCCTTCATTCCGGGTTTTCAGAAAAGCTTCTAATGACTGATTTGCGCTACACGCTGATTGGCGATGGCAGCTCGGATCGCGTGCTGCTCCCGATCTTGGATTGGCTTCTGCGCGCCGGTGGGGTGGATGGCACCATTGAACCGAATTGGGAGAGTTTTAGCTATTTGCCCCGTACACAACGGAGTTTAGCGAACCGCATTATACCAACAAAGACGCGGCTTGCCGCGTCTTTGTTGTACCTGCCAAAATCAGGGAGAGCTAAATATCGATCTCGCTCAGCTCGCGGGTCATGTGGTCGAATGGCTCATCCAAAAAATTCGCCGACTCGATCCCGGCTTCGAGCGCCATCTCCTTGATCATGTCCTTCATGATCTGGATGCCGAGCACCGTCGGGCCGATGGGCACGCCCAGAGAGTTGTAAGTTTCTCGCAGGCCCTGGAGGACGCGCTCGTCAAGCACATCATTATCACCGGCGACCATCGCGTAGCTGGCGTAGCGCAAGTAGTAGTCCATATCGCGCAGGCAGGCCGAGTAGCGGCGGGTCGTGTAGGCATTGCCGCCGGGACGGATCAGCTCCGGCACTTCTTCAAATAGCTTTGAGCCAGCCTGACGCACGATCGCAGCCGCGTTGGCAGTGACCATGGTGGCAACCGCCAGTCGAGCGGTGCCGGACTCGAAGTAAGCTTTCAGGCGATCAATGGCGTTGCGATCAAAGTAACGACCGGCAACATCGTAGTTCTTAATCAGATTTGTGACTGCGTCTTTCATTAAAACCGCGCTCCCAAACAACAAGCTTGTTGGCGAATCGTCCCGATCGAGACTGTCTTTTAAAAATCAATTGTCTTCACATCATCCCACAGGGCGAGGCGTTCGGAGCGCGATCGCCCGCTGTGTCTGAGAATCAGCCCTGATTTTGATACATTTCTTCATGATTGTCAGGGGCGATCGCCGCGCCTGACGGTCACAATCTAGCAGCACCGGCTTTTTGTAACACTGAATACAACCGCCGCTGAAGCCACTCCCTAGGATGTTGCGAGACTTGCAAACACTGAGTATTTCAAGATTTTTAGGAAGGAATCATCCATGCCAGAGACACCACAAGACGTATTGCAGATGATCCGCGATCGGGGCATCAAGATCATTGACCTCAAATTTGTTGATCTACCGGGCACATGGCAGCACTGCTCGTTCTACGAGAATCAGATCGACGAAAGCGCCTTCACCGATGGCGTCGCGTTCGATGGCTCCAGCATCCGCGGCTGGAAGGCGATCAATGAATCCGATATGTCGATGGTGCCTGACCCCAAAACGGCGTGGATCGATCCGTTTTACAAAGAAGAAACCTTGAGCATGATCTGTAGCATCAAGGAACCGCGTACCGGCGAGTGGTACAGCCGCGACCCGCGCAGCATCGCTGCGAAAGCGCTAGAGTACCTGGGCAGCAGCGGCATCGGCGACACGGCTTATTTTGGCCCCGAAGCCGAATTCTTCATCTTCGACGACGTCCGCTTCGACCAGAATGAGAATTCAGGCTACTACTACGTCGATAGCATCGAGGGTCGCTGGAACTCCGGTCGCGAAGAAGCGGGCGGCAATCTCGGCTACAAGCCGCGCTATAAGGAAGGCTACTTCCCCGTCGCCCCCACCGATACGCTGCAAGATATGCGGACGGAGATGCTGCTGACGATGGCGGAGTGCGGGGTGCCGATCGAGAAACACCACCACGAAGTCGCCACCGGCGGTCAAAACGAGCTGGGCATTCGTTTTGCCACGATGATCGAAGCTGCCGACTACCTGATGACCTATAAATACGTCGTCAAGAACGTTGCTAAGAAGTACGGCCGCTCGGCGACCTTCATGCCGAAGCCGCTGTTCAACGACAATGGTTCTGGGATGCACACCCACCAGTCAATCTGGAAAGACGGTAACCCGCTGTTCTGGGGTGACAACGGTTACGCCAACCTGAGCCAGATGGCCCTGCACTACATCGGCGGTATCCTCAAGCACGCACCCGCGCTGCTCGCCTTCACCAATCCGACGCTCAACTCCTACAAGCGCCTCGTGCCCGGTTTTGAAGCGCCGGTCAACCTCGCCTACTCGCAGGGCAACCGCTCTGCTTCGGTGCGGATTCCGCTCTCTGGTCCTAGCCCGAAGGCCAAGCGCCTCGAGTTCCGCTGCCCCGACGCGACTTGCAACCCTTACCTCGCGTTTGCGGCGATGCTCTGTGCAGGCATCGACGGCATCAAGAACCAGATCGATCCGGGCGAGCCGCTCGATGTGGACATCTACGATCTTAGCCCCGAGGAGCTGAGCAAGATCCCCAGCACGCCGGGTTCTCTGGAAGATGCCCTGGAAGCGTTGCAGAACGATACCGCCTTCCTGACGGAGTCGGGGGTGTTCAGTACCGACTTCATCGAGAACTGGATCTCCTACAAGCTCGACAACGAGATCAACCCGATGCGTCTGCGACCGCACCCCTTCGAGTTTGCGCTCTACTACGATTGCTAAGCGGGAAGCTGGGGTTCAGCTTCGTCTACGGAGCTGATTCTAGATTGTTTTGCTCAAGCCTAGTGGTTGGGTTGGCTACCGGCTCGTTGAGTCGGTAGTTTTTTTATATCCTGGCGACAGTGCAGACTTTGTGGGTGAGAGCGCGATCGCCCTTCGACTTTAGGGTAATCTGGCACTTGGTATCATTTTGTACAAGCATAAGGAGGCTCATTTTGGAACGGTCGTTTATCATGATTAAGCCGGATGGCGTGCAGCGCGGTCTCGTTGGCGAGATTGTCAAGCGCTTTGAAACCAAAGGCTTCACCCTCGTCGGACTGAAATTCATGGCGGTGTCGCAGGAACTCGCCGAACAACATTACGACGTTCACCGCGAGCGACCCTTTTTCAAAGGCCTCATTGAGTTCATTACCTCGAGTCCCGTGGTGGCGATGGTTTGGGAAGGCGACGGCGTCGTCGGTGCCTCGCGCGCGATCATCGGAGCCACCAATCCGCTCTCAGCCAGCCCCGGCACGATTCGCGGTGACTATGGCGTCACTGTCGGCCGCAACCTGATCCACGGCTCAGATGCGCTTGAGACCGCCCAGCGCGAAATTGCTCTCTGGTTCAAGGATGAGGAACTGGTGAGCTGGCAGCCGAGCGCTCAGCCCTGGCTCTACGAGTAGTGAGAATGGGCTGGGTGGGAAATGTGGGATGCTATCGACTCGATCGGAGGTTGGGTTGATGAAAAATCCTAACTCTGACCCTTGTGGTTGTTGGGTTTCGCTAGCTCAACCCAACCTTGTAGATGAGCGGTACGTCCCTTAGATTGGGTGCATCCCAGTTTCATCGCCCTACGTTTCTACGGAATCGGCTCCGCCAACACCCTAAATCCCTCTCCGGCTAGGGCAAAAGCCAGCTCAGCCGCACTCAGAATGATGCCGCCGATACCGGTCTGATCAGCCGCTGTTGTCGTGGTCTCAAACCGACGCTGGCACTTCGCACCGGCTGAGGTGGATCAACTCCCAGTGACCCGGCGGTTAGAGGCTTTAGCAGCCTGTGTCGGCCTGACGCCTCCTGCCGGGTGTGAGCCTATCGCTGCTCTACCAAGGCGAGCCAACCAATGTGAAGGAACTCCAGTAATAGGGGTGGGAAAAGTCGCGATCGCCCAACTCCACCAACTCGGACGGCAGCTGCCAACGTCCGTCGGGCGAGACCAGTGCGCCGTCCTCCATGTAGACCTCACCGCGCAGCATCGCTACCTGCGCCTCCTGCAAGGCAACTACCGCCATCGGTGCTTGTTGTAAGCGGTGGTAGAAGTTGGCCATCAGCGCCAGTGTCCCCTCATCGTTGACGTACCACAGGCTGCCCAACGCCGACTTGACGCCAGCCGCGACGGCGAGACCGGCGAAGCCCATCTCCGCCTCGGGATCACCGAGGGCAGTGCGGCAAGCACTCAGCACCAGCAAATCCACTTGCGGTTTACTCAGACCTAGCTCTGAGAGCCGGTCGAGGGTGAGGTGTTGATCCCAAAATTGGATGTAGGAGTTTTCGGGTCGGCCGGGCTTGAATTCGCCGTGGGTGGCGAGATGGACGATGCGAAATGGCTGCTCGCTGCGGGCTGACTTCAGATTGGCGAGCGTGAAGGTTTCATTGAGAAAAGACTGACCTGACCAAAGGCGGTCGGCGATCGCCTCGATCTCGATGGGCACGGCTGGTAGTGGCTCGTGGTTTGTAAAAGTGTCCGCACCCATCGCCAGCACGCTGGCATCACCTAGCGGCCGGTAGTCCAGATCCGCTAGACCGATGCTGGGCAGCAGGCCGAGGCTGTAGCGTTCGACGAGAAACTGTTCGCCGTCGTGGAGGGTGGCAATGGGGAGCGATCGCAACCCTGAATCGAGGACAAAGGCTAAATTATCCACCTGCAAGCGGTCGAGATCAGCCTCCAGCGGTGCGATCAACCAGTCGTAGAGTTGTTGTGCCGGTGGCAGATAGGCTGGGTGGCTGCGACTGCGATTGATGACACTGCGGCGCAGACGGCGCGTAATCCAATCGACGCGATCGCGCCGCGCCTCGGGCACCGATACCCGCACGGTGTCACCAGTCGCTGTCACCAGGGTCAGCTCCAAGATGTCATCGGGCTGTGGGCCGGGTTTAGCGGCGATTTGTTGGCGATCGCCATCCGAAAACTGCCAAGTTGCGGCGGTCGGTGGTGGGGTTGGCGAGCGGAAGAAAGCATAGATGAAACCCGGTCGCAGATCCGTCTCGGCCTCAACCTCGCGCAGTTGGCGGCGCACATCATTGAGCGAAACGGTGGTGTCACCCTTGAGGTCGAGATAGTCGGCAAATGCTCCTGACACCTCGCCATCCAATGCTTCTACTGCCGCATCGGGGGTTGCCGTCTCCTGCTCCTCGAGCGAGCTGGTCAGAGCGAGATCGCCAATGAAGCCGGACTGTAGCGGCGGCAACAGGGTGCTCAACTCGAAAGCGGGCAGGTTGATGAGTTCAAAATTGGCGCTCAGGGTCGGACTGAGGATTGCCCGCACGGTGTAAGTGCCAGCGGTATTGTTGGCGCGTAGTTCTAGGCTGGCAATGCCGTTGGCATTGGTGAAGGCGGTGAAGTTAGCGGCACTCGCCGATGCCCCACTGGTCGGGACATCAAAAGTGACTCGCGCATTCGGCAATGGTATGCCAAAAGCGGCTTCGGTCAGGCGCACCTGCAACAATTGTTGAAAGGGATTGTTGGCGATCGCCAGCTGAGCATCACCGATCAAGCGCTCCACGTTAAACCCGGCTGATTCGTAAGCGCCAATATCGACCGTCCCTTCCGCTTGGCGAGCGACCCCGCGCTGATCAAGCGCTGCGCCGCTGGCATTGAAACCAGCATTGAGGGCGGGGCTATCGGGCAGCAGAGCATGGGTGAGGGTAGTACCGCCGTAGTTACCGAGGGGGGCGAGTCCTGGGTCGGCGATGACGAGATCACTGCCCGTACCCAGCGAGCCGCCGGTTTGGCCCGCCAGCGAGCCAATCAAGTTGTTGGCATTGCCCACGAAGTTGCCACCGCTGACATCCGGGGCTTGACCGCCGAGATCAACATTGCTGGCGACGATGCTGCTCGCCAAGGTGACATCATTGGCATTGGTTGCGTACAAGCCACCTCCGTCACCGGCGATCGCCACATTGCTGGCAACTGTCGTGTTGCGGAGGTTCAAGATCGAGCCGTTGCTACTGAAGGCACCACCGCCACTGAGGCTGGCTTGGTTGCCGGAGAGGGTGCTATTACTGAGATTAGCAGTTGCGCTATCTACATTGTAGAAGCCACCTCCATTATTAGCCTGGTTTTTACTGACGCTAGAGGCGTTGATATTGGCAACACCATCGTTGAAAATGCCACCACCAAGATTGGCTTGATTGTTGCTAACGGTGGTGTTGAAGAGATTTAGAACCCCTGTACTGAAGATGCCGCCACCATTTTGGTTGGCTCGGTTGCCGATAATTTGGCTGTTTTGAACAGTGATGATGCTGTTATTCGATTCACCAGCGATCGCCCCACCATTGGTCGTCGTATTCCCCCTCGTGATCGTGAGCGAATCGAAAATAATATCGTTAGCACCAGTAGTCACGGTTTCAAAAAGTCTAAAGGTGTTATCGCCTTGAATCGTGATATTGCGACCCTGGCCGGTAATCTTCAAGTCACCGCTGCTCGTATTGATCCCCAGCGTGCCATTCTGTAAATTGATTAAGGAAATATCAGGGGCGAAGCGAATTTCGTCGTTACCAAAGTCAAGATTGGCTTGGGCGATCGCCCAGCGTAGCGATCCGAGGGTCAGGGCGTGATCAGCGTCGGCATCACCCGTATTCACCGTAAAAATATCGAGGGTGTGGTCATAGGTAGCGATGATTGGCGTC
Organism: Spirulinaceae cyanobacterium SM2_1_0; assembly: GCA_012031265.1. Classification (GTDB taxonomy): domain Bacteria; phylum Cyanobacteriota; class Cyanobacteriia; order Cyanobacteriales; family Spirulinaceae; genus JAAUTY01. The sequence goes on along the minus strand of JAAUTY010000003.1, from coordinate 132,759 downwards.
TCAAATGCTAAATCCGCTGCAATATCACCGGTGACTAATTCAAATTGCCAGTTACCACCCAGGGCACTGCTGCCGGTGAGATCAGTTGAGGCCGCGACATCGGCACCAGTTTCCGTCGCCAAGGCATTGATTAATGCTTCACCCATCGTCCCCAGAGCCGTGAAGCAACTGTAGAGCAACAGATCGGCATTTTGGCTCAGGGCACTACGCCAGCTCTGCAACTGATCCCGATACTGACCAACCGTTGCGGTCGAGACAAAATCGCGACCCAGCCAAAAGTTGCCAGCATTGCCCTCAGAAACTATATGCACTTCTTCCACTTCGCGGCCGTTGGCTGCGATGTCAGCCAGTTGTCGGCTGATGACAGCAATTCCGGATTCTTCGGGCGTAATTGCAATCGTTGTTGTCCCCACACGGCCGCCGTAGAGCAGAGTTTGGTAGTTGGGAATGCTGATGTCGAGGAAGGTCAGCGTCATGGCAGCGTCGGCGTCGCTGGCGAAGCGCGTCACGGTCGGCGCACTCCAGGAGCCGTTGCCGGTACGCACCAGATTGGGATCGCTGGGTTGCACCTGACCAGCGGCCGCGAGATGAACAGTTTGGCCCCAAACACGACCGGCGATCGCCACATCACCCGGATTTGCGGCTGGCCAGTCGTAGCCGGTGAGCAGTGTGGGCAGATCCTGCGGCCGGATGCCGGCCTCGAGGGCGGCGGCAGGAACTTCGATACTCAGCAGCATTCCCGGCTGCGAAATGCGGACAAACTGCTCGCCGGGAACGGCAGCCAGGATCAGATTGCCACCCGGCGCGGTGATCGTGCCGTTGTTGAGGACGGTGCCTGCGATTAACCCCAAGTTGCGACCCGGCGCGACGGTGAGATCGCCGGCGTTGGCGATCGCTCCCGGTTGCTCACTCAAAAAAGCGAATTGACTCGGCGTGCCCACCAAGCTGGCATAGTCATTGCTCCCGTTGGCATTAAACCAACCGCCGGTTTCAAAGCCAATCCGGTCGGCGGTCGTGGCAAAGAAGTCCCCGGACACATTCAGACTCGCATTCGACCCAAAGACAATGCCAGCCGGATTCATTAGGTACAAATTGGGAGCGCCACCGACGACTTGCAACAGGCCGTCAATCTGGGAGGGGTTACCACCGGTCACCCGCGCCAGGATGTTGGCGAGATCGGGGTTGGCAAGAAACTGGGCGATCTGACCCGTGTCTAAGCCAAATTGCTGGAAGCTGTGGAATAAGTTCGCTCCAGCCTGAGTGCCGCCATCGATATAAAGCGTGTTGCCGTCAATCGTGACCTGGGTGCCAGTTCCATCCAGAGCTGGGGCGATCGCCTGCGCCTGAGCAGCACGCGGTAAACTGGCGATCGCGCTACCGAGGATCACGGCCGCGGTAAAGAGTGGTCGGTGCCCTAACAGCATGGCAATTCCTTAAGCAGACAGACATTTGTAGAGCACCCTACTGAACGCTAACACGCTGGATTGGTGACTGCACTCTGAGATCTCGCGTAACTTCACCGCCCTACTGCGATCTAGACTGCTTGCTGATTCCAGAGCGGTCGCCCCGCATCCGTAAGATTTTTGCATCAACTCGTGCTGCCAGACCCCCTGCCGTGTACACACAATTCACACTTCTCACCTGCCGAATTTTGCTCTGCTAGAGTGGGTGCGCGTCAAGCTGGACAGGACTTTCAGGCTCTCAAAGCTTTTGATAGTAGAAGAGATTAACCATAGAAAATGAAACTACCAAACGGTAAGGGTTTTAGAGCTTACAGATACACAGTCATATTTTGTCAGCCCAGCCGCCGCCGATGACTGCTGACTGCCCCGAGTTAGTGTGGCTGCTGGACTGTTTGCGGCGAGCCTGTCGTGGCCAGTTGGGCTGTCCGCCGCGATCGCCCCTCGACAGCCATAAACTTTTCACCTTAGCCAATCGGCATGGCGTCGCCCCATTGCTCTACTGGCAACTGCGAGACTCCGAGACGGTCGCCAGTGAGTTGCCGGAGTGGCGATCGCAACTCGAGGCGCAATTCCAAGCCAGCCTGCGCCGCAACTTCCTCCTCAGTAGCGCCCTGGTCAAGCTCCTAGACGCCCTGAGACAGCAAGCCATTGCCGCCATCACCTTCAAGGGACCCGCCCTCGCCGCACAACTCTATGGCAACCTTGGCTTGCGCCAGGTCAGCGATATTGACATTCTCGTTGCACCCGCAGATTTAGCCGCCGCTCAAGCCGTCTTGGCGATGCTCGGTTACGAGCCGCTTGAGCCACTGACCGCCCCGCAAGCTGAGTTGCGACAGCGCACCAACTACGAGCGCGCTTGGTTGCAGCCGCAGCGTGGTGTGAATGTGGATTTGCACTGGGGGCTAGCCCGCCCTATCTCACCGAACCAGTGGCGATCGCTCCCCTGATTGCTCGTGCCCAGTCGATTGAGTTGGCTGGCGCTAAAGTTTCCGTGCCCGCACCCGCCGACCTCCTCTTCATCCTCTGCCTCAACGGTGCCAAAGATGGTTGGCCGCAACTCCAGCGTCTCTGCGATGTCACCGCTTGTCTGCAACGCTATCCCAAGCTGGATTGGGTGCAACTGAACGCCCTCGCTGAGCAAGCCACCAGTCAGCGCGTGCTGAGCTTAGGCTTGTCGCTAGCCGAGGCGTTATTGGGCGCATCATTGCCCGCTGCGATCGCCCCCCATCTGACCCCGCGACAAAGTGTACAACGATTGCAACAAACGGTGGCCAAGCGACTGCTGAGCGGCGTTGAACCACCCCTGACCCTGATGCAGCAAGCCTATTTTCCACTGCAAGTGCAAGACAATTGGCAACGTCGCTATCGCTACTGCTACGGATTGCTTTGGCCCCTCAACGAGCGCGATTTAGCCTTTGCGGAGCGCTGGTTGGGGCGATGGGCAACACTCCCAAAGCTGCTCTATCCGCTGTACTATCTGCTACGCTGGTTGCGGCTGTTACTCAAATATAGTGGAGGATGGTTTTCAAAACCGACTGCTGATCAACATGGCCCACCCAGGAATAATCATTAAAGCCAGCTTGGCTGACACCAGCGTCATTGCTGATATTCTCGGCGAAGCATTTTACAACGACCCGATCGTTTGCTACGCAGCAGGCCGACCCGGCTTAGCTCGCCATCTCTTCGCAGCCGAGTTTCGGCATCTTTATGCTCGCCTGGGTTGCTCCTTCTACATCCGGAATGAACAGGAACAAATGATCGGATGTGCGCTGTGGGCAAAGCCTGGACAAAGACTCGACCCGTCGTTACTCGCACAACTGAACATTGCGTGGGCTGTCTTCAAGTTTGCCGGTCTCGGCGCTTTACAGCGTGGTCTCGCACTTGATGCTTTCTTGAAGGGGAATCATCCTCAAGAACCACACTGTTACTTACACGCGATCGGTGTGAAGAGTACTTGCCGCGGCCAAGGGGTTGGGAGTCGCTTGATGGCTCATGGTGTAAAAATGGCCGATCATGAGCAAGTGCCAGCTTATCTCGAGAACTCCAATGAACTCAACCTACCGCTCTATCAGAAGTATGGTTTTGAAGTCATTGAGAAGAAAAATACTCCCAATGGTGGGCCGCCGATCTGGTTGATGCGTCGTCCCCTCCAAGTCACCAATCCTGTGAATAATACTGCCAGCTAAAGTCTCGGCTGGGATGCTGCCGTTAAGGTTAGCCGACGAGTAAATTTTCTTCGGGGTATTGCAGACTCGTGGGACGGCGATCGCCAAGAATCGCCCCGATGAAGATGAGGATACCGACGCGGCCAACGAACATCGTCAGCGTAATGATTAACTCACCAAGTGCCGAAAGGTTACTGGTAATGCCGGTCGAAAGACCGACGGTGGCAAAGGCAGAAACGGCTTCAAACAACAAATCGATGAATTCAAACTGATTGGCTTCGGTCAACGAGAGCAGAAAGGTTGACCAGACGACGACGATCATTGAACCCAAGGCTACCGTGACGGCTCTGAGGATCACAGAAGTTGGAATGCGGCGATTGTACATCACCACTTGGTCAATGCCCCGCAGCGTTGAGCGGGTGCAATTAAGCAAAATCCGCACGGTTGTCGTTTTCATACCGCCGCCCGTGCCGCTGGGACTGGCACCAACGAGCATCAAGCCAATGGTAATAAACAGCATGGTGTCGCTCATCCGCCCAAAATCAATAGTATTAAATCCAGCGGTGCGCGTTGTGACGGACTGAAACCAAGCAGCCCCCAATTTTTCGAGATTCGTCAGCGGTTCTAGGGTACTAGAGTTGCTAAATTCGGTGAACAAAAATGCCAAAGTTCCCAAGACGAGTAAAACCGCTGTCGTGCTAGTGACCACTTTGAAATTCAGCGACAAATCGAGGTGTCGATGTTGGCGACGGCTGAGATGTACGAGCCAAAAGTACAGCTCAATGATCACCTGATAACCGATCCCACCGAAGATCACCAAGCCTGGAATGATCAGATTGATGACCCAAGAGTTTTGATAATCAGTGAGACTATTGGCAAAGAGGCTAAAACCAGCATTATTCCAGGCGCTGATGCTATGGAATAGAGACTGCCAGAGACCGCCGTAGAAGCCAAATTTAGGTACAAACACGCGCAGTAGAATCAATGTACCGGTGAGTTCAAAGAGAAGTGTCATGGCAATGATCGAGCGAATCAGGTTGCGGCTGCCTTGCAAGGGGGAGCCATCAAAGCTCTCTTGAATGGCAAATTTCTGGCGGACATCGAAGCGACGGCGGACAAGCAGAATCAAAAAGGTGCTGCTGGTCATGTAACCGAGGCCGCCAACTTGAATCAGGAGCAAAATGACTAGTTGCCCGAAGAAGGAGAAGTGGGTGCCGGTATCGACGACGATCAGCCCAGTCACGCAGACGGCTGAGGTGGCGGTGAAGAGGGCAATAATCGGGCTGGTCCAGGTGCTGTCACTGGCGGCGATCGGCAACATCAGCAGCAACATTCCCACGGCGATCACAGCGAGGAACCCCGAACAGATGGTGCGCGCAATGGTCATGATGGCAGCGAGCGCGGCGAAATGAAACGTCTGTTGGAGCTTACATCATTTTGCTACGGTCACTCTGGCGCGGCACCGAGAATGCGGTAAACCTCAATCATCTGCTCTTTGCCTTTGAGGGCGATGGGTCCCCAGGATTCTACTTGGTAGCGATCGCCCAGATACAGCAATGTCTCGCGCGCAATCAAGATCCGACAGTCATCGGGCTGGCGGTGCTTCTCGCAGTTTTCCAGACGCGCGGCGGTGTTGACGCTATCGCCGAGCACGCCGTACTCGAGCCGATCCTTGCCGCCGACGCTGCCGACGATCGCCGGGCCGGTGAAGATGCCAATCCGCATCTGCATCTGCGGAAAGCCGCGTTGCGGCCAGTCTTGGTTGAGGGACTGGAGATTGCGGGCGATCGCCAGTGCACAGTCTACCGCCCGACCGGCATCTTGCCCGACTTCGGACTTGTGAATCCGTGACAGCGGCACCCCAAACACAGCCATGAGGCCGTCGCCCGTGAATTTGTTGATAATCCCTTGGCGCGACAGAACTTCGCCCGTGACCTCAGCAAATAGCTCATTCAGCCAGCAGAGGAGGACTTCCGGCGACATCTTTTCGGAAATCGTACTAAAGCCGCGAATGTCGAGAAACAACGTCGTCGCCACTAGGCGGATGCCCGGCAGGCGACCGGCCTTGAGCAAATTATCGCGGCCCTTCCAGAGGGCTTCGGCGATTTCGGGTGAGGTATTTTGACCCAGCAGGCGCATGACGATCTGTTGCTGGCGGTAGTTTTCGTAGGACTGGTAGGAGACGACAAAGCCGGTCGTCACGATCAGGCCCAGCGCGGGCGCGGCGAAGGGAATCCAGCCCGCTTGCAGGAAGAGGAGCAAGCTAGCGGCGCTGAGCAGCAACAGACTGATACCGATGGTCAGCGTCAGGACGAGCGGATGGCGGAGTCGCCAGCCGACCAAACCACCCCAGAGAATCCAAGCGGCAATCCAGAGCCGCTCGAGGCGTTCTGACCAGAACCAGAGGAGCGATCGCTCGCCGGTCGCCGCGTCAAGCAGTTGGCTGACAATCTGAGCATGAATGAGCACGCCCGGTAGACGCGGGCTAGTGCGGGCCGCACTGCTGAAGGGCGTGAAAAAGTTATCGCGCAGGCTGGGAGCGACGCTGCCGATCAGCACGACCTTGCCGCGTACCCGCTCGGGATCGAGGTAACCGAATAATGCTTGAGTCAGGGAAATGGTGGGAGCAATTTCCTGCGGCGCGCGATAGTCGAGCAGCACCTGATAGCCGTCGGCTTCGACATTGTGGTAGCCCCCGGCATCGGGAGTTAGGGGCACAAAGGTGGCGGCCCCCAGTTGCAACCATTCGGGATTTTCGGTGCTGCCCTGTGGGACGATCTCGCGGCTGGCGAGATAGGGCAGCGCCAACTGCAAAGCAAAGGAGAAGAGTGCGCCGTCCTCGGCTTCGGCAAACAAAATCTGGCGACGCACGACGCCATCGGCATCGAAGGGGAGTTCATTGAAGCCGACCTGAGCAGCAGGGGAGGCGGGGGGGGCGGGGGTGCCGACCAGCGTATCGATGTTGCGAATGGTGAAGACATTCGGCTGCTGCAACTGGGTGGCGAACTCGCTGGAACCAGGGGCGATGGGGAAGTCGCGATAAATATCGAGGCCGATGCTGTGGGGTTCGTGGGCTTGGAGGCGTTGGATTAGCCGCGCCAGGATGATGTCGGTGGCTGGCCAACGTTGGAGGGTGCGGAGGTCGGCTTCCGTAACGCTGATGATCAGCAGGCGTGAGTCGGGTTCGCGGTGGGGGCGCGATCGCATCAGCCAGTCGTAGTAGCCCAGTTCAAGCGGCTCGAGACCGCCCAGCGACCGCAGACCAAAGACCAGGGCGATCGCAATGCCCACGCCAACTCCCGCGACACGCAGGCTAGCGAAATCGGGGAGTGAAGCGTGCACCTGCTTGGCAAGCCGCAATAGCCTAGATCGGTGCGTTTCGGTCATGAATGCCCGGCGAGATAAAGGATTTGGCTGACGATCAAGACAGCTCCAAATACGACAGAGCCCCCAAGCAACGCGGTTGAATCGCGAGCCGCATCGCAATGCCCAATCCAGCCGTTATGCTATAACAAAGCAACAAAACTTAAAGAACTGCATGGCTGCTTCTGAACTGCGGCTCGACAAGCTCAAGCGTACGGTGACGGCGAGACTGCTCTTTGGCAATGAACCGACACCGGAACTCATCGCTATCTTAACCGTTTATTTTGTCCAAGGAATCTTGGGCTTGGCGCGGCTGGCAGTCAGCTTTTTTCTCAAGGATGAGTTGGGTTTAAGCCCCGCTCAGGTTTCAGCGCTGGTGGGCATTGCGGCGATTCCCTGGGTGGTGAAACCAGTGTTTGGATTTCTCTCCGACGGGCTGCCGCTGTTCAACTATCGCCGCCGTCCCTATCTGGTGCTGTCGGGGGTGCTGGGAATGCTCTCCTGGCTGGCGCTGGCTTGGCTGGTAGACAGCACCTGGTCGGCGACGTTGGCGATTTTGGTCACCTCGCTCTCGATGGCGATCGCCGATGTCATTGCCGATTCCCTAGTCGTGGAGCGGGTGCGCGCTGAATCCTACAGCAATGCCGGTTCACTCCAGGCCCTGACTTGGGGCACAGCCGCCCTCGGCAGTTTGGTCACAGCCTACCTCAGTGGCTGGCTGCTGGAGCAAGTCAGCACCCGCGTCGTCTTCGCGATTGTCGCGAGCTTCCCGCTGATCGTCACAGCGATCGCCTGGTTGATCGCAGAGGAACCGGTGACGATACCGACCACGACCGGTAACGGCAAGGCGAGCGAGGAGCGATCGCAGCTCATGCGCCTCTGGCAAGCCATCCGTCGCCGCTCGATCTGGTTACCCACCGCCTTTGTCTTCATCTGGCAAGCAACGCCCAGTAGCGATTCAGCACTCTTCTTTTTCATGACCAACGAGTTGGGTTTTGAACCCGAATTTCTCGGTCGCGTCCGCCTCGTGACCAGTCTAGCGTCGCTAGTCGGTGTCTGGCTCTACCAGCGTTTCCTCCGCCAACTGCCCTTCCGCGTCATCCTCGGCTGGACAACCCTATTTTCGTCCCTGCTCGGCTTGACGACACTGCTGCTAGTCACCCATGCCAATCGCAATCTAGGCATCGACGACCACTGGTTCAGTCTCGGCGACAGCCTGATCCTAACAGTAATGGGTCAAATCGCCTTCATGCCCATCTTGGTGCTCTCAGCCCGCATCTGCCCACCAGGAATCGAAGCCACACTCTTCGCCTTGCTAATGTCGATTTGGAACTTAGCAGGCTTGCTCTCCCACGAGTCCGGCGCACTGCTCACGCACTGGCTGGGGATCACCGAGACCAACTTTGAGAATCTCTGGCTCCTGGTGACGATTGCCAATCTTTCTAGCCTGCTGCCGCTACCATTCCTCAACTGGCTGCCCTCGCGCGAAGATGAAGCCCAGCGCGACGCCAGGCTCGAAGCAGTAGCAACCGAGCAATTGCCCCAAGGTTCAGCGCGTCCGGCAGCATTGTCGTCTTAGAGTACTTCAGGAAGCATAAATGACCCAGACGCTTAAAAAAGCTACAGCAGCTGATCGCTTGACGCCATGTAGCCCTCACGAGCACGGACAGTATTGGCATTAATGATTTCAATGATCTGCGCTGGAACCCAGCCGCTCACGCGACCAATTGGTGCAGTTCCTTTGATTACAACGCCCTGATCTAGCCAGACAAAATGCTCCGCTCACTTCTGTTTACGGGGATTGAAAACGGGTAACGATGGGGAGCATCCCAGATTGGCAGCCCTCCTGATGAAGAGCCGGTCAGGCGTTTGGCAGGAGTCGTGGCATGAATCGCCGGGTGAGGAAAACTCTGGATTGTCTGCCGCTACCTATCCCTCCCCCCTGGATTGTTTCCTCAAAAGGTGCAGTGGTAATCTCCATCTAGATTTAGGCGCTTTCAAATTGCGCCGTGACCCAACCGGTTTTTGCAGGCAATGCATCAGCTCATGAAATTTTCTGTTTGGCCCTTAAGGATGCTTTTACTGAGTCAGGTGTTGGTGAGCTGTGGCTTCGGCTCCACAGAATCCACAGACGGTTCCAACCCGACCGCGACTCCAGCCCAAACCGGCTCAACCGAGCAGATTGTGCTGGCGATCGGAGGAGAAAGCGAAGAGGGCTACGACCCGACCCTAGGCTGGGGCCGCTATGGCTCTCCCCTTTTTCAAAGCACCCTGCTGAAGCGAGATGAGAAACTCAATATCGTCAATGACCTGGCGACAGATTACACGGTCAGCGAGGACGGGCTGACCTGGACGGTGACGATTCGCAACGATGCGGTGTTTTCTGATGGTGAACCCCTGACCGCAACGGATGTCGCCTACACCTTTAATCAGGCAGCGGAGAGCGGCGGTCTGACCGATGTGACCGTGCTGGAGGAAGCGGTTGCTCTGGATGACACCACCGTCGAATTGCGGCTCAAAGAACCCCAAAGCACCTTCGTCAATCGCCTGATTACGCTGGGCATTGTTCCGGAACATGCCCACGGTCCGGACTACGCTCGCAATCCCATTGGCTCTGGTCCGTACCAACTGGTGCAGTGGGATGAAGGACAACAGCTGATTGTGGAAGCCAACCCCAACTACTACGGGGAAACTCCTGGCATCGAACGACTTGTCTTTTTGTTCGTAGAAGAAGATGCCGCCTTTGCTGCGGCGAAAGCTGGTCAGGCTCAGGTGGCGAGCGTTCCCCAAGCTCTGGCGGTGCAGACGATCGACGGCATGACGCTCTACGATGTGACTAGCGTCGATAATCGGGGACTGATGTTTCCCTATGTTCCGGTCACGGGAACCACCACACCGGACGGGGACCCGATTGGCAATGATGTGACGGCAGATCCGGCGATTCGGCAGGCGGTGAACTATGCCATCGATCGCCAAGCCCTAGTAGAAGGCGTTCTCGAAGGCTACGGCTCGATTGCTTATGGGCCTGTCAGCGGCTTGGCTTGGGAAGAACCGAGCGCGGCGATTGAAGATGCTCAGCCAGAGAAAGCTCAAGAGATTCTCGCCGCAGGGGGCTGGACTGATAGCGATGGCGATGGCGTGTTGGCAAAGGAGGGGCTGACGGCCGAATTCACCCTGCTTTATCCGGCTAACGATAGTACCCGGCAAGCGCTCGCCCTATCGGTCGCGGCAATGCTGAAGCCCATTGGCATCCAGGCTAATGTTGAGGGCAGAAGCTGGGACGAAATTGAACCGGCTATGCACAGCAACGTGGTGCTGTTTGGCTGGGGCAGTCATGACCAGACCGAGTTGTACAACCTTTATCACAGTCGAGCGGCTCAGGGAGATTTCTACAACGCAGGCTACTACGCCAACCAGACCATTGACGAAGCACTGGACTTGGCGATGGGCGCATCTTCAGAGGCGGAGGCGATCGCCTTCTGGAAAGCCGCTCAGTGGGATGGCAACCAAGGCTTTACCGCCAAGGGGGATGCTGCTTGGGCGTGGCTGGTGAATCTGGATCACACCTACTTTGTCAGCGATTGCCTCGATATCGGTCAACCCCAAGTAGAACCTCATGGTCATGGCTGGCCGATTACCGCCAACATCGCTGCGTGGCAATGGACATGCAACTGAGGTCTGTATTTACTTTTGTGGCTCGTAAGCTGCTGCGGTTGGGGCTGTTGCTGCTGGCGGTCGCGATATTCACTTTTGTGCTGCTGAGTCTGTCTCCCATTGACCCGGTGCAGGCTTATATCGGTGCTGACATGATGCAGATCAGCTCTGAGCAGCGACAACTCATTGCTGAGCGCTGGGGGCTGGATCAGCCGATGATCATCCGGTTTTGGGACTGGCTAGGGCAGCTTGTGCAGGGCAACTGGGGCACATCAATGGTATTTAACCAGCCCGTGAGCGAGGTGATTGCCAGTCGCTTTTGGGTGTCGCTGCCAATGCTGGCGATCGCCTGGCTGCTCTCCGGAATTCTCGGCCTGGGACTCGGCATCCTCTCGGGGGCATTGGCTGGCTCCTGGATTGATCGCGTGGTGCGGCTCTATGCCTACACCCTAGCCTCATCGCCCACCTTTTGGGTTGCCCTGCTGCTGCTGATTGTCTTTTCTGTGGCGCTGAGAGTGACACCCATCTGCTGTGCTGCCCCGCCCGGCATATTGGCGGCAGATGTCACCCTCTGGCAGCACCTCCATCACCTGCTGCTGCCCGCGATCGCCCTCAGTATTATCGGCATCGCCAACATCGCGCTGCACACGCGGCAGAAGCTGATTGATGTTCTGCACAGCGACTACATCCTGTTTGCCCGTGCCCAGGGAGAAAGCCTCTGGGGTGTCGTTCGCCATCACGGCTTTCGCAACCTGATTTTGCCAGCCTTGACTCTGCAATTCGCCTCTTTAAGCGAGCTGTTTGGAGGTTCCGTGTTGGTGGAGCAGGTCTTCGCCTATCCCGGCTTGGGAGCAGCAACGGTGCAGGCAGCCCTGCGGAGCGATGTCCCACTGTTAGTCGGCATCGTATTTTTTAGTGCGCTGTTTGTGTATACCGGCAACACTTTGGCTGATTTGACCTATCCCATCGTTGATCCGCGCATCCGGTTAGGAGGCTGGCAGACATGACAGTTACGTCACCTATTTCTAAACCGATGCAGAGGTTCCGCAGCAATCGCCGCCAAAGAATCTTGTGGGGTATTGCCTGGTGTGCCTTGTTGCTGGTGGCGATGATCCTCAGCCCTTGGGTGATTGGCGATGATGGCCTCAGTCCGGTGCTGGTTCAGCGGAATCAACCGCCATCGCTGGTTCATGCCTTCGGTACGGACTGGTTGGGACGAGATATGCTCAGCCGTTCCCTTCATGGGATGTCCCTCAGCTTACGCATCGGGCTGTTGGCAGCGGGCATCAGTGCTTTGATTGGCACTGGCTTGGGGTTAGCCGCTGGCACTTTGGGGGGCTGGGTCGATGCTGTGGTGACTTGGATTATTGATGTATTCTTCAGCCTACCCCACTTGGTACTGCTGATTTTGATTGCCTTTGCGGTGGGCGGCGGCACTACTGGCGTGATCATTGCCGTAGCCGTGACCCACTGGACGAGTCTGGCACGGGTGATTCGCGCTGAAGTCTTGCAGGTCAATAGCTCTGATTATGTGCGACTCTCTTACCGCTTTGGGCGATCGCCCATCTGGATTGCCCGTCACCACATGGTGCCTCACGTCATTCCGCAATTGTTGGTGGGGCTGATTCTGCTGTTTCCTCATGCCATTTTGCATGAAGCGGCGCTGTCGTTTATCGGCATCGGATTATCACCCCACATTCCAGCGATCGGGATCATTCTGGCAGAATCGATGCGCCATCTATCGACCGGCTACTGGTGGCTTGGTGTCATGCCCGGGCTGCTGCTACTGCTCTCGGTCAAGGCGTTTGATTGGTTGGGGGAAAATGTGCGATCGCTGCTTGATCCTAAGACGAGTCAGGGGTGAACCGTTTTCGCAAGGGTGCATCGGCAAAGCGATGTACTCGACGCTCACTGAAACCCCAAGCTGCTCACTCATCTAAACCTCTCACCCATGCTCAGCATCTCCAATCTCGGCATCACCTTCACTCAATATGACCAAGGACTCCGTCGCAAGCAGCTCACCGTGATTACGGATCTGGATTTGACCATTCAGGCGGGTGAGGTCGTCGCGGTGATGGGCGCGAGTGGCTCTGGGAAAAGCTTGTTAGCCCATGCGCTGTTGGGGATTTTGCCGGACAATGCTCAGCTATCAGGGACGATGGAGTTTCAGGGAGAACCGTTGACCCCAAAGCGCTGTGAGGCATTGCGAGGCAAGGCGATCGCCCTCATTCCTCAGTCAGTGGGCTACCTGGACCCGCTGATGACCGTCGGACGACAGGTGCAGCGAGTGGGACAGCTCAATGGGCTGTCTTCGGGAGCTGCCAGAACCCTTGCAAATCGCACCTTTGCCCGCTATGACTTGCCCCCGACCACCCGGCAGCGCTATCCCTTTCAACTCTCGGGTGGCATGGCGCGACGGGTGCTCGTCTCGACGGCGGTGTTGACCCAGGCTCAGTTGGTGATTGCCGATGAACCAACGCCAGGTCTGCATCCCGATGTGGTCACTGAAACCCTGAACCATCTGCGAGAATTGGCCCGGGAGGGTCGGGGTGTGATGCTGATTACTCATGACATCGAAGCGGCATTGCAGGTCGCTGACCGGGTGGCAGTTTTCTACGCTGGAACAACCGTTGAAATTGCCGCTGCCGAGGACTTTGCGCGGGGTAATCTGCGTCATCCTTATACTCAGGCTTTGTGGCGATCGCTGCCTCAGAACGACTTCGTACCCGTGCCAGGAAATCAGCCGAGTCCTGAAAATCTGCCCGTTGGGTGTCTATATCGCGATCGCTGTGCCTGGGTCACGTCAGAGTGTGAACAGGCGCGTCCGGAACTCCGTTTTGTCCGTCAAGGTTGGGTGAGATGTATCCATGCTGAAAGGTGAAGGGCTTTGGTTTCGCTATGGCGCGCGACTGCCGTGGGTGGTGCGCGATCGCACCCTCTCTGTCCTGCCAGGGGAAGTTGTTGGACTCATGGCTCCCTCGGGCTATGGCAAAACCACCCTCGGTAAACTGCTGGCAGGCTATCTGATGCCTACCCGAGGACGAGTAACGTTGAACAAGCAACTGCTCCCCAGCCGAGGTTATTGTCCCGTACAGCTTGTCTTTCAAAATCCGGAACTATCGGTCAACCCTCGCTGGCGCATTGCCCGCATCCTGCGGGAGGGACACCCACCCCAACGCCACTACCTAGATGCCCTCGGTATTTATCCCGGCTTGATGACCCGCTATCCCCATGAGCTGAGCGGGGGAGAACTGCAACGGGTGGCGATCGCCCGCGTCCTCAATCGCAATACTCGTTACCTGATCGCTGATGAAATGACCGCGATGCTGGATGCGAACACCCAAGCATTGATCTGGAAAGTGGTTTTGGAGTTTGCCTGTCAACATCACGTCGGTGTGATGGCGATTAGTCATGACCGACCTCTACTGACACGCATCTGTCAGGGCCACACCATCAAACTGTTGATAGATAGCATCCCGGCTTCTCTGGCTAAAGCTTAGAGTGCTCGGCACTGGTTTCTTAAGAGCGGCGAGCAGGATTCCCGGATTGCCGGCACTCATAACTCAAAACCCAGAACTCCGCATAGCGGCACCAGTGCCATCTAGACCGACTCGAGCTGCGTCGCCGCAAATTGTAACGCTTCGGCGACGGTGGCAATCTTGCCCTCAATGCGCGCCAACTGAATTTCGGTCAGCAGGTGGCCGATCTGCGGCGACGGTGAGAGCGAGAGTTCGCGGATCAAATCATCGCCAGTGAGCAGCGGTGTCGGGTGGGTGATCTGGCTCTCGGGGTCGAGGTAGCGATTGACTAGGGGGGCGATCGCCGCCACCGCTCGCGTTTCGCGCAGTGGCTCCCGGCGAGCGATCGTCGCCACTGCCAGCACCGCCACCAACGGAAACAGATCGCCGACGGTTTGAAACCAAAAATACTGCTCGCGCAAACTCAGCGGCGTTTCCAGGGCGGCGAGCAGACTGGGCAAGGACTGCAAGGCTCCGCTCACAGCCCGTTGCTCTAGCCGCGAATATTTCAGCCGTTCCAGATTCGCGGCCGCCGTGACCGGGGTACCGGCGATCACGCTCAGTTTCGCCACGGTCAGCCAGGTTACCGACTTGTTGCCGACCGCCGCTTGCAGTTGCGCATCCAGATCAACCCAGATGCGCCCTAGCAACCAAGCTGCCTGATCGACACAATCCACTAAGCTCACTTGGGCAACATTCAGCTCCGGCAACCAGGACGCGAATAGACCATCCTCCCAGGCGGCGGCCAACCAAGGATTACATTTTGGGGCTTGCAGCAGATAGTTCAGCTCTGCTTGCACGCGCTCACCCGCCACGGTTTTGAGTTGAGGTGCCAGACTGCGGAGCAGCGATCGCGTCTTCGGGGCAATGGCAAAGTCCAATTGGGCGGCTTGCCGGTAGGCACGCAGTAACCGCAGCGGATCAGCACTGAGATTGGCCCGACTAATCGCCTGGAGTTCGCCCCGCGCCAGATCACGGCAGCCGTTGAGGGGATCGATCAGCTCATGGGTGCGCGGGTCGTAGGCGATCGCGTTGCAGCGGAAATCGCGCCGTCGCAGGTCTTGTTCTAGGCTCTCGCCCTCCTGTTGGGCAAAATCGACCGTGCCCTCGGCAAACACGACGCGGGCGATTTGACGCGCCGCATCCAAGACGACGAAGCCAGCCTGATGGTGGTCGGCAATCTGCCGCGCTGTCGCCACTGCCGCCACAGGCAGCACAAAATCAAAATCGAAGCGCACGACCTGCCGACCGAGGAGGGCATCCCGCACGGAACCGCCGACGAGATAGGCAGCGGGCGGCAGAAGATCGAGGCTAAAGGGCAGGCGAGCCACAAAGGGGCGGAGATCGGAGTTGAGGGCCATGCAACGGAGCGGCTGGAAGCGTCTAGGTCGCCCTCCAGTTTAGCGCCAAGCTTTCGGGCTGCGAGGTTTTCACTCGCTGACAATGGCGAAGGATTGGAGGTCAGGATCGCGGCTGCCCGTGATGATGCCGCCTTGCTGCTGGATGGCTTGGAGATAGGCGATCGCCTCAGCCGTGATCACTTCTCCCGGCACCAGCACCGGAATACCGGGCGGGTACGGGCAGATCAGCGCCGCGCTGATCTGCCCGATGGCCTGAGCGACTGGCACAGACTGCGGACGAGCAAAATGGGCGGCGCGGGGCGTCAGTCGTGCTACGGGGATTGTAGTGAGCGGTGCGATGCGAGGGGGCGGCAGGGTTGGGGTAGGCGCTTGCAGGTGGGCAAACCCCGTGACCAATCGCTCAATGTCAGCGGTGCGGTTGCCGAGCGTGATGATGAAGGTGATGTGCTGCAACATCGGCAACTCGCAGACGACTCCGAATTGCGCGTCGAGTTGCTGATCGGCGGTGAAGCCGTCAATGCCCCAGTCGTTGAGCAAGACGGTCAGGCGGGTTGGGTCGTGGTAGGTGAAACCGGGCGTGGGTGATGATGGCGGTGCGAGCAGGCGGAGTTGGGGAAGCTCGATCAACTGCGATCGCGCCGCCGCCGCCAACGCTAAGGTAGCGGCTAATTGCGCTTCGCCCTGGCAAGCCATCTGCTGGCGGGCAGCATCCAGGGAGGCGAGCAGGAGATAGTTGGGGCTGGTGGACTGCACGAACTGGAGGGCACGGTCGAGGCGATCGCGATCGAGGCGATCGCCCTGGACGTGGAGCATGGCGGCTTGGGTGAGCGCGCCCAGCACTTTGTGGGTGGATTGGACGCTGAGGTCAGCTCCCAGTTCCAGTGCCGTCGGCGGCAGGTCGGGGTGAAAGCCAAAGTGAGCGCCGTGGGCTTCATCGACTAGCAGGGGGCAATTATGACGGTGGGCGATCGCGGCGATCGCCCCCAGATCGCAGCCGATGCCATGGTAGGTAGGGTAGATCGCCAGCACAGCCTTGGCGTCGGGGTGCTGCTGCAAGGCCGCTTCAACGGCGGCGGGGGTGATGCCGTAGGCGAGGTCGCGCTCGACATCGTAGTCGGGACTGACGAAGATCGGCTGTGCGCCCGTGAAAATTAGGCCGGTGATCAGCGACTGGTGGCCGTTGCGCGGCAGGATCAGCTTGTCCCCGGGCGCACAGGTCGCCAGAATCGCCGCGATCAGGCCACCACTGGAGCCATTGACCAAAAACCAGGTTTGTTCCGCCCCGAAGGCATCAGCCGCTAAGTTCTGGGCGGTGGCGATCGCCCCGTCGCGCACGAACAGATTGCCGATGCTCAGTAATTCTGGCAAGTCGGCTTGCAAGGCGGCGGTGCCCAGTAGGGTCTGCAATGCCAAACTCGCGCCCTGACCCTGCTTGTGGCCTGGTGTGTAGAAGGGGGCATGGGGTCGCTGCGCCTGGTGGGCGATCGCCGCAACGAGGGGGAGGGAAGTTTGGTCAAGCACGCGGGGAGGGAGCGACATTTCGCTAGCACTCCCAAAGTTTAACGCCCCGTTGCTGACAGCAACGGGGCGTTAATTTTAAGGTGGCGGGAGGCGGATTTGAACCACCGACCTTCGGGTTATGAGCCCGACGAGCTACCAGACTGCTCTATCCCGCGTCGTTTTTTCTTGTGCCCTCAATTAGTATAGCGATAATTGAGCAGGATTTACAAGTATAGCAAAACATCGGGGGAATAGATAGGTGTTCAAGGGATCGCCTTGACAAATTGGCTCTGATCGCGTGCGCGCTGTACATACCCACCGAGAACTCCCTAATCATTGTTCACGATTAGGGAGCCACCCCGAATTTCTCAAGCGCAGAAACCGAGAGCCGGAGGTCATTGATTCAGATCCTGAGAACGAGCCGCTCGCCTAGCTTAGCCACCAGCATTTTGTTGGGCGTACTGCAAGTAGCCTTGGTATTCCGCGACCTTTTGCTGCGCGACCGTGTAGTTGGGATCTTCAGCCGGAACCGCCTGCATCAGGGCGATCGCCTGTTGCCATTGTTGCACCACCGCCTGCCATTGCTCCGGAGATTGAGCCGTCTGCACTGCCTCAGCAGCGCTCGTAGCCGCGTTCACACCATCCCGAAATGGAGTTTGAGAAGTAACGGGTGGAGCCGCTTGGGGTGCGGCTTGTGGGGCGGCGTTGGGATCGACCGGGGCGGCGTTGGGGTCAGCCGGGGCGGCGTTGGGGTCAACGGCGACCGGCGCATTGGGATCGATCACCGGCACTTCCTCAGCACCACCACCGAAGGGATTCAGCGAATTAATCAGGTCGCAACCGGCGATCGCCGGAACCAGAGTAGCGAGCACGATGACAGTGGCACGAAAACGTTTCATGAGCGTTGTAGAGCGTCCGTTTCTTCAGTCCAACGATAACCTGCCGTTCGCCATTTGGCTCAGAACGGTAGGGTCATTCTAGCGGAATTCAAGCGCAAAATCGCGCGATCACCTTGGCAATTGGCTGAAAGGAAGAATCAGCGCGATCGCCGCCGTCCATTCCCATTCGCAGGCGGCTGGCGACCATTCGGCGGCTTCGGCTTCGGTTTCTTCTTGTAAAAACGCTCCAGGTTTTGCCCGAAAACACCAACCGTCACCACCACCATCCCCAGCACCTGCAGGCCGACCAGCGAGCGACCAATAATTATCCAAGCCAAGATTGAAGTCAGGGCTGGGCCGGTCGCCCCAAAGATCGACGCCCGCGCCGCACCGATGTAGCTGATGCCAATATTGTTCGCCAGATAACTCAGCAGAGTCAGCGCACCCAATACCAAACTACTGACGAGCAAGTTCGGCCACATCGCCGGATCAACATCCAAGCTCGCCCCCGGCAATGGCAAAACCAGGCTCAGGGCCGAAAAGCCAAGAATCACCACGAAGTTAATCACGCTGAAGGGGACAGGGTGCAGTTCGCGCGTACAGCCCTGAATCAACAAAACATGGAGCGCAAAGGTGATACCAGCTCCGAGGGCCGTCGTGATCCCCCAGGGATCGAGTCCTGCCACTGTGCCGCTAGCGGGGGCTGCGATCAGCACGACGCCAAAGAAAACCGTCACCGACGCCAAGCTGCGAATCGTCGAGGGTCGCTCGCCAAAAAACACCCACGAGAGCAGCACCGTGACGATCGGAAAGACGAAAAAGAGTGTCAGCGCAACGCCGGGAGAAAGTAAGCCCAACGCCATGTAGATCAGTGCTGAGGAGGCGAACAGGAAAAAGCCACAGGCGATGACCTTGGCAAAGCTGGTTATGGTGCCATTGCCGAGGAAACGTCTGATATCCTGCCAACTGGTCGGATAGAGCACTTGGGCTAGGAGCGCCATCGTCGGCACAACAACGACCATGCGCATGAACAGGATCAGCAGTGCGTTACCAAACCCGGGTGAGATGTAGCCGCCGGTTTCAAACAGTCCCAGCACCGATGACTGGTTGAGAATGATCGAAATGACGACATTCTGAAACGACAGCGCCAGCGACGAGAAGAGCACGAGCAAGAATCCCAATTGGATCTTGGTCGCGGTAGGGCGGCGGGGGGGAGGGGTTTTCGGTTCGGGAGTGGGTTCGGGGGCGAGGGCGGGGGGGGGAATAGGCAGCGAGGGCGGTACGAGCGTTGGTCGCGAGGGCGGGGCGACGATCGATGCGGGATTCTCCCGCTCTGCTTCGGGCAATTGCGGGCGGGTGTGGTTGCCGGTAAAACCGATCGGCGTCGGCGGCGTCGGTGCTGGTAGGGGGGGTGTCTCGAGCCGCAGTTCGTCTTTGAGCCGACCGACTAGGGCTTCCAGGATGACCTCTCCCTGCTGCTCGAGGTTGTACATCTGGCCGAGCTGCTGCGAGAGCGAGCTTTGGTAGCTGCTGAGGTCTTGCTCTAGGGTACGGAAGGTGGCGTTAAGTGTTGAGTCTAAGGAGGAAATGAGGCGGCGGGCGCGATCGCCATATTGATCCAGCGAGCCGTCGCTAGTCGCCAACCCCTGATCATGCAGACGCTGGCGCAGCACGAGCTGCACTTCTTCCGCGAGGGCGGGGGCAAGCTGTCGCGCGATCTCTTGTTGTTGGGCGAGTTGTTCGCGCCGCTGGCGTTCGAGATCCTCGGTTTCCGCCATCAGGCGCAGTTTGCGTGCCTGCAACTGTTCGATCTCTTGGGAGAGTTGCGCCAGCAGGCTGCCCTTGAGGTGTTCGAGTTCCTCTGTCAGCGCCTTCAGACTATTGCTTGCAACGCCAAGTTCTTCAGCATTACCGTTGGTCGGATTTTCCTGGGGCCCCATGCTCTGCTTCAGTCGTCCGCAAGTTTTTACCCCGCAGCAGCCCACAAGTCTGCCACAAGTCAACGGCAAGCAAGATGATCCAGCGTCCTGGTCGCTAGCCGCTTCTACTCAATCTACACCGTTTTCGCCCACTGGCTAATGGTTGTCGCCCTTGCAGCCTGAAATTATGACGGCGTCGCTTGCAAATCGGGCTGCTCTTCGGGCACGATCGCTCCCGCCACCGGACACACTTGCAAGCAGATCCCGCAATCAATGCAGGTCGCAAAATCGATCCAATACCAGTCGGTGCCCTTGTTGTTCTTGCCGGGGCCGGGGTGAATGCAGGCGACGGGGCAGGCGGCAACACAGTCGGCAACGCCTTCGCAGGTCTGAGTGATGATCGTGTGGGGCATGGTGATCCTACCGACAGGCTCAAAATTTCAGGGACTGGGAGTTGGGGTCAAGGTCTCCACCTGGACGGTGCCATCAGCGGCAACCCAAGCTAGGTGCTGGATGCGGCTGGTGCGTGCGTAGGCGCGGCTGGCCTCGGGTGAGCGATCGCTCAGCTCCACCTCGACCCGCAAGCGTGGCTCAGCGCCGCGCAACTGCTCGGCGTGAGCAAAGGCAGCGGGGAGCGCGTTGGCTGTCTGCGGAATCACCAGCCAATCGCTGGCGGGGGAGGTTTGGGGGAGTTGTGCCGAGGTCAGCAGACAAGCGTGCAAAATTTCTAGATTCAAGGCAAAGCCAACACCGGGGCCGCCTTTGCCGGTGGGGTCGTACAGCTCCAGTAGGTGATCATAGCGTCCCCCCTTGCCAAAAAGGTCATATTGCCGAGCCGACCAAGTGGCGATCTCGAAGACAATACCGGTGTAGTAGTCGATCGGCTCCAGCAGGCTGAGATCGAGCAGGAGCGGCAGGGGAGTGGTTTGATTGGCTTGTAGACATTCCAGCAGGGTCTTCAGGCGGGTGACGGCTTGCTGGGCGGTCGGATCGAGATCGAGGCGGGCGACTTGTTGCAGCACCGTCGCCGGGTGACCGCGCAAGTCGAAGATGAAGAGGGCGCGATCGCGCAATTCCTGGCTCAGCGGTAGCGTTTCTAGGGTGATGCGGTCGAGGCGGGCGATCGCGCCGCGTACCTTAGCTCGCAGCGGCGACGGGAAGGGAGCGAGCAGAGCGCGCGTCAGACTGACTTCGCCGAGCACTACTTGCCAGTCACGCAACCCCAGGCTTTGGAGGCTGGCCGCGAGCAGCAGCAAAATTTCGGCATCAGCGCGATCACCCGCCGCGTGCAGTAGCTCGACCCCGCTCTGATAAAACTCGATCTGGCGGCCATGTTGGCTGTCGGGCGCCGCCGAAAAACATTGGCGGCGTAGTAGAGGCGTTGGGGGTCGGTATCGCCCGCCATGCGGGTCACTGCCGCCCGCGCAATCGGCGCGGTCAGTTCGGGGCGCAAGCCGAGGCGGTTGGTCACATCATCGCCCACTTCCAACACGGTGGCACGATCAATCGCACCGCCCGCCATCAGTGTATCCAGCCCTTCTAGAGTTGAGGTGATGATGCGTTGATAGCCCCATTGCTGATAGACCTGCTGCAAGCGCTCAGCAATCCAGAGTTTTTGGGCGACTTCGAGAGGCAGGATGTCGCGCGTCCCAGTTTGGAGAGAATAGGCGGTCATATAGACGGGCGATCGCTACTTTTTCTTACTGCTGCCAAACAAACCGCCGAACATCCCGCCGTTGGACTTATCCGACTTATCGCTGGCTTTGTTCTTATTGCTAGCAGCAGCCGTTGCGCGCGAGCTCGTCGCCGACTTGCCGCCGGTCGCCCGGTTCAGCGCCTGTTCGACCTTCTGCGCCATCACATTCTTCGGATCCGCCTGGAGCGCCTTGCTGATATGTACCTTCGCCATGCTCAACTGACTTTGCTTGAAGTAGGTCAGCCCCATCAGCGCATGACAAGTGCTGTCGTTGGGGTCAATCTTCAGACCATCGCGCAGCTCCAGCACCGCTTTGGAAAAGTTGTTTTTCGTGATGTACTCCTGAGCGCGACGAACGTAGGGATCCAGCAATGAGGGCGGCTCAGGCTCTGCCGCTGCTGGAGCTGGGCTACTCCCACCAGTCGCCACTGGCTTCCTCGTCGCTGGACGGCTCGATGTGGCTGACTTGCCAATGCCCTCGCCTTCCTTACGAAGCAGATAGACCTGGTTTAGCTCGCTGATCTGACCGATTGTATCTGTCACGTTGCCGATTGACTTGTACTGCGTCGCCGTCAAGGCGCGGAGGGCTTTGATGTAGGCAGAGTCCACAGTCGAGGCACTAGTTTGCAAGAGTTCCTTCGCCGCTTCGCCCGTGACGGCTGGCGTCTCGCCCTCGCGCGCCAAGCGCTTGCCCATCTGTCCGAGCACGAGCTGATACTCATGGAGCGACTTGCCTTTGAGGTGCTCGTAAGCAGGATTCACCAGTTTAGAGAGAATTTCGCTCGCTAGACGGCGATCACTCTCGCTCTTCGCTTTGCAAGTGTCGGGGTGGAGGCCGTGGGCAATCTTGAGGTAACGTTTACGAATGGCATTGGGGTCAGCCGCGAGTGACACCCCTAAAATGGCGTGATAGTCAGTGAGGTCGAGCTTGAACAGCCCCTGTTGAATCTTAAAAGACATAGGCTCCAGAGCTACCTAAACGGAGTTAAGAGTTCTCCACGGTTGCGGCATCGTCGCAAGCGGCTTCTGTCACCTGACATGGGAGCATCCCAGATTGGCAACCCTCACCCTCAATCCCTCTCCCAAGCTGGAGGAGGGACTTCTAACTCCCCTTCGCCCCACTTGGGGAGAAGAGGTTGGGGGATGAGGCTGATCACAACGCCAAAGTGGGATGAACCCCCTGACACACACCTCGATCGATCTATTCCCCTAAGCCCGCACCGCGCTCATTTATACCTTTATAACTTATTACCTGGCGTCGCTTCGCTGAAGCCCCGGATTTAATTCGCGATCGCCCCACTGTTCGCAACAGCGTCTCTGCCCGGTCGAGTCGAGCCAGCATCACCCCAAATAGCAGCACAAATTTCTACATTCAGACCGAGCGGCTACTGGGCGGCCGGTGTCGGCCACTGCGACAACGGCGGCGTATTCAGCAGCGCTTGGCTGAGCACCGGATGCAGTTGCGGATTCGCTGCGAGCACCCGGCCACTGGCAATCTCGAGGGGGCTGCTGTCATAGGCAGTGACCCAGCCGCCCGCCTCGCGCACCAACACTACCCCTGCCGTTACATCCCAGGGCTTCAGACCCCGCTCCCAGTAACCATCAAGGCGGCCGCAAGCCACATTTGCCAGATCGAGCGCAGCCGAGCCGCCCCGCCGCACGCCTTGGCTGAGATGGGTCAGGTGACAAAATTCGGCGTAATTATTATCTGCCGTCTCGCGGCGATCATAGGCGAAGCCGGTCACTAGCAAGCTCTGCGCCAGCGTGCTGATCGACGAGACTCGCATCGGTTGGCGATTGCAAGTAGCACCATGACCCGCCGCCGCCCGAAATAGCTCGTCGCGAAAGGGATCGTAGATGACGCCAACTTGGGGATCACCAGCGATCGCCAAGCCCACCGAAACACAAGCCACAGGATAACCATGGGCGAAATTCGTCGTGCCATCCAGCGGGTCGATCGCCCATTGATAGGGATTCGTCACCGCCCCAATCGCCCCCGACTCCTCGGCGAGGATCGCATGATCAGGGAGGTGACGGCCCAAAACCGCCAACAAGATCGCCTCCGCCGCCTGATCCACTTCGGTCACTAGATCGCCCGCCTGCCCTTTCTCACGAATTGACTCGACTTTGCCCCAGCGATCGCGCACCAATGCCCCCGCAGCCAAAGCCGCCTCACTGGCAATATCCAACCAAATCAACAATTGCTCAGATTGCATAGGTTCACGCTGATCAGGAGCATGGGTCTTGAAACTTTCTCAGCCACGAGAGGGCTGTCCAGTGCCATTACTCTACTCCCAATCTCGTCTGGCTGCCCATTCACCAAAATGAGAATTGCGGCTCAGTTGGCGACGCCAAATACAAAAACCTTTGAGTAAAGCAAAATCTAAGCTAGATTTTGATCAGTCTCGCCGCTAAGCTGGCGCTAGTGCGGTCGGCCGTTGTTACACTCGCGTCCTGAGTCCCCATGATCTTCAAAAACCTGTTTTCAAAACAAGCGCAAGGCTTGGGTATCGAAGTCGCACCCGAACGGCTGAATATCGTGCAACTGCACAAGCAAAAGCAGACCTTCAAACTTGATACGCTGATTTCGGAACCGGTTCCCGAAGGGATCTTTGAAGAAGGCAACATCGTCGATTCGCCCGCGCTGGCGGAGCTGATTCAGGAGACCCTGGCTGCCAACAGCATCAAAGCTAGGAAAGTAGCAACCTCGGTACCCATGCGCGAGGCGATTATCCGCATCATTCCCATCCCCGCCGAGCTAGATGATCAGGAACTGCGCGACATGGTGTTGAACCATGAAGCGGGGCTGTATCTTCCCTACCCACGCGAGGAGGTCGATCTCGATTATCAGAAGCTCGGTTTCTTCGAAGACGAGGACGGGATTGAGAAGGTGCAGGTGTTGCTAGTCGCCACCAAGCGCGAAGTCACAGATGTCTATCTGGACACTTTTGAGCAAGCTGGACTCGAGCTAGACGTGCTAGAAATCAATAGTTTTGCGCTGATCCGTACGATTCGCGAGCAATTACGGCAGTTCGGTCCCCAGGAAGCAGCGGTATTGGTCGATATCGAGTTTGAGAGTACAGAAATCGCGATTGTCGTCGATGGCGTCCCGCAGTTTTCCCGCACAGTCCCGATCGGCACCTTCCAGCTCCAGAGCGCCCTCTCACGCGCTATGAACCTGCCTACCAAGCGCGATACCGAGATGCTGCAAGGCATGACGATTCCCAGCACACCGGTTGATAGCCTGCGAACGGGCGCAACCGGGATCAATCCAGGTATGGCAGCGCTGCTACGAGTTCTCGGTGAGCTGGCGGACGAGCTGCGGCGTTCGATCGACTTCTATCTCAACCAGAGCGGTGAGCTGGAAATTGCCCAATTGTTGTTGGCGGGGCCGGGCGGCGGGATCGGTCAGCTCGACGAATTTTTCACTAACCGGTTAAGCTTACCCACGGAGCAGATCGATCCGGTGGCATCGCTGTCGCTGGAGATGGACGAAGAAATCCCCGATGTGCAGCGCCCCGGTTTGGGGACTGTGCTCGGACTTGGACTGCGAGAGGTGTGAGGCCTGATGTATAGCTTAGACGTTAACTTTCTCAAAGACCGCGCCGCCGCGCAGCGAACGCCGGATGGGCCGCGACGGCATACTCCCAAGCAGGTGATCACGCTGCAAGATTTGTTGCCAGCGATCATTGGTGGCGGCGTCGGTTTGGGATCGCTGGCGATTGTCGGCATTGCCTGGGGTGTCATCAGTTGGCAACAGGGACGTGTCCAGGCTGAGATTGATGGGATTAACGCTGAGATCGCCCAGAGTCAGCCTCTCGTTGATCAGGTTATCCAGCTCGAGGCACAGATCCAGCAGGCAAACATCCAGACTCAAGGGCTGGCGACCGTGTTTCAGCAAATTTTGCCTTGGTCGGCGATTTTGCAGGACGTTCGCGATCGCGTCCCCGCTGGCATTCGTCTCAACAGCATTGTCTCAGCGGAAACAACCCCCGATCCGGCTGCCCAACCAGCCGCCCCGGCAGCCGCTCCGGCAGTTGACCCGGCAACTGGGGCTCCCCTGGTAGTGGCTCCGGTTGCTCTCCCCCCGACCTTGACGATCTCCGGGACGGGTAGCAGCTTTAGCGATGTCAACGATTTCATGCTTACCCTGAGCGAATCCTTCTTTCTGCAAGGCGAGACCCTACAACTTACGAGTGCCAGCCTACAGCAACCGAGTGTTCAAATAGAGGGCGGTGGCGCTGGCAATGTCGAGGTTCCGGAGGTCGCCAATTTCACCATTACAGTACAGATGGCAGACCTGGCCACGCTGCCTGCGGCTGATTTGCGGCGTGAGTTGACTCGTAAGGGTGCCTTGGGTCTCGCCATTCGCCTGGACACGCTGGAAACACAGGGTATCATCGAAACGCAGGCAGTTGCGCCTGATGCCCAACCCGACGCTCCAATCATCGATCCCGCCGCTTCTCCGAGTCCCGACCCGCAAGGAGCCACGCCATGACTTTTGCTGATGATTTTGCCCCAATTGAAGAAGAGCAGGAACCACAATCACCCTGGCCGGTTGCTTTTGGTGTTACCTTTACACCCCGTATCACGGGTATCCTGCTCGGTGTCATTGGCGTCGCTGGTGCGGCGGCTTTAGCCTACTATGTCGTCCTGCCCGCGTGGACGGCGCTGACAGGGTTGCAGACGACTCGCGACCAACAGGCTCTGGAGCGCGATGAGCTGCTCGCGACGATTCAGCGTCGCCAAGAGCTGGAAATCCAAGCTCAGCAAGCCCAACTACGTCGCCAACAAGTTCTCGATCTCTTCGCGAGCGAGGATGCTGTGAACACGCTGCTGCTTGATATCAATCAGCAAGTACAGGCTCGCGAAGGTCAGATCGAGACCTATGACCCTGCCGAGGAGCCGGTACAGCTTGTGCAGGATGGTTCTTGGGGGGGCGATGTCAACGGTCTATTGAAAAATAAACGCTTGTCAATGCAGGTTGATGGAACCTTCGATCGGGTGCAGAATGTTTTGCGTTCATTTGAACAGTTGCAGGCAGTTCTGTCGATCGAAAATCTGGCTGTGAATGCGATCGGGACACAACAATTGCGTTTTGAGCAGGGGCAGTTGGTGGCTAGCGAACCGCCTGAGCTGACGGCGCGCTTTGATGTCGAAGTTTTGTTGCCGGTGTCGGAAGAAGAGTTGGCTGAACAACTCGCGGCGCAGGCGGCGGCTGCGCAGCAAGCAGCTGAAGGGCAACCGGTAGATGGACAGCCTACACCCGCGCAGTAGGTTGTATGCTAGGGGCGTTGCGGGCGATCGCGTCCTGGCAGCGCCCCTGGGTTCAGTTCATGTGATTTTCAGTTGGTTTGAGGTGTGAGTCGTGAGAGATTATCGCAGTTCGTTCGGATTCCTAGTAGGTACTGCCGCCCTCTTGCTAGCGCCCCCGCTACAAGCAGCTGAGGTACAGGTTGCCCAAGCCGCCATGACGCAGATTACCGGCGTTGAGGTGCGACCAGCGGGGGCTGGCTTTCAGCTCGTGCTGGTGACGGCTGGCGCAGGCCGCCCCCAAGTCATTACGGCTGTCCAGGGCGATCGCCTCTTAGCTAACGTACTCAACTCCCAACTTGCTGTGCCCAATAGCAGCAATGTTCTACGTCAGGACAATCCTGTCCCTGGTATTGCCTTTGTGCAAATCCGCCAGGACAGCCCAAGCACGGTAGAAATTGTCGTGGCGGGTATCAATGGCGCACCGCTAGGCCAGATTTTCCCGTCGGATGCTAGCCAGATGATTCTCGCCTTTGCACCAAGCGGTAGTGCTTCACCCGTGCCGCCATCAGAGTTTGCGACGGGTGTGCAACCGGCACCCGCCGCCCCGACGGTTAGCCCGTTGCCAGCTTCGCCCGTTCCCGACGAGCTTTCCCTCGTTCCCGCCGAGGATTTCCAAACAGAAGATTTCCCAGCCCTACCTGACCCACAAGGGGCAGCCCCAACTCAGTCGCTGCCAACTGCGCTCCCAACATCAACTCCATCTGCCCCGGTAGCCCAGCCTAGTCCCCAACCTTTCACACTCGACACATCGCCCCTAGCGCAGCGCTCGGACGTGCTCGTCCCAAACCCAGAAATCACCATCGACGGCCAGCCCGCCCCGCTGGCTCAACCAGCTCAACCCCTCACGCCAGCCCCCCCCCTGCTACCGCGTGCTGTACCGCCACCAGTCGGCGATATCGCTGTGGCTAATCTGAATGTTGCACCAGCCTTCATTGATCTGGGCACAGCAGCACGGGTGCCGCGCATCGTCCTCCAAGATGCGCCGGTGCGTGATGTCTTGGCGCTGCTGGCGCGCTCTGCTGATCTCAACCTGATTTTTGCTGATGCACCTGCTGCCGGTGACGCTGGAGCGCCTAGCGGTTTTGGCCCGACCATCTCGTTGGATCTAGAAAATGAACCCGTTCAGGATGTTTTCAACTATGTGATTCAAGCTTCAAACTTGCAAGCGGCACGGCGCGGACGCACGGTCTTTGTGGGCATCAACCTGCCGCAGTCGGCTCGCGATGTTGCGACCCGTACCTTTCGGCTGAACCAAGTTGAAGCGGAGTTTGCGGCGACCTATCTGGCATCTCTGGGGGCTGAGACGCAACTGGTGCTGCTGGATCAGCAGGAGGATATCGTGAATCCTCAGACCCAGGAAGTCATTGGCCGTCGGCCCTTACCCCCGACTTTGAGTCGTATTACTGCTGACCGTGAAGAAGCCGGTGGACTGGCTGGCAACTACGTTTTGGACGGTTTGACCATTGCCACCGACGACCGCTTGAACAGCGTGACGATGATTGGCGAGCCGGTCAAGGTGCAGATGGCGACGACGCTCTTGACGCAACTCGATGCTCGTCGCCGCCAAGTGGCGGTCAATGTCAAAATCATTGATGTCAACTTGCAGAACCTCGGCCGCTTTAGCACCAGCTTTTCCTTTGGCATCAATAACACGGGCGTCTTGAACCAGTCCGGCCTAGGCATCATCAACTTCGGTACTTCAGAGGCAAACTTCCGCAACGAGGCGTTTATCTTTGATGTGGATGCTGCACCGGTCGATGCTGACGGCAATCCTGTACCACCACAAGATGGTGAGGGAACGCCAGCCTCTACAGCGCTCGGTTTTGATGGGATCGGTGCGATCGCCGGGCAGCCCGTCAGTCGCAACTTTGAAATTGTCAATGCGTTCCTGGCTCAGCTTCAGTTTTCGATCCAGAACAACAACGCCAAGATCCTCACGGATCCCACCTTGGTCATTCAAGAAGGCTCCTCCGCTGGTGTCAACCTGGTTGAGGAAGTGGTGGGGGATGTGGAAATCACTACGACTGCTTCCGGCGGCACGATCACGACAGAAGTTGACGTTGAAAAGCAAGAAGTGGGCTTGCAACTGGGGATCGATGTGCAGCGCGTCGATGACAATGGCTTCATCACTATGGCGGTCAATCCGACTGTCAGCAGTATTGGCGGCACTCAGGTCATCGCAAGTGGTGGTGGCAATAACACGATTACCCTGGTCAACTCGCGGCGGCTGACCAGCGGTACGGTACGCCTGCGTGACGGACAGACCTTGATCTTGTCCGGTGTGATTCAAGACATCGATCGCGTTAATGTGCAAAAGATTCCCATTCTCGGTGACTTGCCGATCATTGGCGCGCTCTTTCGGCGTACCGCCCGCGACAATGAGCGGGCTGAAGTGATCATTATGGTGACCCCG
Organism: Spirulinaceae cyanobacterium SM2_1_0; assembly: GCA_012031265.1. Lineage (GTDB taxonomy): Bacteria > Cyanobacteriota > Cyanobacteriia > Cyanobacteriales > Spirulinaceae > JAAUTY01. The sequence continues at coordinate 103,513 of JAAUTY010000003.1, read as the reverse complement.
CGCGTTCTCGATGACTCGCAGTTCTCCAACTTCGGCTACACCTACACACCAGGTTCAGATGCTCAGCGGATGTTGCAGCAGCAGGGATTCCCCTTCCCGCAGCAGTAGCCGGCGAGGGTTGGCAGGCTGGTTGAGGTGTCATGCTGTTCTTAGTCCCGACGTTCGCTCAGTAGATCGCGGCGATATTGCTGGGAGAACTGGAGGAGTGACTGGAAGTAGTCGGCCTGAGCAATCTGGTTGACCTCCTGTTGGCGAGCGTCTTCATCGACCTCGAGGCGTAGCTCGCGTAGTTCGCGGCGTAGGCGTTCTTCCCTGGCGCGGATCGCGTCGATCGCGGCTTGGAACGACGCGGCAGCCGCGATAAGGGCGCGATCGCCCTCCTGATTCTGCACATGGGCCAACGCCGCAATGACCGGCTGATAATCGCCAACCACAATCTGGTGTAACCAGAACCCCAACCGCTCGACAAAATCGGTCATATGGCGGGCGCGATCGCTCAGCAACTGAATCGTCCACTGGTTCAACAGCGGCGAAGCGTGCAAGCGGGCTAAAAAGGTTTCCCGTCGCAAGCAAAGCAATTGGCACTCCCCGACCGCGATCGCACTCGCCGATCGCGGCTGCCCATCGACCAAGGCTAGCTCGCCAAAACTCTCGCCCGCACCGAGCAGGTTCAGGGCGATCTCCTGATCCGCTGCATCGTAGGTGACGATGCGAATCTGCCCTTGTTCGATGATGTAAAAGGCATCGCCGGGATCACCGCGCCGAAAGAGCACCTCGCCATCACTCAGCGTCACTGCGCGCATAGCCGAACGGCGCAGTTCACGATCCTCTGTCAACGCTTCTCGAAACCGATCTTGAGATTCTGACATGAGCGTGAGTAATCAGCAGTAAGTCATCAAAACCGAACTGTGAGCCGCCAATGGTAAGCGATGAGTACAATAGAAGCCTGTTGACTGACAGCCATTTACCGATGATCGCAGCCAAACTCGAGCAACTGCGCGAACTTTTTGTCTCAATGGAGCAGGCTCTCGTCGCCTACTCGGGCGGGATTGACAGCACCCTCGTCGCCAAGATTGCCTTGGACGTGCTGGGCGATCGCGTCCTCGCCGTCACCGCCGTGTCTCCCTCATTATTACCCGAAGACCTCGAGGCAGCCTGCCAACAAGCGGACGCGCTCAGTCTGAGGCACGAACTGGTCGAGACGCACGAACTTACCAACCCCAATTATGCGTCCAATCCAGTTAACCGCTGTTATTTTGCAAAAGTGAACTCCACGACACCCTCAAGCCGCTGGCGATTGAGCGCGGCTATCCCTACGTCGTCGATGGCGTCAATGCCGATGACCTCCGCGACTATCGGCCGGGCATCCAGGCGGCTCAAGAGCGAGGGGTGCGATCGCCCTTAGCCGAAATCGGCATCAGTAAAGCCGAAGTCCGCGAGATCAGCCGCCACCTCGGCATCCCCTGGTGGGACAAGCCCGCTCAGCCCTGCCTTAGCTCCCGCTTTCCCTACGGCGAGAGCATTGACCTGGCGAAGCTCCAGCGAGTCGGTCGTGCCGAAGTGTATCTCCGCAACCTTGGCTGGCGGAGTCTGCGCGTGCGCTCTGCCGGAGACACCGCCCGCATCGAACTTCCCCCCGCGCAGATTCGTGATTTTGTTGCCCAGACTGATCTTGACGCTCTCGTTGCAGCTTTTCAAGATTTTGGCTTCCAGTACGTCAGCCTCGACCTCGAAGGTTACCGCAGCGGCAAACTCAACCGTGTGCTCGCTCCTGAAGTCGTCGCCACGGCGACGGCTCAATGACTGCAATGGCGAGAGCCAGCGTCCCAACTGTGACCCAGGATAAAAGCCAAGCGGAGGATATATCCTCGCTTGGCTTCATTCAGTCGTTCATTCAGTTTGCAGGCGGTGCAGAACCGAGAGTATCGGTTCAGTAGTCATAGAAACCCGGCTTCTTCGTGGGTGAGTGGACGAGATTTCACGCTTCTCAGTAAAGAAACCGCGTTTCTGTACTGGCATCCTAGCCGCCCGTGTAGCGAACGCCGCGATAGGTCAATTGATTGTCGTGCTGGACTGGCAGACGCGCCGAGTGCAGCGCCGCCTTCACACCACGATACTGACCTTGGACTTCAACGTTGCTCGCAACGGCGTTGTTACGGGTTTCGTAGCTGTGACCGCGATAAGAAAGTTTCATGATCTTCGCCTCCTAGGCAATATTGAGTTGACGAGGCGCGTTCCTTCAGGGTTTTGCCCTTACTTCCGTCCCCACTAGGGGGATGAACGCTCAATGCGGAATGCAATTCAATCAAAATCGGACAATCAGCACATTCAATTGCAGCTTTAGCCGCCGAGGTGACGGACACCGCGATAGGTCAACGGCGTCTGGTGCTGCACCGGCACGCGGGTCATGTGCAGGGTGGTCTTCGTGCCGCGATAGGTGCCAGGGACGGCTATGTCCTGACCTGCAACTGGATTGGTGTTGGCTTCGTAGCTGTGACCGCGATAAGAGAGTTTCATGGTTTTCGCCTCTTGAGAATAATGCAGAGCTTCCGAGGCGCGTTCCTTCGGGACATTCTCCCTACTTCCGTCCCACTGCCAGTGACTGGCGGGGATGAACGATTGCTTTGTTCTGTATCTATAGTTACCGTTTTTCGGGTTTTTGTCAAGTGTGTTACAGAAATTCACACAGTGATTCTGATCCGGCGGCGGCGACTTTGCCTCAGTCTGACCTGCTACAACAGACGGGCTAAAATGCTCGGCAGTGTGCTGATCATGCCTATGCCACCGGTCTACTCCTTTGTCATCCCGATTTATAACGAGGAGAGCAACATCCCCGAACTCTATCGGCGTCTGGCGGCGACCGGCGATCGCCTCCAAGCCGAGGTCGAGTTTATCTTCATTGACGATGGCAGCCGCGATCGCTCCTTGTCACTCCTGCGCGACCTGCGCGATCGCGATCCCCGCTGCTGCTACCTCAGCCTCGCCCGCAACTTCGGTCACCAGATCGCTGTCACCGCCGGTCTCAACTTTGCGCGGGGGCAAGCGGCGATCATCCTCGATGCCGATCTACAAGACCCGCCGGAACTGGCGCTGGAAATGGTGGCGCGCTGGCAGCAGGGCTACCATATCGTCTATGCCCAGCGCCTGAAGCGGCGGCAGGAAGGCCCTGGCAAGCGTCTGCTCGCCTACCTGTTTTATCGGCTGCTGCGGCGGCTGGCGAATGTTGATATTCCTGCTGATACGGGAGATTTTTGCTTGCTCGATCGGCAGGCGATCGCCGCTATGAATGCCATGCCCGAACGCAATCGCTACCTGCGCGGCCTGCGGGCTTGGATCGGCTTGCGTCAAACCGCCGTCTACTTCGAGCGCGACTCACGCTTCGCGGGTAGCGTGAAATATACGCTGCGGAAATCTTTGTCGCTCGCCCTCAACGGGCTGGTCTCCTTCTCGCGCGTTCCCCTACGGCTGGCGACCTACATGGGACTATTTGCCGCGTTTGTGGCGATCGTGATGGTGTTTTGGGTGCTCTACTGGCGCATCGTCGCTCCGGATTCAGCGCTCACGGGACTGGCGACGATTTTGATCGCGATCTTCTTCCTCGGCGCGGTGCAACTGGTCAGCATCGGCATCTTGGGTGAATACATCGGCCGTATCTACGAAGAGGTCAAGGGCCGACCGCTGTATGTGCTGGCCGAAGTGGCCGGGTTTACCGACGATGTTTAGAACTCTGGTCATTTAGGCTGGGTTGCCTACCTGTGCTAGAAATGCTGGAAGCCTCGCGTCAAGGTCAGAGTCTGTTCAGGCGAGCTACCGTCCGGAGTGCTCAAGGTCACCTCGGAACCGGCGGTGATTTGCCCGATGATCGCCGCGCCGTGACCGAGCGCGGCCACGAGCGATCGCGCTGCCCCCTCTGGCAAACACAGGACAAGCTCAAAATCCTCACCCCCATAGAGCGTCCATTCCAGAGCAGTTTCCGACGCCAGCCAGGATGCCAACTCTGGCGGCATGGGTAAAGCTGCACCATCAAGGCGCGCCCCGACACCACTAGTACGGCAGAGCTGCAAGACGGCATCGGCGAGGCCGTCGCTGCTGTCCATCGCTGCTGGAGGGTGTTCCAGGGTCAATGCTTCAAGGTAGGGCAGGACATCGAAGCGGGGGCGCGGATATTGGTGGGCACAGATGAGGCGATCGCGCGCCTCAGCCGCCAGCATTTGTCCGGCTTGCGGATGCAGAAGTAGCTCTAAACCGGCGCGCGAGGCTCCGTGCCAGCCCGTCGCGACAATTGCATCTCCGGGTTGGGCCGTCTGACGGCGTAGGGCCTGAGCGGGAGTGACGCTGCCGAGGGCGGTGATGGCGATCGCCACCGTGGGCGAGCGCGAGAGATCACCCCCAGCCACTACAGCACCATAGCGCTGACAGCAAGCAGTCAGACCCCGATAGAGTTCCAGTACCCAGGCGACGGATTGCTCTCGGGGCAAACTCAGGCTGATCGTCAGGGCGAGCGGCTGAGCACCCATCGCCGCCAAGTCGGAGAGGTTGGCGGCAGCCGCCCGCCAGCCCGCGGCATGGGGGGGCGTGGTGCGATCGCTGAAGTGAATGCCATCCACCAATGTATCGCTGGAGACGACCAAACTCTGCTGCGGGGGAATCGTCAACAGCGCCGCATCGTCACCCACGAGGTCACCGGAGCAGAACGACTGAACGAGTTCAAGCAAGCCTTGTTCGCCGATCTCACCGACCGTTTGCTCAGCACTCATCAACGGTGCGCACTAGCTGGGCTGGACGAGATTTTCCGCACCCCGCACAACCTCAGCGCTGAGGATTTTGTCGCCCACTTTCAGGTTTTCCAAGGTCTCTTTGCCCTCGACGACGTAGCCGAAGACCGAGTAGCGTCCGTCGAGCAGATTGAAACCCGGCGGGGTGAGTTCGGTATCGAAGAGGAAAAAGAAGAACTGTGACGAGCCACCATTGGGATCATCACCCGGACGCGCCAGAGCTACTGTGCCATAGGCGCTGAAGGGTAGGGCGGGCTGAGCGAGGTAAAACCCAGCATTTTCGAGGGTGATGCTGTAAATTGGCTGTTCTTCATCCGCAATCTTGACTTCGAGCGGCATGGCGCGGTATTCACCCGTGTCCGGGTCGATGAAGCCAACCGCCTCGCCGGGCGGATCACCGGTCTGCAAAACGTAATCCTGGCTGGGCAGAAAGGTCAGTCCATCGTAGAAGCCACGCTGAACCAGATCGATGAAGTTACCAGCATTCACGGGGGCATTGTAGCCGTCGGCGACGATGTAGAGATCGCCTTTCTCGGTGATCATCTTGACGGTCGCTCGTCCCTTGAGTTGGGGGAGGTCAGCATACTCAGCCGGAACTTCAAAGGGGAATCCGGTCACCATCAACTCTTCCAATGTCGTGATGGCATTGAGCATTTCGCGGCGGCTCTTCCAAACGGCGCTTTTATCGCGGTCGTCAGCAGACGCGCGCAGGTCTACAATTCCTGCACTCAACTGGTCGAGTAAGGTCTCGGCTTGGGGTTGGCGATCTGCGGGAACACTAGCAAGGATCTTGCTGCGGTCGTAGTTGAGGACGAGAGCTGCCTCCTTAACATCGCGGGTCACGAGGCTCCAGCGTTTGCTTCGCAGCCCCTCAGAAATATCTTCGAGGCGGGCTTGCAGAAGACGCACCGATTTGTTCTCAATCGGCAGCGCATTCCGCAGGATCGCGGTGGGGTCGGTAACCGCATTGCCCTGCGCCAGTTGACTTCTGCGGGCGGGCGAATCACCGGTATCCCACCAGGCTGCACTGAGGGTCAGCGACAGCGGTACCAGCAGCAGCGCGATCGCCACGGTGCGGAGTAGGCGGCGGCCCCAGGTTTGCCAAAACATTTGTGCAGCGTTCATGTCCCCCCTTGCGATCGCCAGCCAGTTGCTCACTTCCGGCCGCATCGAAATTTTGTTCTTCCCCATCTTGCCATAGCCTTGCGCGCTTGCTGGCGGTCGTCGTGGGCGGTTTCAGCCTCGATCACGGACTGCGGATTGCCAAAAAACACTGGGAGACTCTTCACTTTGGTCGCGATGCTGTATCGCTGTCGCGGACAAGCTGGCACTTCGCGACACATTGGGACAACCACAAGTATTGGGTTAAAATTGTAGTAAAAATCAACTCGCCGCCATTCCAGCGATGCTAAGTACAACCGTGACTGATAACGGACAAATTACCTTGCCGGACAACGGTCGAGTTTGTGATTGACAACAACAGTCAAGTCAAAATCTTGCTTGAGTGAGCTAACGTGAACCAGGCCTTCGACCAGCAACTCCTCGATCTCTACGAAGCAACCGTAGGACTGCACACCGACGATCAGGCCCTGGAAGTTTTCGCCCGTCCGCTCCTTCATGTGCTCGGCTTTTTTCAGCCCTTCGAGATTCGCCTCTGCGTCTTAGGCGATTTTGATCTGCTCGTTCAGGGGATGAATCAGCACAGCTAGATCACTCTCCCATTGCGTTTGCACGGGCGCGGGCAGCACATTCCAGTTGACATCGCGGTGGCATTCACTACTGCCCAGTGTCACGCTCTGCTTCGAGCGGGTCGTGCGGCGATCGCGCTGTTGAGAACATCTGCTCACCTGCATAGATTGTAAGGATCGAACTCCACACACCGCGAATTACTGGTATTCGCTGACCGGGGTTTCTCTATTGGAAAGGATTTGCTAGGGTTAAATCGACGCGAGCGAAAGACCGTGAATCATTCCCCAATCCCCGTTATCCTAGCTGGCGGCAAAGGTGAGCGCTTTTGGCCCCTGAGTCGTCGCCAGCGCCCGAAGCAATTTCTCAGTCTGGATGGTAGCGGCCGCAGCTTGCTGCAAGCGACGGGCGATCGCCTCCTACCGCTCGCGGGCGACTGGCAAAAAATGTGGGTGATCGCTTCGGCCGCCCTAGCCGACGGCATTCGCGCGCAACTGCCGGAGCTACCGGCTGACAATCTATTAATCGAACCTGAAGGGCGCGACACAGCCGCCGCAGTGGCTTGGGGGAGCTTGGCGATCGCCGAGCGCTACGGGGAGGCGGCGATCGCGGGTTTCTTTCCCGCCGACCACTGGATTGACAATCAAGACCGCTTTACCCAAACGCTCCAGGCTGCTAGCACTTTAGCGGCCCAAGACCGCGCGATCGTCACTCTGGGCATCACCCCGACCTATGCGGCAACGGGCTACGGCTACATCGAGCAGGGCGCAGCGAAGGGAGAATTTGGTGGGCTGCCCGCCTTCCAGGTGCAGCGCTTCACCGAAAAGCCGGATCATAAAACCGCTGCCGAGTTTATCGCCACCCAGCGCTTCAGTTGGAACAGTGGGATGTTTGTTTTCCAGGTCAGTACGATGCTGGCCGAGTTGCAGGCTTATGCGCCGCAGATCCTGGAGCCGCTAGCCGCTCAGGGCGTCGCCGCTTACAGCAATCTGCCGAAAAAGAGCATCGACTATGCGGTGATGGAGCAGACGCAACTGGCTTGTGTGCTGCCGGTCAGCTTCGGCTGGGACGACCTCGGCGACTGGAATGCGCTGGCACGGCTGCGCCAGGGCGAGGCGAAAAATCTTGATTTGGCACGGCACATCGATCTCGATACCCAGGGCGCAATCATCTATGCCAGCGACGACCACGAGATTGTCGCGACGCTGGGGCTAGAAGATATCGTCATTGTCCGCGACGGCAAGGTCACGCTGGTCGCCCGCAAGGATCGTACCCAAGACATCAAGAAGCTCCTGAAGCAATTGCAAGCTGACCCGCAATACGAGGAGTTTCTATAGCGGGAGGCAAGGTCACCGTCGCACGACGGTTTGCCAGTGGCAGCCAGCGGACAGCGGAGGCGGGGCCGGGTACTCAATTCGTATCGTGAACCCCGAAAATCACAATCGCAGGAGGGTTTGAAACCTTTCCCTACGGCGCATTTCATTTTTATCGTAGGAGGGTTTGAAGCCTTCCCCTACGGCGCATTTCATTTTTGGGGCAAAAACTCGGACTGGGGATTACTCTTCCTCATCCGACGCATTGAGAATATCGTGAATAACTTTGCCGCCAAATTCGTTCTGGTTTTCCAGTTCGCTGACTTGCGCGGCGATTTGCTTGGCGCGGTCAACCTCGCCGAGCCGGGCGCGGATCAGACCGGAAGCGGCGTAGGCATTGATGTACAGCCGGATCGCGGGTTCCTCACGGTGCTGGCTCAGGAACAGTTTCCGCTCCGACCACACAGCGGGCATGGCATGGCTAGCGCTGACGGTGGCGAGCACAGTGTCGGTGATTTGCAGCGCCCGTGGGTAGTTGTGGGTGTAGAAGAAGTAACGATAGGCCGAGACCAAGACATCGGGGCAATCACTGGCCTGCTCGAGGGCGCGATCCATGTAGCGATCGCCCACTTCTGGCTCATCCCAATGTTCCGACGCGATCGCCAGCCATTGCTTGACGGCTTCGGGAACGGCGTACCAAGACAGACCGGCGGTGCTAGGCAGCGATGCGGGGGATTCGGGCAAGGGCATAACGGCGGCGATCGCCTCCACAACAAAATCGATGACGGGTGATCGCGCGAGCGACTGGATGAGTCAATCGGGGCGATCGCTATTGCCACGATCGGCGAAGCGCCAGCGGCTGTCTGTATCAAGACTTGCACAAGCCCCGCCAAGCACCCCTGCACATCGGCGCAGCAAGCGGCTGGCTGGGCACTGAACTCGCATGATTTCGCATCGCTCTGCCTCCACACTCGATTGCGATCTACGCGATCGCGGGACCGATACTTACAAACGCTTCCCAAAACTGGTCGCGGACAATTCCCAATAGTACGCCTGAGAGCCGCGCCAGAACCCGCCGCTGTCGCGATCAATGGGCGTACAGCAGTCACCTCTTGAGAAACCAGTGCCCTGTCGTGGAGGTTCACAACGCTCGCTCGCTCGCATCATTGCAAACAGGCACATATAGACAATGTGGTTGTCGAAGACGGCAACCACATTGCTTCGTTCAGTGAATTTGAACTCAACCCGTCGGCTTAGGCTTCGCTAGTGCGTGCCAGGACGGCATTAGCCAGCTTGTCAGGGACGGGGCTGAGGTGGTCGGGCTGCCAGTGGAAGAAGCCGACGCCCAAAGTGAGCGATCGCAACTCAACAATAAAGTCCTGCATCTCCGCCTGGGGCAAGTGGGCAGTCACCTCGTCCCAGTTTTGCCACCCGGATAACGCCTCATAGTTGAGGATCTGACCGCGCCGCCCGGACAATAGTTGCAGCACTTTGGCGGTGAACTCGCTGGGAGCCGCGACCTTGATCTGCAAGACCGGCTCCAGGAGCACCGGTTGGCACTGTGGCATCCCTTCGGTCATGGCGATGCGCGCCGCTTGCCTGAAGGCTTGCTCAGAGCTATCGACCGAGTGATAGGAGCCATTGCTCAGATTGACGCCGACATCAACTACTGGGAAGCCCAACGGCCCGCGCACCAGATACTCGCGCACCCCCGTCTCGACACCGGGAATATATTGCTTGGGCACGACGCCGCCGACGATCGACTGGCTGAACTGGAAGCCCTCACCGCGCTCCAGTGGCCGGATGTCCAGATAGACATCGCCAAAAGCGCCATGACCGCCGCTCTGGTGCTTGTAACGGCCGTGGCTGTTGGTGGTTTTACGGATGGTTTCTTTGTAGGGAATCTGCGGCAGGTGGGTGACCATTGGCAGGTTGTACTTGCGGCGCAGACGGTCGAGGGTGACTTGGAGATGAATTTCGCCCTGTCCCCAGAGCACGACCTCGCGAGTGTCGCCGTGTTGTTCCCAAACTAGGGCGGGGTCTTCTTCGAGCAACTTGTTCAGTGCCCCGCTGAGTTTGACCTCATCCTGGCGTTTTTCGGGGGCGATCGCCAGAGCATAAACCGGGTCAAGCCGCTCGACGCGCGGCAAGTCGGGAACATGATCCTCGCTGCTGAGCGTGTCGCCGGTTTGGGCATTGTGGAGGCGGGCGATCGCCACAATCTCACCCACGCCAGCGCGTTGCACCGGTTGCTGCTGTTGCCCAGTGAGTCGGTATAGGCCGCCGAGGCGCTCGCCATTCAGGGTCATATTGTCGATCAGCTCGCCCTGCCAAATGCGCGCCAGCGAGAGTTTGCCGCCTTGGGGAGTGTAGTAGGTTTTCAGAACTTGGGCGATCACCGGCTCGGCTGCGACGGTTCCCAAGCCGCGCCGGGCGGCGGTGACACTGGGATCAGGAGCTTCAGCGATCAGTGCCTCGAGCAGCGGGCGGACGCCGTAGTCTTGTTCCGCGATGCCGAAGAAGACGGGGACGATCGAGTCAGCGCCGAGGCTTTTCTTCAGATCCCGCCGAATCTCGGCCTGGTCGGGCGCGATGTCTTCGAGCAGCTCTTCGAGCAGTTCATCATCGAAGTCGGCGAGGGTTTCAAGCATTTCTTCGCGGGTCAGCCGCTCCTCGAGTTGCAGAGCTTCGGGGAGCGGCACCGGATCAGCCGGACTACCGGGGTGGTAGTGATAGGCTTGTTCGTCGATCAGGTCGATGTAGCCGACCAATTCGCGCTCTTGGCGAATGGGATATTGCTGCGGCACGAGTGGGCGACTGGAAACGGCTTTGAGAGCTTGCAGGACGTTCGTGAAGTCATCCTTGGCGCGATCCAGCTTATTGATGAAAATGAGGTGGGGAATTTCCCAATCGTCCAGAAATTTGAAGAGGGGTGAAAGGGTCAGCACTTTGTCTACCGACGCTTCGCAGACGACGACGGCAGCACCCGCGCCAACGAGGAGGTTGGCGGTCTCTTGGCTAAACTCAATCGAGCCGGGGCAATCTAGAAAAGTGAAATCAGTCTCGTGGTAGGTGGCGCTGGCAACGGAAATTTCGAGGCTCATCTGGCGGGCACGGGCTTCGGGCGAGCTGTCACCGACGGTATTGCCTTCAGCGATGCGGCCTTTGCGGGCGATCGCGCCCGTGACGGCGAGCAGGCTCTCGAGTAGGGTCGTTTTGCCGCTGGAGTAGGGCCCGACTAAGGCTACATTCCGGGCGCGGCTTGGGACTTTTTGGGTCATTATCTTCACCCCCAAGTGAAATACAGGTTCAGACCAAGTAGGGGAGCGGCGAGAACTGCTATCTGTGAAGCGATCGCTGCGTGACGGCCGCGATCCCCAACCGCTCGTTGCGAGGCGGTGACAGCAGTTGAGGCGTTTGCCCCTCTGCTATGCAGCCTATCGCGGTTTGTTGGGGCTGATGGCACACGCGCAATCTCTTGTAAGGTGGAACACCTGGAAGTTGAAGTTCAGTGAATCGAATGCAAACGACTATGAACTTTCCCCTCAAAAGTGCAATAAATAGGCCGCAATTTGTTACTAATTGCAATGAATGATCCAGCCTTTGGGCAGCCAATTCAGCTTGCTTAGCGATTCGCCCCTGTGGTGTAGCCCCAAGTCAACCGCAACGCGGTAGCGTATGGGTGAGAGGTGCTGAGTGGCTGCTCAGGCCCTTGACCGCCTATTTCTGGGGAGGAATGCCTGCTGTGAAATTCAGAATTGTAGCTGTATTGGCGATCGCCGCGCTGGGATGGTTGCTGAGTTGGGCGATCGCGCCGACCGCCCTCGCTTTGACCCCGATCAAGCTCTCGGAACTGGGCTACAAACCCTGCCCACCCGATTTAGCGACCGGTGCAGTCAACAGTCGCGGCTCCGCTCGACCGGTGCAGTGTTTCTTGGTCTACGGCAAAGCGGAGAACAAATCGGGCAAAACCGTGGTGGATGCTGATGTTTTCGGTCGCATCTATGACGCCAACGGCAACCGGTTGATGGAAAACCGGACTCGCCTGGGCACGCTACTGGAAGTGCCGCCGGGGGTGAGTGACTTTGAGATTCGTATCTCGGTGTCCGAGAGCCAGCCGCCGCCGCTGACCCTCGACCAGTTCAAAGCGACGGGCTTCGCTAGCCGCGTGCGCCCGTTCTACTACCAGGATTAGTCTGCCCTGCTGGAGTGACCAAAAGCCAGCATTCTGGATTGCAGCAGGGGCATGGCTTAATCCGGGGATGAAATCTGCATCAATCACTGAGTCGGTCATTGGGCATGGGTATCCCTCTTATGTCACGCTCGGAGTTCTGGACGAATCCACGTTGTTACAGTCAACGAGGAAATGAGGGTTTGACCCCAATATGACATAAGAGGGGGATAGCGGATCTCAAGCCAAAGAGGTACAGTGGCAGTAAAGATAGAGAATCATAAAATTCATGAAAGCCTACTCTATAGATTTCCGGCAGAAAATCGTCGAGACTTACGAAAACGAACCCATTTCCCAGCGCCAACTCGCGGCGCGTTTCGGCGTGGCTGTCAGCTTCATTGAAAAGTTACTGAAACAGTACCGAACAACTGGGAACCTCGCCCCAAAAGTCCGCACCGAGCAAACTCCCACCAAGCTGAATCCCGCCCAGCTCGAACAATTCAGCGAACTCGTGCGGACTCACAACGAGGCGACTCTCAATGAACTGCGGGAACTCGTAGCCGAGAAGCTAGAAGTGAACGTCAGCCGTTCAACCATCGACCGGATGCTCAAGAAACTCGGCTTCAGCCGCAAAAAAAAGCCTCTACCCAGCCAAGAAAGCCAGTGAGTCCGTCCAGCAACAACGGGTTGTCTAATGGCAAACCGCTCGCCTGATTCGACCGGAAGATCTGATTTTCATGGACGAAGCGGGGGTGAACCCCTCCTTAATCCGCCTCTGCGCGCGGGCGCTACGTGGACATAGGCCTATGACTGATATTTGCGTAATCTTCATGGCACTGACCCGTCCCAAGTTTTGAGCTTCCTTGTCCCGATTGTAGCCCTAGCCGGTTTTAGCATCGGGGTTGTCAGTCACTTGCTCAAGAGCGGCCCCATAGCCACCGCCGCCGGGGGTTTCGATCACGAATACATCGCCCGGTTGCATGATGACGCTGGCCGTACTGCCCAATTCTTCAACGGAGCCATCACGGCGTTGTATCCAGTTGCGGCCGGTTGCACCTGCTGCGCCGCCCGCGAGGCCGAAAGGAGCGATCCGTCGCCGACTTGATAGAATCGCCGCCGTCATCGGTTCCTGGAAGCGGATGCGACGGATGATGCCATTGCCGCCGGGATACTGACCCGCGCCGCCACTGCCGGGACGTAGACTGAACTGCTCCACTTGTACCGGGAAGCGCCACTCTAGCACCTCCGGATCCGTGAGTCGCGAATTGGTCATGTGTGTATGTACTGCGTCCGCGCCCGCGAAGCCATGGCCTGCGCCCGCGCCGCCACAGATGGTTTCGTAGTACTGGTACTGGGCATTGCCAAAGGTGAAATTGTTCATCGTGCCCTGGGAAGCGGCCAAAATGCCGAGGGCACCGTAGAGACAGTCGGCGATCGCCTGTGAAGTCTCGACATTCCCGGCAACGACAGCGGCGGGCGGTTCTGGATTGAGCAAACTGCGCGGCGGCAGGATAATGGTCAGCGGCCGTAGGCAACCGGCGTTGAGGGGAATATCGTCGTCTACGAGGGTGCGAAAAACGTAGAGGACGACCGCCTTGGCGATCGCCGCTGGTGCATTGAAGTTACTCGCCTGCTGCGGCGATGTCCCGGTGAAATCAATGCGGGCTTGCTGGGCGGCGGCGTCAATCTGGATCTGCACCCGGATGCGGCTGCGATCATCGAGTTCGACGGCAAATTGCCCGTCCTGCAAGGCCGCGATCGCGCGCCGCACCGATGCTTCGGCATTGTCCTGAATATGCCCCATGTAGGCATCAACCGTGGCTAGGCTATATTGCTGCACCAGCTTCTGCAACTCCTGCGCGCCCTTGGCATTCGCCGCGATCTGGGCTTGTAGGTCAGCCAGATTTTGGTCGGGATTGCGCGCCGGATAGGGTTTTGCCGCCAGCAATGCCCGTAACTCGGCCTCGCGGAACTGCCCGCCGCTGACGAGCAAGACGTTAGCGAGCAAAATCCCTTCTTCCTCAATCTGACGGCTCTGAGGAGGCATCGACCCTGGGGTCAAGCCGCCGATGTCGGCATGATGACCCCGGGAGGCGACGTAAAATAAGGGTTGCGCGCTAGATCCTGCGAAAACGGGCGTGATCACGGTGACATCAGGCAAATGCGTGCCGCCGTTGTAGGGATTATTCGACGCCCAGACTTGCCCCGGCTGGAAATTTTCCCCCTGAGCCGCGATTAGGCTGGCAACGCTCTCACTCATCGAACCGAGATGTACTGGAATGTGGGGCGCGTTCGCTACCAACTGTCCGTTGCGGTCGAAAATCGCGCAGGAAAAATCGAGGCGTTCCTTGATATTGACCGAGTAGCTGGTATTTTGCAGCGTCGTGCCCATTTGCTCGGCGATCGCCCGAAACAGATGATTAAAAATCTCTAGTCGCACCGGGTCAGGCGTCGTTGCGTTGGTTGTCGTCCTTGCGGATTGCTGAGTCCTTGCTGCTGCTGACAACAGTTGTCGCTGCAACAGCAAGTGTCCCCACTCATTCACTGCCGCTCGCCAACTGGGTTCGACGATATTCGTCCCCGTCGCTTCGACAATCATCGCCGGCCCGGTCAACTCATCGCCGGGCTGTAAGTCGGCGCGCTGGTAGACCGGCGCACTGTGCCAATTGGCGGCTGTGAAAATCGGGACATGGGCAACCGGTTGCGGTGGGCTGGAGCGCGATCGCGATAAGGGCAATTCCGCCGCCGATTGTGTGGGACAGACTAGCTCGACGCTCAAAGTCGCCGCAATCAAATCGCGGCCGGGCCAACTGAAGCCATAGCGCTGCTGGTGCTGTTGGCTGAACTCGGTGCACATGGTTGCGAGGTTGTCGAAGCGCACGGCGATCGCGGCATCCGTGCCTGCATATTTCAAGTGAACTTGTTGGGCGATCGCCACATCACCCCTGCCCCCCTGCTGCGCCAACTCCACCCGCGCACTGACGACCAAGGCTTGCAACCCTGCCTGCAAGTCGGGCAACGCCGCTGCTGTTAGCTGGACCTCCACCGACTGCTGGCGCAGCACGCGGATGTCGGCGAGACCGATGCCATAGGCCGAGAGCACCCCGGCATAGGGGTGCAGAAAAACCTGCTGAATGCCCAGCGCCTCGGCGATCAGGCAGGCGTGCTGACCCCCTGCGCCGCCGAAGCTGCATAACGTGTAGGTGGACACGTCATAGCCGCGTTGCAGGGAGATTTTCTTGATCGCGTTCGCCATTTTCTCAACGGCGATCGCCACGAAGCCAGCGGCAACTTGTTCCGGCGCGCGCCCATCACCAATTTCGCCAGTTAATCGGCCAAACTTTTCGCGCACGCTGGCAACATCCAGCGGTTGATCTGCGCCGGGTCCGAAGACAGCAGGGAAAAAATCGGGCTGCAACTTGCCGAGCCGGACATTGCAATCGGTGATCGTCAGTGGGCCGCCGCGCCCATAGGCCGCCGGTCCCGGATTTGCCCCCGCCGAGGCGGGGCCGACGCGATAGCGCGCGCCGTCAAACTGCACCAGCGAGCCGCCCCCCGCCGCGACCGTGTGAATCGCCAGCATCGACGCTTGCAGACGAATCCCGGCGATCGCACTCTGCCAATCCCGCTCGTACTCCCCCGCATAGTGCGCGACATCGGTGGAGGTGCCGCCCATGTCGAAGCTGATGATTTTTTCTAAGCCCGCTAGCGCTGCCGTCTTCACTGCGCCGACAATCCCTCCGGCTGGGCCTGACAAAATGCTGTCTTTGCCCTGAAACTGTTTTGCGGCCACAAGTCCGCCATTCGACTGCATGAACATTAGTTTCGGTTCTGCCGGGTCAGCAGCTAAACCACCCAACTGAGAACTAACCTGCTCGACATAGCGCCGCAGAATCGGTGATAAGTAGGCATTGACCACGGTGGTATCGCCACGACCAATCAGCCCGATCAAGGGACTGACTTGGTGCGAAACGGAGATTTGCGTAAAACCGATGGCGCGGGCGATCGCGGCCACCTGTTGCTCATGTTGGGGGTAGCGGTAGGCGTGCAGGAGCGCGATCGCGCAACTGCGAATCCCGTCGTCGTAAGCGGTTTGCAAATCATGCTGGACTTGCTCACGGTTGAGTGGCACAAGCTCGCCGCCTTGGACATCACAGCGCGCTTCAACCTCAATGACGCACTCGTAGAGCACAGCAGGCAACTGAATCTGGCGGGCAAAGATGTCGGGGCGATTTTGATGACCGATGCGGAGGGCATCACGAAACCCTTGGGTGATGGCGAGTACCAAGCGATCGCCCCGCCGCTCCAAGAGGGCATTGGTCGCTACCGTTGTCCCCATCTTCACAGCCGCAATTGGCGCTGCCGTTAACGGAGCATCCGGGTCTAAACCGAGTAGCTCACGCATCCCCTGAATGGCGGCATCCCGGTAGCGTTCGGGGTTTTCAGAAAGCAGCTTATGCACCACAATCTGCCCATCGGGACGGCGTGCCACGATGTCGGTGAAGGTGCCACCGCGATCAATCCAGAATTGCCAGCCTGGAGCCATGAAAGTGGTCAGCGACAGAAATTCAACTTGATCTCGACGCTAAATCGGTTCGTCCAAGTCAAAATCAAGGCCGTTTTGGCGACACCAAGCTTGCAGCCAAAGAGCCGTCGTCATATTTTCAAATTGATGCCATTGGTCGAGCCGGTTTTGGCTCACGAGTAATCGCTTGAAGTTGCGATAGGCTCCAGGCCACCGAAAAAGGTCGTGTACATGAGCGTCCCACTCCGGCATATGGATAGCGACAAACTCCTCCACCAAAGTGCGACCTAGATCCAGCTCCTGCCGATGCGGTATCGCGAGATAAGCCGCAGGGTTATCAATGTCCGCTGGCAATTCGTCTTCGACACCGCAAACGTCAGACAGGTAGAAAATTTGCTCTGTGCGCCGTGAAACTACTGCTCGATTAGCGCTAAGGACATCAGCACTGACAAACAACAAAGCGATCTCAAGGTCAGAAAATTTCGGATTCATCGTCAAATTGCCAGCCACGAACAGCCGCTTCAGTCATCCTTAAGGCCGAGCACCATTTGCACGATCGTGGTTTCGCCAGCCGGATCATGATATTTATCCGCCCAAGCCCGGATCACCTCGTCTAGTTCCGCCTTCGCCGCTTCAAATTGGTGCGGTGGAATATCCAATTCTTCCAAAATCCGCATGACATTGGGCTGCCGCTCCGCCCAGTCGCGCATCATCCGAAAGAAACGCGCCGTATCCTCAATCATCAGATAGGTGCGTTCTTGGGAGTCGGCGGGCGAGTAGGTCGGGCGAGTCAGGGCATAGAAGGGCAAGCCCCACGGATTATCGACCCGCATTGCCGTGCCAGAGTAGAGCAGGCGGCGCTTGATGTGTTCTGCGAGGGCTTCGCTCATCGGCATCTGTCGTGCTTTGGGCAGATCTTCCTGCGATCGCATGTGGAGAAACTCAATCAAGTCAACGAACTCAAAGGAATTGATCAACCGTGCCTCGGGCAGTTGTGCGGGCAGTTTCATTTCGATCTGCCGTCGCTGCTCGGCGGTGAGGTTGGTATTGAGTAGGCGAGACTGACCGGGCTGCCAGGGGTAGCGTTCGAGCCAGACGTAAGGAAACTGGATCAGGTAACGGGGTTCCTGAGAGCCAAGCATTTTCAGGAGCTTGCCCTCAGTCAGTGCTTGACGTACTTCCCCGACGATTGCCTTGACCCGCTTCGGTTCGATGTGGTGGAGGTGACCGGTCATGCGGGTATTTTCGTCTTGCTCCAGGTACGTCGTGTAGATGGCGCACTTCGCCGCTGTGGCGGCAGCGTCGAGAAAAGCGCCATGACGGTGACCGCTGGTACGCATCGCACTGAACGCAAGATAAAACAGGATCTGATCCATGCTGCTGGGACTCAGGCGCTTGATCAGATCGATGTCGCTAAGCATGATATAGGACTGAAGTAATGTGACTGTAGAGTAATGACTTGGCGCTATATTCAGAAACCCACTGCTTCCGTGGATATACGGAAACACCGTACATTTATTTAAACAGCTTGCACAGCATAACAGCCATTTTTCTATTATAACTAGTGGGGATCACCCCCTAGATCTGGGGTGCGTGGTTTCTCCCAGGGTGCTGAGCGCTACACTGGCAACGGCGTCCGCTGAGGCTGAGCAGGCGACAGTATGCCCATAATTGGGGCTTATGGAAAAGACCCTAGCGGTTGCGCTTTGCGGGAATTAAGTCCCTGTGAGCAAGGCTGCGCGCATGACGGCGACAGGCACGGCTTGGTCGAGCCAAATTTGTAGGGCGGCTGCGCCCTGTTGCACCAGCATTTCGCTGCCATCAATGGTGACGAAACCCTGCTGTTGGGCGAGTTTTAGAAATTGTGTGGGTCGAGGTGTATAAATCAGGTCATAGGCGATCGCGCTAGTCGGCAATTTTTGTAAGGCGGTGACGGTCAGCGGTGACTGTTCGACCTGGGGAGCCATCCCCAGCGGCGTGGCATTGACGAGCAGTTGCGTGGCGGGTAAGACAGTCGCTAGGTCTGACCAAGGGATAATTTGTAGAGTGGGTGACCAGGGCGAATCTTGCCAACTGGCGGCAAACGCAGCCAGCTTTGCCGGGTCGCGGCCAGCCACTGCAATCTTGGGACAGCCCAGTTCGGCGCAACCGGCGACCACAGCTCGCGCCGCGCCACCGCAGCCGAGAATCAGCACCGGCACCGTTGACCAGTCGCGCTCAAGTTCGCGCAGCGGTGCGATGAAGCCGACGGCATCGGTATTGGTGCCCGCCCAGCCGTCGGCGGTGCGCCAGACCGTGTTGACTGCGCCGATCGCGGCGGCAACCGGTGAAATTTCCTGTAAAAACGGCAGGATCGCTTGCTTGTGGGGAATCGTGATGTTGAAACCGCGCAGCCCAATCGCGACGAAGCCGAGCAAGGCGGTAGCGAGGTCATTGGCTTTGACGGGTAGTGGCAGGTAAACAAAATCAACACCGAGCTGGGCGATCGCCGCATTGTGCATGAGCGGCGATCGCGAATGCTGTACGGGGTCGCCGATGACGCCCAAGAGTTGGGTTGTCCCTGTGATAATCTGCATGGATGAAACGGGCTGGCGTCGCCAGAAAACGGCTCGCGGCTCAACTATGGCTTATTGTCGCTCATGTCATCGCTGCCATTTGATCGCCTGCCGCGCCGCCTGCTGATTACTGGTGGCGCGGGGTTTATTGGCTCAAACTTTGCCCGCTACTGGTGTGAGACGGCTCCGGGCGATCGCATCGTTGTTTTAGATGCGCTGACCTACGCGGGCAATCGGGCGAACCTGGCTGAGCTGGAGCTGGACGGGCGGCTGCGTCTGGTGCAGGGGGATATTGGCGATCGCGCCCTAGTCGATAGGCTGCTACAGCAAGAGCAAATCGACACCATTGCCCACTTTGCGGCTGAATCCCACGTTGACCGCTCAATTCTCGCGCCAGATGCCTTCATTCAAACCAACTTGGTGGGCAGCTTTACACTCCTCGAAGCCTTTCGCCATCACGTCGAGTCGCTACGCCGCCCACCGCTTTTTCTCCACGTTTCAACCGATGAGGTTTATGGCAGTTTAGAACCGGAAGATCCGCCATTTTCCGAGACAACGCCCTACGCACCCAACAGCCCCTACGCCGCTTCTAAAGCCGGGAGCGATCACCTCGCCCGTGCCTACTACCACACCTATAAACTACCGACAATTATTACGAATTGCTCCAATAATTACGGCCCCTATCACTTCCCAGAAAAGCTAATCCCGCTGACCTGTATCAATATTTTGTTGGGCAAGCCAATTCCGGTCTACGGGGATGGTCAAAACATTCGCGACTGGCTCTATGTCGGCGACCACTGCCAAGCGCTGGCGATCATCATTCGCCATGGTCAGCCAGGAGAAAACTACAATATTGGCGGCAATAACGAGGTGACCAATCTCGACCTAGTGGAGAGGCTCTGCGATCTCATGGATGAGTTGGCACCCGCATTACCGGTCAAACCCGCCCGGCAATTGATTACACTGGTGGGCGATCGCCCAGGGCACGACCGCCGCTACGCGATCAATGCGAGCAAAATGAGCCACGAGCTGGACTGGCGGCCACAAGTCAGCCTCGCCGAGGGGTTACGGCAGACCGTCAGTTGGTATTTAACCCATCCAGACTGGTGGCGGCCGCTGCTGTCACCGGAATATCAGGCCTACTATCAGCAGCAGTATGGTGAAAAGAATCGACTCTCAAAGCCGTAAGACTTGGGTTTTGAGAGCCAGGAAATTACCATCAGCGGCTTCCGCACAGATATGCAAGGCTCGCTAGCCAATGTGGTCAAGCCGTTACGCCTACGAGTGCCGCTGCTTTTAGCAGAGCCGCCTTATCCACTTGTTCCCAGGGCAGCGCCAGATCTTGACGACCCATATGACCGTAAGCCGCGACATTCTGATAAAAACGGCCATTATGTTTAGCCGGGAGATCGCAGAGATTGAAGGCCTGGATAATGCCAGCAGGACGTAACTCAAAGTGTTGGCGGACGAGATCGAGTAGCAGGGCCTCGCTGACCTTGCCGGTGCCGAAGGTCTCGACCAAAATGCTTACGGGTCGGGCGACACCGATGGCATAGCTAAGCTGAACCTCGCATTTTTCAGCCAAACCGGCGGCAACAATATTCTTAGCCGCGTAGCGAGCTGCATAGGCGGCTGAGCGATCCACTTTCGTGGGGTCTTTGCCCGAGAATGCACCGCCGCCGTGGCGGGAGTAGCCACCATAGGTATCGACAATAATTTTGCGGCCGGTCAAACCGGAATCACCCTGGGGTCCGCCAATCACAAACTTACCAGTAGGGTTGACCAAGAACCGGGTTTGGCTGTCCGGCTTCACCGCAATATCAGAAAATACCGGTTCAACCACTGCGCTCATCAAGTCAGTCTTGATTTTGGCTTGGATCGCGGCGTTGTCGGTCAAGCCATCGACGTTAGCAGTGTGCTGGGTAGAGATCAGAATCGTGTCGATGCCGACGGGCTTATCGTCTTCATAGATGACACTGACCTGGGTTTTGCCATCCGGCCCCAAATAGGGGAGCTGACCTGATTTGCGAACTACGGCTAGCCGTCGCGAGATGCGGTGCGCCAAGCTGATCGGTAGCGGCATCAGCTCGGGCGTTTCATCGCAAGCAAAGCCGAACATGAGTCCTTGGTCGCCTGCACCGATGCGATCCAGTTGATCCTCGCTCAGGGCTTCGCGCTGTTCCTGAGCGCGGGTGACGCCTTGAGCGATGTCTGGTGATTGCTCATCCAGCGCGACGATCACGGAGCAGCTATTGGCAGAGAAGCCGTTGTTAGCATCGGTATAGCCAATCTCGGCAATTTTTTGGCGGGCGAGATCGACATAATTGACCTGCGCTTGCGAGGTAATTTCGCCCGTGATCAGTACCAAGCCGGTGTTCACGACGACCTCAGCTGCTACCCGGCTCAGCGGGTCTTTAGTTAAGAGGGCATCCAGGATGGTGTCAGAAATCTGATCACAGATTTTGTCGGGATGACCTTCCGTGACAGACTCTGAGGTGAATAAATAGCGACGAGTCAATTTTGTCTAAGTCTCCTTGCAATAATTGATAGTTATCAGCAGGTTTATCAACCCAGTCCGCTTGCAGATGCGAGCCACTGAAAGGGGTCGAAAGCTCACATCAGGATACCACCTTAGCTAATCCTGGGAGCAACCGCAACCAGTGCCGGGGTGCTCTGGTGGCGGTCGAGACTGCTGTGAGTGGAGGGCTTATTTCATCGCTGCTTCGTGAGCGTCTGCCGCTTCGTCCGGATGAATACCGAGGCGAGTCAAGTTAATCCGGCCGCGCGAATCAATTTCGCGAACCTTGACCACCACTTCGTCACCGACGGCGACCTCGTCTTCGACTTTACCCACGCGGTAGTCCGCCAGTTGGGAAATGTGAATCATGCCTTCCTTGCTCGGCAGGACTTCAACAAAAGCACCAATGGGAATAATTCGCGTCACCTTGCCGACATAGACGTCGCCTTCGCTGAGCTTGCGGGTCATTCCCTCGACGATGCGGCGAGCTTGTTCGGCTTTGTCGGCATCGAGGGCGGAGATGGTGACCTTGCCATCGTCTTCGATGTCGATCTTGGTCTCGGTCTGCTCGGTGATGCTACGAATTGTCTTGCCGCCCGGACCAATGACCGTGCCGATCAGGTCAGGATCAATGCGGATACTGAGCAGGCGCGGGGCACGGGGGGAGAGTTGGGCGCGCGGCTGGTCGATGGCGCTGAGCATTTTCTCAAGGATGTGCAGGCGACCGGCCTTCGCTTGTTCGATGGCTTGGGCGATGACTTCGACCGGCAGGCCGGTGATCTTCATGTCCATCTGGAGGGCGGTAATGCCAGTGTCGGTTCCCGCAACCTTGAAGTCCATGTCGCCGAGGAAGTCTTCAATGCCTTGGATGTCGGTGAGCACTCGTACTTCGTCGCCTTCTTTGATCAGGCCCATGGCGGTGCCACTGACCGGTTTGCTTAGGGGAACCCCGGCGTCCATCAGTGCCAGTGTGGAGCCGCAGACTGATCCCATAGAGGTAGAGCCGTTTGAGGAGAGTACCTCGGAAACGACACGTAGGACGTAGGGGAAGTCGTCCTTCGATGGGAGCACCGGCATGATCGCCCGTTCGGCGAGGGCGCCGTGACCGATTTCACGGCGGCCGGGCGATCGCATTGGTTTCGTTTCGCCTACGGAATAGGGCGGGAAGTTGTAGTGGTGGAGATAGCGTTTTTGGGTGTCGGGGTGTAGATCGTCTAGCTCCTGAGCGTCGCCAGGGGTGCCGAGGGTCACGAGCGAGAGTACCTGGGTCAGACCCCGTTGAAACAGACCGGAGCCGTGCACCCGCTGTGGTAGGACACCGACGCGACAAGATACGGGACGCACTTCGTCGAGTTGACGACCATCGACGCGCACCCCATCTTCGATGATCTGAGCGCGCATCAGTTGTTTGGTGAGTTTTTTGAAGGTGCTACTGAGCGCTTTGCTGTCTGCGGCCGCGAGGCGCACGGGGTCATCTTCAGGGAGTTCGGCGATCGCCGCGATCACCTGCTCTTCCTTGACGGTATCTAAGGCTGCGTCCCGCTCCGGCTTGCTAAATTCAAAATGTTTCAGCGTCTTCTTGACGCCTTCAGTAGCGTGCTTCTGAACAAATTCGAGGAGTTCCGACGATTCGGGCGGTGGCTCAGCTTCGACCTGCTTGAGGCCGGCTTCCGCGAGTAATTCATGCTGAGCGGCAATCAAGTCCTGGATCGACTCATAGCCAAACTCGATCGCTTCGATCACGTCCTGCTCCGGCAGTTGATTGGCTCCCGCCTCAACCATGACGATCCCAGCCGGGGTGCCAGCGACTACCAGGTCAAGATCTCCCTCTTCGACTTCTTTGTAGGTCGGGTTAATGATAAAATCGTCTCCCACGAGTCCAACACGCACGGCTGCCATCGGCCCCTGGAAGGGGATTTCGGCGAGAAGCACGGCGACCGAGGCTCCGGTTACGGCGAGGACATCTGGTGGCACATGTTCGTCCATGGACAGCGTTGTCGCTACAATTTGAATGTCATCGCGCAACCATTGTGGGAACAGCGGGCGGAGCGGTCGATCGATGAGGCGGCTCGTGAGGGTTACTTTTTCGGGGGGACGGCCTTCGCGACGGAGGAAGCCACCGGGAATGCGACCAGCAGCATAGAGCCTTTCTTCGTAGTCGACGAGCAGCGGTAAAAAATCAATACCTTCTCTGCCTCCCGATCGCGTTGCTGTCACTAAGACTGCCGTTTCGCCGGACTGAATGAGGACTGAACCCCCGGCCTGCGGCGCAAGCAGACCCATACTGAGTCGAATATCCCTACCGTCGAAGGATATCGACTTGTCAAATTCTTGCATTGCTTAGGCTTTTCCTTCCTACTTCTTTCTTCTTACTTGGCAATCGTAGCATTTAACCGAAAGATGGGAGAGGGAGAGAACAGCGGGGTGATTTGGCAATGCGACTGAGGTCTCTAAATTGGTTTGAAGCAGGCTGCACAGCGGCAGCAGCGCCCGTTTTAGCAACTGAACTGTATGGCAACTTTACATAGCAGTTGGATTCTGGAACCGCCTGCGGGCTACCTATTTATTTGGGGGGAGACTTGGCGGGCACAGGCGGCGCTCGCCTCCGTCGAGGTCGCTGGGGCCGTGCCAACGCATCCGTTCGCGCTGACGCCGGCGGAACTGCTGGATCTGCTCGAACGCCAGTTTCCTGACTTCGGCCGTGAGTCTAGCCCGGATTGGCGATCGCCCGTGTTCGCGCTCCCCAGCCGCCGCCGCGCGGCGACGCGGCAGTCCCCGTCCGGCTCCCGTGCCTGTCCTCTCGGGCAGCAGTGCGGAAATGGCTGATACGGCTGGGCTGGAGTTGCAGTGGTGGCAGGTGGGCGGGTTCGTGCTTGACCCGCTGACGGCGATCGCCCTGCTCCGGCAAGTCCCCCTCAACAGCCTGCGCGCTAGCAGTAGCCTCGGCGACTCGCTGCGCTACGCGGCGCAGATCTACCGCTGGAGTCTGGCACTGCTCGCCCGGGGCAAAGTCCTGCCCGGCCTCTATGCCCGCAACGGCGGCACCGAAAGCATCTGGCAGCCGCTGCTCGACAGCGCCAGTGATCGTGCCCGCCTCGCTCAGTTCAGCCAACGGATGCCCTCACTCTGGCGGGCGATCGCCACCGGCCTGCATCCTGCCGAGGTGCCGGCCGCCCAAGCCGCCTTTGCCGAACCGCAAGCTGTCTTGCTCAACTGCCTGGCCAACTTGACCGATGTGCAGATGCGCGACTGGCTCGAGCCGCCCGCCAGTGTCAGCAAGGGCCTGCTGGTTTATCCCTGGCTGGAAGCCCTGAGCCAAGCAGAGCGCCAGTGTGAACTGAATGGCGAGCGCGAGCGCCTCAATGCGGCGCTGCAAACCTGGCAATATCCCGTTCAGGACTACCGGGTTGCGCCCGACACCTGTGAACTCAGCACGCAGTCTTTCTACACCAGCTTCGTGCTTGAGCCTCCCAGTGTGGGTGAGATTAACTGGGGTAAGTTGGACTGGAAACTCAACTACTCTTTGCGCTCAGCGGTTGATCGCGGCGTCGTCATCGACGCCGCCACGATCTGGAAGCAGCCGGTCGAACAGTTTGAGTACCAGGGGCAGATCGTCGAACAGCCCCAGGAAACGCTCCTGAAAGGTCTCGGCTTAGCCGCTAGCCTCTACCCACCGATCGCTGCCAGCCTGGAACAGAGTCAGCCCACTCAATGCTTGCTTGACCCGATTCAAGTCTACGAATTCATCCGCGCCGGGGTCTGGCAACTGCGCGATAGCGGTTTTGATGTCGTGCTGCCGCCAGGACTAGATGCGGGGGCTGACGAGCAACGCCTCGGTGTCAAGATTTCGGCGAGCGTGCGGGGCAAAACGGGCGATCGCCTCAACCTGCACAGCCTCCTAGACTACAAGCTCGATATCGCTGTCGGCGACCAGACGCTCTCGCGCGCCGACTTCGAGCGCCTGCTGGAACAGAAGTCGCCGCTGGTGGAAGTCAATGGCCAGTGGATCGCCCTGCAACCGGCTGATGTCCGTGCCGCTCAAGCGATCCTTAGTTCGACTGACGCCGCGGATATGACGCTCACGGTCGAGGATGCCCTGCGCTTGAACACTGGGGATACTAAAGTCCTTGCCAAGCTGCCCGTGGTCGATTTCGACGCGGCGGGCGTTCTGGAAGATTTGCTCACCAATCTCCACGACAACCAAGCTGTCAAACCCATCCCCACTCCCAAAAGCTTCCACGGCGAACTGCGCCCCTACCAAGCGCGCGGCGTCGGCTGGCTTGCTTTTCTGGAGCGCTGGAGTCTCGGTGCTTGCTTGGCGGATGACATGGGCCTGGGTAAAACACCGCAGCTCCTTGCTTTCTTACTCCACCTCCGTCAGCAAAAGCGCCTGAAGAAACCGGTGCTGATTGTCTGCCCCACCTCTGTCCTCGGCAACTGGGAACGCGAGGCGCGCCGCTTCGCCCCAGACTTAGCGGTGTTGCTCTATCACGGCGACAAGCGGCCCAAGGGCAAAGCGTTTGTGAACGCGATGCAGGATAAAGACGTGGCGATCGCCAGCTACGCTCTGGTGCAGCGCGACATCAAAACCCTCAAAGGCATTACTTGGGAAGGCGTCGTCCTCGATGAAGCCCAGAACATCAAAAATCCCCAAGCCAAGCAATCCCAGGCGGTGCGCGAACTCCAGACTGGTTTCCGCATTGCCCTGACCGGAACCCCGGTCGAAAATCGGCTGACGGAACTCTGGTCGATCCTGGATTTTCTCAATCCTGGTTTTCTGGGGACACGCCAGTTCTTCCAGCGCCGCTTCGCGATGCCGATCGAGAAATATGGCGATCGCGACTCGCTGCAAACCCTGCGCTCGCTGGTGCAACCCTTCATCCTGCGCCGCTTGAAAACCGATAAGGAAATCATTCAGGATCTGCCCGAAAAGCAGGAAATGACCGTATTCTGCGGCCTCTCCGCCGAGCAAGCTCGCATTTACCAAAAACTGGTCGATAACTCACTCGCCGAAATCGAAGCGGCTGAGGGTATCAAGCGACGGGGCCTCATTCTCACGTTGCTGCTGCGGCTAAAACAAGTCTGCAATCACCCCGCCCAGTATCTCAAGGAGTCCAGCCTGAGTCGCGCTGACCGCTCGGGCAAACTGTTGCGTTTACAAGAGATGCTTGAGGAAGCGATCGCCGAGGGCGATCGCGCCCTCCTCTTCACCCAATTCGCGGAATGGGGCAAACTCCTGCAAGCCTACCTGAGCGAGAAATTTAGCACCGAAGTTCTGTTTCTCTATGGCTCAACAGCGCGCGACCAACGCGAAGCAATGGTGGATCGCTTCCAGAACGACCCGGAGGGGCCGCAACTCTTCATTCTCTCGCTGAAAGCAGGTGGCACGGGCCTGAACTTGACCCGTGCCAATCACGTCTTCCATGTCGATCGCTGGTGGAACCCGGCAGTTGAAGATCAGGCAACCGACCGCGCCTTCCGCATTGGTCAGAAGCAGAATGTCCAGGTTCACAAATTTGTCTGCACCGGCACGCTGGAGGAAAAAATCGACGCCATCATTACTAGCAAACGCCAACTGGCTGAGCAAACTGTCGATGCGGGCGAACAGTGGTTGACGGAAATGGACACCGACCAACTGCGGAACTTGCTCTTGCTCGAACGTGAAGCAGCGCTGGTGGATGAGGAGAGCAGTTGACCCGGTAACCCGGCTTGGAGTGTGTCAGGAAGTCAATGAGCCGTAGATCTGAAAAAGCGTACAGCGGCTGAATCATTTCCCCTTGCAAGGGAGAAGCCAGTACACTTACACGACTTGCAAGGTTAGCGTCTCGATCGGGGGCTGAACCTCCAAGGTCAATGCATATAGAAGGGTAGCCAAAAAGATAGAAAGAAGCCCCAGAAAACAAAGCTCTGCGAGAGAGCCGCAAAGAAGTTCAAGACTACTCAGTAAAATCCTGTTCAAGCGGAAAAAGCCGCTATCCAGACCCGCAAAAGCCGGAATCTGACCCCGCAGAAGCCCCAAAACAGCAGACCAGCGACCTCCATCCGGAATCGCCGCCGCCAAGATTTGCAGCATAAATCGAGACCGGCGCGATCGCGTTTCCCCTTGAGAGAACCCTGCGAAGGCCCTTGACGCAAGAGATAATCGTCTTAGGATGCTAGATGGTTGCTGATTTGTTTTCCCGATGCCGACTTCCTGCACAATCAACAATGCTCGCCTCAGCGATCGCGACGGTCTGGTTCAGGTCGAGGTCGTGGATGGTCAAATCGCGGCGATCGCCCCTATGTCCACGGCGAAACCGGCCGCCGATGCCCTCGACCTTGCCGGGGATTGGCTCTCGCTCGGCGGCCTCGACTTGCAGATCAATGGCGGCCTGGGTCTCGCCTTTCCCGACCTGCGCTCGGAGCACCAGCCGGTGCTGACGAAGATCGGTCGCTACCTCTGGGAGCAAGGGGTGGATGGGTTTTACCCGACGCTGGTGACGACAGCAATTGCGAATATTCACCGTGCCCTCGCCGTGATCGCCGCCTCGCCACTCTATCGCGAGCCGCCACCTCAAACAGCACGCATCCTTGGCGTCCACCTCGAAGGGCCTTGCCTCAACCCGGCGAAGCGCGGCGCGCACCCGCCTGAGCATTTGCAGCCGCTGTCAGTAGAAACCTTGCAGCAGGTTCTCGGCGACTTTGCGGCGGTGGTCAAAATTATGACGCTTGCACCGGAGTTGGAGACGGGGGGGGAAGCGATCGCCACCCTCCGTTCCCAAGGCATCACCGTCAGCCTCGGTCATTCACTGGCAACGGCCGCCCAGGCAGAACAAGCCTTTCAGCAGGGAGCGACAATGGTAACTCATGCTTTTAATGCCATGCCGCCGCTGCACCATCGCGAGCCAGGTTTACTCGGTGCAGCGCTGGTGCATCCCAACACTTGGGCGGGCGTGATCGCCGATGGGCAGCACGTTTGTCCGACGATGTTGCAGCTTTTGTGGCGGGCAGCGGGCGATCGCGGCCTCTTCCTCGTCAGTGATGCGTTGGCACCCCTGGGCCTGCCTGATGGCACTTATCCTTGGGACAGCCGCCAGATCGAGGTCAGTCAGGGCACGGCACGGCTACCAGACGGGACGCTGGCGGGGACGACTTGGCCGCTGCTGGCGGGCGTGCAAAATCTGGTGAATTGGGACGTTTGCTCACCGGCGGCGGCGATCGCAGCAGCCACCACTGCACCCCGTCAGGCGCTGGGTTTACCCGACTTGCAGCCGGGGCAACCGGCGAGTCTACTGCGCTGGTCGAGCGGCGCGACGGCTCAGCTAGGGAGTTGGCAGCGTTTGACGGTGTGAAGCGAATCCTGGGTCAAAAGCTTGTGAGTCGCCAGCCGGTGCAGAGGCAGCGCTGGGCAATTTGCCGCGCGGGGTCATCGAGTCAGTGCGGGAGGGAACTGGAGCGGGGCGGCCCCTCCCGTCGTCGGGTCAGACGGCGAGGCTGCCGGGGCTGAGGGGAACGAGGTCGCCTGTCGTGGTGAGGCCGAGGGACATTGGGGTGGCTTCGGGAATCAGTTGACCGGTGAGCGCGCAGCATTCATCCTTCTGCGCCACGGCATCGAAGCTGGCTCGGATGTCGGCGCGCGAAAATTGTGGTCGATAGTCGCCAGATTTTTGATGGACATAATTCCAGAGCACATCGCGAATCAGAGCTTGATAGCCAGTATTGCCGGAGAGGGACTTGAGCTTGTCTTTCAGCTCCCGCTCTAGCCTAATGCTCGTGACTTCCATCTCGGTGGTCGAGGTGCGCGTTAAGGTTCGCATGAGAAATTTTCCTCCAAAACTATGGACATACCAGTAACACAAGTGTAGTATGTAAAAGTCAGCTTTGACAGCAATTTTTTCAAAGTCATAACCCTTCCTTAACTTCACTCAGGAGTTCGACCGTGAAAGGCTTAAACGCGTTCTACACACACCACATCGGGGCAACCGGCATCGCTGCCGCTGCTCGCTGTGGTTGGTGGGGCGCGTTGACCATTTTTGGGGATCAGCGACTCGGGCGATCGCTCGGTCAGCCCAAACTACCCGTGATCCTCTGGCTCAGCTCAGCCTGGACGAGCGCCATGCGGGGCGAGGCGGCGATGACTGCGTTGGTAGGCGGTTACGGTCTGGGCAAGCATCAGTTTATTAGCATTGAAGACCCCAACCCAATAAGTAGCAGTGGGCGGTACAAGCCACCAAATCTGGCTGTACTGACTTGAAGTGAATCTCTCGCTTCTTTGTACCCCCGCTGCGCGCCTTGCCAGCGGGGGTTTTGGTTTTGGTTGACATGAATCCATTTACGGCTGATAGCCCGAGGAGAGTAGTCGTGACCTGTGTAACTCCCAGCCTGCATCAATCCATTGTGGTGTTCTCGCAGAACTATCTGCCTGTGAGCTATGTCGCGCTGCGACGGGCGGTGGTGCTGTTGGTGACGGGTAAGGCGGAGCCGTTGACTTGGTTTGACGAAACGGCGGCGGTACTGCGATCGCCCCGTCAAACCTTGCGCGTCCCGGCCCACATCCGCCTGACGCAGCGCGCGCCCGAACGGGTGTGGAAGTTGCCAGCGGTGAACCGCCGCGAGGTACTCCGCCGCGACCGGCATACCTGCCAGTACTGCGGCAGTAAGAGTCATTTGACCCTTGACCACGTGGTGCCGCGCTCCAAGGGCGGTCAACACACCTGGGATAACGTCGTGACGGCTTGCGAAGCCTGCAACTCGCGTAAGGGCGATCGCCCGCCGGAACAGGTGGGCCTGCACTTGCGAACGCCGCCCAAGGCTCCGATTCATCCCGCTGTAGCGTTTGCAGATCGGTTTTGGCGCGATCGCCAGCCCCGCTAATTCCCCCAGTGACTGATACCAAACCCGTATCGTGATCCCCAAAAACTGCAACATCGGGAGGGTTTGAACCTCCCTACCCTGTATTTCATTTTTGGGGCAAAAAATTCGGACTCGGTATGACTTGACGATTTTTGCGATGAACCTAGATCGAGAAAGCCGATGTTAAAACTGATTTACACGGAACGCGGCCTCCACATGGAGCACCTGGTGCAGGTGCTGGAGGATTGGGTGACAGCGCGGGTCATGCTGTCATTGCGGGCAGCGACACCGCTCTACGTCGAACCGAGTACGGCTTGCTTCTTGCTGCCGGCCGATTTGCCGCAGTTGGCAGTGTTGGCGACGGCGAACAAGCGGCAACCGTCGGAGGCACTGGCGATCGCCCGCTGCGATGCCGACTATGTTGAAGTGAGCCTCAATGGCACCTGGCTTGCCGAGAGTGCCGAAAGTGACACGGGGCTGTTTATCGCCACATTGGCTTACAACTTGGAGTTCGTCTTGCACAAGCTCTGGCAAGCAGCGGCGGCAACCGCTTCGGTAGCTAGTGACTGAAAAAATCGGCGCAAGGCAAGCAATGGCCTTGCGCCGATTTTGATCGATCGATTTTAGGCTTTGAATCCAGCGATGACCGCGCTGTCTCACTGTTCAAAGAGCATTAGCACCAGCCACCACCTCAAGAATTTCCTGAGTGATCGAGGCTTGCCGCGCCTTGTTGTAGGAGCGAGTCAAGGACACCAGCAAGTCACTGGCGTTGTCGCTGGCATTGTTCATGGCTGTCATCCGTGCCGCTAGCTCACTCGCTGCCGCTTCTTGCAGGGCACGCAGCAGTTGGTTGTTGAGGTAGAGGGGGAGCAAGGCTTCCAAGATTTGCGTCGGATCTTGCTCAAAGATCGTGTCACGCGGCAGCTCGCGCCGCTCGGCGGTGACGGTCTCGCGCTCGACGCTGAAGTTGCCGCTTTTGCTAGTCAGACGAAAGATTTCATCGTCTTTGACTTCGAGGCCCTGAGGCGTCAAGGGCAGCAAGGTCTGGATGACGGGGCGCGAGCTGATCAGCGAGACGAATTTGGTATAAACCAGCTCGACCCGATCAACTGTCTGGGACAGAAACAACGCTAATAAATAATCGGCGATATTCGAGGCTTCAGCCGCCGAGGGGATTTGCTCCAGGCCGGAGAATGACTTGCTAATCGGCGCATCGCGGCGCTTGAAATATTGCAGCGCTTTGCGACCAACGGGGATCAGTTTGTAGTTGACGCCCTCTGCTTTCAGTTCACGGATGCGGGCTTCGGCACGTTTGATGATGTTGGCGTTGTAGCCGCCGCAGAGACCGCGATCGCCCGAAACAACTAGCAGACCAACAGTCTCGACTTCACGCGCTTGCAGCAGCGGCAGGTCAACATCTTCAAATCGCAGGCGGCTCTGCAAACCATAGAGCACCTGCGCGAGGCAGTCTGCAAACGGCCGCGTCGAGGTGACTTGTTCTTGGGCGCGGCGCACTTTGGCGGCGGCGACGAGGCGCATGGCTTCGGTAATCTTGCGCGTGTTTTTGACCGACTGGATGCGATCGCGAATCGCTTTAAGGTTGGGCATGACAAAAGCGGTAAAACAGCTGGAGACGCAGAAAAACAGCTGGAGTTGAGCCACTAGACCCAACTCCTGGGCAGGGAGATTAGGCAGAGACTGAGAAGGTCTGCTTGAATTCGGCGATCGCCTCTTTCAAGATGCCTTCCGCCGCCTCGGTCAGCTTCTTCTCGCTGCGGATGATCTCACCAAATTGCGGCTTGCTGGTCACGATGTACTCGCGGAAGCCCTGAGCAAAGTCGCTGACTTTTTCCGCCGCAATGTCGTCGGTGTAGCCGTTCAAGCCCGCATACACAACGGCAACCTGTTCAACCACAGACAGCGGCGAGTACTGGGGCTGCTTGAGCAGTTCGCGCAAGCGCTGCCCCCGCGCCAACTGCGCCTGGGTCGCTGGGTCAAGGTCAGAGGCAAACTGCGAGAAGGCTTCCAGTTCCGCGAACTGCGCCAGTTCTAGCTTCAGCTTACCGGCGACCTGCTTCATGGCTTTGATCTGTGCCGCCGAGCCAACCCGTGAGACCGAAATACCGGCGTTGATCGCCGGGCGGAACCCAGCGTTGAACAGGTCGGAGGAGAGGAAAATCTGACCGTCGGTGATCGAGATCACGTTGGTTGGAATGTAGGCAGACACATCACCCGCTTGGGTTTCGATGATCGGCAGCGCCGTCATGCTGCCGGCGCCCAGCTCATCGTTGAGTTTGGCAGCGCGTTCGAGCAAGCGCGAGTGGAGATAGAAGACATCCCCCGGATAGGCTTCGCGGCCGGGCGGGCGGCGGAGCAGCAGGGACATCTGGCGATAGGCCTGAGCTTGCTTGGAGAGGTCATCGTAGATCACCAGCGTCGCCCGGCCGTTATACATGAAGTGCTCGGCGATCGCCGCACCCGTGTAAGGCGCAAGGTATTGCAGGGTAGCGGGGTCATTGGCATTGGCCGCAACCACGACGGTGTAGCTCATCGCGCCCCGCTCTTCGAGGGCGCCAACCACCTGAGCGACCGTTGAAGCCTTTTGACCAATCGCAACGTAGACGCAGATCACATCCTCTTCCTTCTGGTTGAGAATCGTGTCCACCGCAACGGCGGTTTTGCCGGTTTGGCGATCACCAATGATCAACTCGCGCTGACCTCGACCAATGGGAATCATGGCGTCGATGGCGGTGATGCCGGTTTGCATCGGCTCATGCACCGAGCGGCGCTCGATGATGCCGGGTGCGGGCGACTCGATCAGACGGGAGGCGTCACTACTAATGTCACCCTTGCCGTCGATTGGCCGGGCCAGCGAGTCCACGACGCGACCGATCGTCGCTTCGCCCACCGGGATCTGGGCAATTTGCCCCGTCGCCTTGACGCTGCTGCCTTCTTGGATGCCGATGCCATCACCCATCAGCACGACACCCACATTATCTTCTTCAAGATTGAGAGCGATGCCAACAGTACCATCTTCAAACTCAACTAGCTCACCCGCCATGACCTTGTCCAGGCCGTAGATGCGAGCAATGCCGTCACCAATTTGCAGTACCGTACCAACGTTAGAAACCTGTACCTCTTGGTCGTAGGCTTCAATCTGCTGGCGGATAATGGTGCTAATTTCGTCAGGTCGAATACTAACCATAAGCCTTAAATCAATATACGGGGGTCAGTGGGTCAAACAAACGGGGGGCAGGTCGCGAGGGCGACACACTCGCAGCGGTTAGCCAGCCAGACTGATGCCGATGCGGCGCAATTGACCGCGCAGGCTCAAGTCGAGCACTTGCGAACCGATTTTAATCACAGCGCCACCGAGGAGACTGGCATCGACGCTGGTTTTCAGCTCAACATCACGGGCATCAGTCATGCTGCGAACCCGGCTGGCGATCTCACGCGCTTGATCTTCGCTGAGAGCTTGTGCGGATGCCACTTCTGCTAAGACAATTTCGTTGCGCGCCCGCAAGAGGACGAGATACTGCTCGGCGATCGCGCTCAAAAACAGCAAGCGGCGCTTGTCCACCAGCAGCATCAGGAAGTTGACCAGCATCTCACTGGCCCGCTCTCCCGCGATCCGGCGCAGTACGGCTTTCTTGTCAGCAGCCTCAATGACTGGGTTGCTAATGAAATCGCGCAGCTCCGCTGACTCCTCCAAAAGCTGGGACAGCGCTCGCATTTCATCGCCAATCTCAGCCGTCAGCCCGCGCGACTGCGCCAAGGACATCAGCGCCTGAGCATAAGGCTCGGCGACTCCGCGACTCATCAAACTGCCTTTCATCTCAACGTCCTCCCAATTGCGCGATGCTGCGCTCGATTAACTGCGTCTGAGCGGACTCATCCAAAATGTCTTGCAGTCTAGCTTCGGCGCGCTCTAGGGCAAGGGTGGCGACCCGCTGGCGGAGGTCGGCGATCGCCCGTGCCTGCTCGGAACTGACATCCTGAGCGGCACCCTCGCGAATGCGTTCGATTTCAGCGCGGCCTTCAGCCAGTACCTTTTCACCTGCTTGGGCAGCCGTTTCACTTGCCTGCTGGCGGATACGCCCGGCTTCCGCCTGAGCTTGTGCCAGCTTCTGCTGGGCATCAGCCAATTGCACGGCGGCACGCTCCGCCCGCTGCTCGGCCTCGGCAATCTCGCTCTGAATGCGCTCGCGCCGCGATCCCAGCAAATTACCGAGGAACTGGCGGCCAAAATAAACCAGCACGCCGATGATAATCACCAGGTTAACCAGGTTGGTTTCGAGCGGATTAAAATCGAGTCCGAAACTCGCCTCCGCGACTAGATAGGGGCAAATGACCATTACTGTCTCTCAATCTGTGCTTACTTCACCAGCTCAGGGCCGAGCAACTTTTCAAGAATCTGGCGACTCAATGCCTCAACATCCCCTTCCAGGGCTTGGTAAGCCTGAGCTTTCTGTTCCTCAATTTCGCGGGCGGCGGTTTCCCGCTGTTGCTGTACCGTCTGTTGCGCCTGCTGTACTTCGGTCGTGATGGTCTGCTGAGCGTCAGCCTGTGCTTGGGCAATCGTAGCTTGCGCCTCGCGGCGCACGTCAATCAGGGCTTGTTCATATTGAGTGGCGATCGCCGTCGCCTTGTCTCGCCGTTCGCGCTCGTCAGCGAGCTTGCCCCGCACATAATCGATGCGCTCATCAATGGCGCGGCCCAAGGGCTTGTAGAACAGGGCATTCAGCACCACCATCAACAGCAAAAACTGCACCGCCATCAACGGTAAGGTAGCGTCAAAATCGAACAAGCCGCCGGACTCGCCTGCCGCCTCAGCCGCAAGCAGAATGGTCCAAAGAGTCATGGATGTGGAACCTCGTCAAGCAGTGAACTATAAGGCGATCGCCCGTTACGGGACTGGCGATCGCCAGATGCGCCCCGCCCTAAGCAAAGGGGTTAGCGAACAGCAGCACGAGGGCCACAACCAGACCGTAGATCGTCAGCGCTTCCATGAATGCCAAGCTCAGCAGCAGCGTGCCGCGGATTTTGCCTTCCGCTTCGGGCTGGCGGGCGATCCCTTCCACCGCTTGACCAGCGGCATTACCTTGACCGAGACCAGGGCCAATAGCAGCCAAACCGACAGCAAGAGCCGCAGCGATCACAGAACTGGCAGCAACAATTGGAGACATAGTTCCCTTTCCTTGTGTATTAGATCAAAAATGAACAACTTGAAAGTTGTAGCCAACTTAGCGTCAAGCAGTTTTCGAGCATTCGGGCCCTCGGAGGACGCTACCCCATCAGGCCCGGACAGCACCAACAAATGGCTTTGTCAGCGACTGTCGTTACTCGTGCTCTTCCTCACCGTGCCCTTCTAGCGCCTCACCAATGTAGGCTGCCGCAAGGGTGGCAAAAATCAGGGCCTGAATCGCACTGGTGAACAAGCCCAGCGCCATCACTGGCAAGGGGACGAACAGTGGCACAAGCAGCACCAGAACCGCCACCACCAATTCGTCAGCCAGGATGTTTCCAAACAGACGGAAGCTGAGCGACAATGGCTTGGTGAAGTCTTCTAGAATATTGATCGGCAGCAAAATCGGCGTTGGCTCAATGTACTTTGCCAGATAGCCCAGCCCTCGCTTGCGGAAGCCCGCGTAGAAGTAAGCCAGGGACGTTAGCAAAGCTAAGGCAACGGTCGTATTGATATCATTGGTCGGTGCCGCCAACTCACTCGCAGGGATTCGGAGTACTTTCCAGGGGATGAGTGCGCCCGACCAGTTCGCGACAAAGATAAAGAGAAACAGCGTGCCAACGAAAGGAACCCAAGGGCGATATTCCTTTTCGCCGATCTGATCCTTGGCGAGGTTGCGGATGAATTCCAAGGCATATTCCATGAAATTCTGCATCCCGCCCGGCACTTGTTGCAGATTTCGCGTGGCGAGCAACGAGGCAATGACCAACACGAGAATCACAAACCAAGAGGTCAGGAAGACTTGCCCGTGCAGATTGAAATTGCCAATTTGCCAATAAAAATGCTTGCCAACTTCTAACTCAGCGAGGGGAAAAACCTGGGTCGCCGTGAAGCCAGTCAATATATCCATCAATCTGTAATTTCCCCAACTTCAAATATCAGCGGCACTCGGTAAAATCGTACAGTCAGCACCTTGCGGTGCAATCAAGCTAACGTGATGATGGAACCAATGATGTCTGCACCACGTAGATGATAATAGCTGCCTTATAGGTCAAAAAGCCTAAAAATATCGGGACAATGTGTAGATCGTGCCACTGAGTAGCAACCACAATCAAACCAATAAAAATGGCAAATCGCCCCGAGCCCGGTCGCTGTTTCTGGACGCCGATGCGCTCAACATCCCGTGCCAGCATTCTCAGGTACACTAAACCTGCACAAGCACCAATAACGTAACTGAGTGCTGTGGAGAGTGAATAAGCTACCCAAACCGAGAAAAACACCACAGCCGTCACCACCAACGTCAGCAGTAGTAAATTCTGCTTGAGTTGATAGAACTCCTGCATGGAGCTTTCCAGATTTAGGGCGGGTTGCTCTTCAGACATGGCTGGTTCAGGATTGGACTGCAAGTAACAACTGGGTGCGTGAGCGCTTAGCCCAGCGTCAATCGGAGTCAGCGGCTCAGCTTTCGCCGAACCACCAGCAATGTTATCACGGCGTCGGAGCAATTCTTAAAAAATATTTACGGCGTGATCGCGCGATGTGACTACGGCAGGCAGGGGGCTGTGGCCTTGTTTTCATCGGGATTTGGGGTGAGCAGCAGTAGTTGCTGCTGCCAGAGGCGGCGAATCTCGGGCAAACTCAGAGTGCTCGTAGTCAGCAGCGTGGCGAGCGTGGCTTGTTGGCTGAGGTTGCGATCGCAAGTTTGCAAAAAGGTCAACTCCGCCTCGCTCAGATTCACAATCTCGTAGTTGCCGTTGAACAGACAGCGACTCGGCCAACCTTCGAGGCAGGGGTGCCGGGTTGGGATTGCGGCGAGCAACTCGGCATCGTCTTGCCAGTCGTAGCGGCGCAGCGGCGGGCGGGCAAGGAAGAATTCGTAATGCGTCACCTGCTTGGGGTCAAGCAACTCGATCAACCGGTAGCGCTGGCGATCGCTCAAAGCCGCCGCCCGTGCTTGCAGCAGATCCGAGCCTCCTAGCAAGCGGCTCAGCTCCCACTGCGCAGGATTGGAAAAGCCAACGAACTCCAGCCCCGAGGCGGCGACCAGATCAAATAAGGTGTCGATGTTGTAGTCAATCTCCTGCGGATGAACGTACATATCCGCGAAGCATTCGTCACGCTGATTTTCGAGTGACCAACGCTGGTGATCGCGCTCCACCAGCGGATTATCCGCCGGTAGGGTGGCAAAAATCGCGCGTCCGACCTGCACGCCGTCGCGATAGTCGCCGCGCTGCTCGCCTTGTAGCAGGGCGATCGCCTGTTGCATCAACTGCACTTCCCAGCGTCCCAGCTCAGCGTAGACGAAGATGTGAAAAATCCCCCCCGGAGCCAGTTTGGCCGCTAAGGCTTGCAGGCCCTGCACCGGATCAGGCAAGTGGTGCAATACACCAACGCAATTGATCAGCTCGAACTCGCCCGGCAGTTGCGCGGCGTCATAGAGGCTGAGGTGCTGAAACTCAACCCGGTCGGCTCCCGATCGTTGGCACCGTTCGCGTGCCACGGCCAGCGCACCCGCACTCAAATCAATCGCGGTGACCTGGGCTTCAGGATTGAGATGGACGAGATATTCCGTGCCGACACCGGTGCCACAGCCCGCATCGAGAATCCGAATATCGCTGCGCGCGGGTCGTTGTCCCGTGCAAAAGCTGTAGGCAGCCTGCCACTGCCAGCGCCAGTTGTATCCTGGCGGCGGCGCGTCTAGCAGTGGTTCCGGCGGAAAGGGGTAGGTGTCGTAGAGGCGCGCGACAGCATTGGCAACGGCTTGCGGATCGGACATGGCTTCAGGGCAGCGGCAGCGATTCCGTTTATCATCGCGGTTGTCGTGCTGACAGGCAACCCGCTCGTCACTGGGGGTCGGCGCAGGGGTAGCGGGGATTACTTTGGGGAGACCGCGCGTGGGGCGGGCCAACCGAGTCGGGTGGGCTGTTCGTAGACCTTCCGCAGGGTGTTGCGATCGCGCGCCGAGATCGGGGGCGGCTCGCGAACCTGTGAGGCGTAGAGGACATCGGTTGGTTCAGGACTATGACCCCAAATGCCGAGCGCATGACCCAGTTCGTGGCGAGCAGTTCCGAGGGTCTGGCGATCGCGCTGGTTGGGGGTGAGCAAGATCGTGCAACGGTGAGCGAGGCGGGGTGGTGTCCCGGCTTGCCAATATAGCTCAAAGCGAGTTTCAGCCGTGCGTGAGCCCGGGAAGATGAACTCGCGGCGCTCGCGGTCGAGCCGCACACGGAAGGGCGGTGCTTGGCGCTGCCAGAGAATGTCGGCATTCTCCGGTCTCGAAACCTCGACTAAAGGTAAATAGACGCTCCAGTCTTGTATGGCTTGGCGAATCGCAATTGACCAAGCAGCGACCGGGCGATCACCAGGTTCTGGCTCTAAGTAAACTTTCACCGGAAAAGATGACCAGAGCAGGTAGCCAGCGACCGTGGGTTGTACGCGGTCAAAATAGTCTCCGGCTGCTACATCTTCGCCGCTACTGAGCGTCGCGGGCAGGGGATGCGCTTGCAGCGCCGGTAACTCCTCAGTCGCCGCTAAAGATGTCCGACCCGGCAGCCCGCCGAGCATCGCAACCGTTAGAATAGCTGAGCTGAGGGCGAAGCCGAGCCAGCACCACCAGCGTGCTCCTGACACCATCTGCAACTGAACCCAAACGCTGGTGTGCTTAGGAAGATGCCAGCCAGCCACCGCTCAGCACCACACTGAGGCTCATGAAGATCAGGCTAAGAACCCAGGTCACGCGGTTCAGAGTTTTCTCCGCGCTCTTGGTACTCGTGAAGAGCTGCGCCTGACCGCCAATGCCGCCGATACCATCACCCTTGGGACTGTGGAGCAGGACGAGAACC
Source organism: Spirulinaceae cyanobacterium SM2_1_0 (assembly GCA_012031265.1). Classification (GTDB taxonomy): domain Bacteria; phylum Cyanobacteriota; class Cyanobacteriia; order Cyanobacteriales; family Spirulinaceae; genus JAAUTY01. Next base: position 64,111 of record JAAUTY010000003.1, on the reverse strand, counting down.
ACGAGAAATACTGCCGACAGCAGCCAGATAATTTCGACGAGTTGCGTCACATTCATCAGAAACAGCTTGGAAAGAGTTGGCAATTTGCAGCGCGATCGCCGACCGCGCCCCCTTCTCAATCTAGCAGTAAGCTGCCGGTCTGAGCAGCGGCTTCGTACAATCGGATCATGAGTGACTCGCAACCTGTGCTGGGGCCACTGCGCCGCATCGGTCTAACGGGCGGCATTGCAACCGGCAAATCAACGGTCTCGGATTATCTGGCGCAATGCTACCAGTGGCCGGTGCTTGATGCCGATCGCTATGCTCGTGAGGCCGTCGCGCCCGGTTCGGCGGTGCTCGCCACCATTGTTGAGCGCTACGGCGTGAGTCTTTTGCAAACGGATGGACAGCTCAATCGCCGTCTGTTGGGCGATCGCATTTTCAACCAGCCCCGCGAGCGCCACTGGCTCGAAACCCAAATTTTTCCCGTGGTGCGCGCTTGTTTCCAACGCGATCTCGTGGCGCTGAAGCCACCAACAGCAGTATTGGCAATTCCGCTCCTGTTTGAGGCGGAGATGACCGATCTGGTGACGGAGATCTGGGTAGTGGCTTGCACTCCGGCTCAACAATTGGCGCGTTTGCAGGCCCGCGATCAGCTGCCAGCCGCCCAAGCCCGCGCGCGCATCGCTAGTCAGTTGCCGCTCGCTACCAAAATTGCGGCCGCCGATGTGGTGCTGGATAATACGGGCGATCGCGCTCACCTTCTGACGCAAGTGGATGCCGCTACCCAATTCGCCCGTACTCCCGATGTCAATTTAGGATAGGCTCTGAAATGCTCCCCTTTGCCGCGTCGCCCGCCTCACCGATGCCGTCATCACTCTCTGATTTTCCTCCTCAGCATTGCCGCCTCAGCCCCGGTTGACCCGCTCATCGTTCTGGCTGGCTCAAGTGGGCGATCGCCGCGTTGAGGAATTACTAGAACGGCCCACACGCACCGACACACCGACCACACCTGACTCACCAGCGAGCACGCTCGGTTTGCTAGGACTCACGGGACTCACATTTCTCTTTCTCGGCTTTCTCCTCCTCAGGCCCAAGCGTCGCGTGCATGAGGTGCGCTCGACGCTCGCGACGATCCTGATTACTCTGCTGATGGGGATTGCCCTCGCCACTTTGACGGTGATGAGTTGGCGATCGCCTTTCCCCCCCATGGGACGTCAGCCCGACACCAGCTCCGTAACCTCAGCCCCCCCCACGCGCGAACCCGAGCCAACTCCTAAAGCGGAGATCACGACTGACGACAATGCTGACGAGGAAGCTACCACCGCTCCGATAGAGGCAGCGGAGCCGGGTGAGACAACAGCGGCAACGGAGAACAATGGCGAGACGGCAGCTGATACCGAAGTTGCCGACTCTGAGGCAGGAGCGGCGCAAGCAGTGGAGCGCGAGGAGGATACCGCTGCAACTGGGCAGGCGCGTGCCCCACGCGAGCGCAGAGCGGCAACGTCAGCACCCGCCACGGCAGCGGGTGCTCCTCCGGCGGCGCATTCGGTGCCAGCCGTTAGTGGGCAACCACGTCCTGCTGCGCCGGGGTCTGCGCCTGAGCGCCGAATTGATTATCGACAATTGCCGCCGCGCGTGACCTTTCGACCGCTGCTACAACGCGGCGATCATGGCTACGATGTGGCACTCTTGCAGAAACTCTTGGCAAGTTTGGGCTACTACGACCGCACGGTTGATGGCGATTTTGGCCATCTGACGGCAGGGGCAGTGGAGGCATTTCAACGCGATCGCAATTTGGCCGTCGATGGCATTGTCGGCTTCAGTACTTGCAATATCCTCCGCACCCTGGCTATAGAAACAGGCGCAGAACCGCTAGAATCGACGACCTTGGCGTGTCACTAAAGGTCACCGCCCTCGGCATTGAATGCTTGTCATTGGGGCAAGACAACAAAAACCGGACAGCAGTATCGCCGTCCGGTTATTCGATCAAACCAAAGCCATATTCGCGATCGCGTGATTAAACGGCTACGGCAGACTTGGTCTTCGCAGCCAGCTCGCCGCTCGCATACTTGCTAGCGAACTCATCCAGCGTGACCTGCTTGATCTTGCTAGCATTACCGGCAGTCCCGAACGACTCGTAGCGGTCGAGGCAGACCTGCTTCATCATCGTGATCGACGGCTTCAGGAAGTGGCGCGGGTCGAAGTTCTTAGGATCTTCTGCCGCTGCCTTGCGGATCGCCGCCGTGATCGCCAAGCGGTTGTCAGTATCGATATTCACCTTGCGAACACCGCTCTTGATGCCCTTCTGGATCTCTTCAACCGGCACACCATATGTCTCAGGAATCGCACCACCGTACTGGTTGATGATGTCGATCAGATCACTGGGCACCGAGGAAGAACCGTGCATAACCAAGTGGGTGTTGGGCAGACGGTTGTGAATTTCTTCAATGCGGCTGATCGCGAGGATTTCGCCGGTCGGCTTGCGAGTGAACTTGTAAGCACCATGGCTGGTGCCGATGGCGACCGCCAGAGCATCCACTTGGGTGCGCTCCACAAATTCCACAGCTTCGTCGGGATCGGTGAGCAGTTGGTCATGGCTGAGCTTGCCCTCAGCACCGTGACCGTCTTCCTTATCACCCATGCCGGTTTCGAGGGAGCCAAGGCAACCCAGTTCGCCTTCGACGCTGACGCCGATCGAGTGAGCAACCTTGACGACTTCGGCGGTCACCGCCACGTTGTACTCAAAGCTAGCCGGGGTCTTGGCATCAGCTTCCAAAGAACCATCCATCATGACGCTAGTGAAGCCATGACGCATCGCTGAATAGCAGGTGGATGGTGCATTGCCATGATCCTGGTGCATGGCGATGGGGATGTGCGGATAGGTTTCGATTGCCGCAAGGATCAGGTGACGTAGGAAATTCTCGCCAGCATACTTGCGCGCGCCGCGCGAGGCTTGCAGGATCACCGGGCTATCGGCTTCTTCCGCCGCCTGCATGATCGCTTGGATCTGCTCCATATTATTGACGTTGTAAGCCGGAATCCCGTAATCGTTCTCAGCGGCGTGATCCAGCAGCAGACGCATAGGTACGAGCGCCATAAAAATAATCCTCCTAGTTCCTTTGGTCGTCTTCCAAATCGCTTCTCCCTCACTGGCAGCCGGAGAAGCAGAATCTTATAAGAATCTTAAGGATCAGCTTACCAGAGTTTCCAGGTAATTGTAACTAATGCGGTGGTGGCGATCGCCCTTGCCCGTCCAGACGTCACAACAGCCATGTTCTCAGGGAGCCTCTCGCCAGCGGGCTGCACTCAGAATCTGGAGCCGGTTTTGTCGCGGCAACTCGACCAACTAGTACAAGGCGGCGGAAATGAGATGCCTATTCAAAATCCCCAGGCTTCCCGGATTGCAGGCACTCAAAACTCAAAACCCAGAACTCAAAATTCCGCGTAGCGGTACTAGCGCGGTTGTCATTGTTAGGCGACCAGCATCGAATCGCCCGACACAGCTCCCTACGGCAGCGAAAACGGTAGCTCCGTGATCACCGGAACTACCGCTATACTTGCCCAACTGTGCTAGAGAGCAAAAGATTATCGATTAGAGCCGTTAACCGGCACCGTGGCAGTCCGCTCTAGCGCTCTTGCTTGCGTGACCGGTTGCCCGAAAATGGTTGCACGCCGACCTCTGGATAAGAGTTGTCGTTGGGGCCAAAAATACGGGCGATCGCTACTGAAAAGTACTGACTGAGATCGGCAAACGTCTTGCGAATATTCATAATGGCTTACCTCGCTGTAGACCATGCAGGCCCGGACTCACAGCCCGCTATCGCAAGCTTAGACCGGGATCGTTGACACCTCTCATTATCCGCACTCACTCCACCCACCAGACGATTTCCGGGGGGAATTGTGATGATTGTTTAGACAAGTTTGCATGGCGTTGCCTGATGCAATATAACTTCGCAATTTTCAATCAATTGCCCATACCTTCAACACAGCATCTCGGACTTGATTCAGGAAAACTTGCCGGTCACACCTCACCAGTTACACCTCGTCTTAAATGCCGGTTACAAATTGAGTACAAGGGAAGAATGCCGCTCAAAATCACATGGAGCAGACCACTGGGCTAGCGAAGGAGCTGGGCATAATAGCAATAGTATCGCTGGCAACGCCAGCGCCGCTCTAGCCCCGCACCACTAACTCGCCAAGCATTCACTCAGGGGTTGCCAACGAAAATAGCGCTCACCGCCAAGTTCAATCACGACCTTCAGGCGTGGCTCCTGTTGCGGCAGATCAATCAGGTAAGCGAGTTCCTGGCGCGAAAGCACATAGCCCTCGATCATCCACAGCACCAAGCCTTTGAACTCCGGCGGCAACGAAGCCAGATCATAAGCCGCCATGGGCGGGACAAAGTAGCGCAAGCCGACCGCCGCATCTTGACCAATCGTCTTTTTGCCCAGGTGAGCGGGGCGGACGCCATGAATGCCCATCAGGTAGGCGGCAGGATTCCCTAGGCCGCGCGCTGTCAATGTTTGCGTTAGGTAACCGGCCGCCCGCAGGCGGCGCTGGTAGCGGCCCTCGTAACCGCCCTCCAACGGAGCATAAGCAGCCAAGGCTCCGGATTGCTCGAGGGTGCGAATAAAGGATTTCCCAGTAGTCAGCAATGGCATGAGTTCAAAGTTTTTCCAACATTCTTGGCACGAAGCTCATTATAGGGATAGGCTTCCCCACTTCACAATCAGTCCTGGGGCTAACCTGACGGGCGATCGCCCACCGGTCTAGCAGAATCAGAGTTGAAGTGGCTAGAAGTTGTTATGATAAATCCTGTGTGTCGTGCTCCTGATGAGCATGACGCCCGCGCTTCGATCAGTACTTGGGAAGTGGGTACAGCCCGCTTTTTTTGTTGGCTAGATTTGCTGTTGCATGACGCATCCGTTGGTTCCACATATCCTCGATCTTGCTGCCCCTGTAGCGGCACAACTCGATCTCGAACTGGTCGGCGCTATGTTTCAGACCGGCAAGCAACCCCCCGTCCTGCGGGTGGACATTCGCAATCCGACAGCAGACACGAGCTTGGATGATTGCGAGCGTATGAGTCGTGCCCTAGAAGCGCACCTCGATGCTAGCGACCTGATCCCCGATGCTTATGTGCTGGAAGTCTCTAGCCCAGGGACTTCTCGGCAACTTTCAACAGAGCGAGAGTTTGAAGTTTTTCAGGGTTTTGTAGTCACAGTCAAAACCTACGCTCCCCACCAGGGCAAAAAAGAGTGGCAGGGCTGTCTGTCTGGACGCGATGCTGAGCATGTCTACATCAACCAGAAAGGCCGCTCCATTGCCATTCCGCGCCAGCTCGTGGCGAGCATCCAACTCACTGAAGCGGACTAATCCACCCAGGGCAAGTTTGGCTGAGCGCCTGCTTAACGATCTGCTAAGTGGCGAAGCTGGAGAGTGGGTGGATGGTCACACTCACACCTATTCTCGCATCCACACAAAATTTTTGAAGGAACTTAAGGAGAGTCTGCCATGTCAATTGTCAGCTTACCCGGCTTGAGAGAAATGATTCTCAATATCAGTGAGCAGCACCGCCTGCCCGAGTCAGCCGTGCGGGAAGCCTTGCGAGAGGCACTCCTCAAGGGCTATGAGCGCTATCGCCGTTCGCAAAACCTCGACAGCCGTCAACAGTTTAGCGATGACTATTTTGATAACTTCGAGGTCGAACTCGATACCGACGAGGAGGGTTTCCGCGTTCTCTCGACCAAAACGATTGTGGAAGAGATCGAGAACCTCGACCATCACATCAGCATTAAGGAAGTGCAAGAGGTAACCTCAGAGGCACAGATCGGTGATTCTGTGGTATTGGATGTGACCCCCGACCAGCGCGACTTCGGGCGCATGGCGGCGATCCAGACCAAGCAGGTGCTGTTTCAGAAGTTGCGCGACCAGCAGCGCCGAATCATCCAGGAGGAGTTCCAAGACCTCGAGGGAACCGTATTACAAGCGCGGGTACTGCGTTTTGAGCGGCAGTCGGTCGTCGTCGCCGTGAGTAGTGGGTTTGGGCAGTCAGAAGTAGATGCTGAGTTGCCGAAGCGTGAGCAGTTGCCAAATGACAACTACCGCGCCAATGCTACGTTCAAGGTTTTCCTCAAAAAAGTACGGGATGGCGTGCATCGAGGCCCGCAACTGGTCGTTTCGCGGGCGGCGGCTGGCTTAGTCGTCTATCTGTTTGCCAATGAGGTGCCCGAGATTGAAGATGAGGTGGTTCGCATCGTGGCGGTGGCGCGCGAGGCCAACCCTCCCTCGCGTCATGTCGGCCCCCGCACGAAGATTGCAGTCGATACCTCGAGCGCGATGTCGATCCGGTGGGAGCTTGCATTGGGGCGCGTGGCTCGCGCATCCAGGCTGTGGTCAACGAATTGCGGGGCGAGAAAATTGATGCGATTCGTTGGTCGCCGGATCCGGCGACCTATGTCGCCAATGCCCTCAGTCCGGCGCAGGTTGATCGTGTTTTACTCGTGGATGCCGAGGAGCGGCAAGCCCTGGTGTTGGTGCCAGAAAACCAATTAAGCCTCGCCATTGGCAAGGAAGGTCAAAATGTGCGACTGGCGGCACGGTTGACAGGTTGGAAAATCGACATTAAAGACACGGCGAAGTACGATGCGATGGCGGCTCAGGCAGCAGCAGCGAGCGACGACGCAGCGGGCGAGGAGTTTTCTGAATCAAGTGATCGTGATGAGGCGGAGTAGCGCCATGATGATTACCATGGTTTTATGGAGAATTGCTTAATTGGGTCGATTGCGGGCGGCCGAGGCGCGTCGCCGACTCATGTCAATCTACGTCGTTGTGTTGTCTGTCGCCACCTGGCACCGAAGGCAACCTTCTGGCGGATTGTCCGAGTCTACCCGTCGCTGGCGGTACAATTAGATCGGGGTATGGGTCGCTCAGCGTATTTATGTCCGCAGGCTAGCTGCTTGCAGGCGGCGCAACGCCGAGATCGCCTCGGGCGATCGCTGAAAACAGCGGTACCTCCGGCACTCTATCAGCAGTTGTGGGAACGTCTGGCACTCAGCCCGCCTGAGCCGCCTGTGACTCGCTCTCAAGCTGCGGACGGAAGGAGTTGACCCAACTGGCGCAGGCGATGATCCCACCAAAGTATTCCGGCGGTTGGTATCTTGGCACGATACAACAACATTCAGAATCTCAACGCTCGCAGCGCGTTTAGCGCTTCACAATACAGTAACTCAAGCAAGTCAGTCGTAAGGGGCTTAGTGGATGAACAACGGCAAAATCAGAATTTATGAGCTATCCAAAGAACTCAACCTCGAAAATCGAGACATCATCAGTATCTGTGAGCAACTAGAGATTGCGGTCAAGAGTCACAGCAGTACGATTCCGGCGACACAGGCGGAGCGTATTCGTGAGGCTGCTAAGCAGCGCCAACCCAGTAGCAGCATTCACAAGCGCAGCAAAGGTCGCCCCGATTCAACCCGCAAGGGTCCCCGTAAGCCGCAAATCCGTGAGATTCTACGCCACAATCCGTCGCGCCATACTGATGCTGATGCTGATCTGGAGAGCGAGACGCTGGCATCGCCAGCGCCCAATCGCCCTGGTAAACCTGAGCCACCGACACTTCTAAAAGGCCCGCCTAGTCGTGCGGGTGAGCCGGTCAGTAAGCCAGAAGAACGTGTCCCGGAATCGCGTGATCGCTACGACCACGATGACCGTGATGACCGTGATGACCGCGATGACAAAATTGAGCTGCTGACGCCTCCGCGACCGCGCTCGGCTGAGCGTGAACCGGTCAACCGCTTTGAAGAAAGGGGTACGCCGAGCACGCCTAAGGGGGACAGACCGGATCTTGGTCGTCCGTCGATCAAGCCAACTCGTCCCGCTTCAAAAGAAGAGGCCGGGCCGGTGCTGCAACAAAAGCCGCATCGCCCGCAGAAACCGGGCATGGCTCGCCCAGCAGCAAGCCGCGATGAGGATACTGACTCTGATGACCTCGTCGCATCTCCCAGCATTGACAATGATGATTCTGTGGAGCTATTGGAGCGGCCACAGAAACCGCGCCGCTTGCTTGAACGACCCACTCAGCGTGAAGAATGGGTAGACGAAGAAGATGATAGCTCTGGTGCCAACAAGGGTAAAGGAGCGAAAGCGGGTAAAACGGGTAAGGTGGCAGGCAAGAAACGTCGTTCCCAATCCGCTTTCTTTGAGGAAGATGATGACGAATTGCTGGCATCGGAGGGAGATGGTTCGGTCACGCCCGCAGCGGTGAGCCTTTCCATCGCCCGACCGCCCAAGCCGAATGCTCAACCGGCTCAGACTGCGGTTGCTACCCATCGCCCCCGGAAGTCGCCATCTAAGCCCTCTACAGGCGGTAGCAAGTCTGACCAGCGCGATCGCAATCGCCGCGACTCACGCAAGCAAGTGCCTGAGCGACCCGAACAGATTACGCTGAGTGATAATCTGACCGTACGCGATCTGTCCGATCTCATCCAAGTCCCCGAAACGGACATTATTAAGCAGCTCTTCTTCAAAGGCGTTGCGGTCAACATCACCCAGACCCTTGATCTGGATAGCGGCCGGCGTAGCGGAGGAGTTGGAGATCAAGGTCGAAATTCCTGATCGACAATCCGCCGCGACGAAGGTCACGGAGATGCTGGATGCTGCTGACCTAGAAAGCCTGGAACGCCGTCCGCCGGTGGTCACCATTATGGGTCACGTCGATCACGGTAAGACGACGCTGCTGGACTCGATCCGCAAAACCAAGGTGGCACAGGGCGAGGCTGGCGGTATTACGCAGCATATTGGCGCTTATCACGTCGATGTCGAGCACGATGACCAGGTGCAACAAGTCGTCTTCTTGGATACCCCTGGTCACGAGGCATTTACAGCGATGCGGGCACGCGGTACGCGTGTCACCGACATTGCGGTGCTCGTGGTTGCGGCTGACGATGGCGTTCAACCACAAACTAAGGAGGCGATCAGTCACGCCCGCGCTGCCGGTGTGCCTCTCGTCGTTGCGATCAACAAGGTGGATAAGCCGGAAGCGGAACCGGATCGCATCAAGCAAGAGCTGACGGAGCAAGGTCTTGTCCCGGAAGAGTGGGGTGGCGAAACGATCATGGTGCCAGTCAGCGCGATCAAGGGTGATAACTTGGATACCCTACTGGAGATGCTGCTGTTGGTCTCGGAAGTTGAGGATCTCTACGCGAATCCTAATCGTCCTGCGAAAGGAACCGTGATTGAGGCGAATCTTGACAAGGCGCGCGGCCCGGTGGCAACACTGCTGGTGCAAAACGGTACACTGCGTGTCGGCGATTGCTTGGTGGCTGGCTCGTCTTTTGGCAAGATTCGCGCCATGATCGATGATCGTGGTGATCGCGTTGAGGCGGCTTCTCCCTCCTTTGCGGTCGAAGTCCTTGGCATGAGTGAAGTGCCTCTAGCCGGTGACGAATTCGATGTCTACCGCAGTGAAAAAGAGGCGCGCGCTATTGCTGACGAACGTACCGGCCGCCGCCGTGAAACCCGTCTGCAACAAGCACTGTCTTCGCGGCGGGTGTCGCTCAGCAGTCTTTCGGCACAGGCACAGGAAGGTGAACTGAAGGAACTCAACCTCATCTTGAAAGCCGATGTCCAAGGCTCAGTTGAAGCGATCCTCGGCGCACTCAACCAACTTCCTCAAAATGAGGTGCAGATCCGCGTGCTGCTCGCGACGGCGGGTGAAGTGACTGAAACGGACATTTCACTGGCGGCGGCGAGTAGTGCCGTGGTCATCGGTTTCAACACCAACTTGGCGACTGGTGCTGCACCAGCGGCTGAACAAGAAGGAGTGGATGTTCGCCAATACGACATCATCTACAATCTGCTTGACGACATCCAAGGCGCGATGGAAGGCTTGCTCGAACCTGAGGAAGTTGAAGAGGCTTTGGGCGTTGTGGAGGTGCGCGCAGTCTTCCCGGTGGGTCGAGGCAGTGTTGCCGGCTGTTATGTCCAGTCGGGTAAGGTGGTTCGTAACCGCCGGATTCGCGTCAAACGCCGCGATGAGGTCGTCTATGATGGCGTCTTAGATTCCCTCAAGCGCATGAAGGAAAACGTCCGCGAAGTCGCGGCGGGCTATGAATGCGGGATCGGGACGGCCAAGTTCAACGACTGGAAGGAAGGCGATACTATTGAGGCGTATCAAATGGTGTCTAAGCGCCGCACTCTCGCGGTGACCTAGCCATCCTGTCCCTTTACTCACCTGAATCCTTACAGTGCTCGTGACTGCCTTTAAGCTCGAACCTTTTCTTTGGATTCACCTTGCTGGCCTCGCGGCTCTGCCTCTGCTCCTACAGGTGCTGTGGCTGAGCCTTGCGGCGGGCCAGCCGCTGCTACCAGTGGGGTTGGAGTTGGCTGTATTGACGGTGCTCGGTATCGGCCCGATTCTCTGGATGCAATGGACGCGACCCTTTGATATTTTCAGTCTGTTGCTGGTGACCCTACGTCCTGACCGACTCAATGATGACCAGCGACGGATCTTGCAGTTGTTCAAAGCGCCGCGCCAGCGTCTACTGGCGATCGCCGCTGCCGCTCTCGCTTTTTGGCTACTCCACCAGCTCTATCGCTGGACTCCCTTGGTGGCAGGGACAACACTGCTGTCCTCGCAAAATCACCTTGTCGGCTTGGTGATCGCGATTCCCGTTTTCCTCGCCTGTAATCTCTTCCTCCAAGTACCCCTCAGTGTCCTCGGTGTGTTACTCCACAGCCAGCAACAGTTTGCAGCGACAGTGCCCTATGCGAGTGATCGCATTACCAACGACTTTAGTGTCCTGGGCTGGCGTGTGGCGCGTCTCCTACCGGCTTACACCCTACCCCCAGTTGCGGCAACGACAGCAGGCGATGCGCCGACCGCAACTGCGGTTGAGACCCCAGCAGCCGATGACCCGACCGCTGCCGTTGCTCCCGTGACCGTAGCCGAGCCAACTACAGCAGTTGACAAAACGACTCCCCCCGATCACGATGCATCGTCGCCAGATGCCTAAAAAGTTCTAAATGGACTTTTTTTTGGTGTAATTTGCAGCAGCACAGGCTGAGTCGCTTCGCTAAGCTGGAGATAGAACGATTGATGCGGTGATTGAAAGAGGACATTTGCGATGAACAGTACCACAGCCTCATCTTCCGAGCGGGCCACCGAAAGCCCCATCTGGCCTAATCTCAGGCGGGCGATCGCTCATAGCTCCGGCTTCCAGCGCTGGCAGCGCGAACATCAATTGAACCGTGCCGCCAATGCGGCGAGCCTAGATGAACAAGTCCGGTCTTATTTGCGCGAAACCCTTGCGACGCTAGCTTATTGATTCCCTCTCGATCCGGTCAGCTTGCCGGTGATCGCGAGATTGCTTGACGATCTCTGAGTGCCTGGGTTTTCCAATCAAAACTGGGGTTTTGTTTATGGCCTAGGGTTGATAAAAAATGTTAAACAACGGTTGAACAAACTTTGGAGAACTTCAGCTAAGTTTGCAAATAGTAACAATCGTTCAGCGGCAGAGCCTAGCTAGGTTTTGCCGTTTTGCGTTGCGACTTTTGGCTCCAACTCGATCCGTTTTTTCAACTTTCCGACCCATTTCCAGTCTTTCCCCCTAAATTGGAGATAGATCGCTCAGCGATCGGCATTGGTTTTAAAAGAGAGCACCCCAAAAAAACTCCGGCTTCATCGGCGATCCCCTATGAGATTGTGGGATTTTCAGCCCGCAAAGCAAAGTCAAGAAGCCAACTATTAAGGTGCCTGGTATTTCAGTCCCCTTTTTTATAAAAAACGATGATTACTTGTCCTTGCTGCTCGCAAAGAATGGTGCGCTGTGCCTGTAAACGGCGGTTCTACTGGTACTGTGCCAACTGCCATCAAGAAATGCCTGATTTAGTCAGCGTGATGATGACTGCTCACCAACATCAGCACCCGCTGCATTGCCCCCAGCCTGTAGAGGTTGAGCTGCCGCGAGCAACGATGCCGATACATTGATTGCAATTGCAATTGAGTCAAGCAAGTAGTGATATTAGCACATGAAGGTAGCAGCGAGCGCGAGGTTCCAATTTACCAGAAACCTTGCCAATTAAATCAGGGTTTCTGGCTTCTGGCTTCCACACAGCGGGATGAGTACTGCTGTGTGGAAGTCAGCAGGGTGTTGGCGATCGCCCTTCCCCCATCGCAATAACTTCCACCCTCAGCCAGCCGACTTCCACCGTCGCGGAATATCTCGCTTACGAAACCCAAGCGCAAGAGTGCCATGAATATCGGCAGGGGAAAATTCTACCCAGATGCCCTGGCTGACTTATACAACAACGTAGACCCAACCGCCGCTGCTTGTCAGGTTTAGGGCGTGGGTGTAAATCTTTGGGACAAGCAGGAGCTTGAAATGTGGCAAGCTAAGGCCATCTCATTACTCGCTTCAGCGACGCTACTCCGTGTCACGCCAAAGTCGCGCGCTTTTAAGCCTGCTCGCGGTCTGTTATCTGGTACAGGCCTATACAAGTAATCCTGGTCTAGCCGCACTCCCGATTGTGCTGCACTTGAAGGAAATCCTCGGCCTGGACGCAGCGCAAGTTGCGAGCTTTCAGGCGATCGCCTTTCTCCCCTGGTATGCCAAGCCGCTTTTCGGCCTGCTCACTGATGGCGTCTCACTCTGGGGCTACCGTGTCAAAAGTTACCTGCTGCTGTGCTATGCCCTAGCGGCAGTGCTGCTACTAGGAGCTGGACTGACGGGGATCAGCTCTTTTACGGGCTTATTGGCGATCGCCCTACTCGTCTCCATCAGCATCGCCTTCTCGGATGTGCTGGCTGACAAATGGATGGTCGTCCGGGGCAAAGCCGCTGGAAATACAGCGCTGCTCCAAGCGACTCAGTGGACAGCGGCTGGCCTTGGCGGCGCGAGTGCTTATTATCTGGGCGGGATACTCGCACAGGATGGGCAGTTAAGTTTAGCGATCGGACTGAGTGCGATCGCGCCACTACTCGGCCTGGTGGCTGTCCCACTCTGGCTGCGAGAAGAACGCGATCATCAGCCAGCACGAAATCTGCGAGCTAGCCTCGGCGCACTCTGGCGAGCCGCCCAGACTCGACGCTTTCTCGGCGTAGCCATTTTTCTGGTATTACTGGAGATCTGCCCAACACCACCAGCCATCTTCTATCAGCGAGATACCTTGGGATTTGAAACCGATTTTATCGGTGCGTTGGCTGCCGTACAGTTTGTGGGGATGGGTGGCGGGGCGCTCCTCTTTGGTGGCTGGGCACGACACTTGCGGCGAGGCTGGTTGTTGAATGTGATCGTAGCTTGCAGTGCCTTGGCGACGCTGAGCTTGGCGGCGATGACGGATGCACGCAGTGCCATGCTAATTTACTTTTTGTCGGTTTCACCGACATCATCGCGCGCCTGGGTGTGCTGGAGCTGAGTGTGCAGGTCTGTCCCTTGAAAGCAGAAGGCACCACCTACGCGCTTCTAATCTCGCTCGCGAATCTGGCGATGTTGTTGGGTTTTGTGGGGGGTGGCTGGCTGTATGATCTCGGTCTGCCCTTCCCACAGTTAGCGATCCTTGGAGCCGGACTGACGGCACTCTGCTGGCTGGCGCTCCCGGCACTGCGGCTGAAGCAAATTTAGCCACGACTTGCTGATCACTTGTAGCTTGTTACCGACCAAGTCACACAGTGCGGCAAAAGCCAGGCGACCGTTGGTGCTGCACCAGGGCTGAAGAATCCAGAGTGCTCGTGCAGCCAACCACAAACCACGCAAATATTTACCTTGATGCCAGTAGGCGCTACCCAGCGCACCTGTGGCTATCCCAAGTGCATCAGTCATTGTAGTGGTGCTAGCAATCCCTAGAGCTTCTTGAGCAGTCGTCAGAGCTAAAGAAGGCTGACTAAGTTTACCGTAGCAATAAGCTAGGCCGGACAAAGTAATGACAGCAAAATTAGACAGACTAAGCGACTTTGCCAGTTTTGCCGCTGTATAGAAAGCCTGATAGGCGGCCGCATAGTCCCCGAGTTTATAGCAATAAAGTACAGCAAGGTTGTTCATCAGACCCACTTCAAAGCCGCGGGCATGGATACTACGGGCATACTCCAATCCCTGTTCAGCGGTGGCTAGAGCCTTTGTATAGTCACCGCGAACTGTATATGCCACCATCAAAGCTTCGAAGTACTTACAGCGACGCCCCCCCTGGAGTAATACGATCTCTGAAGCAGTTTCCACGCGACGTAGCCAAGTGTCAAGCTGTCGAATGTCAGCCCTGGAAACTGCCAATCGTAAGCATTCAGTGATTACGGCGGCCGTTAAGCGACGGTAGCTATACGCCTCAGCAATGTCTAGCGCCTCGGATAGACACTTAGCCGCTCGCTGATATTGTTTGAGATATTGATAACTCACTTGAAGTGATACGAGACCGGTAATCTCCTGGTAGTAGTTCCCTAGTTGATGACTCAGAGCAATCTGTTGCTGACCGTAGATAATAGCTTGTTCAGTTCGACCCAAATGACCCGAAGCCGTCGCTAAGCCGCTGTAAGCCAGTGCCTGCTGAGGGCGATCTTGGCGTTCAGTGGCCTGAATCAACAGCGGTTGAAAATATTGCCATGCAGCTTCGTACTCACCCATACATTCCAGGGCACGACCAATGTTATACAGACATTGCCCATCTGCTTTGGCGTCTAGCTTGCCCAGGAGCTGCTGGCTGAACTCTCGTTGTTCGTGGTAGTAGCCCCAGTCGCCCAATTGCTCGGCTAAATTGGTCGGTGCCTCGTACTCGCCTGGTAGCGACCCGAAAAAGAGTTGTGCGGCTAAGTCCCAAGCTTTCAGCTCACAGCCATGGTAAATGGCTTCTAGCCGGCCTCGCCATTGTTCCATGCCATTGTCGTCTGGCTCGGGTTGATACTGCTGTAAATAGTAGACCGCGAGTCGAAGGTGGGCTTTTTCTTGGATGCTCAGACAGCGGGCTGGTGCTGTCAGTGCGGAGGAGTCTGTCCGGGCGCTGGGAGTCACGACCGCATCGGCTAGGGCAAGGTGCCCCTCGGCATCACGGCAAATGTTCGGAAGTTCGGTTTGGCGGAGGGTGGCGAAGTCGAGAGTTGGACGGGGGTTAGGCATCGGGACTAGAAGGTCTCCTCAAGCTGGAGTAAGTGTTCTGAGGCGACGCTGCGGATGAGACTGTGCAAACGATAACGCCGACGGTGCTTTGATTGTTCTGATTCCAGCAAAAAACGCCGCTGGAGTGCTTGAAAGGCTGCCTGCTGATCTTCCGACGGATATTCACTGATGAGGAATAGCCAACCCTCGCGTTCGAGTGCGCGGCGGGCTGCCGCCCCCATGCACAGGAGCAAGCAGGCGAGCGGATGAGCACGATAGAGCCGTTGGAAGGTTTGCTCGACGCGCTTTTTGACTAGATCTCGTAGAGGAATGCTGTAGCGATCGAGGCGGGGTTGGTTATCGGACGGCCATTCTGCTGTGGCTTGTCGCATTTGTTCGACCGCTTCGATTTCGTGCCCGAACTCGTGCCAATAGGCCTGAATGTCACGGTCGTAATCACTGACGATCTCACCGGCGATAACGCGGAGCGCTAGGGGATGGCCTTCGTAGGCAGCGATGAAGCGTTGGAGGATATGGCGATCCTGGTTTCCCCGCGCGATGACCTCCCACTGCGCGAACAGTTCCAGAGCTTCAGCAATCGTCAAGCCAGCGAGGCGCTGCTCGTAGAAGTACTCGTTGTAACGCCCCTGAGCAACTGAAGGCAACTTATCTTGAGAGGTCAGGATCAGGCGACTGGGCATCTCAGTGGCCCGCAACACTTGCTCAAAAAACTGCTGAAAACTGGCTTCGCGGTACTGGAGCTGTCCATCACGGTCAGGGACGAGCAACGCCTCCACCATATCCAGGATCAGAAGACAAGGCTGCATCTGAAGCCTCGCTACCACTGAGTTGACCAACTTGCTTGTCTGCGTCTCGGCTAACGCGGCGGACTCTCCCAATAAAACTCGCGCCACCAGACCAAAATTCGCCGCGTCGCTGTCCAAAATCACAACGCACTGCTCTGAAAAATCCAGCTCTTGGCTGAGTCTGCCAGCCAGCGCGGTTTTGCCGATGCCGGTCAGACCCACGAGGGTCAAGAGGCGGCAGGAATCCTGGAGGCGATCGCGCAACTCTGTCACCAACTCAGTCCGTCCAACCCAACACACACCAGCGCTGAGTTGATTCGTAGGCGGCCGTATCGAGTCCGCACCGAGCAATAGCGGATCGTAGTTGTGATTGTCTCGGCTGCGCAGGCCCACGCTAACCGCTTCCCGAAAGTGACTTTTTCTGACAGCTACGCCGAGTTGCTCAGCCAGACACTTACAAAGTTTGCGCCCTTCGTCACGGATGTAGCTTTCTTCGTAGACGCGATCGCCCTGCTCCGCCCAAGCGGTGACCATCTGGGCATAGGTCTGACCATCCCAGGCAGCGAGGAAGATTTTGCGCTGTATCCAGGTGAAGGGTTCACCCGTCTGAGCAACACAATGGTCGAGAGCTGTGGCGGCATCCATCGTGCTCATGCTGAATAGAGGGACATTGTACAGCGATCGCGAAGGACAATCATCTGGAACTTGACATCAGCACCCACCATCATCTCGTTACTCTCCCTGCTATGGGCAAGCGGCGATTGACCTAACAAAACCATACAAGTTTTTACTGGATTTGCAGCAATAATTGAGATCCAGACCCTGGGAGGAAGATCAGAGGCAAATTCAGCTTCAGTGAATTCACTGAAACCAGCTTGCATAAAAATGCTCGGTTGCAAGTAAGTAAAGAATTAGAGCATCATAGCCGAGGTCACAGTAATGATAAAAGAGGGGATTGGGCATGTCTCATCAAGCAACCGGCGAAGTTGACCGCTTATTCCAGCAGCTACGGACACTCCTGCTGCAAACCTGGCAGGAAACAGGCTATGGCAAGCTCGAAATCGAGAGCGAACGCACCAATCAAAACCGAATCCGGGTTGTTCTGAAAGCTGGAACTTACTATGCTTATGTCTTACGTGAAGAGGATGTCAAGGATTGGGGCTTCGGTGATTGTCAGTAGATTTACGAGATGGCAATTTTTTAGAAAATTGCTTGCCAAAAAAAGATTTCTTTAGTACTATGCAACCCATAGAGAGTCTTTTCTGAAACAATTTAATTAGCCGACGATGGGTGGGATGCCCACGAGGTTACTCAACACCAGCAAATTGGTTGTAAAAGCCAATGTTTGCTGTCACGAGTAGCCTTTTTTGCGTTCAGGGTATTGGCGATCTACCTGATTAGTTTCGGGAATTCGTCTCAGGGTTCTGGGTCAAGCTCTGCTGTTTGGAAGTACTAATCTAATAGTAAGGTTAGCTTCAATATTTTGGATCTGGATTCTGAAGTAGAGGGAAATATGGTCATGTTGACATCATCGAAATCGAAGTTAAGGGGTTGGATTT
Source organism: Spirulinaceae cyanobacterium SM2_1_0 (assembly GCA_012031265.1). GTDB lineage: Bacteria > Cyanobacteriota > Cyanobacteriia > Cyanobacteriales > Spirulinaceae > JAAUTY01. Next base: position 46,684 of record JAAUTY010000003.1, on the reverse strand, counting down.
GTTCTGATAAGTGCGCCATGTCAATTATTGTTGTCGGAGCTTCGTTGCTCAGCGCGCTTCCGGTTCAGGCTGGGACAATTCGTCATGATCGCTCTGATTTTTACTATCGTGATTGGGCCAATTATTTTCCGAGCGTCGGGTATCTGAGCGCTCGGAATTCGAGCCGGGGTTGGAGCTGTTCAGGAACTTTGATCAACTCCAGATATGTGATGACTGCCGCTCACTGTGTTGAAAGTGGCAGCTACATGAATCAGGGGACGTTTTGGATTGGTAATACGGCTCACTCAGTAACGGCATTGACAGCCCACAACGGTTGGTTCTCCAGTGGACGCAATTTAGAAGTGGGGCATGACATCGCACTCTTGGCTCTCAGTGCGCCTGTCCGCAATGTCCGCCCTGCTTCTTTGTACTACGGTAGTGGTGAAGATCTCCGTGTCGGTAACTACGTGGGTTATGGCGAAACCGGCACAGGAATAACGGGGGCTGTTTCTGGTAGTGGTGGCACGAAGCGGGCCGGTCAAAACATCATTGGTTTAGGCAGCCGGCTGGGCTACAACAATAATTTGTTGGTATCAGATTTTGACGATCCTCGCACCGCAGACTGGTGGGATTCACTTAGCCGACCCCTCGGCTTAGAATACCAGTTGGGTCGGGGTGATAGTGGTGGAGGTTTATTCATTGAGGGTCGTGTTGCTGGCGTTCATTCGTTCATTTCATCAGTAGACGACCGTCTCGACTCTGACTATGGTGATTACTCTGCCTCAACGCGCGTTTCTACTAAGAAAAATTGGATTTGGGGTGGGTTGAATGCCCTATCACGGTTGTTCCATCGTCCTTCCGTGACAGCGAGTGCTCCGAGTGTGCCACCGCCAGCGGCTGGACCGGCTGGGAGTCCTTTATTGCCCTCCGATCTGATGGGAATTTCGCCGGAGTTCGACTACTTTGACCCCAACTATACGGTCAATATCATTGAAGACGACGGTTTTTATGCGGAGGAGCTAGCGATTCCTGAGCCAACTGCTTTGCTAGGGCTTGGTGTGATTGGTTTGTTCCTGGCAAAGTCACGACGGAGTCCGGCCCGCAAGCGGTAGGAAAAGTTGACCACATTTTGGGCTTTGGTGATCGCATTCCCTCAAGAGCGGAGGGGAATGTGATCGCCTTTATTGATCAGTGCAGCACCACTCCATATATCAGATTTACATTGATCTGAATCCTTGAACAAAGCTGATCATCAATCGTGAATTGGCTAGCCGTTCTAATGTAACTTAGCAGGTGTGGGAGTTTTGACGTGAATAAATTGCTGCTTGCGGCTATGGCGGGGACAGCGATCGGGCTGGCAGCGGCGGTTCCGGCCGTTGGCAGCCCAGATTTAGGTGATTCGGCCGAGCGATCGCTCCGAGTGCTGCCCGCTCCTGAAGCGGCGACCTTACCCGCACCTCTGGCTGAGCCGCTCGTGTCGGTGATCGCCAAGCCCGCTGAACCAGAGACCCATGCTCTCGTCTCAGGCCAGGCTGTGGCGACGGCTGATGAGTTAGCGGAGCTGTTACATAGCCAGAGCGGAATCACCCGGATAGCACCGACCCCAACTTTGGCTGCTCCCGCCTCAAAGGCCCCCCCCGCTCTCAATGACTTTGCCACCGAAAGCCGTGAGCTAGAAGAGCTAGCAACCCTGGAGGATTTGGAGCAGTTTGTCCAAGCGCCGGTTCCTGGTGTCAGTCGTTTTGCAGACGTGGAGCCAGGAGATTGGGCCTTTGGTGCGCTCCAAGATCTCAAGGCCCGTTACAACTGCTTGTCTGGTTATGCTGATGGCACGTTTCGCGGCGATCGCCCGCTCAGTCGCTACGAGTTTGCAGCTGCCTTGGATGCTTGCTATCAACAACTCGAAGCCCTCATTAGCGAGAATGCGGCCCAGTTCGCGGATCGGGGTGACCTCGAAGTCATTAGTCGACTGCTGCGAGAATTCGAGATTGAATTAGCGATATTGGCTACCCAAGTCGAAGCGCTCGCAGAGCGCGCCCAGTTCCTAGAAGATGGTCAATTCTCGACCACAGCCAAGTTGAGCGGTGAAGTGATTACGACCCTTTGGACTGGTCTGGGTGAAGCGCCGATTATTGACTTTCGGGCGATTGAGAATGGGATCGAGCCATTTTTTACCGGGCGTGACTTGGATGCGGGCGTTGCGGTAGGAACCCGACTGCGCTTGCGCACCGATGTCAGTTTCACAGGGCGTGATCGCCTACGTGCCCAACTCCAAGTTCTGAATGCAACCGCTCTGTCCACGGCCACCAACTCGCCAATCACAGAGTTGACCAATTCACCCGACCCGTTCACGGCGGCAGATGTCAACCTTGAACTAGATGGTTTGGAATATCGCTTCCCAGTTGGTGATCGCCTGCGCTTCATTGTCTCCGCTAGCGGTCGTCTCACCGACATCGCGGAGCCGCTGAATCCCTATTTCAACGATGAAGCCGAGGGCGCACTCTCCCGTTTTGCTCAATACAATCCCATCTATCGCTACGGCGCAGGTGCGGGTGCGGGAGTACAGTTCCAAGTTAACGATCGGCTCGGAGTCACCCTCGGCTATCTGGCGGGTGGTCGCTCCACTGTCCGCCCAAGCACAGATAGTTCGCTCTTCAACGATGCCTACGGTCTCGTGAGCCAGGTTCAGTGGCAACCCGCTGACAACTTTCGTGTAGCGGTGAGCTATGTACATTCCTACAACTTTGACCCTGGTGTTGGCAGCAACCGGGCAAATCCCCGCACCACATTGGCGAACTTCGGGCGTTTCATTAATGCCGAAGGGTTGACAGCGGCGATCGCCCAACTCTTGAGCAGTCTGGACTTACCTGATTTACAAACCTTGCTCAATGGTCTCGGTCTCGACCCAGCGCTGTTGGCAGAGTTGTCCAATCTGACTCCAGCTGAAGTATTCAACACGCCGCTGGGTGAAGCGCTGGCGCGAGCTGGCATTGTCGCCAATCCGGATGAATTTGCCGGACAAACCCTAGGATCACTGTTTCCCAATGCCGATCTGCCCGCCGAAGCGGCTAATCAAACGGTTTCACAAGCGTTGAGTGCGGCTGGTTTCCCGGGCCCGCCTTCCGCATTTACGCTCACCAACCTATTCCAGTTGCAACTCACTAGCGTGCCAGGAGCGTCGCAGTTGGCGAATCCGTTTCTGACCCCGACGGTCGGCTCGCAAGTTCCAGGGGTGACACTACCCGATGCCGTCGCCAATCAAACGGGTGCAGAGGCTGTTAACTCCACTGGCTTTGATGGCTCGCTGGGTTCAATTCGCTTGTTGAACGTCCTTGAAGCCTCAGAAATCGAAACGCCAGAATCACTGGATACAGTACGCACGGTGCTGGGGACGCTGACCTTGGGTGACCTAGTCAATCGGCTGGGGAGCATCAATCAGCCCTTCGGCTCCCTGACCGCCAATGATTTGCTCAACAGCCTAATCACATCAGACTCAATTGATGACACTCTGGCACAGTTACCCAACTCAATCCCTGTCATCAGCAATTCCTACGGGCTGGAACTGCTGTGGGAAGTGTCGCCCCGTTTTGCCGTCAATGGCTGGGTCGGTTACACCCATACCCGAACACTGGAAAATCTAACCTTGCCGGGATTTGGCACCTTGGATCGGGGCGAGATTCGGATTTTGAATACCGCTCTCGGTTTTGCCTTTCCAGATCTCTGGCAGGAGGGCAATTTGGGGGGATTGGTTGTCGGCGTTGAACCCTTTGTGGTGTCGGGTCTACTCGGCTCCGATGGCTTTCCGGGTCTGCATATCGAAGCGTTCTATCGCCATCGCCTGACCGAGACCATCACCGTGACACCTGGCTTCATCTGGTTAACCTCACCCGATAACAATCCCATCGTCGGTGATGTCGTCATCGGTTTGGTTCGGGCCAGTCTCAGCTTCTAGACCGAGTAGAATCGAGAAGAATCAACAGTTCGAGCCACCTACAGCCGGGCGGCATCGATGCGGACAACCGCCCGCCCCAACGCGTTGAACTGTTCACGCTGAATTCTGCCAAAGCTGCCTTTCATGCCCGCCCCCCTCGAACGCTTGCAACTGTATCTCTGCCTCATGCCCGTGGCTGGGGTTGTTCCCGCCGCCTGGACATTGGCGCGGGGGCAGGGCAGTGCCGAGCAGCGGCGGGTGAGCCGGTTGGCAATTACGACCGCCCTCGTCTGGCTGCTTGCCTACGGCTTGCTCGGCACTGGCGCGGCTCAAACGTCTGGGATCTGGCATTTTCGCCTGTTGTTGCTCGATACCTTCGTCACTTCTGGCTACTTTCTCACCTGTCTGGTGCTGATGGCGCGAGTCTGGCAACGACAACCAGCGCGACTTCCCGGTGTGGGTAGACTGGCGGAGCGCGTCTTGCGGAAACGTTCGCGACGGCGCTGAAGTCAAATGGGACGGATCCGCAGTCTCAGGTGCGAGAATCAGCCCGGAGTGATCGCTCGCTCGAGTCCACTGGCGGTCATCCTTTTGCTGCCCTTGGGGTGATTGTCGAGTTGCCAGACGACTCAACTTGCGAATTCTCTCTGCTTTGACCTGATTGCAGTTGCCAATTGGTGTAAAAATTAGGGTATTTGGCAATGCCTCAGCCGCTGTCAGCGTGGCGGATCCATTACAATCATCTCGCATCCGCCCAGCATTAACCCTTCTGCGTGTGAAAAAATCTGCGTCTGCTCCGAAGCGTTATTCCAGCCCCAAGGCCATGAATCGTCCGGCTGCCAAGCGTGCTCCCGGCGATCGCCGCCGCCAACACCGAGGGCGCTGGCTCTGGATTTGGCTGGGTCTGACAGGTGTTGGCATGGTGTCAGCGATGGCCGGTGCAATCCTAGCGGTCTCGCTGTCAGCAACACCATTGCGACAGGTCTTCCTTTCCGCCGAAGAGGATGCCATCTTCAACCAAGACGGGGCGATTAGCTGGCAGAATATGCGCTTTCCGCAGCTCACCCGCCCAGTCAATATCTTGGTGCTGGGGACAAAGGTGCTGACCTCGGATATCGAAGGCGCGGCTGATCCCAACCTGGGCTACCACGCCCTCGTCAATTCTTTTGAAGGGCTGAGTGACACGATGTTGTTGCTCCGCTTTGACCCCGCCACCGAAGCCCTGACCGTCCTCTCAATTCCCCGCGACACCCGCACCGTCGTCGAAGGCTACGGCGAGATCAAAATTAACGCCGCCAACTATCACGGCGGCCCGGCACTCTCCGCGCGCGCCGTCAGCGACTTACTGAATGGCATGCCGATTGACCGCTATGTGCGCGTCAATGTGCAGGCGGTGGAGAAACTCATTGATGCGCTGGGCGGCGTCGAAGTCCATGTTCCCAAGGACATGAAGTACACCGACTACAGCCAGCACCTCTACATCGACCTCAAGGCAGGGCAACAGCGGCTCGACGGCGAGAAGTCGATGCAGTTTCTGCGCTTCCGCTACGACCAGTACGGGGACATCGGCCGCATCCAGCGTCAGCAGACGCTGATGCGAGCCATCGTGGAGCAGACCCTGAAACCGCAGACGCTGGGGCGCATTCCGCAGATTTTGCAGGTGATCCGTGAGAACTTGGACACCAATCTGACAGTGGAAGAAATGGCGGCGCTAGCCGGCTTTGCAGCTGGCACGGAGCGCGAGCAGGTGCAGATGCTGCTGCTGCCCGGCGATTTTAATGGCACTGAGGGCGTGAGCTACTGGCTGCCGAGCGATCGCCGCATCGAGACAATGCTCTCCCAACATTTCAATCTCGGCGCGGCCGACTTGCCGGAGAGCCGCAATCCGGCGGCGCTCAGCATCGTCGTGCAGAACAGTACCGAAATACCCGAGGCGGCGACGCAACTGCGCCAGCATCTGCGCCAGCAAGGCTATGTCAATATCGGGTTGGGGCCTCTTTGGAGTGAACCGTTAGAGACCACTCGCATCATTGCGCAGCGCGGCGACACCGCCAGCGCCAGCGCGCTCCAGGAAGCCCTCGGTTTTGGGGAAGTGCGGGTTGAAAGCACTGGTTCGCTTGATTCTGACCTGACAGTGCTCGTCGGCCGCGACTGGCGGCAGCTTGCCGGACAGCCCTAATCATTGCTGATGGACACGCATCTCGAGCAGTTCCGCCGTTTCGCGCAGTACAATCAGTGCTTCAACCAGCGGCTGTATGCCCTGATCGCGACCCTCAGCGAGGCGGAACGCCAACAGGATCGCGGTGCTTTCTTTGGCTCACTGCACGGTACACTCAACCACATTCTGCTGGCTGACCGGATTTGGCTGGGGCGCTGCCAGCGCTTGGTCGGCCCCTTTGCCGCCCTGGTTGAGGCGCGGTTACTCGACACCGTTGCCAGCCTCGATGCAATTCTCTATGCCAACTACGCCGAACTGACCACCGAGCGACAAGCCACTGATGCCGCCCTGCAAGCCTGGACGGTAGAACTGACGGCGGCCAGCTTATCTCGCTCGATGCGCTATAGCAACTCGGCTGGCGTGGTGCGCGAACATCCGCTGTGGTTGGCGATCGCCCATCTCTTCAACCACCAAACCCACCATCGCGGTCAAGTGACCACGCTGCTGATGCAACTTGGCCGCGATCCCGGTGTCACGGATTTCTTGGTCTACGCCCAGCAGACCGAGAATTTGCCATGATTCCCGCCGTTGTTAGGCCAGGCACCGACTGCGGCTAGCTCGCCGCCTGCGCCAAAAATCGTCACAATAGTGAAGGTGCTCGACCCAGGCAACCGACCTGAATCCAGATCCGACCGCCCTTTTCAGCTTGGTTATGTCCACCCACTCATCATCCCTCGTCCCGAAAGCTTCGACCTTAGCCATGCTACCGCCCACAGCGGGCGCAGCCATCATTCAGATGCGCGGCATTGCCAAGCACTACGGCCACGACAATACCTTGGTCAAGGCACTCAATGACATATCGCTACGGGTGGAGCCGGGCGAGTATTGCGCGATTATGGGGCCATCGGGTTCAGGAAAATCGACGCTGATGAATGTCATCGGTTGCCTCGATCGCCCGACTGCTGGTCGCTACGAGCTAGACGGTACCGATGTCACGGCCCGCAGCGAGCCGGAGTTGGCTGAAATCCGCAACCGCAAGCTCGGCTTCGTTTTCCAGCAGTATCACCTGCTCTCGCAGGCCAATGCGCTGGAAAATGTCATGTTGCCGATGGTCTATGCCAACGTTCCTAAGGCTGAGCGGCGCGATCGCGCTGCGGCCGCCCTCGGTCGCGTCGGCCTCAGCGATCGCCTCTACAACCAACCCAATCAGCTCTCTGGCGGTCAACAGCAGCGGGTAGCAATCGCCCGTGCTTTAGTGAATGAACCGGTTCTACTACTCGCCGACGAACCTACAGGTGCACTGGATTCACACACCACAGCCGAGGTGCTGGATCTCTTCGGCGCGCTCAATGCCAGCGGCATGACCATCGTGGTCGTGACCCACGAACCAGAAGTGGCACGGCACACCCAACGGATCACCTGGCTCGCGGATGGCCTGGTTCTGCACGAGCATCTGACCCCCGACGAGATGCTGGAGCAGGTGATCGGGACGCACTGAGGCATTACACTGAGCTGAGCATTATCACTTGACTGAAGTAACTCTCTGACTGATCATGACGACCCATTTCATCACGGCTGAAATCGACCTCCAGGAAACGCCGACCCAGCTTCAAGAAGCGATTGAGACAGAGCTGGCTAAGCAGGGCGAACCCTTGCGCTGGGCCGTGACGCGCGTGGAGCCGGAGCGACAAAAAGCGGTAGTCGAAGCTGTGGTGACGAGAGGCGATCGCCCCTCCTCATAGAGGCACGACCTGTCGAGTCTTCACCTCGCCGCAGCGGGCGCATCTCAGTTTGGCAACCCTGCGTTCCTACTACAACGCCCGAACTTTCGCCATTGTCAGGCTATTCGCAACGCTACGCGGCAGTCATCCCCAATCCTGTTCTCAGAACCCAAGAATTGTATCCCTCATCCCCAGCCCTGCTCCCAAGCTGGCAGAGGGTTGAGTGAGGGCTGGGGTTTGGGGGGTATAGATACCGGATGTACGATCAAATGGCAGCAGTCAAATGCTTTAGCGTACTAACGCCACGCCCAAGCTCAGCACCAAAATCCCGCCCAGCAGCAACCAGCCGCGATGGCGGCGACACCAAGCTCTGAAACCGGCCCAGCCTTTGGGTTGCAACGGTTTGGCGTCAAACTCCTCCACCAGTGGCTGCGCGGCATTGTGGTAGAGCATACAGGTTTTGGCATGGGGGCGCTGCGGATAGGTGCAAGTATCGTCCGCATCGTAGGTGCAAGTCGCACAGAGAAACCCTTCACCCGCTTGGTGCAGCGGCATTCCTGGATGGCCGTAGGCTCGCAGGACAAGGCTACAGTGCGGACACTTGACCGCATCAGCCGTTACCAATTGTTGGCAGCGCGGACAGTCAGGCATAGCAGGGCAGCAGTCGAAAAGTAGTAGCAATTCTTACGCTAGCACAACCCGAAGACCGCAAAGGGTCGTGCCGATGTGTGCGATCGCGCCTCAGCCAAAGGCCTCACGATCGAGGTAAAGTTCGACGCCCGTTTGTTGGCGCAGCAGCGAGGCGGGGCAGTCGGAGCCGATCGGCCCGCGCAACATGGTTTGGACAGTCGCCGCCTTGCGTGCCCCCATGACCAGACAGAGCTTGTGGCGGGCAGCGGCGATCGCCGGTAGGGTGAGCGTCAAGGCATAGTCCGGCACCGCAGCCAGGGTGGGAAAAAAGCCCTGATCCACCTGCTGCTGACGATTGCGAGCATCAAGCTTGACCAACTTGACCCAGTAAGGATCGGCCGGATCAGCGAGTTGCGGTTCATTGAAGGCGAGGTGACCGTTTTCCCCCACGCCGAGACAGCAGAGGTCAATAGGCTGCGCTTTTAGCAAAGCCGTGTAGCGATCGCACTCCGTCAGCGGCTGACGGGCATCGCCCTCGAGGGCATGGAAGGCGTGAAAATTGACCCGCTTGACGAGGTGATCGCGCAGGTAGCGGCGAAAGCTGGCTGGCTGGTCGGCCGCAATCCCCAAATATTCGTCGAGGTGGAAGCCGGTGATGCGCGGCCAGTCGAGATCAGCCGTCGCCGTGAGCGCCGCGAGAAAACGCAGCTGCGAGCTGCCCGTGGCGAAAATGGCCGTCGCCTGACCCTGTTGGGCGATCGCCTGGCGCAGAATCGCGGCCGCTCGCTGCGCCGCCGCCTCTGCCAGAGTCTCAGGATCCGGGTAAACGCGGGCAGTCAAGCGATCGACGGTAAACAGGGAGGCATTCAATCTCGTCGGCCCGATTGCGACGCGCTGATTATCTCACGACCCGGCCGGTGAACTCTGGCAAGAGGCTCTACACTAAGCAGAGTGCTATGGTTTTCTAGGATGTCAACCTCACCCGCCGCCGACTGGCAACAAGTGCGCGATCGCTTCCGCAGCATCTGGGGCTACGACGACTTCCGCCCCCCCCAGGGCGAAATCGTTCGCTGTCTGCTGGCCGGTCGCGATGCCCTAGTCGTCTTGCCCACGGGCGGCGGCAAGTCGGTCTGCTTCCAGCTCCCGGCACTCTTGCAATCGGGGTTGTACCTCGTCGTCTCGCCGCTGGTGGCGTTGATGGAAAACCAGGTCGCGGAATTGCAGCAACATCGCCTGCCCGCCGCGCTGTTGCATAGCGAGGTGCCGCTAGCCCAACGTCAGCAGACCTGGCGGGCGCTCGAACATCACCACCTCCGCCTCCTTTACTTGTCGCCGGAAACCTTGCTCAGTCCGCCGGTTTGGCAACGACTGCAACGCGCACCCGTCAGCGGCCTGATGCTGGACGAAGCCCATTGCTTGGTGCAGTGGGGCGAGACCTTTCGACCGGCCTATCGGCGGCTGGGGGCCGTGCGTGCGGCGCTAGCGGGAGACCGAACGATGGCGATCGCCGCCTTCACGGCTACCGCCGCACCGGCAGCGCAGGCAACGATTACTCAAGTGCTCGGTCTGCGGCGACCGCAACGGTTTACCCGCAGTCCCTACCGTCCAAATTTGCAGCTCAGCGTGCAAACTGTCTGGACACCACGCGGTCGGCGGCAGCGCTTGCGGCAGTTCATCCAGGCACAGGGCGGCGCGGCTGGGTTGGTGTATACGCGATCGCGCCGGGATTGCGAGCTGCTAGCCGCCTGGTTGAATACACAAGACCACTCAACCGCGTCTTACCATGCCGGTTTGCGGCCGGACGAGCGCCGCCACCTCGAACAGGCTTGGCTGAGCGGCGAGTTGTCGTTTGTCGTCGCCACCAGTGCCTTCGGCATGGGGATAAACAAAAGTACTTGTCGCTGGATTGCCCACTTCCAAGCGCCGCTCCTGCTGACTGAATATGTCCAGGAAATTGGTCGCGCCGGCCGCGATGGGCAACCCGCCCAGGCCTTGACGCTGGTAAGCGAGCGCAGCGGCTGGCTCAATCCCGAAGACCGCCAACGACAACGATTTTTTCAGCAACAACGGCAGCAGCATTATGAGCAAGCGGCGCGGCTAGTCAAAGCATTGCCGCGTGCAGGGGAGGTGATGGCGATCGCCCAGCAATTTCCACAGGGGGCGATCACTCTATCCCTGCTCCACAGCGCCGGTCTACTCGAGTGGCGCGACCCCTTTCACTACCGACGATTGGATGAGGGCAATGCGGCGGCAGCATTGCGATCACTTTGCACCGCTCAGACCCAGCGCGACCAAGCCACCCAACGTTACTGGACGACCCGCCAATGCCGCTGGCAAGTCCTCCTAGACGCCTTTGGCTTTCGTCGCGAGGCGGCTGGTTTCCGTTGCGGTCACTGTGACAACTGCCTGCGGTCAAGCAGTTGACCGAGATTTGGAACGTGCCCCGTTCTGATGCACGGCACTGGTATTGAGCGAGCCACAATTATAAAAAAAAGTGATGCATAATTTGCATATCACCAACCATTGCTAATAGAATCTTGCACGAGTTTCGCATTGCTGCTCGCTAAACTGCTCACTTATCATCACTCAATCGAGTTCCAAATCATGAAAAAGGTCATTGCCTTCTTGATGTCAGCCGCTGACAGCCTTTTTGCCGATCTCATCGAACACGAGAGCCGCTTCATTGCAGGAACTGTTGACGCTACTTGGATTAAGCATCGCAAAACATCGACAGCAGCTCGACAGCCTCAGCTAACTGCGCCGACCGCCAAAACGTCCTGGTCGGAGCTACCGATGGGCTGAGCGACGCTAAGACTGGGTCTGAAGTCCCTGCGCCGCTTGTGGGCTACATGTGTACATAGGTTCTGAGAATGCTTGGTGTGGGCGGCTACTGAACGCTAGGAACCAGATACGAACCTGACTCACCGACATATCTCGAGCGTGGGTTGGGTTGTAGATTGGGTTGAGCCTAGCGAAACACAGCAACCCCAAGTGAGTGCCCGTCTTGGATGCTCCCCAAAAATGGGGGCGGGTGGCAGGGTGTATTCTAAGCCGCCAGCGTATCGTCGGGAGATTGTTCGGCAGCCTCTAGTTCAGGTAGGGCAGCTAAATTGTTTGACGGCATTGCTACCGGCTGTTGGCGCAACTCCCAGACTTTCAGCAAAATGATGAATTCGTAGAATGCCTGGAGCAAACACCAGTTCAACCCAGCGCGGCCGTCTCGCCACCCCCCTAAGCCCAGGTACATATAGATGAATCGGAGGAGTGGGCGCAAGGGCAAACGCAAAGACAAATCTTTGAGGGCGCGTCGCCGCTCAACTTCGGTCTTTCCCAACCAGAGCTGCTGCCAATGGACGCGGCCGCATTCAAGTTGCTGGAGCGTCTCTTGCGCTTCGTCGCTAGAGTAGCGGTTGTGCTTATCCAACCAGCGGCTGAAGCCCTTGCCGCAAGTGTAATGGGGGTAGGGATTTTGTAAGAAGCCGGTTGGCCCCTCGCAGACTTCGCGTTCGGCATGACCGTAATCGGTAAACCAAACCTGGTCGGGCCGCAGTAAGCGCATTTGGTAGCGGGGGTACTGGGTGCTGTGGCGAATCCAGTGCCCCATGAAGAGGACGTGCTCGGCGGCATAATAACCGACTTTATTGGTGTTTTGAATCGCCGCACAGGCTTCGGCAAAGAGTTCTGGGGTCAGGCGCTCGTCGGCTTCCAAGATGTAGACCCACTCGTGCTGGGTGGGGATATTCTGTAGCATCCAGGTGCGTTGCTGACCGTGGCTGCTGAAGGGGTGTTGGTAGATGCGAACTGAGTATTGCTGGGCGATCGCCAAAGTGCGATCGCCGCTAAAGGAGTCCACGACAATCACATCATCAGACAGTCGTGCTGACTCAATGCAGGCGGCAATCTCAGTCTCTTCGTTGTGCGTGAGAATGAATACTGAAAACATGATGCTTGTCAACCCGTAGACTTACTGAGTCTATATTTCAGTGCGGCGATTATTATGCGGTCGTAGAAAAATTTAACCACGATGGCGTGAACAGCGCCGACTGCTTCAGTATTTAGCATCCGAGCCAGCAAGGCATCCGAGTTTTCTCTACAGTTCTTGCGGCTTTCGCGCAGGCGATCGCTCCCGTTGATCCAGCCACTGCTGCAAAATGATCGTAGCCGCTTCCCGATCAATCGCCCCCTTGTTGTGGCGGAACGACTGACGGCGGGCGCGGAGATTTTCCTTCGCCGCGTGTGAGGTGAGGCGCTCGTCCACATACTCTACGGGCAGTTGCAGCGCCTCGCTGAGGCGACGGGCGAACTTCTGCACCTGTTTCGCCTGGAAACCCAGCTCGCCGCTGAGGGTATAGGGCAAACCGACAACTAGCCGTTGCGCCTGGCGCGCCTCGATCCAGTACCGCAACTGCAAGACATCTGCCTTGAACGAGCGACGCTCAATCGTCGTCAGGCCGGTGGCGATCAAGCCGAGTCCGTCGCAGCCAGCAACACCGATGCGTTTCAAGCCAACATCCAATCCGAGCGCGGCGACGGTTGCCATGCGTCACTACTCCGGGGACTGTTCGGAGCGGCGTCGCTCCGGCTCGCGGGCGTGGCGGCCTGGGCGCTGCCAGAGTGATAGGCGGGTGGGGACAGGGGTTCGCGCTGGCTGCAAGCCTTGCAGGACATCGGAGAGCTGTAAACCTTCTAGCGGTCGCGCCTCGCGCAATTTGTGCCATACGGAGCGTGACATCAGCAGCGTGTGGCGCTCACGCGTCGCACCGATCTGTTCACAATACTCTTCGCGCTCCGGTTGATAGTCGGCGGAGAGCACTTGCAGGGGGCGATCGCCTGTGGCTTGGGTCAAGCGTGCCATCTGCGCCAGCAGTTCTGGATAGAGCCAGGTGTAGGCCGGATGCACGGTCAACTCTGCCTGATGCGGTGGCCCGTCAGTACTCTCGGCAAGGTGGAGCTTGAAGTAACCGATCGCCGCCTTGCGTTGTGGCTCAAACACATAGGCACTCATCACATTGGGGCGACGCAGCAGGCGTTGCGCTTGCTCCCAGGCACTTTGCAGCGGCGGTGTCCGAAAGTCGTCGGTATGGCGGTCGAAGACTTGGCGGAGCAACGGCGGCATCGAGACGGTATCCAACTGGTACAAAAGCTGCGCGTCAGCGTTACCGACTGGTAACAAATTGGGCAGGCGCGGTTCGTGTTGGGCGAGTTCGGCAAGTTTTTCCGGCGCGATCGCCCAGTAGGTCAATTGCGCCAGGGGCTGAAAGCCATTCTGACGGTAGAGGGCGAGGGTGCTCTTGTCGTGGATATCGACTTCTAAAATCCAAGTGCGTGCCTCCCAAATCGACTCGAAGCAGTGGCGCAAAAGCTGCGAGCCGACATCCAGCATTCCCAGTACGACCTCGCGACCGGCCTCGCGGCTGTCGGTCAGCACTCGATCGACGCGCCAAGTACTGCGAGCGGTGTTGAAGGGAGATACTTGGATCGCGCCGCGTAGATCACCGGCTTGCTCGGCGACGTAAAAATCCAGATGATGGCGGGGTTGGGGCAACAGGCGCAGCACTTTCAGTAAGCCGTACCAGCGTTGGAATTGTTCCAATTTCTGTGCCAGGTTTTCAGCCTCGTGGCTGTCATCAGCAGCGGGCGATCGCGCGGCTAACGCTTCAATCGCATCGACATCCCGCAGTTGCAAGCAGCGAATTTCGAGACGGGCGGCATGGTTCATAGATCGCGGGGCGCAGCAAGCAACTGACTTCAGAGCGCGGCAGCAGACTCAGCACCGCCAGTCCAGGCTCTTGACGCTATTCTAGCGGATTCCCGACGGGGCTTCAGGCGACGGTTCTGCGTTTTGCTGGCATCGAACTGACCCGTAGCGAACTCGGAAGGTGGGGTACAAACAATTTGTGTAGAGATGTAAACTGTTTCTTTAAGAATGAGATTTGGATCCCGAGGTTAAGGTTGACGGCACCCAATGGTTGACTGCGGTCGGCAGCAGCCCCCTTGCCGCGTGTCGCCCCTGTCTTTGGCAGTGCAACTCAGATTTTCAAAGAGGACGTTGTTTTGATGAAACACTTCGCTACGGTCGAGCGATCGCTGCTCGTCGGTCACGCCATTTCCATGGTATTTGGCCTAGCCGGATTACTAATTGTGCTTCCCCATGCGGAGCTGATTGTGCAGCTTTCTGAGTTCGGTCAGTATATTTTCCAGTGGTCAATGGCTGGCGGCGGCGTCGTTTATATGGTCTTGGGAACAGCGGCGGTGGCCGTCTATGCCTGCCGCCAGGTTGGCTGGCGTCTCTGGCTGAGCTTCATGCTGCCCGCCGTCTTGCTTTCGCTCGGCAGTGAGCTACTGGGGACGAGCACTGGCTTTCCGTTTGGGCACTATCGCTATCTCGCCGGGCTCGGCTACAAGATCGCGGGCTTGGTTCCTTTCACGATTCCCCTCTCCTGGTTCTACCTCGGCTTCTCTGCTTATATCCTGGCGCGCGTTGGCCTGGAGCGTTTCGGTTGGCCGCGTTGGCTGCAACTGAGTCTGGCGATCGCCCTCGGTTCTGTCCTCCTCACCTCTTGGGACTTTGTGCTCGATCCGGCGATGAGCCAGACGCTCATGCCCTTCTGGATTTGGGAGCAGCCGGGCGCATTTTTTGGGATGCCTTACCAGAATTTTGTCGGTTGGCTCGGCACGGGGATCGTCTTCATGACCGTGGCAACCCTGCTCTGGCCCCGGCGGGCGCTGAACTTGTCCCGTGAGCAACTGCGTTTCCCGCTGGCGATCTACTTGAGCAACCTCACCTTCGCTACCGTCATGAGTTTGGCGGCGGGCTTCTGGGTGCCGGTCGCCCTCGGCATAGCTGTGGGAGTTGTCCCGGCGATCGCCCTCTACGCCATCGCCTGCCCACAAGCTGCCCTGCTCGAAGACCACCTTCAGGAAGCCGTCCGCACACCGCTCCCGACCGATACCGTACCCGTGTCGGTCGCGTCTGCTAAATAACGAATTGCCCATGTCTGCTGTCTCCTTCGCCAGCGCGCTCGCGAGCGCGCTGCTTTTGCTGCTCACGCCAGCTGCGCTCGTGTTGCTGTCCCGTCTATTGCGTGGCGCGCGTCGCCAACCGCCAGTGCCGCCCGCGACCTCGCAGCCAGCGGACTTGGGCACGGTCAGCGTCATCGTGCCCACGCTCAACGAAGTCGAGCGCATCGCACCCTGTCTCGCGGGCTTGAGTCGCCAGGGCTATGCGCTGCGTGAGGTGCTGGTCGTCGATAGCAATTCCCAGGACGGTACGCGCGATCGCGTCAAAGCCGCTCAGCGTCAAGATCCGCGCTTTCGACTCTTGACCGATCTCCCCTTACCAACCGGCTGGGTGGGTCGGCCTTGGGCGCTGCATACCGGCTTCCAGCACAGCTCACCGCAGAGCGAGTGGGTTCTCGGTTTGGATGCCGATACACAGCCGCAGCCGGGCTTGTTGGCGGGAATCGTGGCGATCGCCCGCCGCGAAAACTACGATCTCCTCTCGCTCTCGCCCCAGTTCATCCTCAAGTCGCCGGGAGAATGGTGGTTGCAACCGGCGCTGCTGATGACGCTGCTCTACCGCTTTGAGGCCAGCGGCTGCGATGCACCGCTGCCAGAGCGCGTAATGGCAAATGGACAATGCTTTCTCTGCCGTCGGGCAGTTTTAGTGGCTCTCGATGGTTACACAGCAGCGCGTCGCTCCTTCTGTGACGATGTCACGCTGGCTCGCTACGCAGCGGCTCAGGGCTATCGCGTCGGCTTCCTGGATGGCAAGCGCCTACTGAAAGTGCGAATGTACGAGGGCGCGCGCGAGACCTGGCAGGAGTGGGGGCGATCACTCGACCTCAAAGACGCCTCCCCGCGCGGTCAAATCTGGGGGGATCTCTGGCTGCTGACTAGCGTACAGGCCCTGCCGTTGCCCTTGGGCTTGGTCAGCCTGGCGGCGAATCTCGCGGGTTACTCCAGCCGCACTCTCCTCGCCCTGACCAGTCTCTGCTGGGGTCTGGTGGCGATTCGTTGGGCGCTGTTGCTGGCGATCGCACCCTCCTACGACCGTAGCCAGCTTCCCGCCGGATCTTGGCTATTCTGGCTATCGCCGCTTGCCGATCCCTTGGCAGTGGCACGCATTTGGCTGTCTTCGTTTCAGCGCCCGCGTCAGTGGCGGGGACGCATTTATCCGGCTGCCAACCCGGTGAGTTCGACAACAATCAACACCCAGAGAACGCAATAGGGGGTGTTTTTCGTCAGGGAAAAGCGACGCTGATGAAAATTGAGCGCCTGCAATTGGGCATTCAAAGCACGGCAATCTGGCGTGCCCAGCCGCCAGATCTGGGCATAGAGAGCGAACTGGCAATGAGAATAGTAAAGCTGGAAGTGACCAGACGGCGAGACAGGTAGAGTGCCAAATCAGGCTGAGACCGAAGTGCTAAGCCTTGTAAAGCGAGCCAAGTGTAAGCCATCGCTATAAGTCAATAGCATTAGAAGTATTAGAAAATGCTTGAGAAGTTTACCGGAAGCCAAAAATGGCCGCTGCCACATTTATCCTTACGATTTAGGCTGCAAAATTGCAAGCTTGATTAGGCGAAAGCGAGCATTAGCCTGCTCTTTTTTTAGCGCCGATAAGTCACCATTTTTGCAAGAATCAGATCATTCGCAATACTTCATCAGACTTTGCAACTCTTTACAAGTGTCTTCGCCTAAATAGCGTTACCATCTATACCAAGCTAGGGGTGCCCGATGTCAGCATTGGGCTGAGAAATACCCTTAGAACCTGAGACTGGTTAGCACCAGCGGAGGGAAGCTGTTTTTTTGAGGACATTTGAATATGCGTACAGAATGGGTCGCTAAACGTCGCGGGCAAAGTAACGTGACGCAGATTTGCTATGCACGTCAGGGTTTGCTAACCGAAGAGATGCACTACGTCGCCCAGCGCGAAAATCTGCCGGTGGAGCTGATCCGCGATGAAGTGGCGCGAGGTCGGATGATTATTCCGGCTAATATCAACCACACCAATTTAGAGCCAATGGCGATCGGCATCGCCTCGAAGTGCAAGGTCAACGCCAATATTGGTGCATCGCCTAATTCTTCCTCCTTGGCGGCAGAGGTGGCGAAACTGGAACTCGCCGTGAAATACGGTGCCGATACCGTCATGGATTTATCAACTGGCGGGGGCGATCTTGACCGGATTCGGCAGGCGATCATTGAGGCTTCGCCTGTTCCGATTGGCACGGTTCCGATCTACCAGGCGCTGGAAAGCGTGCATGGCAGCATCGAGCAACTGACGGCTGAGGACTTCTTGCAGATCATCGAGAAACACGCTCAGCAAGGCGTGGACTACATGACCATTCATGCAGGCATCTTGATTGAGCATTTGCCCTTGGTGCGCGATCGCCTCACCGGCATCGTTTCACGCGGCGGCGGCATCATCGCGCGCTGGATGCTGCATCACCACCAGCAGAATCCGCTTTACACCCACTTCGACGACATCATCGCGATTTTCAAGCGCTACGATGTCGCCTTCAGCCTCGGCGATTCGCTGCGCCCCGGCTGCACCCATGATGCCTCCGACGCGGCCCAACTGGCGGAGCTGAAGACGCTGGGTCAACTCACACGCCGCGCTTGGGAGCATGATGTGCAGGTGATGGTTGAGGGGCCGGGTCATGTCCCGATGGATCAGATCGAATTCAATGTCAAAAAGCAGATGGAAGAGTGCTCAGAAGCCCCCTTCTATGTGCTGGGGCCGCTTGTCACCGACATCGCTCCTGGTTACGACCACATTACCTCCGCGATTGGGGCGGCGATGGCCGGTTGGTATGGCACGGCAATGCTCTGCTATGTCACTCCCAAGGAACACTTGGGTTTGCCCGATGCGGAGGATGTCCGCAATGGCTTGATCGCCTACAAGATTGCGGCTCATGCGGCCGACATCGCTCGTCATCGTCCGGGAGCGCGCGATCGCGATGATGAACTCTCCCAAGCCCGTTACAATTTCGACTGGAATCGTCAGTTTGAACTGGCACTCGATCCCGACCGGGCGCGCGAGTACCACGACGAGACCCTACCGGCTGACATCTATAAAACGGCCGAGTTCTGCTCGATGTGCGGCCCGAAATTCTGCCCGATGCAGACGAAGGTGGACGCCGATGCGCTGACCGAGCTGGAGAAATTTTTGGCTCGTGAAGCCGAGTCACCATCGGTTGCTTCGCGCTGATACCACGAGGAAGTCAAAAGGCAGCAGTTAGAAGTCAGAAATCTCGATTTTCAAGGCTTCCAGCGACTTGACATTGTGCGCTGACTGCTGCCTGCTTGGACGAACCTCTATTTGCCTCGCCCAACTGCCCATAACAATGGGCAGTTGGGCGATCGCTGTGACTATATCTAGATCGACAATGACTCCAAACAAACTGGCGTTTGATACCTTAGAGGTTCAGAGCAATCTAATTCGCTGCAACTGATGGCCCGCATTAACCTCCTCGACACTCGCACGACTAGCTTTGGAGATTTAATCGGTAACGGTAGGACTTACCGAGTCCCTGCTTTTCAGCGCGATTATTCTTGGCAGGCGGAAAACTGGGAAGATTTGTGGCAGGACATCTTATCACTCCACGAAAGTCCTGAAACGAGCCATTACATGGGCGCAATTGTTCTCCAGAATTCTCGTGCTTCCGATAAAGAATTCACGATTATTGATGGACAGCAGCGGCTGGCAACGCTAAGTATCATGGCGATCGCCGTCATCAACCAAATTCAAAAGCTGGTAGAAAACAAGGCGGCGGCTGAAGCCAATCAAGAGCGACAAGAAATTTTGAAGCGTACTTACTTGAGCGATCGCGATCCCCGCTCACTGCGTTATTCCAGTAAGTTACTGCTCAATGAGAACAATAACGAATTCTATCAAAGCAACTTGATCAATCTCAGGCATCCCCTCAATGTCCGCGCCCTCTCTAAATCCAATCAATTATTGTGGCAGGCTTTCCAGTATTTTTCAGATCAACTAGAAGAGCTTGAAGAGGTTGCGAGCAGCGGTGAGAAGCTAGCTGATTTTTTAACCAGTATTATTGCCCAGAGACTATTATTTATCCAGATCAATGTCGAAGATGAACTGAATGCCTATACAGTCTTTGAGACCTTGAATGCCCGTGGCATCGAACTCAGTTCAACTGACTTGCTCAAGAACTACTTGTTTTCACTCTTTCAAGGGCCGGATGATTTGCATGAGGCACAGCGGCAGTGGCGGCGGCTGATCAGTACTGTGCAAATGGAGAAATTTCCTGAATTTCTCCGTTATTACCTGAGTATTCAGCAAGTGCGCGTCAGGCGTGAGCGGCTGTTTAAGATCGTTCGTAAATCTGTGAGGAGTGGCGGGCAAGCATTTGCTCTACTCGACCAGCTTGAGAAATATAGTAGTCTCTTCATCGCGCTGAGTAATCCGAATGACGACTTTTGGCGCGATACTCCAGAGAACCGACCGTATATCCGCGAGCTTGAGTTATTTCGCGTCAAGCAGGCATATCCGACTCTTTTCACAGCCTATGAGAAGTTTTCCCATGATGACTTTACGCGACTCCTAAAGCTGTTGTGTGTAACCTCATTTCGATATACCGTGGTCAGTAGTCTGAACCCGAATGAGCTGGAGACAATCTACAACAAAGTTGCCGTGGCGATTCATGATGGCAAGATTACCAGTCCTCGACAAGTATTTGCTGCCTTGCGCTCTGTCTACGTTCCCGATGAAAAATTCCTTCAGGATTTCTCCTTATTCTCAATGCCGACTCGGGGGCAGAAAAAGAAGCTGGTCAGATACATTCTGTGTCGGTTTGAGGCCGATGCATCGAGGCTTGATGTCAACGAGGATAGTTTCTCGATTGAGCATATTTTGCCAGAGTCTCCTAGTACTGAATGGCAGCGAGCCTTCAGTGATTTGCAAGTAGAGAGCATGGTCTATAGAATTGGTAACTTGACGCCTCTGGAGCCTAAGCTCAACCGTCAAGTTGGTAACGAGTCTTATGCCACTAAGCGAGCCAAATATCAACAGAGTGCCTACACGCTCACCCAAGATCTTTTGGCTGAAGAATGGACTCCGGATACGCTAGCGTCACGGCAGATGCAGTTAGCACGTCGAGCGGTGCATATCTGGAGATCTGATTTTTCTTGATGAATTGACTGAGACTTGTGATGTGGGGTTGAGCAGTATCTCAGATCTGTTGAGCTAATATATGCCAAAACCCGGTTTCTTCACGAAACCGGGTTTTGGTGCACTCAGTGCGGCGTCGGGTCGAAACAGGCGACTAGCTGAGCAATTCTAGCGATCGCTTCACAAAGCCCTCGGCCGTCAGACCATTGATCGCCATCACTTGTGTAGCGCTGCTGGCGGTTTCGCCCCGCTTCCAGGCCATCATGTCGCGCGGGCTGGTGCTGCGGAGCATCACTGGCTCCAGCATCGCGCTTGAGCCGCCGGTCACTCCCAGCAGCGCATCCCCGTTGAATAGAGCTGCAAAGTCCGCATCGGACAAGAAACCGCCATCGCTTTCGGAGCAGGTCTCCCAGGCTGTATCGGTCGGGCGGTAGAGACGGCGAGGATTGATCACCGAGACCACTTTTGACCCAATCCCCTGCGCCTGCAACTGTTCTACTGCTTCTAGAAGCGGGATCAGCGTCATGTCACCGATGACAGCAAAGACCACCGTCTTCGACCCCGCTGTTTCCTGCAACACAATCGCGCCGTTTTGCAGCGCCTGCCGCGTCTGCGCCAGAGTCGTGCGGATCGGCAGCGGCGACTTGCTGGCCGTGATCGTGATGCCCTTGTTCTGCTGGTTCAGCGCCCACTCGTAGCAAGCCTGAATGCTGTTGGCATCGCAGGGAAAGAGCGGGAAAATATTGCCATTGCGCATCATAGCGGCAAAGTAGTTTTCGATCTCCGGGCGCTGGTGTGTCCAGCCGTTGCGGCCCTGTTCTAGCGCCCCGGCGGTGAAGAGGGTGACGGTTGCGGGAGTGGGACGGCGTAGCTCCGCCATGGCCTGGGTCACTGTTTGCCAGATCGGCAGCCCGTTGATCGCAAATGATTCGTAGGAGCACCAGAGCGATCGCGCCCCGAACAGCGCTTGCGCCACCGCCAACCCGGAGCAGGCATCTTCACTCAGCGGCTCATAGACCTGACCCTGGGGTTGCTGGAAGTAGTCGGGGTCAGTGATCGGGTGAACAATCTTCAGTGCTTGGTTGACGTTATTGATCCCCGAAGCCGCATTCCCATCGGCATTGCTCAAGATGAAATCCGGATCCTGTTGACCCACAGCGGCGATCAGATGACCCATCGCCGTCGTCGCGACCTGCTTGTTGTCCGCGCCGACCGGAAATTCATTCAGGGGCAAATCGGTAAGCGGCGGCACGGGGCGCACGCTTTCGGTGACGGCAACTTTTGCCCCTGGGCCACCCGCCGCACGGGTGTAGTTGGTACGCACCAGCTCCCAAGCTTCGGGCGATAGCGCCCGCGCCTTCAGGGCATTGACGATGTAGTCCTTCTCGACCGTATCGCCCGCATAGAGGTTGTGCGATTTCGCGCCGCGCTTGTGGACGCCTGCGCCCTTGAGCTGCTTGACGATCAGCACCGTCAGCTTGCCGCCGAGGGCCGCTTGGGCGGCGCGCTCGGTGGCGTCGAGCAGTGCCTGCATGAAGACGAGTCGCTGCGAGAAGGAGAAGGCGGTGCTATCCACATAGTCACCGGGTTGTTTGGCGTCGTCGTGGTCCTTGGCATCGACGAGGAAGATTTCCTCGAAGCCATTGCCACCCCAGTATTCGAGCATTTGGTCGTTGGTTTGGGTGGCGACCATGCTGTGGTGTTCTTGCGAAAAACCGTTCCAGACCAGGATCGGCAGGAAGTTGGTGACTTGGGGGTAGGCGGTGTGGAAATGCCCGAAGCTGCTCATCACATAGGGTTCACCGATGCCACCGTCGCCGATCGTGACCGGGAAGAGGACGCCCGGGTTCAGCTTCGCACCCGCCATCGCGAAGTGCTGCCCTTGGCCGAGGGGGCCGGCGGGATTGAGCAGGCCGGGGATTTGGCCCGACAGGTGACCGAGGAGGCCGTGGGTCTCGCGGAAGCGATCGCGCAGGTGCTGCACGGTTTCGATCCCCATCGCCTCCAGTGAGCGGTCGAGGAAGACATTGCTGTAGAAGCCCGGGGCGTGGTGACCGACCTCGGTAATGATGTTTTTGTAACCCAGCATCACGAGGGAGGCGATGCCGTCGGCGATGCTGGCGAAGCCGCCGGGGTGTCCGGACTGTTTGCTGGCGGTGATTTGCAGCGTCAGATAGCGGAGGGCGTCGGCCGCGAGCAAGGTTTGGTAGACGGCGGCTGGGTCGCTGGTGGCGGCAATTCTGGTCTGACCGGCGGCGATCGCCGGGGTTTTGCCATACTGCTCAAATTCTGGCGTGGTTTCGCTGAAATGCTGGATTCCTTGACAAAAGGCTGGCGTGCCCGTCGCAACTGTCATGTCGTTCGTGTCCTCTGCGCGTCTTTCTGCATCAGGTGTTACGTCAATCTTACATTTGGCGTGGGACGCGATAAATCAATGTCCGTCGCAGGATGGAGAATGAAGCGGGGCGATCGCCGGGTGTTAATCCCCTCATCGCCACCTGATCAGCTACGAGAATTCAGGTTGAGAGTTGTTCTAGGGTGTCGCGATCGCATAAAACAATCACATTCCCTTCCACCGCAATTACCCCATCGTGGCTCAGTTTCTGGAGCGCACGAGAGAGCGTTTCCGGAACAGTTCCCAACAGCGCTGCGAGCTGAACTTTGCTGATGTCGAGTTCGATACGAGCGACGTCATCCATTTCCCGGCTCTGCTGCAAAAGGTAGGCGGCTAAGCGGCCGGGAACCTCTCGCAGCGAGAGATTATCCACCAAGAGGGCAAGGCGACGCAGATGGCGGGCAAAAGTTTTGAGCAGGTCAATAGCCAAGGTCGGTTGGCGTTCCAGTAGCGCCAAAAAATGTTGACGCGGGAAGCACAGCACTTCCGTCGCTTCCAGCGCCATCGCATGGGCGGGAAAGCACTGACCGTCAAAGGCAGGAACTTCCGCAAAGCCATCTCCCGTACTGAAAATATGCAGAATTTGTTCTCGGCCTGCACTGGAGAGCTTAAAAAGCTTGACGCGGCCAGAGCGCACGATAAAAAAGCCGGTTGCTTCATCGCCTTGATGAAACAATATTTCACGATTTTGATAAGACTGCGAGCGAGCAATCTGCGCCAGCATCGCCAGTTGTTCCGGGGCCAAGTCGGTAAAGGTTTGGGTGCGACCTAGAAATTCGATGAGTTCTGAAAAGGGAGCGGTGCGCGGGTTCGACATAGCGCCTGCAAACGTCATTGGCTCGCTGATCGTAGCAGGCGGAAAACGAAAGAAATCATAAAGACTTGTGGTACCGTTCGGGAACTTGACTTAGGTCAAGGTGATTACGGGGCAGGGTTCATAAGCTGAAACTATCCCAATCGAGGTCAGCAACCATGTTTTGCGAACAATGTGAACAGACCGCCAGCGGCGATGGCTGCCATCAGTTTGGTGCTTGTGGCAAAAGCCCGCAAGTGAATGCTGTGCAAGATTTGCTAGTTCACTGTCTGCGCGGCTTGTCAGCGATCGCCCTAACTGCCAAAGCCAACCAGATTGACACTCACGAAGTGGATGTTTTCACTTGCGAAGCCTTGTTTGCCACGATGACGAATGTGAACTTCAGCGTCAGCCACTGTGAAGCATACACGCGCCAGGCGATCGCTCTTCGGACGGACTTGCGCGCTCAGGTCGAAGCCTTGAGATCAGAGACTGAATGGCCGGCGATCGCCAGTTTCACCCCCAGCTTCGATGCAAGCTTAGCCGAGCAAGGCGAAGAAGTCGCCCTGAAATTCCTCAGCCAAGTGGGAGAAGATGCTGTTGATATTTTCTCGCTGAAGTTGACTGTTCTCTACGGCATCAAAGGGGCTGCGTCTTATACCTTCCATGCCTATGAGTTGGGTCAAGAAGACGAGCAAGTTTACCAATTTGTTCATGAAGCCTTGAATGCTTTGAATGACGAATCTTTGACACTCGCCGACTGGGTTGACCTAGCGCTGAAGGTGGGCGAAATCAACCTCCGGTCGATGGAATTGCTCGACACAGGCCACACGCAAGCCTACGGTCATCCAGTGCCGACCAGCGTTCCTCTCAATCCTCGCCCCGGCAAAGCGATCCTGGTTTCTGGGCATGATATTCGCCAGTTGGAAGCGATCCTCAAGCAGACCGCCGGAACCGAAATCACCGTCTACACCCACGGCGAATTGTTGCCCGCTCACGGTTATCCCCTACTCAAAGCCACGTATCCGCATCTGTACGGTCATTACGGCACCGCTTGGCAGAACCAGACCAAGGATTTTCTGCGGTTTCCGGGCGCAATCATCGTCACGACGAACTGTCTGATGCCGCCTCACGACACTTACAGCGACAAGCTCTTCACGGTCGGCCCCGTCGGGTATCCGCAGCTCAGCTTCTTACCGGCCTCAGACACGGGCATTCCTGACTATGCTCCGGCGATCGCCAAAGCCCTGGCATTACCCGGATTCACTGAGGAAGCCCCGCCGCGTTCCGTGACTGTCGGTTTCGCTCACAATGCCGTGCTGGGCGTAGCGGAGACCGTGGTGAACGCGGTGAAGCAGGGCCAGATCCGGCACTTTTTCCTCGTTGGTGGCTGCGATGGTGCGAAACCGGGGCGCAGCTACTACACCGAGTTTGTGGAAAAAGTCCCCGCAGATTGTGTGGTTTTGACCTTGGCTTGTGGCAAGTTCCGTTTCTTCGATCAGGACTTGGGAAAGGTGGCGGGTTTACCACGCCTCATGGATTTGGGTCAGTGCAATGATGCCTACTCGGCAATTCAAATTGCGATCGCCCTAGCTAATGCCTTCGCCGTCGATATTAACGAGTTACCGCTGTCGATGATTCTCTCTTGGTACGAACAGAAAGCGGTCGCGGTTCTGTTAACGCTCTTGCATCTGGGCATTAAAAATATTCGGCTCGGCCCCACTCTGCCCGCCTTTATCTCTCCCAATGTGTTCAAACTGTTGTCTACTCACTATCAACTTCAGGCGATCACGACACCCGAGCGGGATCTGGCGGCTTGCTTGTGCTAGCTGAGGGCGCGCGATCACGCACCCGCTGCTACCAGCCGAACAAACGTCGCCACCGCCACGGCGGCAAAATCGACGAGCGGAATCGGAATCAGTCCGCCCCCCATCGCCCACAGCACATGGGAGCGAATAATCGCTTCAGCTTGGGTTCGTTGGCTCATGAAGACTCACTCCCTTGTGGATGATGAATTGTCTCAGTTGGGGCTATCTACACGCTAGCAGCGGGCGAATTCGCAAAGTTTGGAACCGGGTGGCCTATTCCTGAGAGAGGCGGATGGGGATTTCGACGATGAATTCACTACCTGCTCCGGGTTGGGAGCGGCAGGTCAAGCGACCTTGGTGGCGATCGACGACAATGGCGTAGCTCATGGACAAGCCGAGACCTGTGCCTTTGCCGACTGGCTTGGTGGTGAAGAAGGGATCGAAGACGCGATCGCGTACTGCCGCCGTCATGCCCGTGCCGTTGTCGGCGATGCTGACACTCAGCCAGCCCGGAACAGTGGTTTGGGTGCGGATGGTGAGACGGGGCGTCGTGATCTGCTGAGTTGCCACGGCTCCCTCCAGCGCATCGATGGCGTTGGTCAACAAGCTCAGCCAGACCTGATTGAGCTGACTGGCGTAGCATTCAACCAGCGGTAAATTTTCGGCGTATTGCTTCGCGACGGCGATCGCGCCGTGACCGGCAATCTTCCGCAGGCGATGCTGGACGATCAGCAGCGTACTATCAAGACCGGCATGGAGATCGACCGGCTTGCACTCGGCTTCATCCAGACGCGAGAAGACGCGCAGCGAATTGACAATGCTCTCGATCCGCTGCGCGCCCACGGCAATTGAATCCAACGCCTTGGGCAAATCGTCGCGCAAAAACTCCAGATCCAAGGTGTTGAGCGCTTGTTGCAGTTCGGAGGAAGTGGGGGAGGGTTCGCGTTTGTAGGCAGTGGCAAAGGCGAGGAGTTCGCGGCTGTAATCACGCACGGGTTCGAGGTTGCCGATGATGAAACCGACGGGATTGTTGATTTCGTGGGCGACGCCAGCGACGAGTTGACCGAGGCTAGCCATCTTTTCAGTTTGGATGAGCTGCGCTTGGGTACGCTGGAGATTGTGGAGGGCGAGCGCGAGGCGTTCATTGTTCTGCGCGAGTTCTTGGGTGCGTTCGGTGACCTTGATTTCGAGGGTGCGGTTGGACTCGGCGAGCTTGGCATAGGTCAGTTGTAGCTCGGCGACCAGTTGATTGAAGGCGTGAGCCAAGGTTCCCAGTTCATTGCGGGCGAGTACCGGCACGCGCGGCAGGTCATCCACGGCGCGCTGTTGGAGGCGATCGCTGGTCATCCGGGCGGCTCCAGCGATCGCCAAAACCGGTTGCACGATCTGGCGACCCAGACCGACCGTGGCGATCGCCAGCAGCACCGACAAACCGCCCCCGACCGCCAAAATCACTAAGGCTAAGTGTCGTGCGGGTGCAAAGGCGATCGCTTGGGGCGCTTCTGCCAGGAGCGCCATATCCTGCTGCGGCAGAAACTGGTAGACGCCAACGACCGGCACGCCGCGATAGTTGTCGTAGAGCGATCGCCCGTCCTCCCCCTGCATGGCGGCGACGATCCCAGCACTCGTGATCCCATCGGCGAACTCGGCGTCATCAAATTGCGCCGCGCGAACGAAGGCATAACGGGGGGCCAGTGGGTTACCGAGATTGCTCACCAGGTAAATCTCGCTAGCAGTCTCGGCATTGGGTGGGCGGATGATCGCGTCAATACGGGCTAAGTCCAGATGTACAGCCCAGAAAGCGGGCGTGGCGCTAGCATCGATCGCCGTTGCCAGGGTGATGCGGGGCTTGCCGGTTTCCGGAGCCCGATAAACATTGGCGACAGAGCGATCGCCATCAGATGCGAGAACACTGGCTTGCGCCAGTGATTGATAGCGATCGCGCTGCTCAGCCTGACTCGAAACGAGAATGCGGCGGCTGGGTGAGAGCAGAAACAGCTCTTGCCAACCGGGCTGACCCGCGACGAGGCTGCTGACCGTGGCAACCAGCTCGCGGTAGGCGCGCTGTTGAGCGGCGGCGTCGGCCTCGCGGTCAAGGAGAATGCGCTCCGCTTGTTCAACCATCGGCAAGCTCGCCACGGTTTGCAACAGTTGATGTTGGTCGCGCAACCAGCGGTTGAGTTCTTCGGCTTTGAGATCAACGGTGACGCTGAGCTGCTCAAAGGCCGCTTGTTTCAGGGCAGTTCTGGCTTGGGCGAAGGCCGTGTAGCCGACGAGCGCAACGATCGCCAGTGCCAAGATGAGAAACGAACTCACCAGTTGAACAAGCAGGTTTTTGCGCCAGATCTGCATCTCAGTAGCCTGTGTTTCAGGGAGCGCCCGCAGCGATGGCGGCAGTCATACGAGACCGATTCCCGCTCCAATCTTCTTGAAGCGCGGGGCGCAATCAGGAGCAGTTCACCATTGGTGCGTGAGGCTCAAAACCAGTTGGCCGAGATTGCGGTCACGCGGGCGATCGCCGTATCCACCGCTTGCTCAGCCGACCCGCCCTCCTCAATCATATGCTGCAAGGCTTGCCCTCAGAGATTTTCAGCCTGCACCCTGCCCTAGGCTGGGTTGAGCACCGAGTAGCCGGGGCGGGTCTGACCAGCGCTGAATTATTTGTTGGTGCGCAGCGGCGAGCTGGTGAGCGGGACTCTAGTACAACACGGCGTCAATCACGATTATTGTCGGTAGGGGTGAACCCAGACTCAATCCGGTCTCTACACCCCAGAAATCGCAGACCCTCACCCAACCCGCTCCCAAGCTAGGAGCGGGCTTCTGGCTCCCTGCTCCCGGCTTGGGAACAGGACTGGGGATGAGGGGAGCGAGGCTGGGATTCCAAGCACAGGATTGGGGATCTAATGACCGATTGGATCGCATCGCCATTGATGCCGTCCTCTACTTAGATGCTATACCAATCGCAAATCCCAACCGTTGTGGGGCAGCACGATTAATCGCCAGATCGCCAATTTCTGAGGACTGAAACTCCTGAAAATTTCTGGCACTTTACCATCAAGTGTGGATTTTTCGAGGTGCCCAAGCGATGCCTAAGCCTTGACGGGCACTGATGGCTGAGTCAGGCATTTGTCTGGCTCTGATTGACAGAGCCACCGCTTCTGCTTCTAGCAATCTACGATGACTCACAATGCTGTACGTGCAATCGAACCATCTGGCGAGTATCCGTGCTCATGCAGTGCGTGACTATCCGCGTGAGTGCTGTGGGTTGTTAGTTGGCACGGTGGCCGCTACCGGTGCGATCTTGCATGAAGTTTGGCCGATGGCGAACGTCTGGGATGCGGCAGCAGCGGCGGAGCTGGCAGTTGCCACCGATAGCGAACCGAGGGCGGCAAGTCAAGGGAGCAATTTCAGCATTGCACCGTTGGAGTTGTTGCGGGCGCAGAAGACAGCGCGGGAGCGGCAATTGAGCATCATCGGGGTCTATCACTCCCACCCCGACCACCCGGCGCGTCCGTCAGAATTTGACCGGGCGATCGCCTGGCCGCAGTACAGCTACTTGATTATTGCTGTTCCCAGCGGCATCGCCGGGGAAATCCGCAATTGGCGGCTCGACGACCAGCAGCAGTTTCAGCCTGAACCAATCGTTACAGATTCCTGAGCAGATCCCGGAAATTCTCACCCAGAGCGCTAGAATACTTGCTTCAGTCTGACGCCTTCGCGACCGACGACTGCATTCACCCTACTGTTCTGAGATTTGCCCTGTCAGCGAAATCGCTATGCTCAATCCCAATTTGGCGGACATCCAACTCAGCCAAGAGGAATACGGTCGCTATGCGCGCCACCTGATCCTGCCCGAAGTCGGGCTGGAGGGACAGAAGCGCCTCAAAGCGGCTAGCATCCTCTGCATCGGCACCGGCGGTCTTGGCTCGCCATTGTTGCTTTACTTAGCGGCGGCGGGTATTGGCCGCCTCGGTATCGTAGACTTCGATATTGTCGATAGCTCCAACCTGCAACGCCAGGTCATCCACGGCACGTCCTGGGTTGGCAAACCCAAGATTGCCTCAGCCAAGCAGCGGATTCTGGAGATCAATCCCCACTGTCAAGTTGACCTCTACGAAACGCGCCTGACTTCAGAAAATGCCCTCGAAATCCTCAAGCCTTACGACATCGTTGTTGATGGTACGGACAACTTCCCAACCCGCTACCTGACCAATGACGCCTGCGTGCTCCTCGACAAGCCCAATGTCTACGGGTCGATCTTCCGCTTCGAGGGTCAGGCAACGGTCTTCAACTATGAAGGCGGCCCCAACTACCGCGATCTCTATCCCGAACCGCCGCCACCGGGCATGGTTCCCTCCTGCGCTGAAGGCGGCGTCCTGGGCGTTTTGCCGGGTTTGATTGGCTGCATCCAGGCGACGGAAGCCATCAAAATCGCGCTAGGAGCCGGTACGACCCTCAGCGGTCGCCTGCTGCTCTATAATTCTCTCGATATGAAATTCCGCGAGCTGAAGCTGCGCCCCAATCCGGTGCGGCCGGTGATTGAAAAACTGATCGACTACGAGCAGTTCTGCGGTATTCCCCAGGCGCGTGCGGCGGAGGAAAAGCAAAAGATGTCAGTTCCTGAAATGACGGTGCAAGAGCTGAAGCAACTGCTCGACAGCGGTGCCGATGACTATGTGCTGCTCGATGTCCGCAACCCGAATGAGTATGAAATTGCGAAGATCGACGGCGCGGTGCTCGTGCCCCTGCCGGAGATCGAGAAAGGGCCGGGCGTGGAGACGGTCAAGTCGCTGGCGAATGGTCACCGGCTGATCGCCCACTGCCGTAGCGGTGTTCGTTCAGCGACGGCGCTGGGCATTCTCAAGGAGCATGGGCTTGAGGGCACGAATGTTAAGGGTGGCATTCTGGCTTGGAGCCAGGAGATTGATCCCTCCGTGCCGCAGTATTGACATGAGCCAGCCCGCTGCAACTGGTAGCGGGCTGGCGGCTTGAAAACAGGCCGCGAACTTGGTATAAGCTCTGTGGCCGCCTACTGGTGAATCTTGATGACGAACCGACCTTCTCGCTTGCTCTGGCGTCGTGTGTTGCTACTGACAACGGCGACTCTGCTGCTCTCAGCGGCGATCGCCCCCCCGAGTCAGGCCCTCTTCTTCCGTTATCGCGATGGCGATGACCCGGAGGATTTTGAAGACTGCGCTCGCGAGCTGCTCGAGAGCGGCTTGCCCGACGACCAAGTGGCGATCGCCTGTGCTGAAGCCTTGGTTCCCGAAGATCTCTCGTCCTGTGTCAGCGACATCGCTGCCCATACGCTGGTTGAGGCGAACCTCGCCTTATTTGCCTGCTTCCGGGTGCGGCGGCCGATAGAGCTGGCGAATTGCACCGTGGATATTACGCGGGAGACGATCGAGCCGTTTTATGGCGATCGCAACGATGAAACGGCTGCCAGTGCTCGTGATGCCCTGGATCGCTGCCGTCGCAGCCTACTGCCGGAGCGCTACGCCTCTTGTGTCATCGGCTTGAGTGAGCCAATTGCGCTGACGCCGATGGATGCCATGGCCATTTGCCTGGAAGCGGAGGATTTTCCGCGCGAACTGTACTTGCCCGCTGCGGGTGCTGAGCTGTAGGCGAGTCCTGCTACGCGGAATCGGAAGTCAGAAGCTGGAAGTTAGAAAGCTTGTGTTTTCAAGGCTTCCAGCCAATTTGAATGGTGTCCTCACTTTCGCTTTCGTGGACTGGTTCAAGACGGCGGAAACGAGAGGCCCATCCAAAATCCACAGGATTCGCGTATTGCCAGGACTTATGCGAAATCCGGATTGTGAACCCCGAAAATCGCCACATCGAGAGGGTTTGAAACCCTCCCCTACCGTGGATTTCGTTTTTGGGGTAAAACAGTCGGACTGGGTGCTCAGAACTCAGAATTCAAAATTTAGAACTCAGAACTCCGCGTAGCGGTACTAGGAGGCTCCCGTCTGCTTTGGTTTCAGGACTCTACACTCTCGATGATCTGCACCAGGCGATCGCCACGCAACCGGAACGCTGGCGACCGCTGGTCTTGACCAATGGTTGCTTTGATCTGTTGCACGCCGGTCATGTCCGCTACTTGCAGAGCGCCCGAGCACTGGGGCGCGCTCTGGTCGTCGGTCTCAATAGTGATGCCTCGGTGCGGCAGCTCAAACCGGCTGCCCCGGGCTATCCGCCCCGGCCGCTCATCCCGGCCGCTGAGCGGGCGGAAGTGCTTGCCGCGCTGCAAGCCGTGGATGCTGTCGTGATTTTCCCCGAACGGCGCGCGACGCGGCTGATCGAGGTGCTGCGCCCGGACATCTACGCCAAGGGCGGCGACTATACCCCGGCGACCCTGCCGGAGTTTCCCGACGTGCAGGCTTGTGGCGGGCGGGTCGAGCTGATTCAGGTCGAGGTGTCAGCTTCGACCTCAGCGATTGTCGAGCGCATCCTGGCGGCGCGTCCGCTGGCTCAGGCTTGAGCGCGATCGCCCTCGCGATGTCGCCGACCGCATTCCGCTACCGACCGCCAAAAGCTTAGAATGAAAGGCGGCCGCTCAACTGCATTGTCCCGTCCGCCTTATGAAAACCATCGGTCGCACTACCAAATGGCTTTACATTCTTGTATTGCTTCCTGCTGTCATGGGCGTCGCCGCCTGGCAGAGTTGGCAGTGGTGGCACTGGGCTGCGTCGCCCGTGGTGACGGCGGCTGAGGCCGAGGGGCGCGATTTGCCGCTACTCGTGGAGATTCCGGAAGGAACCGGCACCTGGGAAATTGGCAGTACCCTAGCCGCCTCGGGCGCGATCCAGTCCCCCGTCGCCTGGCAACTTTGGGCGCTGTGGCTCGATTTTCGCCAGGACACCGAGGGATCGTTCAAAGCCGGAACCTATCTCGTGTCGCCGACAGAGCCGCTGCGCGACATTGCCAGCCAGATCCGCCAGGGCAGCACGACGCAGCAGAGCTTCACGATTCCTGAGGGCGCTTCGATTGCTGATATGGCTGCCTATTTCGAGGCGCAAAACTATTTTTCGCAGCAGGACTTTATCGCTGCCAGTGAACAGATTCCCAATGACCGCTATGTCTGGCTGCCAGCGAATTTGACCAGTTTGGAGGGGTTTCTCTTTCCGGATACCTACCAAGTACCAGAAGGCATGACCCCGGCGCAGGCGATCGCCCTGATGCTGGATCGCTTCCAAGCGGTCGCGTTACCCATTTACGAACAGGGTCAGGCCGAGAGTCCCTACTCGCTGCTGGAGTGGGTTACCCTGGCAAGCTTGGTGGAAAAAGAAGCTGCCGTTGAAGCTGAACGCGCCACTATTGCCAGTGTTTTTGCCGAGCGACTGCGGCGTGACCTCAAGCTCGAGGCGGATCCGACCGTGGAGTATGCGCTGAATATCAAGCAAACGCCCGACCAGCCGCTGACGCTGGCGCAGGTGCAGACGCCCCATCCTTACAACACTTACGTCAATGAGGGACTGCCGCCGACAGCGATCGCCAGTCCCGGCGAGGCGAGTCTGCACGCCGCTCTCAACCCCGCACCGACAGAATATCTCTATTTTGTCGCCCGCTACGACGGCACCCATGAGTTCAACACGACCTTCGAGGCACATGAAGCAGCGGTGACTCGCATCCGTGCCCAGCGCCAACAGCAGGCTGAGGCGGCTCCTCCGGAAACTTAAAGGGGAACGGCGATTGACCGCTGCGAGGTCAACCCCGATTTTGCGCAGCATACCTCGTACTGGGGCAGCGATCGCCTAAGCTGGAAGGTTGAATGCTCCAAAGCATGGGGACATTTGCTGCACGCCGCTTGAGATCACGCCTTATGTTTTGGTTGCAATATCTCCAACCCGATCTCGTATTGGGTGATTCGATTACGGCATTGGCACCGGAGATCTTGCAACAGCATCAGTTGCGAGGATTGGTGCTGGATGTTGACGAGACACTGGTTCCCTTGCGAGAGCAGCAAGTCTCGCCGGAGATTGTTGACTGGGTGGAGCAGATCCGCCCGGTCGCGACGATCTGGCTGGCTAGCAACAACCTCAGCGAAGCGCGGATCAGCAGCATTGCGGCGGCGCTGTCCTTGCCCTACGTATTGGGGGCACGTAAGCCGTCACGGCGCAAACTGCGGCAGGCGGTTGAGCAGATGGATTTGCCGGTGTCACAGGTGGCGATGGTGGGCGATCGCCTCTTCACAGACGTACTCGCAGGCAACCGCCTCGGTCTCTTCACCATCCTCGTGGAGCCGATGGTGGATCCTGAGAGCGCAACCCGCTCCTACCCGATCCGTAACTTTGAAGTTTGGCTCAGTCAACGCCTCGGGGTGCAACTGGCGCAGCAACAAAACATTACAAACGACAATAAAGCTTGAGTTTTTGAAATATAAAGAAAATATTATGAGACGTAACTTTATGTCAGAAATCTGGCACATTATGACTCATAAGATACAAATGAGACCGGCTGAGATAAAGGTCTTAGGATTCAATAACTGCATACATCGGAGCGCTGAGTTGCACCCACTTATTTGCAACCTGGCGCTCCGAAACTTTATGTCTGGGTGATCAGCAATTGTGACCAAATCCAATATTTTTTGCTATGATCTCCCATCTCTAGCGCGTTACTGCAATGAGCCGTACCCTAGTGGTCAAAATTGGCACATCCAGCCTGACCCAGGCGGCCAGTGGTCAGCTCGCCTTAGCCACGATCGCCAGCCTGGTTGAAGTGCTGGCTCACTTGCAACAGACGGGCGATCGCGTTGTTCTCGTCTCATCTGGTGCGGTCGGCGTTGGCTGCGGTCGCCTCCGCCTCAGCGAGCGTCCCCGCCAGCTCGCCCGCAAACAGGCGATCGCCGCAGTCGGTCAGGGCCGCCTGATGCGTGTCTACGATGACCTCTGCTCGCATCTCAACCAGCCGATCGCACAAGTCTTGCTGGCACGCCGCGACCTGATGCAGCGCAGCTCCTACGTCAACGCCTACAACACGTTCCAAGAACTCTTCGCTCTCGGCGTGCTGCCGATCGTCAACGAGAATGACACGGTTGCCGTCGAAGAGCTGCAACTGAAATTTGGTGACAACGATACCCTCTCGGCGCTCGTGGCCAGCCTCGTCGAAGCCGACTGGCTTTTCTTACTCACCGATGTTGATCGCCTCTACTCCGCCGATCCCCACCTGTTTCCTGACGCCCAGCCGATCGCCCATGTCTCGCCCACCGAGCTAGCAAACCTTCAGGTCAAGGCTGGTCGAAGCAGCTCCGCCTGGGGCACCGGCGGCATGGCCACCAAACTCTCGGCCGCCCGCATTGCCACCAGCGCTGGCACCCGGGTTGTGATCACTCAGGGCAACCAACCCCAGAATATTCTCCGCATCCTCGCGGGCGAGCCGCTGGGCACCCAGTTTGAGCCGCAGCCGCGCCCGGAAACAGCCCGCAAACGTTGGATTGCTCATAGCCTGGTAGCGACTGGCAAGCTCCTGCTTGATGCCGGGGCGGTGCAGGCGATCCAGCAGGGCGGGAAGTCACTGCTGGCGGCCGGGATTGCGGCTGTGGAGGGTGAGTTTGCGGCGACGGAAGCGGTGTTGCTGTGCGATCGCCAGGGTCAGGCGATCGCCCGAGGTCTCGTCAACTACAGCAGCCACGAAATCCGGCAAATTCAGGGTCAACGTTCCGAACGGATTCCGGAAATTCTCGGCTACGTCGGGGCCGAAACCGTGGTGCATCGCGACAACTTGGTGCTTGCCGACGCCCCCATGGCCTCGTCGCTGGCGCTTGACGCTGACCAGGGCTGAGCGAAGGATTAGTCCCTTGTCTACGTGCTCAACCCCATTGCCGCCGGTAACACTCATGACGTAATATTAAGTTTCTTGATTGACCCTTGCGGCGCTGTATCAGCAATGCTGACGGTTGCAGCGGGTTAAGCCTTAGTCAGAGGATTTTTTAGATATGCCTTATACCGAAGAAGAGGGCGGACGCCTGAATAACTTCGCCGCGGAGCCGAAAGTGTATGGTGCTGAGCCGCCGACGAAAGCCCAACAGCGTAATTATGTGATTGGGGGTATCCTAGCCGTGGTGCTGGTTAGTGGCATCCTATACATTGCCTTTGCCGTTTCCTAGCGGCAGCTTGACATCGGGTTGCTGCGAGGCAGTATCAGTAGCTGCCTCGTTTTTTTTGAGCACGGTCACAGCACCCGATCACGGCATAATAGGCGCAACCAAGTTTTTGGTGATCGCGACATCTCCCCATTTCGCTTATGTTGAAATCACTCCTGGCATTGAGCCTGCTGCTCGCTTGCCTGCTGCTGACCGCCTGCACCACCACGGTCGGTAATTTGAATCGTTACATTGACAGCAAGGACGGCTACCAATTTTCCTACCCCAACGGCTGGGTACAGGTCGATGTGCGCGACGCGAGCGCCGGAGTCGATGCCGTTTTTCGCGATATTGTCGAGCGCACAGAAAATCTGAGCGTCATCATCAGCGAGGTGCCCGCTGGGAAAACGCTGCCAAGCCTGGGAACGCCGACGGAGGTAGGGTACCGGTTTCTGAAGTCAAAATCGGGGCAGGCGAGCGATCGCGAAGCCGAGTTCATCACGGCGGCGGAACGCGACCAGGACGGTCAAGTCTATTACGAGCTGGAGTACGAGGTCAGCTTCCCCGACCGTGCCCCACGCCACAACCTCGCGAGCGTAGCGGTCAGTCGCGGCAAGTTGTTCACCTTCAACATCTCCACTTCCCAAGCCCGCTGGGAAAAGATCCAGCCGATGTTCCAGGCGGTGGCCGATTCGTTTCAGGTGTATTGAGCATGGGTGCATTGTCGCGATTGGGTCGTGGCTTGGAGAAGCGCTGTTCGCCCTGTCAGCCACCCAAAGGCAGCCTCATCGCTCAGCCGCTCGCCGGTCGGTAACCAGGTATGTCAAATCTTTACGTGGCTGTCGTTTTTTGTAAAAACTTTGTAAAGTAGTATTAAGGGAGTAGTTGACGCTCCGTACTTTCGTCCTGATTGCCACATTTATGCAAAAGTTGCGCTTTACCACCTTTGAAACTGTTGCCCTTGAAGTCGTTGAACAAGCGGTGCCGATTCAGCACTACCTGCGCCAACCGCAGCGTCTCGTGCGGGCGATCGCCGATCCCCGACTCATGGAGCAGGTGGGGGGCGATCGCTACTGCCTCAAGATGCGCCCGCTGCAAATCCTCAATCTGCACTTCCAGCCCGTTGTGGAACTGAAAGTCTGGGCCGACGCTCGCGGACGGGTCTATCTGCAATCAGAATCCTGCGAGATTCGAGGCATTGAGTACATCAATGCCCGCTTCCATCTCGATGTGGGCGGCAAGCTAACACCGGTGCAGCGGGCAGGCAAGACGTACTTGGAAGGACGGGCTGACCTAGCGGTGGATATTAGTCTACCGACGCTGCTGGCGCTGGCACCGCGCCCCATTCTGGAGGCAACCGGCAACCAGGTGGTCAAAGGGGTACTCAGTCGCATCAAGCAACGCTTACTTGAACAGCTTCTCGCCGATTATCGGGATTGGGCGAGCGATGCTGCCCAGCAACCCGCCTATCAAAATCCGCTCTCGCCGGCTGAAAACCCAGCGGCCTGATCCGTCTAGATGCCTGGGCTGGGGCTGCCCCTGTCGAGCCAGTAGCCATTGGCGTCAACCGTGAGGAAACGACGCTGACCATGAAATTTAGCTGGCGGCTGCTCTAGAATAGTGAGCAATGCTCACTCTACCTCAGCCTGACTCCTGCTTGGATGAGTCTGGCAGAGGGCACTAATTGAACCGGACTCGCTGCTCGGTCTGGCTGAGGTGCGAGGTGTCGCCGTTGAGGAGCAGTTGCCAGCTCGTCGTGGTTGCCACGATCTGCACTAGACAGCAGAAGGAAGCCTGGATCTCTGGTTTGCCCGCGACCAAGCCATGGGCTGTTCCCAATACTGACGCGCCGTGCCCAACCAGGAGCAAATCTTCGCGGTAGTGGCCGACTAAGTGCTGAACCGTCTTGGCTGTGCGCGCCGCGACATCGGCTTCGCTCTCAGGGTAATGGGGCTGGATCGCCGCTGAATAGCTGAGATCGATGGTGGTGTACTGCGCGGCTAGGATTTCGCGCGCCTCGGTCTCTGGATAGGTAGGCATCCAGGCGGGATTCAGCCATTCGCTGAGGCCTGCTTCTAGCCAGAGCGGGCGATCGAGAATTTTTGCAACTTCATGCGCGGTCTGCACAGTGCGCAAGAAGGGCGAGGCGAAGATGTGGCGAATGCCCGCGCCGCGTAGGCGATCGCCCAACTCTTGGGCCTGAACGATGCCATCCTCAGAGAGCGGGGGATCGTAGGGACGCGCAGCGGTATTGAACCAATCTGGATTAACAAAATCGAGGCGATTGCCGTGGCGGGCAATCCAAACCGTTTGCGGCATGGCGGCTGATCACTGGCAGGTCGTCCCGATTGTACGCTGCGGCTCGGCCGGTTGCGGTCGGCGGGCTGGCTAAATCAGCCCGATGCCGCGAAATACTTTGTATGAGACTGCGGCGATCGCCAAAAATACGACCAGAATCCCGACATAAGCTGCAATTTCCATGATTCAACTCGCCTCTCGCTTCAGGTATTGTCTAGGTATTGTACTCTTGGCGGCCTCTTTTGCCGCGTGCCGCTAGCGATTTATGCTCACCACCACGATTCACGTCGATCTGCCCCAAAATGCCTACCAAGTGGCGATCGCGCCCGGGGCGATCGCGCAGTTGGGGCAGCATCTGACACCGCTACAACTATCCCCGCGCCTGCTGCTGGTCTCTGATGAAAACGTTTTTCCGCACTATGGGGAAGTAGCCGTCGCATCGCTGCAAGCGGCGGGCTTCGCGGTCGCCACCCACATCTTTCCAGCTGGCGAGCCGCACAAGACCCTGGCATCGATTCAGCAACTCTACGACACCGCCCACACCCATCGCCTTGAACGCCGCTCAACGTTGCTGGCGCTGGGTGGTGGTGTAGTCGGCGATATGACCGGTTTTGCGGCGGCTACCTGGCTACGCGGGGTAAATTTTGTGCAGGTGCCGACGACGCTGCTGGCGATGGTGGACGCGGCGATCGGTGGCAAAACGGGGGTCAACCATCCCCAGGGCAAGAATCTGATCGGCGCATTCTATCAACCCCGGGCGGTGATCATTGACCCGCAGATGCTGGCGACGCTGCCGAGGCGCGAGTTCCGGGCGGGCATGGCGGAGGTGATCAAGTACGGTGTCATTTGGGATGCTGACCTCTTCGACCAACTGGCGGCAGCGTCGCAATTGGATCGTTACGATGCCGTCAGCCCAGCTTTGTTGCAAACGATCCTCAGTCGCTCCTGTCAAGCGAAAGCGGCGGTTGTGCGCCAGGATGAAAAGGAAGCGGGTCTGCGGGCGATCCTCAATTACGGGCATACGGTCGGGCACGCAGTGGAGAGCCTGACCCATTACAAAAAATTTGTTCACGGGGAGGCGGTGGCGATCGGCATGGTCGCGGCGGGGGCGATCGCCCAGCAACTGGAATTCTGGACAGCGAAGGACAATGCGCGCCAACTCGATCTCATTGCCAAAGCCCAGCTCCCGACCCAAATTCCCGACAATCTTAGGGTTGCCGACATTCTGACCGCGCTGCAAAGTGACAAAAAGGTGCAAGCGGGTCGCGTGCGCTTCATTCTCCCAACCGCCATTGGCTCGGTACAAATCACCGCTCAGGTTCCCACCGACCCGCTTGCCCGGGTGCTCGTGGCTTGTGGTGCAGCCGCTTAGAGTCAGCCAACGCAATGAGCCGCTATGCGATGGTCGCGCTGAGGAACCGGAAAATAGCCGCTCCTGCTCCAGGCTAATGCCGCCGCTTTTCGGGCACGCCGCTGGCGCGCAGTACGTCGGCAATCGTTGCACAGTAGGGCACTAAGCCATAGGTGGCGGGCGAAACCGGGTCGCGGTAGGTGAAGTGGCGATACTGCATACAGAAGCGATCCCAGGGGGCCATCTGAATGTCAAAGATCTTAATGATCACATCGGCTAACCAGGACGAAATCGGCATTTGCCAATAGACCCGCTTGCCCAGATATTGACAGCTTGCGCGCACCAATTGATTGGCAGTCAAGGCGGGATTGCCCAGCACCAGTTGCTTGAGTAGGATGTCGTCGATGGCGGCGGCGACAGGATTGGGGGGCGGTGGTGTGGTGATGAGATGACGGACAATCTGGGCGATGTCTTTAGCGTGGAGGAAGTGGAAGCTGGCATCCACCTTGAGCCAGCGGGCAATCCCGGCCCATTTCACGACGGTCGGAATGCCTGAGGACAAGTGCGAAATCGGTTTGTTGGGGCCGCCACCAAATACCAGAGTTGGAAAGAGCACGGTCAGCTTGGGGGCGATCGCCAAGCGCGGCAACTGCGTGAGACAGTCGTACTTGGAACGGATGTAGTCGGTGCCGATTTCGCTGGCCTGTTTGAGCAAGCGGTTGTCGCGGTCGAGGATGCTGGCGGTGGAGAAATAAATCGCCTGCTCACACACTTGGGGATCGAGTAGATTCAGCAGGCGGATGGTTTTGACAACGTTGACATCAAAGACTTCTTGCGGGCCGCCCCAGGCATTGGCGGCGAGGATGGCGACATCGATAGTTTTGAGCAGAGCGGCGAAGCGCTCAATCTCGCGCAGATCGGCTTCAATGACCTTGATGCCAGGGCGCGCATTGCAGTCGAACTTGAGCTTGCGGCGATCGCGCACCAGCAGAAATAGTTCGCAGTCGGTTTCGTCAATGAGTGTTTCGGCAATGTAATGACCGATGCAACCGCTTGCGCCAGTAAAGAAAATTCGCTTGGGAGCCATGAACAGAGCTGCAAATCAATGGACAGCGTACAGAACCGGAGGAGACAGGGATATAGTCGGCAAGGGGCGGGGTTAGATGGCGGTTGACCGTTGCTCTTGAGGTAGCTCCCCGACTTGCCGCAACGGCGACGGCCGGTTCCGGTACGTTGTCGGACTCCGGTTCAAGCGCTGACCGCCAACAGCTTGTCTGCCTCTTTTGCCGTCGCGAAGAAGAACTCGACATTTTCTTCCGGCGTTCCCGGCAACACCCCATGACCGAGATTGAGGATGTGACCGCCGCGTCCAGCCTTGTGGAGGGTGTCGATCAGGCGATCGCGAATGAACGCCTGGGAACCAAACAGGACGCCGGGGTCGATATTGCCCTGCACCTTCATTTGGGCCCCGAGACGCTGACGGGCGATCGCCATGTCAACCGTCCAGTCTACGCTAACAATATCAACGCCTGACTGAGCCATATGTTCCAGAACACCAGCGCTACCGCTGATATAGAGGATCAATGGCGTATCCGGATGAGTAGCCTTCACCTGCGCAACCACCCGGCGCTGATAGGGCAGCGCAAAGGTTTCGTAGTCTTGGGGGCTGAGCTGACCGGCCCAGGAGTCAAACAGTTGCACGACCTGCGCGCCACAATCTATTTGATAACGCACATAGATGGCGATCGCGTCCGCCAGCTTACCTAAGAAGGCGTGCAGAATCTCGGGTGCTGAGAACGCCATGCCCTTGATGACAGCATAGTTCTTGGAGGTTTTGCCCTCCACTGCGTAGGCAGCGAGTGTCCAAGGAGCACCGACAAAACCGAGAACAGTCGAGCGGTTGCCCACCTCGCGGCGCAGGGTTTCTAAAATCGTGCGGATGAAGGGCAGCGACCTATCGGGATCGAGAGGATGCAGTTGCTCAACTTGCGCCCGACTGCGGATGGGAGGGTCAATGACCGGCCCTCTGCTCTCGATAATGTCGAAGTCAATGCCGATCCCTGGCAACGGTGTCAGGATGTCGGAGAACATGATCACACCGTCCGGCTGAAAGGCGCGCCAAGGTTGCAGCGAGATTTCGATGGCGAGGTCAGGATTTTCGGAGCGCTCACGAAAACTCGGATACTGTTCGCGCAAATCCCGATACACCTTCATGTAGCGGCCCGCCTGCCGCATCACCCAAACCGGAGGACGGTCAAGAATCTCGCCGCGTGCCACGCGCAACAGAGGCGGTAGATTCGAGCTGGTCATGTTGTCAGCCACTCGCTTCAATGCCCTAAGCTTTTTTGTGCATCTTTCAGCTTACCATCTGTGTTCAACGCAGCGCGCAACTGCTGCCTCACAGCCGATTGATTCTGAATCGGTTGACCACTGAATCCAAGCCAGCGGGGCCGGTTGGAAACATGGCTCAGGGGGAGCATGATCGCAAGGAAACACCTAGGGCTATAGGCGTCGTTCGCCCTAGCAGCGATCGCACAGACCCCGCACCGTCACTTCATAGCTTTTGCCCTGTAGACCAGCGGGCAGATTGTCCAAGTCAATGCGACTGAAGGTATCCCAAGCGATGTCGGCGATCGCGCCGCAGCGCTGACAGCAGAAGTGGTGGTGCGGTTCAACATTGGCATCGTATCGCGACACCCCTTCCTCCAACAAAACCTCGCGCGCCAGACCAACATTGCGGAGAGCTTGCAGGGCGCTGTAAACGGTCGCCTGCGAGGAAGTCGGCGCACTCCGGTTCAGGTCACTCAAAATTTGCTCAGCGGTGGGATGATCGGTACGCGCCAACAAATTGGCGTAGACCGCAAACCGCTGGGGGGTGACTCGCAATTGTTTGGATTTGAGGCGCTGAACAACAGCCTCAGCCTGTGGTTGCATGGCGGTGCGCGCGACGAAAACTTTTGAATCTAAGATTATAGCGCTCTCATCTAAGAGTGGCGTTGGTATGTTATGAATTCTTGAAGATGATTGATTTTGACAATAGTTAAATTCCTATGTCAGAATCATTCCAAGTTAACTGCACCGCATCGTAACGGGCGTTGCTCACAAACTTACACATTGCTCTAGGAGAAAATTGTCATGGCAGTTCCGACCAAAGTACCGGATGTCGTATTCAAGACCCGCGTGCGCGACGAGTCCGTCGGCGGTTCTAACCCCTTCCGTTGGCAAGATCTCACTACTCAGGACATCTTTGGTGGCAAAAAAGTCGTCGTCTTTTCGCTGCCCGGTGCATTCACGCCGACCTGCTCATCCAATCACCTGCCGCGCTACGAAGAACTCTACAACGAATTCAAGGCTCAGGGCGTAGACTCGATTGTCTGTGTCTCAGTGAACGATGCTTTCGTGATGTTCCAGTGGGGCAAGCAACAGGGCGCGGAGAATGTCTTCTTGCTGCCGGACGGTAATGGTGAATTCACCCGCAAGATGGGGATGCTGGTCGAGAAAAACAACCTCGGCTTCGGGATGCGCTCTTGGCGCTACTCGATGTTCGTCAATGCCGGCACGATCGAAAAGATCTTCGCCGAGCCGGACTTCGCCG
This sequence comes from Spirulinaceae cyanobacterium SM2_1_0, assembly GCA_012031265.1. GTDB lineage: Bacteria > Cyanobacteriota > Cyanobacteriia > Cyanobacteriales > Spirulinaceae > JAAUTY01. The sequence continues at coordinate 3,811 of JAAUTY010000003.1, read as the reverse complement.
ATAACTGCCCGACCGATCCCTTCGAGGTCTCTGATGCTGACACGATGCTGGCATACCTAAAAGGCGCTGAGGCTCCTGGCGTTTCTGAGCCGCGTAAGGCGTTTGTGGGCTAGTAGACAACGGCATCAATGGAGATATGATTCGCTCTGTTGGGGATGAACGGTGTATCTGTTTAGCTTGCCAGCTTGGCATCGGGAATGGCGCTAAACAGGTAGCCAACGGCTGTTCGCCGGTACTGACAATGATTGCGTGATTAACACCGTGCTGCACTAGACCTGTTTGCAGTTAACAAGTTGAACTTAACTCCTACAAGTTGACGCCATAGTCTATCTATCCCCTGAGCTGCCAACCCGTCGATCGACGGGTTGGCATTTTTTTTAGCCTTGCTATCGAGCCATAGGGAGTATCCCGGATTGTCAACGAGTCAGCGCCTGTCTCCGTCATACGAGCTACAATTCATGCTAGAAGCAGCTCAATTTTGAGAAATTAAACTCGAAAGCGTAACATTCCACGTCGCGGTTGCTTTAGGGTGTTTGCAGCATTGACAGTTCCAGCCCAAGCCATTGTACTCAAAACTTCTCATGCCTGGCGGATCAGCCTTTATCCCTCACGGGCACTGCTATCTCTGGCAGCCCAGTCTTGTGAACTTGCATCTGATTTCGGATGCTCTGACGACCGTCGCTTATTATTTCATCGCCCTGATACTGCTCTATTTTGTCCAGAAGCGACGGGATATTCCTTTTGATGGGATTTTCGTTTTATTCGGAGCCTTCATTGTTTTCTGTGGCACCACCCATCTGCTATCGATTTGGACACTGTGGCATCCTGACTACTGGTTCGAGGGCTTGATGAAGGCCGTGACTGCAATCGTGTCACTTTACACGGCTATTCAGCTCATCGCAATCCTGCCCCAAGCGCTGATTTTACCAAGCCCAGAAAAATTAGCGGTGCTCAACCGTGAACTTAAGCAAGAGATCGAAGAGCGCAAGAAAGTCGAAAGCAAGCTATCAGAAAGTGAGCAATACTATGCTGGTCTTGTGGCAGCGGTACCGGTCGGTATTTTTCGGGCGGATGCTCAGGGTCAGTGTCTCTATGTCAATGAGCTTTCCTGCCAGCTCGCGGGTTTTACTCCTGAAACTGCGGCTGGTGATGGCTGGCAACAGGGTTTGCATCCCGAGGATCGTGAGCGAATTGCTGCCGAATGGTATGCCTCTACCAGGGAGAGCCGCCCTTTTCAACTCGAATATCGTCTCCAAGATGCGGATGGCCATACTACTTGGGTCTACGGGCAGTCGGTCGCGATTCGTGATGCGGCGGGGCAAACGACTGGCTATGTAGGGACGGTGACCGATCTTACTGCTCGCAAACAAGTTGAAACTGAACGCCAACGCACCCAACAAATTCAGCAGGAGCTTAAAGTCCTTGAACTGATTTTGGACAATGTGCTGGCGGGCTACTGGGACTGGCGAATTGCCGACAATCAGGAGTACCTCAGTCCAGGCCTGAAGCGGATGCTCGGCTACGAAGATTGGGAACTGGAAAATCATCCCGACACGTGGCAGCGCCTGGTTTTTCCGGAGGATTTAGCTAAAGTATTTGCTTGTTTTGAGCAACATATTCAGAGTCGGGGTAGAATTTGTTACTACAACGAAGTGCGCTACCGCCACAAAGATGGTTCAACGGTCTGGGTGATTTGCTCGGGACAGGTGATTGAGTGGGGCGATGCCGGTGAACCGATCCGGATGGTTGGTTGTCATGTGGATATTAGTGATCGCAAGATCCTCGAACAAAAACTACAGTCGAACGGAGCCGAAATGCGCGGTTTGTTTGCGGCTATGACTGATTTTGTATTGACGAGCGATCGCGACTCCGCAAACATCAAAATCATCCCGACCCAGGCGGCCGAACAACACTATGATTGGCTAGAACGCACAACCAGTTGCTTCTGGCGCGATTGCGGTCAGACCTTCCGCAGTACTGTTGCCCGGGTTATCCAATCGGGAGCAACGTTGGATCTCGAGTATCAATTGCCGCCGACCGCAACTGATGCCGAGCCTGCTTGGTTTGAAGCCCGTATTTCACCGTTTGGTGCGAACCAAGCGATCTGGGTGGCGCGCAATATTAGCGATCGCAAGCGGCTCGAAGCTGAGCTACAAATCGTCAACCAGCAACTGGAAAAACTGGCGACCACCGATGGCTTGACCCAGCTCGCCAATCGCCGCAAGTTTGATGAAACTTTGCAACAAGAATGGCCGCGTTTACAACGCGAGCAAACTTACCTAGCAATCCTGCTGTTTGATGTCGATTATTTCAAGCTTTATAACGACTACTACGGACATCCCGCCGGGGATGAATGTTTACGCAAAATTGCTCAGGCGGGCCGGTGTGCAATCTGGCGGGCTACCGATTTGCTGGCTCGGTATGGCGGTGAGGAGTTTGTTGCCTTGCTCCCCTACAGCGATGATGCGGGGGCAATCAAGATTGCGACTCGTATTCAAGCCGAAATCGCCGCCCTCCGGATTCCCCATCGGCATTCTGAGGTTGCGGCCGTGGTGACGGTCAGTATCGGCATTGCCAGCGTGATCTCTGCATCAGCGCGATCGCCCCAAGCGCTCATTGACGCGGCCGACCAAGCGCTCTATGCTGCCAAGGAGCAGGGACGCAATCGCTACGTGGTCGCGTCCTAACCCCAGCAGCGAAGGGGATTGAGACCGATTCAGCGAAAGAAGAAGTCGCGATCGCGCTCATAAAACTGCAAGCGCCCTGAACCGAGGAACAAGCCCTGCGGTTGCGCCCCGGCGGGGAAAACCGTGACCCCAAACAGATAGGTTCCGCCCCAACGCGGGTTCTGGCGGGGGCGCAAGCCGACCGTGAAGGTTGTCCCGGGTGGGATCGGTGTGGCAAATTCTACCGTCACGGTGCGGCGATCGCCTTCAACCCTTGCCAAAGCCAACTCCTGTCCTCGCGCGCCGCGATCGCCCCTGAAGGCCGTGGTCGCCGCTAGCTCAAACTCAACCGTCTGTTCGCCCCGCCGCTGCTCGATCATCAACTGTTGCAACGGTTCCTCTGCCCCCACGGGCAGCGTCAGCGTGAAGTAGTAGCGCACATTGCGAGCGCCAACCGTTTTTACTGTCGCCGTCGTGTTGTCGAGACGCGGCGATGCGCCGGAAAAGGCGGTGCGACCGTCGGGAAACTGGACAGCTTGGGTCGGGGCAATTGCCAAACTCAGCGCGGCAAGGGTAGGCAATATCGTCAGACGCGGCAGGCGATTCATGGCGAGCGGGGGTGAATATCGAGCAATGCTATGGCTACGCTAGCGAGTGGGTGAGGCGATCGCCCACTGGCGCGCGCGATGTTGTCCACGCCGCCGTAAGATAAGGGACATTCTTCAGATGGTGACCAGGCCGACATGGGTTGTCAGCGAGCACTCCTCTGCGGCTACTACGGACAAGGCAATGCCGGTGACGAGGCATTGTTGGCGGCGCTGCTGCAAATGTTGCCCGCGTCGGTCAAGCCAATTGTGCTGACCGGCAATCCGCGCGCGACGTACAAAAATTTTCAGGTGGAAACTTGCGATCGCCGCTCCGGGTTTCGCATTCTCCAGGCTCTGAACAATACCGATGCCTTTATCTGGGGCGGCGGCAGCTTGTTGCAGGACACCACCTCCTGGCGCAGCCCGATCTACTACGGCGGTCTGATGGCGCTGGCGCAGCAACGCGGTCTGCGGACGTTGGCTTGGGCGCAGGGGATCGGCCCGCTGCGCGCCGGTTGGACGCGGGCGCTGGCGCGGCGGGTGCTGGCCCGTGCCGCG
>JAAUTY010000017.1 GCA_012031265.1 Spirulinaceae cyanobacterium SM2_1_0 | reverse complement strand
CGCCGTAGGGCGGCGGGCCGGGGCGGGGCGAGCTACCGGTCGGGCGGCGGTAGTTGCCGGTACTGCGGCGGGAGCCACGAGCTTCGGGGCAATCGGGGGCACCCCCAGCGCCGGTGTTTCGCCGTCTGGCATTCCATCCAGAGCCGGAAAGTCGGCGTCTTCCCCCTCTAGATCGTCTTCAACCTCGCCATTATCTTCAGCCGCTGCTTCAGCCGCTGTTTCTTCAGTAGAGTCGGAGGCAACCAACGGGATCGCCAACACGACGCCATGCAACAACAGTGCGACGAGTAAAGTTGGCTGCAAGGCAAATTGCAGCGGGGCGAGTAGGCTGGAAACAAGCGGCGACTCACGCATGAGAGATTGGCGAAAGGGAGGAGGTTTGATGTCAACAAACTATTCAATAGTTTAAGACGCACGCGGGTCATTGTCGGTCGAGAGAATCACAACCTCATCCTGAGCTTGCGCGACAACTAGGTAGACGTGAGCGTCTGCTTGCTCGATCCGGTACAGGTCACCGCCGCTGTAGCCTGCAATCTGTGAGACCTGGTATTGCTGCTCGGAGAGCGTTTTGGTGATTTCTGAGCTGACCTCGGCGGAGGTGCGATCGCGAACTGCCCCCTGGATCTCGAATCGCTGGTCAAGCCGGCCTTGAGCAACCAGAGCGGCGGGCATTTTGTCGAGGAGTTCGGGTTCACGATCACGCAGTTGATTGCTCCCCAATGTGACATCCCCCAGCACCCACAAAGTTGTTCCAATGTTGATGATCACATTGGACAGGGCACTAGCACTCATCGGTTGGGTGGGTGCCTCGTATAGCTCAGCCAGCGTATAGAGGTCGCGTTCCAAATACAGAGCGGTCGTATTGTCCTGACGAATGAGGTAAAGATAACCCCTCTCGCCATTGTCACGCTGAATGCTGTAGACGTGAAAGTTCGGCGCTTGGCTGTGTGGTGCGCTGCTGAAGCCGCTGTCGCTTAGCAGTTCACGTTGCAAGCGACCCTGAATTGTGACTAAGGTGTCGCGGGTGTGAAAGAGATAGGCAGCTTGGTCAAACTGCGGGCGCAAAATCCCGTTTGAACTGGCTCTGCACCAGGGTAGCGCGGGAAGGCGGCGAAGAAGTCGCGGAGCGTTGGGGGAGTGGCGGATGTCGTGGCGGACGCCAGGGCTGCTGAGCCTGAGGGGGGCGATGCAATAATTGCCCTGGGCCCACCAGCGCGAATCTCTGGGGGGGCGATCGCGCCCACAGACGCGCGCGCTGGCGCTGTCCCTGCCGGCGACGACATCGCGACCACTGGCTCCGCCGCAGGCGTCTCGAGTGTCGTGATTTTGACGACTGCTTCTGATTCCGGTTCTGGCTCGATCTCTGCGCTCTCGGGCTGGCTCGCCGGCCAGGGCAAATAAACGGCCGCTGCGTGCAAGCCCAGAGCCAGATAGAGCCAAGGTTGCCACAGCCAGCGATGGGGATTTTGGCAGCGCGGCGCAGCGCGCAGGGAGTCGAGACGAGAGCGATTCATATTACTCTTCGGAGCCTGAGCCAGCAGCGATGCTCGGACAGCACTATTAGTCATAGCACTTCATGACGCAAGCGACTGACGCTTCGTGCCAGTTTTCAGAGACCGATTGACATCCTCCCCGCCCCAGCAGGGCGAAGATTCCTACCAGGCTGAAGTCTTGCGGTGAGTTGACGCTTCACCCGCTGCTGCTCCCTTAGCGGCAGTCTGACACCTGCTCCCACGCCCGTTTAACGTCTCGGACTGCCCGCCTGCGACAAGAATATTGCTCGCAGCCTTCATCCCCAAATGCTGAACCCTGGGCACACCAAGGTGACGCCGATGCCCAACTCCTCTACCTCGACTACCGCCTCCACAAACCCAGTTGCCGGCATCAGTCCGATGAATTTTCCTTCCTAAGGATTCAAGGCGTAGATTCTAATCCCGGCTTCAGTCGGCCGCAACCACACTTCGCCATTGCCCAACATCGCTCCCTCAGCATTGACAAACAAGAATTCGTAGCGAGCATCCCGCATCGCGTCCAGTACCGCTGGCGTAAAAATGGCTGCGAAATCCTGCCGTAGTTCCTGGGGGGTGGTGTAAGTCTTTTGAGGAATGCCCTGATCGTAGAGTGTCAAAGGATAGTTAACCAGATTCACTAATGTCTCTTGGTCAACCTCGTGCGCCGCTACCCGGAGAAGGTTGAGAAAATCGCGCAGTACGGCTGGATCGTCAAACCCATGACTCCGCAAACGGCACGTCACATCATCGGCACAACCGGCCAGCTCCAACGACAGCGGCGGGCGCGGTGACTTGGCGACGGCCCAACTTGCGAGGTCACTGCTAAGCCCCAGGCTCACAGCGACCAAATATCCCCAGGGTTCCATGGCGTTGATCTCTCCACTCGTTTTGCCAGATTCCAGATCATCAATCTCAGCCGTGCTCAGGCGAAGCGAATCACTGGGGCAGCCCAGCTACTCAGGTCAGGAGCCAGACGCTTCAGCAGCCGCAGGATTTCGGGGGTCACCCACAGCACCAGCGGTAAGGGACAGCAGCGGCGCAGGTCGTTGCGGGTCAGGTTGGCGGCACAGAGAACGGCAACGACATCCTCCACTTGCTCTAGGCCGGACACCATAACGGCATCAGGATCACCCGGGTGATTCAATGCAGATTGCAGGCTGCTAAGCAGTGTACTGGCTGAGATTGGCAGGGTCACGTCCTGGAGGCGATGGGAGAGCCGTTCGCGCAACTGGTGAGTCAAGTGGCAGCGTTGCTCGGCATCGGGACAGTCAGCCAAAATCAGTGAAAACTCGCCCTGGGAAAATCGTAGTGCCCGCAGCAGGTGCTTGAATGCTGGCTCGGACGCGGCGGCAGTATTGGCTTGGGCAGGTGTGGCGATCGCAGGTGACATTCCGGTCAGCATCAGTAGCAGCAAGGGCAAGCGGGTTGGACGTCCCAACAAGCTTGTGGTTCTCTACATTATGACGATTACTTTTCCGGACGACAGGTGAAAGAATGCCTACTGCTTGGTGTTAGGGCGGGGGTGATCGCTGGCGTCCTGAGCGGGCCTGTGTGCCATCAAAATGCCATCAAAATTATTCATCGCGGCCATGAAAAATCTGATTAGGCAGCAGGCGATCGCCTAGTTAGATTGAGATCAAGGACAGCGACACGACCGCTGAACTGGCAATCTCAGGAGGCTGACGACCATGAACCGCACCATTATCATTAATCGCTTGACCCCAAGCGCGCCGCTCACCAACCTTGTTGCCCGCTGGGTCAGTGACTTCTGGCACTTTAGTATCTACTACGGCAAGTTTGTAGCCGCGCCACTGGAGCGGCGCGATCGCTGCTAAGCAGGGTCTGCACCGGTTTGCGCCCTTTCCCCTAAGTTGAGGCGGAAAGGGCTTTGACAGTCCCGTTCCCAATTTTGGGAGCGGGACTTGGGGTAGGGAGAGGATACTTCGCACAGTTCGGTGCGCGCAACCCAGCCAATTTTCGACCTTGCTCACGAGTCGTTGACCCCGCGCCGCTCGAGGAACTACAGTCAAGTCACATCACGTAACCTCGAACCGGTCTATGGCTACCGACTACAGCAAGTACAAGGATATCGAGAAAGTCTTCTTCGACATCAGCGCTGGCGGCGAACCCTGCGGTCGCATCGTCATGGAGCTACGCTTCGATGTTGTGCCCAAAACCTGCAAGAATTTCTACGAACTCTGCACGGGCGAACCCGGCTTCGGCTATGAGGGTTCTACCTTTCACCGCGTCATTCCAGATTTCATGTGCCAGGGCGGCGATTTTACCCAGGGAAATGGCACGGGCGGCAAAAGCATTTACGGCCGTACCTTCGAGGACGAAAACTTTCAACTAAAGCACACCGGCCCCGGGATCCTCTCGATGGCAAATGCCGGGCCGGGAACCAATGGCTCCCAATTCTTCCTCTGTACGATCGCGACCACTTGGCTCGACGGCAAGCACGTCGTTTTCGGTCAGGTGACGGAAGACACCTTTGATGTGGTGAAAAAAATTGAGGGCTATGGCAGTCGCTCCGGTGCCACGAGCAAGCGGATCGTCATCGACAAGTCCGGCGCTTTGGAATAAGGAAAATCTGGAGCTTAGCCCGTGACGAGCAATTGCTGAGATCCTGGCAATCTCTCGGATTCACCTCTCCGGCTCATCACGAAATCCGTGTCGGGAACCCCAAAAACTGCAACATCGGGAGGGTTTCAAACCCTCCCCTACCGTTTATCCAGCACTCGTATCCTGGGGTGTGGATCTCTGTGGTGGGTGGATCTGATGATTGCTATAACAGTGATCAACCGGCGATCATGAGCAGGTCGTTCTGAACCTCAACCTGTGTTTTTCTTTCTTTCCAAGCTGCTGCCACTATTCGTCTATCCACTCGGTTTTACCTGTGTGATGGCGATCGCCACCCTGATCCTCTGGTGGCTGAAATCACGCTGGACACCCGTGCCGGTGGCGATCGCCCTGGCCGTCCTGCTCATCGCCAGCAGCAATGCCTTCAACGCCGCTCTGATCCGCACCCTGGAGTGGCAGCACGTCCCTGATGACGAATTACCTAACGCCGAAGCCATTGTTCTGCTCGGCGGCTGCACGAAGTCGCAGAAACCACCGCGGCCAATGGTAGACATCACGGAAGGGGGCGATCGCATTTTCTACGCCGCCCAACTTTATCGCGACGGCAAAGCCCCCCTCGTGATCGCGGCAGGCGGGCGCGTCGGCTGGCGGGGCAGCGGCAGCCCGGAGGCAGCGGACATGGCGAAGCTGCTGGAGTTTCTCTCCGTACCCCACGACGCCATCCTGCTGGAACTGAATTCGCTCAACACCCGCGAGAACGCCGTCAACGTCAAACGCCTCCTCGACCAGCGCGGACTCAAGCGCGTGCTGCTCGTCACCTCCGCCATGCATATGCCCCGCGCCCTACGCATCTTCCAGCGCCTAGGTATCAAGGCGATCCCCGCCCCGACCGACTTTCTCACCACGGCTGACACCGAAACCGACGACGACAGCATCCAAGCGATCCTGCTAGCGCTACTCCCGGATGCTAGCCGCCTCGCCACTACCACTTCGGCGCTCAAGGAATATATCGGTATGATCATCTACCGTCTACGTGGCTGGGTCTGATGCCAAGTTCGGATTGTTCACCCCCAAAAGGCTAGAATGCGGGGATGGTAGGAAAAATCCATTGGATAGAGGACTTGCACTCGATGCTCCCCTAGATCCCTCACTTCTTGAGAACCTTGAAGTTCAGTCCCTCCGATTTCGGGGGCCAAAGGGGGTCAAACGCAGCAGCGTGAGCTTCATCGAGAGATGTATATCAGCGGCAGCCCTGCTTGAGAGAGGGTTGGGCGATCGCTCTGGATGACTAGTACAAGGCGGCAGAAATGAGATGCCCATTCAGGATCCGTAGGATGCCTGTATTGTCTGCACTCATCACTCAAAACTCAAAATTCCGCGTAGCGGCACTAGGTCTACGAAGTCGCTCTGACAATCCTTGCAGCAATCTGATGGCTGCTCATTTCGTTGGATGGCTCTGAGGGAGAGTCTGCCTAGAAGCCTCCTAAGCCTCCACCAGACAGTCATTTAACTGAGCGCGCAGCTTTTCTAAGTCTAGGTTTTGCCCGATCAGCACCAGTTGATTTTTCTTCTCACCCGTCCACTCGGAATCTTCGATCGAGAGTCGCTTGCCGCTGAGGTGGAAGATGTGGCGCTGGGGACTGGCATCAAACCAGAGAATGCCCTTGGCGCGAAAGACGGTCGCGGGTAGTTGATTATCCAGGAAGTATTGGAACTGACGAATCGCAAAAGGCTTGTCGCTCTCGAAAGAAAGCGAGACGAAGCCATCGTTTTCTAAATGGTGCGAGTGGTGGTGGTCATGCCCGTGATGGTCGTGTCCGTGATGATCATGGTTGTGGTCATGTCCATGATGGTCATGCCCGTGGTCATGATGGTCATGATCGTGGTGATCATGCAACTCTGCCGGCGTGTCAAAGTAGCGGTCAGACTCGAACAGACCAACACTGAGGATGAGGGGCAGGGGAACTTGGGAGTTTTGCGATCGCAACACCCGCGCCTTTTGGTTAATGTCGCGAATCCGCACTTCCAGGGCATCAACATTGCCCTCATCGACCAAATCGGTCTTGTTGAGCACGATCACGTCGCCGTAGACGATCTGGCTCGCCGCCGCCTCACTGTCAAACTGATCGAGGCTGAAATTTTCGCAATCCACCAAGGTCACGATCGAGTCCAGGCGGGTGACATCCTGTAGCTCGGTGCCGAGGAAGGTGAGCGCCACCGGCAGCGGATCGGCTAGACCGGTGGTTTCGACGACCAAATAATCAATCTTGTCGTCGCGCTCGAGCACCTTGTAGACGGCCTCGACCAGATCTTCGTTGATCGTGCAGCAGATGCAGCCATTGCTCAGCTCGACCATGCTGTCGTCGGTGGTCACGATCAGCTCGTTATCGATGCCGATCTCGCCAAACTCGTTCACCAAAACCGCTGTTTTCAGACCAGTTTGGTTGCTGAGAATGTGGTTGAGGAGCGTCGTTTTTCCGCTGCCCAAGAAACCTGTAATAATGGTCACGGGCAAGCCCTGCTTGGTCGCTTCCATGCTCGGTGTCGATTGTGTGTCGGTAGTAGGCATTGCGTTGTTCGTCGAAAGTAGCTTGCAGTTTTTGTGGCGGTCGCAGCGTGCGTTGAGAGTGCGGCGACCGCTGCGTCCAGTCTTTAGGGTATCACTTCGCTTCAAATCAGCCGCTCGCCAAGCCGTATGACTCTCACGCTCTACAACAGCCTCACGCGCCAGAAACAAGCTTTTGAATCTCTCGAACCTAGGAAAGTGCAGCTTTATTGCTGCGGCATGACGGTTTATGACTACTGCCACCTCGGCCATGCTCGCACTTGCCTGGTCTGGGATGTGGTGCGGCGCTATCTGCAATGGCGCGGCTATGCGGTGCAGTATATCCAGAATTTCACCGACATCGACGACAAGATCCTCCGCCGTGCCCGTGAGGAAGGCGTGTCGATGGGTGAGATTTCGGAGCGGTTCATCGCCGCCTATTTTGAAGACATGGATCGCCTCGGCATTGGTCGCGCCGATGCCTACCCCCGCGCCACCCATTTCCTGGACGGGATTCAGCGGCTGATTGCGGAGCTGGAGCAAAAGGAGGTCGCCTACGCGGCGGCGGGGGATGTCTACTACGCCGTACGCCAATTTCCGGACTACGGCAAGTTATCGGGACGCAAGCTAGAGGATCTACAAGCAGGCGCAAGCGGGCGAGTTGAGATCGAGCCAGAAGCGGTGAAGAAGCGTGACCCGTTCGATTTTGCGCTCTGGAAGGCGGCGAAGCCGGAGGAACCGAGTTGGGAATCGCCCTGGGGGCCGGGGCGGCCGGGGTGGCATATCGAGTGTTCGGCGATGGTGCGCGATCGCCTCGGTGAGACCATCGACATCCATGTCGGCGGCAGCGACCTGATCTTCCCCCACCATGAGAACGAGATTGCCCAGTCGGAGGCGGCAACCGGTAAGCCGCTGGCGCGCTACTGGCTCCACAACGGTATGGTCAAGGTGGGCGGTGAGAAGATGTCCAAGTCGCTGGGCAACTTCACGACGATTCGTGACCTGCTGGCTCGTGATCTCGATCCGATGGCGATCCGGCTCTTCATCCTGCAAGCCCACTACCGCAAGCCGGTCGATTTCACGGCTGAGGCGCTGGCGGCGGCGACGAATGGCTGGCAGACCCTGAAAGACGGCTTGCTGTTTGGTCACGAGCAGGGCGCAGCCTTGGGCTGGGGCGAGGTTGATCCGAATTTAACCCCGGCGGAGCAGGCGGATAATGCGGCGATCGCTCGCTTCAACACCATCGTCGATGACGATTTCAATTTCAGCGGCGGTCTGGCGGTGCTATTTGACCTCGCGAAGACGCTGCAAAAGGAGGGCAATCTGCTGGTGCATACTGGCAAGGCGACCCAGGGGGCATTGGAATTGCAAAGCTTGTGGCGATCGCTGGTCACGCTGGCTAACGTGCTCGGTTTCCACGCCGAATCTGAGGCGGCAGCGGCTCCAACCGGACAGTTGAGCGAGGCAGCAATTGAGGACTTGATCGCACAACGGGCGGCGGCGCGGAAGGTGAAGAATTTTGCGGAGAGCGATCGCCTGCGCGATGAGCTGCAAGCGCAGGGCATCGTCTTGGTGGACAAACCCGGCGGGGTGACCACTTGGCACCGTGGCTAGGGGCGATCGCCGCAGGACTAGTTTCTAGGCGCGGCTTCAGTCGCTTGTCAGCGCAGCCTCGGCTAAGGTTGGGGCATCATCAAGGTCATTGCGGGACGCTCGCGAGCCAGTCAGTCAGATCTTGCAGTTGCGAAAAGTCGAGCAGCGCCTCCATCAACACTTCCAGTTGCGCCAGCGACAAGTTGCGAATCTGCTGCTCGGTCGCAGCGGGGAGGAGTCCAAATTGGCGGTGCAACAACCGCAGCGCCATCAGGATCGCTTGGTTGCGCTCTCCTTGTTGAAGTCCCTCTTGGAGACCTTGTTGGAGTCCCTCCTGGAGACCTTGTTGGAGTCCCTGCTGGCGGCCCTTTTGCAGGATGAATTGGTAGAACGAAGAATCTTCGAGCAGGTCTTCGCCGAAGAGGTCTTGGATGGTTTCGGGGTTGTGGATCAGGCCGGACATAATGGCAGTACAGGCGACGATTTCGCGGCGTTGGGTGGGGTTGACCACTTGGCGGGTGGCTGCTGCTACCTGTTGTAGCAAATCGCGGGGCGCGTCGGTGCGGGCCAGGGGTGCGAGCGGTAGCAGCGCCGGATCGGCGAGAAACGGAGCAGGGTCTTCTTCCCAGAGGCGCAGGACGCGGTAGCGGTGGCTGGTGTTTTGGACTTGGAAGCGGTCGATGTAGACTTGTGGCGAGGCGGTGGGTTTGAGAAAGAGAACGACTTGCTCGATCGGGCAGTGGTAGCGCCGATATAGCCGCAGCGATCATCGGCGCGACCAAGTTGCACCAGTTGCAGGACAATCTCGGCGCGCTGGACTTCGAGATTCCGCCTGCGCTGCAACAGCAACTAGAGGCCGTCAGCCGTCCGGAAGCGCGCTTTCCCTACACCTTTTTTGCCGATGGCTTGCAGGGCATGATTACCGGCGGTGCAACGGTGAGGGATAAGCCTGCCAGCTATTACCAGCCGGTGGTGGTCGCTGGGAGCGGTGCCGGTGTCACGGCCAGCGATGCCTAATTTTTCGACGGTATTGATGCGGCGTCTGAACAGGTCAATAACGCGATACGTCTTATCGCTGGATACTCTGGTTAGACGCTTCCCTAACTCAAAGCTCAGAACTCCGCGTAGCGGTACTAGTACCGCTACGCGGAGTTCTGAGCTTTGAGTTTTGAGTTTTGAGTGCCTGCAATACGGGCAGTCTGGGGATTTTGAATAGGCATCTCATTTCCGCCCTCTTGTACTAGGGTGTTTGTTTAGCGTTGATCCTGAGGTCACTCCGCCCCGCCAAGCGTGAATCCCTCCGGGACGCTACGCGACCAAACGTTTGGCTAAAAGCTGAAGCCTGCTAAAGGCGGCTAGGAGAGGAGCGTCCGTCGGTTCCGCGAACCCGCTTGAGCGGGTTTTCGCTCAGCGGCTCATTCCAGCAGTAATTCAATCAATACTTGTGGAGCGTCGGCAACCAATTCCGAGGCAGTATCTTCAGAATTGGTCAAGATCACCAAGCCCAAATCATAGTCCGGAATGATGGCAATCACGCTGAGGAAATTGTCGTAAGCGCCCTCATGGGCGATGAATTCAACACCTGCATAGGTTTGCTGCTCCCAACCCATCGCGTAGTCGCCCCAGGTTGGCTGCCAGGTTTCCAGGAGATTTTCCGCCGACACGAGGCGATCGCCATTCGCCATCACACCCCGATTCACCTGCATCTGCATATATCGTGCCATGTCGGCGATGCTGGCCTTGAGGGAGCCAGCCGGTGCCAGGGCATCGCCATCGAAATCTTCGGTGGCTGCCGGAACGAGGTCACCTGCTTCCAGAATATAGGGCTGAGCGTAATTGTCATCGGCCTGCGCTTGGCTCGCCAAAATCGTGCTGCGGGTCATGCCCAGGGGAGTAAGAATCTGCCTTTGCAATAGCTCGGCATAACCCGCGTACAAATCATCCGTCAATTCATCGGCCGCGATGACGGTCAAGTAGCCCGCCAGTGCCGTGGCGAGGTTGCTGTAACTAAACACTTCGCCGGGGGCTGCCAGCAGCTCGATCGTGGCTGAGTAATCGAAAACATCGGCCGCTGTCGCCGTATCGAGGTCAAAGTCAGCTTCGGCCTCGTCCGGGATGCCACTGCTCATGCTGAGCAAGTGCCGCAGCGTCACCGTCGCTGTGCTGTCGGGGTCAGTCAGCTCAAAGTCGGGGTCAATGGTGATCACCGGGGTATCCCAATCCACAACACCCTCGTCCACCAATGTGGCAACCAGAAGCGCCGTCAGCGATTTGTGGGTGGAGCCGATGTGGAACAGGGTGTCGGTCGTGACTGGTAACTGCTGGGCGCGATCGCGCTCTCCAAAACCAGCCTGCAAAATCGGCCCGCTATCATCCACAACCGCCACGGCAATGCCGGGAATGTCATGCTGCTGCCGCTGCTGCTCAATCCAGTCGGTGAAGCGGTCAGCGATTTGGGCGCGATCGCCCGCGCTGAGCATGATCCCCGACTCGTGGTAACTGGCTGAATGCTCAGAACGGCCCGCCTCGCTACAAGCGCTGAGACCACCCAGGACGCCGCAGCAGAGACCGACCGCAATCAAACGTAAGGGGGAGCGCGGGCGATCGCTGCTAAATTTGTATGGAGAAAAACTGCAATCGTTGCTAAAATCTGGCATACGGTTTTTGTATTAGCTTCTCAAGCCGTCGTAGATTTCCGGAGCGATCGCTGCTGTGAACATTACCGAAAATATTAATGCCAAGGGTCTGCGTAGCGAAGTGACCCGCCTGCGCGAAGAACTGCAAATGCGTGAACAGCTTGTGCAGCAGTTGTCGCAAGAGCTGTTTCGGTTAGTCAAAGGCAACACCAGCTTCATGCCGCAGCCCGAGGTCTCCGAGCGCCACCAGTCGGAGCTGCGGATGCTGCGCGAACAGTTACAGGAGGTCGAGCAGCAAGTCACCTTCTACCAGCAGCAGATTGCGGCGCGGGACGCCGAGATTTTGCAATTGCGGCAGTCGGCGCAGGAACTGGGCGATCGCAGCCAGATGCTCGAGCACGCTCTAGAAGAGATGCCACAGATCTACCGCCGCAAGTTTGCGGAGCGCATGGAACCGGTCAAAGAAAAGATCGAGCGCCTGCAACGCGAAAACCGTCAACTCCACGTCGAGTTGCAGAGCGTCAGCTACCGTCTGGCGGTCAAGACGCGCCGTACCTCGTCACGACTCGATCTGCCAGACTTTGCGCGTCGTCTCTCCGGTCCGATTCCGACCTTCGGCTCTGTTTAGACCCGGCTGACGCGTGAGTGACATCGTGATCATCGTCGAGCCGGAGCAGCCGCTTGATGCGCCTCACATTCAGGCCATGCGGGCGGCGATCGCGGCTGCCACAGAGCGCTCAGTCAGGCTGCTTCCCAGCTCACTCGCTTTGGTTGGTGAACCGAATGCCGTCTACTGCCCCCTGACCCTCGAGCTGCCGTCCGCCTTGCAGACACCCGTGAGTCAGGCTTGCCAGGATGTTACCGGTCTGCGTCGCTGGGTTGAGGACACTCTAGGCTATCCCAGCGGTCGTGGCGACCTCTGGTTACCGGTCGTGCTGACTGCACGGGGGCCGCTCTACGCTGAGGCGATCACGCGCGATGTCGCGACCGACTCCTATCGTCAGCCGTTTCACCTCAGCGATGACCGCCGCCAGCCGCTCTATCGCCTCGCCTACGAGTTGCTGGCGCACTTGGACGCACCGCCCAGCGTCTATTTGCTGCAATTGGCGCGCCAGGAATCGGGGCTGTACTTTGACCGGCTCTGGCCCTTTCCAACCGCTAGCGCGATCGCCTCACAGGGCGTTCAGACTCCCGATCTCTTCGCTTGCCACTGGCGTTGTCTGACCAAAGAACCTATTCTGGACTTGTACATACCCGGTCGGTATGCCACAGCCTTCCCGTAGGCTGGACTTTCCTAAAGGTTTTTATGCCCCTATCTGCTTCCTCATCCGAGCCGCCACTCGCGCAACTACCGGGTCTGAGCCAAGCAAATCTCGAGCAGTTGCAAGCGCTCGGACTGCACACCCCCGCACAACTGCTCGCCGCCTGTACAACGCCTGCCGCTCGCCAGGATCTCGCCGGACAACTTCAGATCCAAGAACAGCAAGTGCGGAAGTGGGCAGCGCTTGCTGACCTCGCGCGTCTGCCGAGCGTGGGTTGTGATTACTGCGGCTTGCTGCTCCATGCTGGCGTCGCGTCCAGTGCTCAACTGGCTGACAGCCAAGTGCCCAATTTGCAGCGGCAAATCCTCAAGTTCCAGGTTGCAACCTTACGACGGCGTGACCTCTGCCCGTCGCTCGGTCAGATTCAGCAGTGGGTTACAGAGGCCCAAGGACTGAAGCGGCTGTGAGCTTGCCGGACTGGGTGGTCATTGCTGGGGTCGCCTTGGTGACGATTCAGCTTGCCAATCTGATGTCCGCAAGCGGTCGGCGCTGGTTTATGCACCTGCGCCGACCGCGTTGGCTAACCTTTGAGTGGGCGATCCCGGTCATTTGGACAGTAGTCTTCATCTGCGGCACCGGCTCCGCCTGGTTAGTCTGGCGAACGGCCCCTGGTACCCGCGCCACTTGGGGCTTGATGGGACTCTACTGGCTGGTGGAAGTGGCGATCGCCCTCTACACTCCGGTCACCTGTAAGCTCCGCAGTCTGGTTGCTGGCACTGTGGTTGGGGCGACCGGCACGCTCTTGGGGGCTATGTTAGCAGTTCTGGTTTGGCCGCTTTCCCGCACTGCTTTTCTGCTGCTCTGGCCGTATCTGATCTGGAGTCCGATTGGCACCTATGTCACTTGGGCGATGGTGCGCCTGAATCCGGGCAACGCTTAGCAGTGAGACTTCATTAAGTTTTGAGTTTTGAACTTTGAATTTTAGAGTAAACTCTGCCACTCAAAATTCAAAATTGAGAGCTGGAAACTCGGCCATTCCTTAGCACTCATGCGAACTCTGACGAAATGGCTGACCCGGCGACGGTTGCCTCCGCCGTGCTGACCTCGACAACAGACTGCACAGTACTCTCCACGACGGGGTCAGATGCGGTCGAGAGGCTCACAACCTTTAGCTCTGGGGGCAACAGCGCTTGCTCGCACCAAGTCGAGGCTTCGCCCCATTGGGCAAAATGCCGCACACGCGCGTTGTCGGCAGCGATCGCCGTAAAATCGATCTCGCCTTGCTGGAGTTGCGCCAGTTGAGCAGCAGAGAAACCGACAAAGATAACTTGCAGCTCATGCTGAGTCGCCAACTTGAGTAACTTAGCAAAGCTCAGCACTGTTGAGGTGTCGAAACTGGTCAAATACCGGCAGTCCAGCACTAGGTAGCGTGGCGACTGGCTGGCGAGCTGCTGGCTGACGCGGATCAGCAAGCGCTGGGCGCTGCCAAAGAAGAGACAACCTTGTAATTGCAGTCCCCAGAGAGTTTCGGCGTGCTGCTCGCACCATTGCTGTTGAGCGGGCGATCGCGGCGTCGGGGTCGGGAGCGTCGCCGCCGAGAACTCGACCGGGGCAATGTCTTGGCGCGCACAGTCCAAAACGAAGAGAAACACGGCCGCGGCCAAACCGGCGATGATGCCGGTGAGGAAACCCGCGACATTGATCGTGATCAAGGTGAGCCAGATGACGCCATAGTCCAGCCGCGACAACTTCAGCGCCGCCTTGAACACCCATTGCCAGAGCAAATCCAAGCCCAGCAACAGCAGCAGACCGCCCAAGATCGGCTTCGGGAAAAAGGCGAGCAAGTGGGAACCGAGGAGCAAGACCGCCGCACAGGGCAAGGTTTTGAACATCCCGGACAAACGATTCGCAGCCCCCATTTTGTGAACTAGCAGCGTGCTCGGCAGAGCCTGATTCCCTGCCATGCCACTTCCCAGACCAGCGGCTAGGTTGGCGAGACCGACGGCTTGCAACTCGATGTCGAGGTCGAGGTCGCGCTCTAGGGCGAGTTCGATGCCGCTGTTGGTCATCACCAGCGAGAGCAGGCTGATGAAGGCCAAGGTCGCCAGTGTGCCCGCTTGTTCGCCGATGACTCCCCACTCGACTTGACCCCAATTCGCCCCGGTCAGCGGCTGCCAGAGATTGCCAGCCGGGAAGGGGCCGAGTAGCCAACCGGCAGTACGCGCTTCGACCACAGAGAGACCGCTGAGCCAGAGCGCGGCATAGAAGCTGAGGAGTGCCGCGAGCAAGACGACCGGCAGCAGCCAAAACTGGGGAAAGCGTCGCGTCAGCACCATGAGCACTAGCGCCAAACCGAGTCCCGACAGCCAATGCAGGCTGACAGCGGGCTGGAGTAGCAGTGGCAGATGGGCGAAGCTGAGCGAGCAGTCGGTCATCACCTGGATCGCACCGCGCACTAGGAGCCAGCCGGTGCCAGCCATGAAGCCGCCGACTACGGGGTAAGGCACGACGCTGAGGGCGCGGCCGAGTTTGCCGTAGCCCAGCAGCCAGAGGAAGCCGCCAGTAATCAGCGAGCCGAGGGCGATCGCCGCCAGTACCGTCGCGAGTAATACCTCTGGCGGACTGTCGCTGAGGCGACTGGCGATCGCGGCGGCGAGTACGGCCAGGACAGCAGTCGGGGCGGCGAGCGGTGTGGCGATCATCCCCGGTAATGAACTCAGCAGCGCGACGACGATGCTGATCGCAGCGGTGCTGTAGATGGCAACCCCGACACCGACATTGAGATACGCCGACAAACTGCCGGAGAAAATCAGCGCCGCGTAGGAGATGCCTCGGATCGCTCCGATGATGCCGGTCAGCAAACCAGCAGTGAAGCTGGCGAGGAGGCGGGGCGGCCGAAATTCATCCCAGAAGTCGAGCTGAGTAAGGATCTCGGGTCGAGGCAGGGATAGACGCATAACAACGTTCAACTGGGCAGCAACAAGGGAGCGGGTGAGACTCGCTGAACTGACTGGCGTGACCTAGGAAATCAGCCGCTGGTCGGGCGATCGCCAGACTCAACCCCCGTTGTAGCGGGTATAGACCGGAGGCATCGCCCGTGCTGTGGGCACGGCACTGAGTCGGGGAACGGTCTTGAGTGACTGTTTCAAGGCTGCCAGACTCGCTTCAAGGGTGCGAATTTGCTCGCGCAAGCCAGTGTCTTGACGTTCGACTTTGAGACGCAGTTGCTGGCGTTCGGTCGCCATTTGCTGAAGCTGGCCTTGCTGTGCAGTCAAGGTGGCCTGGAGCTGCGATCGCTCCGTCGCCGCCTGTTGGGCTTGCTCCTGCTGCTGGTCGAGTCGCACCAGCCATTCGTCGCTGACCGCTGTGAGGTATTGGATTTTCTGCAACTGCGGTTGTTGGCTCGCCCATTGCTCCTGAAGCTGACGGGTGCGCTCGTCTGTTTGACTCAGTTGACGGTCTTGGCGGGCGAGTTGCGCTTGCAACTGTTGCATTTGGCTGTTGACCTGTTGCGTCTGGAGCTGTTGGCGCGCCAGTTGTTGTTGGAAGTGCTCGCGCTCGGTCTCCGCTTGTTGCCATTGTTGCTGCGCTTGGGCAAGCTGCAAGTGCAACTGGTCGTTGGCTTGGATCTGGCTATAGAGCTGCTCGCGTAGCACCTGGACTTCTAGCGCCAGCGGCGAGCGATCGCGCTCCGCTGCGGCGGGGCTTGCCACCGTTGTACTCTGCACGCTGGCCTGTAACTGCGTGACTTGCTGATGCAGTTGTTGGCGCTCCTGCTCCGCCTGAGCAAACCGCGTCAGCAGCCAGTCCATCGCCTGGTTCGCGGTAGCACTATCGGTTGGGAGAGGGTCTGGCGGTTTTGTCTGGGCCGGTGGCTCTGGGGTCGGTTCACGGCGCGGTGGTAGGGCCGGTCGCTCGAGTGGCTGTGCCGCTCCCGACGGCGTCGGGGAGGGGGGTTGCTCGTTTTGCGCCTGTTCGAGTTGAGTTTGCAGTTGGGCGAGCGTCGCTTGTTGCTGCTGTTGCTCAGCCCAAGTGTGGTGTGCCCAGGCTTGAATTTTCTCCAAGTGCGCGGCCATCATCTGGTGCTCCACGCGCAACGGGCCGAGGCGAGCCAGATAACTGGTTTCAAGTTCCCAACCGCAGTGGTGGCAGCGCTTGACCCGACCCTTAATGTAGGTCATCCCGCAAACTGGACATTCAGCCATAGGTCTGGTGGTGGCTCCGCACTCGCGATGACGCTCTCAACTACAATACGATTGATTTAGGTAACAGTAGCTTGCGAATCGGTAGAGCTGTTTAAGCTTAATTTAAAGTTAAGCTTGGCTTGAAGGCAATGGGCGTTTATAAAATTGCCCAGTTCTTGATTCTCCGCATTGACCCAATCAGCCGACTCAAGACTGCGTTGCGGGCGGCGCTTGAACTGACGTAAAGTCCGCGCATGAGCGTCGCGATTCTCCGCTTCATTGAGCGGCTGTTGCACTACATCGGCTTGCTGCATGGAATGGGGTGTCATGGAGTTAGTCTTAGTTAGCAAAATCAGCCCAACGGTGAGATTTGTGCAGGCAATTTGACGGCATCTTTCTCAATTGCGTATCCATCGCCCCTTCTGAAGGTGGAATTTTATGACTCATTGCTCCCCCAAGCTCCCCTTACCACGCGTCCAGATCATCGGCATGGTAACGCTGGTGGCTGTGATGTTGCCAGCAACTGCGGCGGCGTTGTCGGCTTACCCATCGGTGGCGAGGGTTTCTCCGCGATCGCCATCATCCCGGCTCAGTCAATTACCTAGCACGGACGCTGAAATAGTGCGCCTCAATGAACTTCTTCGCCTCGTCAATCTCGAGCGTCATCGCCGAGGTCTACCGCCGCTCCGCTTGAGCGATCGCCTCAATCAAGTCGCCCAGCATCATACGGAAGACATGGCCTTCAACGATTTCTTTTCGCACCTCGGCTCGGAGGGAACGACACTGCAATCGCGCCTCGCAGCAGCAGACTACCCCAGCCTCGCCGCCGCCGAAAATATCGCCGCTGGTCATCCCAGCCCCGAGGCAACCGTGAAGCAGTGGTTGCAGAGTCCCGGTCACCGCGCCAATCTCCTCGCGCCGCAGTATACGGAAGTGGGCTTTGGCTATGCGCGCAGCCCGCTAGGTCGCTTTGCCTTCTACTGGACGCAGGTGCTCGCCCGACCGGCGACACCGGTTGATCCCGGTAGACTAGCGACGGGGAATCAGGCGGCAGCCCAATTTATTGATTCGACGCGATTTGGACGTGCGGACATGGCTGGGTCGCTCACTAGTAGCGGACGCCTGGAGGTGGCGGCGCAAGCACTGACGACAGAAACGATGCTGCCGGAGGCGGCAGCGAGTGAGACGACCCCGATTGCTCTGCTGGAGATCGACGGGACATTGGAGGATAGTGATCTGATCCTGCCGGTGGACGCAAGCCGCTATGACCTGCACACCTTCATTGGTACGTCGGGTCAGGTGGTGATGATTGAGTTAGCCAGCACCGATTTTGACCCCTACCTGTTTTTGATTGACCCAGCCGGGGAGCAAATCGCGGAAAACGATGACATTAGCGACAGCGATCGCAATGCAGCGCTGACGATCGAGTTGCCAGCCGCTGGCGTCTACAGCGTCCTCGTGAATAGCTACGACCCAGACAGTCGCGGTCGCTATCGCCTACGGGTACGTCAGCGCCGCGAGTGAAGCAGCGCAACCAACCGATTGAGCTAGCGTAGCTCGGTCAATAAGGCATCCACTTGTTGCAGCCCGGCGGTATCACCACGCTGTTGGTAGAGTTGGCGAGCCTGTTCGAGCGCAGTGATCGCTTCCTCGCGGCGATTGCGGTCAGCAAGCACCAGTGCCAAACGATAGAAGCCCTCGGGATTTTCAGGGGCAAGCTGAGTCACTTCGCGGAACCGCGCGGTTGCCATGATGTGCATTCCCTGATTGGCAAGGAAATTCCCCTGAGCAAAGGCGACATTGGGATCGTTGGGTGCAGCAATGGAGGCTGAACGGAAGGCTGTGTTCGCCGCATCGATATTGCCGCGTTCCTCATGAATGCGCGCCATTTGCAGGTAGATTTGCGGATTGCCGGGGTCGAGTTGGGCGACTTCCTCTAATGCCTGCAAACCGCGATCATAGTCGCCTTGTTGCAGGTAGGCGACCGCCAATGGCAAGCGCAACTTGACTTCGTTGGGATAGCGCGGCATCACTTGCTCTAGGAGTTGTACGGCGCGCTGGGATTCGCCCTGCTGGAGGAGGACACTGGCGATCGTGCCGTAGATACCGCCGCTGTTGGCGGGGTCACGGGCGATGACGCCTTCGTAGGTTTGGATCGCGGCATCGAACTGACCGAGGCGCATCTGCACCACCGCGAGGCCGAGATAGTTTTCGGGATTTTCGGGGTCAAGCCGAATGGCGTTTTGATAGGCTTGGGCGGCACCAGCCGGATCACCTGCCTTGGCGAGGCTGTAGCCGAGGGCGAAGTAGAAATCGCTATTGTCATTTTCCAGGGCGATCGCCCGTTGGTAGGCCGCCACTGCCGCCGTAAAGTTGCGCTGACGTGCTTGCAGATAGCCGATCCCAGAGAAAATGCGGGCATTGTCGCTGGCGAGTTGGGCGGCTTGTTGGTAAACCGTCAGGGCACGGCCGTAGTCGCCAGCATCTGCTAGCTCGCGGCCCTGCTCAAGTAAAGTATTGAGTTGCTGCGAGCGGCTAGCGGCTTGGCTAATGAGGCGGGGTTCGCGACTAGCGAGCGGGCTGGGAGTGGCGATCGCCGGGGAAGTCGCGCTTAAGCTGAGCGCAGCAGTCGCCAAGGTAGTGGAGAGAAGACGGGTCAGCATGGTGAAATCGATGTGCGCATGAGGACAAACGCCTTAAATGCTATCACTTGCGGGGAGCGTGGCGGCAATCCAGGGAGTTTGGCGATCACCGGCCCCAAAAAAAAGAAGCCACCAACGGCGGCTTAGTTCCACGAGCTTGCTGTATTGGGAGGAGATATTCAGACTTAGACGCAAAGAATGAATTGACTTGCCAGACTCTAAAGCAGTTGTCTAGCGGTTTATTACATTCATTTGTCTATGTGAATAAATGTAACAGAACCCCCGCTTTTTTGCAATATTTCTTTACAAAAAAGCGGCGGCCACACCGCTGATGCCGACATCCCCCATTTGATCTGACCGGGAGAGTGATATTGAAAACCCGGCGGCGTCAGGCTTTGGGTCTACAAGCTCTAAGTCGCTTTTCACCCGGATACTGGGTTGTAGCCCTCGGTCGAGACGCTAACCAGCCAAGTTGGATAGATCCAGTTGCTGGAGTGCGGTGCCAGCGGCCGCGATCGCCCCGGTGCCGCGTAGCAAGCCAGTATTCGCACCCGGGCAGAGGTAGTACAACGTCTCGGGTGAAAAGCGATCTCGTAAGGCGGCGGTGCTCGCAAGCTGCCGCCACCAGTGAAATGTCTTCGGGCGGCGTCGCAGCGTCAGTTGCCCGTTTTGGTCAGGCAGCAGATGGCGGCCGCTGAAGAGAATGCCGCCGTGGCGGTCGAGATAAACACAGCTCGAACCGGGCGAATAACCGGGCGTCCAAATCACCTGGCAGTCGGGAGTGATTTCATCCCCCGCCCCAAAGGTCTCAACACGGCATTCGGGCAGCAGATAGGCTTCCTGTTCCTGCACACGCACTGAGCAGCCGAATTCAGCTTGCAGGGGAGCAATTCCTGCCCGGCCGCCGTCGCGATGGGTGAGCACTAGCTCGCGCAGGGGGCCGCGATCGCGCAAAAAATGTTGCGTTTCTTGATGCCAAGCTGGACAGTCGATCAGGATATTGCCCTGGTTTTCTACAATAAGATAGGCAGTCCCGCCGAGGGCATCGCGATTAGGTGGGAAGGCGAAAATCCCTGGCAAAATCTGGCGCGGTTGTTTCAGCGATCGCCCGTCTGATTGTTCGTGGCTTGGTGGGGCTGAATCGGAAGCGGATGGCGTCGGCAAGTCAGGCGACATGGTGCGATTTCGAGCAGTCAATTTAGCGGTTGTTATGGAACTCTTGTTGCTCCTTATCTTACTCAGTGCGATCAGCTATCTGATCGTCAAGCGGAGCGTATCACAAATCACACAAACACCGGTTTGGCTGCTGTGGCTTGTTCTCATGGCCCCGCCGCTGCTCCTGACGATCTGGGTGTCCGTCGTCGGCGAAGATGAGCCTCTCCCTTTACCCTTGGTGCTGGTGCCATTTATTGTCTGCCCCCTACTCTACTGGTGGCTGATTCAAAAAGGACGCCCCGCGCCACCAGTGACGGATAAAACAGCGACTGCGGACGATAATGAACTACCGACGGAGGCGATCACCAACAGCACCACGACTGAACCCCGCCCGCTGACGCCCGATGAGGAAACGAGCCTGCGGAATTGCTTCCCGTGGGGTATCTTCTATTTGCAAAAGCTCGACTATCGTCCGCAGGCGATTCTCTGTCGGGGACGGCTCGCTGCTAAGCCAGATGTCGCCTACCAGACGGTGCGCGAGAAGGTAGAGGAGAAATTTGGCGATCGCTTCATTCTCATTTTTCAAGAAGGCGCAGCCAATAAGCCCTTCTTCGCCCTCGTCCCCAACCCCTGGCTAAAAGCCCGTGCCCGCGAGCAGACTGAGCCAGTGAAACGGCCTTTGCTTGCTCTGGCGCTGGCAGCGATTACCCTCTTCACGACCACGGTGGCCGGAGCAGAATTCGCCGGCATCCAGCCCGACCAACTCCAGGCGGATCCCAGTGTCTTACTCCAGGGTCTGCCCTACAGTCTGGCGCTGCTGACCATCTTGAGCATCCATGAGTTCAGCCACTATTTTGCGGCCGTGCGCTATCAGATCCGCACGACGCTGCCCTATTTCATCCCCATGCCCTTCTTCTTGGGCACATTCGGCGCGTTCATCCAGATGCGATCGCCGATTCCCAACCGCCGTGCCCTCTTTGACATCGCCTGGGCTGGCCCGATGGGTGGCTTCATCATCGCGCTGCCACTGCTGCTCTGGGGACTGGCAAATTCAACCGTGGTGCCGCTCAGCGACGAATCGAGCCTGGTCAACTTTGCCTCGCTCGATCCGCGCTTCTCACTCCTACTGACGATTATGGCGCGAGGCGCTCTGGGGGCCGGGTTCGAGCAACAGATGGCGATCAACTTGCATCCGGTGGCGATCGCCGGTTATCTCGGTCTTGTCGTCACCGCGCTCAATCTCATGCCGGTCGGTCAACTCGATGGCGGCCATATCGTCCACGCCATGTTTGGTCAGCGCACCGCCCTAGCGATTGGACAAATTGCCCGCTTACTGATGCTGGTGCTCGCTTTCGTACAACGAGAGTTTCTGATTTGGGCCATCATTCTCCTCTTCATCCCCGTCAGCGACGAGCCAGCCCTGAACGATGTGACAGAACTCGACAACCGCCGTGACTTTCTCGGCTTACTGGCTCTCGGTCTGCTGGCCGCGATTTTGCTGCCGCTCCCCGGTGTCGTTGCCACTTGGCTGGGGGTTTAGTCCCGCCATCAGCATCGTCATTGCCAATCGCTTTGCAAAAAACCGCCCGGGCTTCGATGCTTGCCATACTCAGGGTTTGCCCGCTAGCTCTGTCTCAGTAGCAATGACCCTTGCCGTACTAGGAGCTTGGCAAAACAAAGCCTGCGGGTCGTAATAGAATCATGTCGGTCTGATTCTAACCGGTTCAGAGTGATGGGCAGAGGATGGGAAACATGGCGATGCCTGTATCCGGGCTGGCAGCACGGGGAGCGATCGCCACAAACCCCAGTCAGTATGCGAAACTCGATCTGCGGCCTGCCGTCATGTTGCGAAATCGGCAACGGCCCCGACCGACGAGCCTGCAACGCTTAGGCTAGATTTATGTACCCGACCGCTCCGTCCGCTTCGTCGGCCCCGCAGTTGCAGGACTTGACCTTGGTTAAGGCTCCCGATGCGGGTCAACTCGACAACATCAAAGCTCACCTCGATCTCGTGTTGCTGGCGATCGAGGCCCTGACCGGTTTAGGCTCCGAGGCCATGTTGGCGGCGGCGGCAACCCTGAAGGTCGAAGGGGCGGTGGGCGATCGCGTCGCCCTCTGGCGTTTGCGCCAGTCGAATCCGCACCGCAAGAGTTCCGCGGCCGCAAAAAGCTCGATGTCGAGGAAGCCCGCGCCTTGGTCTTGATCGTCTGCCATCTGGCTCAGAAACACCAGGAACTTATTCGCCGCGCCGTCACGCTGCTCGAAGAAATGACCGGTCAGGGACGCGAACCCCATCAAGCGGCGCTTTTGGGGGATTATCTCGACACCTTCAGCAACACCTATCAGGAGCGGATGGAAGCAAGCGCAACAGTGACTTCCGAAATGCTCAAACAGCTCGCGTTTAAGCTCTTGATTGACCTGCTCTTTTACAGTGCGGCCAACGGTCATCGCCGCTTTTGGCTCGCCCTGCTCGACCGTGCTCAGTGAGTCCGTGTTTTGTCCCGGGTCGCCCTGAAAATGTCACTCGTGCCCCATTCTGCCCGCCAACTCTGAACTGATCGGTTCCTCATGTTGAATCTCAACACCATCACTCGCCGCTACACGCCGCCGACTTGTACGCTCCAGGTACAGGCGCGCCGTTCGCCTTTGTCGCGCTGGCAGTCGCAGCCAGTGGTGCGGGACTTGCGCTTCGAGTTGCGCTTCGATGATCCGCGTCAACTGCGCGATCACCATGAGCAGGTCATGATCAGGGGCGATCGCGAGCAGCTAGAAGCACTCTGCGACACCGTGACAACTTATATCCAGGACGTTGTATTGCAAGCATCAGCCGCGATGCCGCTGCGGAGTCAGACCATCGCGACTGAATCGGCCGCGACCAGGAGTCTGCCGTCGGTCGAGCCTCATGCCGTTCCGGATGCCCTGCCACTGGCACCGGCGGCTAATCCGGTGATTCCTTCCTTGGTCAGTCGGGCGCGCGGACTGTACCTCCAGCCACACGGACTGCTCCAGCATCAACTGCATTTTGGCAGCCTCGCTCCCAATTCGACCCAAACTCAGGTGCAGCTTTCTGTCACCCAGCTTTTTGATCTAGCGACGGCGCTCGATGAATACAGTGCCGAGGTGGACGCCCTGCCCACGCTGCGCCGCTCCACCAGCCTGCCGGGTCAAAAGCTACCGGCCTGGGCGGGGACAGCCGCCTCGATCGTTCTGGCCCTGGGTGTTACGACGGCACTGATGCGGCTCAGTCAATATTGGCAAAACCAGCCCATCGCCGATGCTCCCACCCCGATTGCACAGGGCGATGAGCCGATTCTCGAGCGATCGCCGCTCGGCATTGATGCCGTGCCGCCGCTGCCGAGTCCGCCGCCCCTGCCCGTGCCAACCCTTCCTGCCGAACTGGAAGGGCTAGAAACTCTGCCACCACCCGATGGCGTCGGCCGCTTGGATGCGCCGATCCCGCAGACAACAGATACCCGCTTTCGGGGACGTGGTACGGCTGTCGGTCGCGACGATGATGCTGACCAGGAATCAGAAGCTCCCGACACGCCCAGCACGGCAGCCGGGACAGCACCCGCCAATCCCGGAACACGCAACAACCAGCGGCAATTGATCCTTCCCCGACCGGGCGAAACGCCGCGCCTGCCCACCAGTCTGCCACCCGTCGCTTCCGCCCCGCGTCCAGCCGCTCCGCCCGCCACGGCTCGCCAGCCCGCACCGACCCGCCAATCTGCACCCGCCGCCGACAGCGCCGCTGGGTTAGAGAGTTTCAGCCCCGCCCTCCCCAGTTTGCCGCAGGTCAACGAGATTCGGCAGTATTTTCAGGCGCGTTGGCAGCCCCCCGCCAGCTTGAGTAGTTCACTGGAATATCGCCTCTGGCTCAACCGCGATGGTTCACTGCAACGGATCGCGCCGGTCAGCAGTGGGGCAGCGACGTTTCTCGATCGCACGCAGATGCCGCTGCTGGGGGAGCCATTCGTGTCGCCGCTCAGTGGCAGTGGCACGCCGCAAGTCCGGCTGATTTTGGGTGCTGATGGCACAGTGCGGGCGTCTCTCGAAGCATTAAATTAAGTTTTGATAAGTTTTGTGAATCTATTCATTACTGATTGCGATGAATCGCTGTTTGGTGCGATCGCCCTCTCCTCGATGACCGTTGATCGCGATCGCTTTTAGGAGCTTTCCAATTCTAAACTCGCCCGATTGCAGCAGCAAAAAACTCACCGAGCCGCCAGAGACTAAAGGGTGTGCCTTGGAAAGAGAAGAATAAAAGTCTAAATCCATCTGGGGATTGCCATGAGTGCTGGCCGGAAGTTGAAGTTTATCTCAAGTCGGCGATCGCCCATTCCGCTCGCTCCGATACCCTCGGGGGGGATTGCAATCTCTGGGCAAAGTCCGAACACTATAAGCCAGAGTTTTATACGTAAGCAAGGTTAATTTGCAATGACAGATAGTGCAATGAGTTCCCAGAGCAAACGCTGGCCCCAATTCGCCGCCATGCTGCTTATGACAGCGCTTGCTGTTGGCTGCAATACGAGCGAGGTTGCAGAGGAAGCTGATCCAGATGTTGAAAATGCCCCTCCCGAGACCGAGGCGGCGACGACGACTGACGAAGTTGAAACAGGAACCGGTACACTTCAGCTCGTCGCCAATGGCGAAGATTTTGTCCGCCAGGGCTTCACGACCAAAGACGGCTGGGATATCACGTTTGATCGTGTTCTGGTGACGCTAGCCAATGTCGAGGCACACCAAACGGAGCCGCCCTACGATCCCGACAGTGACGATGAGCTGCAAGCGATCGAGACCATCACCCTGGTCGCTGCACCTGAAACGATCGATCTGGCGGCTGGAGATGCTGAGGCGGAGCCGATTTTGGTCAGTGAAGAGGATGTGCCGGGCGGTCAGTACAATGCCCTGAGCTGGGATGTGGTGGTAGCCGAGAGCGGTGAGGCGGAAGGCGCAGCGATCGCCCTCTTTGGTCAAGCCAGCAAGGATGGTCGCACCCTCGATTTTGCCCTGCGTCTGGACGAGCCGCTGTCCTACACCTGTGGCGAGTTTGTTGGCGATGAGCGCAAGGGAATTGTCAAAGCCGATGCCAACGCCAATGTTGAAGCGACCCTTCACTTCGACCACATTTTTGGCGATGCGGAGCTGGCGGCCGATGATGAGCTGAATGCAGGCGCACTGGGATTTGAGCCGTTGGCGGCTCTAGCAGAGGGTGATACGGTCGAGGCCGACAGCGCGCGGCTAGCGGCGGAGTTGGATGCGGCCGCTTACGAACAGTTGACGGCCGCGATCGCCAGTCTCGGTCACGTGGGCGAAGGTCACTGCAAGTTGAACTGAGAGGTCAGCAGAAGATGAAGCGATCACGATTCGGCTGCCCTTGGCTAGCCCTGCTCCTCCTGAGCGGGGCGCTACCTGCCCAGGCCCATGGCAGCAACGTCCAGTTCCGCACCACTGAGGCGATTGAAATCCAGGCACAATTTGACAGCGGCACGCCGATGTCAGAAGCACAGGTCACGGTCTATGCCCCCGATGACCCGGCAACCCCTTGGCTGCAAGGTATCACCGACGAGCGCGGTCACTTCACCTTCACCCCCGACCCGGCTAGAGCGGGCAACTGGGAGGTCAAAGTGCGCCAAGCTGGGCATGGTGACATCATCAGTGTGCCAGTCGGTGAGCTTGCGAGCGAGACGGTGATCGCTCAGACGCACGCGGCAGACTCAACGTCAGCAGCGACCACGGCCGAACCGACGGACTCGACCCCAGCAGCGACCACGGCCGAACAACCGGCATTGATCGCCCGCGCCGACTGGTCAGGGAGCGCGTATACGCCGCTTCAGAAATGGCTGATGGCGGCCTCTGGTCTTTGGGGGTTCATCGGCACCGCTCTATTCTTTACACGGAGAAAAGGTTAAACGTGCATCTTCCTGACGGGTTGTTGCCGCCTGGCTTGGCGATCGCCGGCTATGCAGTTTCTGGCGGCACGCTCTGGTATACCTTACGTCGGATTCGCCAAGAGCGCGATCCGACCGAAAACATCCCCAAAGCGTCGCTCCTCACGGCTGCCTTTTTCATTACTTCGCTGCTGCACATCCCGGTGCCGCCCGCCAGTATTCACTTGGTACTCAATGGTCTGATGGGGATTGTGCTCGGCACCTATGCCTTTCCGGCTGTTGTGATTGGGCTTTTCTTTCAAGCGGTCATGTTTGGGCACGGCGGCATCTCGAGTCTAGGCGTGAACGCGGCGATGATGGGGATTCCCGCGTTACTCGCCAGTGCTGTTTTCCAGCTCCTAAAACCGCAAGCACAGCGCTTTGCCTTTGGAATTAATGCCCTCAGTTTTACGGTCGGGGCAGGGACATTGCTGCTCTCAGCGGCGATCTTTGTCACCCTCGCGATCACGGCGATTCCTGCCGATGTGGATGCGGGGCTGGAGCAGCGGGCGATTATGATTGCCCTCACCGGTTATGCGATCCAGGCTGGGATTGAGGGAGTCTTTACCAGCATGATTGTCGCGTTCTTGACCCGCGTAAAACCCGAATTGATGAACTCTTGAGGGCAGCGCTTTAGCCATTCGGGTTAAGGGAGTCCCCAATATTCGCGGCGCTCGGTGAGCCAACCGGAGAGTTGCCAACGGGCGATCGCTGCATTCACCTCCCGACGCAGCTCGACATACTGCAAGCCGCGCGGCAGGGCGACCGCTAGCCCTGTCACCTGCAATCGGGTCGGCAGCAACTGATAGCTCGGATTGTCCTGCACCCAACCCGCGAGCAAACTTTGATCAGCGGCGAAGGCTACTGCTTGACCAGCCTCAAGCTGCGCCAATGCCGCTTGGTAGGAGTCAACACCAACCAGTTCCACCTGCGGCAGGGCATGACGGACGACCGCGATCGTGCTCGAATTCTCCAAGACTAAAACGCGCCGATTGACCAAATCACCCAGCCGTTGAATCGTGCCCTGGCGACCGACAAAGCCCGTACCGTCGAAGTAGTAAGGGCGGCTGAAGTCCACGAGACGAGCACGCGATGGGGTCGCGGTGAGGCGGGCGATCGCTAGGTCAACCTCATCATTGATTACAGCGAGCAAGCGATCGCGGTTGCGAACCGGGCGCAGTTCAACCGCAGCGGGATCACCGAGCAACTCAGCCGCCAACTGTCGCGCTAGGTCAATCTCGAAGCCCTGCAAATTGCCAGCGGCATCCCGGAAGCCCAGCGGCCGCACATTGTCTTTGACGGCGACAATCAAGCGTCCCCGCGCCTGGATTTCGACGAGTTCGGCCGCGACTGATGCCAGCGGCGGCGGCAGCAGCACTAGCGGTAAACCCAACAGCAGCGTCAGTGCCCAATTGAGCGATCGCAGCCGATGTGTCATACCACCCCTCTACCCCCTTGTTTTGGCTACTGACCCGTAGCCACTGCCACCACTTTCGCGAATGCAGCGGGATCAGCCACTGCCAGTTGCGCGAGCATTTTGCGGTTGATCTGGATGTCGGCTTGGTTGAGCTTGCCGATCAGTTGGCTGTAGCTCAGACCCTGCTGGCGAGCGGCGGCATTGATGCGGACGATCCAGAGGCGACGAAAATCGCGCTTGCGGCGGCGGCGATCGCGGTAGGCGTGCCGGAGCGCCTTCATCACCTGCTGGTTAGCAGTACGAAAGAGCCGCGAGTGTGAGCCACGAAAGCCTTTCGCTAACTTAAGAATTTTTTTGCGGCGCTTGCGTGCAACGTTACCGCGTTTAACCCGTGCCATAGTAGTTCGAGATTAGGTTTCAGGACGTAATTGAATTCAGTATGTTGGTTGCCACCAGCCTGACAATTACATATAAGGCATCATCAGCCGCACATTGTCGGCATCACGCTCGTCCACCAGCGACAATTGTGAGAGGCGGCGGCGCGTGCGCTCTGAGGATTTGTGCTGGAGGAGGTGGTTCTTGTTCGCTTTGCGGCGGCGAATCTTGCCGCTACCGGTCGGACGGAAGCGTTTAGCCGCAGCCCGGCGCGTTTTGAGTTTCGGCATCAGCCCAGTTAAAAAATCAACACAGTTCATAAGTGTATCATGCTAGGTTCAGCATTTGCAAAGTTAGCCAGCCTGTCACCTTTTGGAGATGCGTTTGCTCTGAGACAACTCATGGTATCTTGAGCAAAAGTTTTCCCCAGTGCTTCGTCTGTCCATGTTTCCCATCAGCCGCCCGCATCCCCCATCACCTACGCCGCAGTGGATGCTAGTGCTAGATATGTTTGTCCGGGCACACCAGCGAGAGTTTGCCGCCCTCACCTGGGCGCTCGCCTGTGAGCCAGCTGATACCCCAACCGCTCTGGGAATTGATCTGCACCCAACCCCACACCTCGTCACCTGCCCCAAGCCAGCCCTAGAGGCATTGGATCGGAAGGTAGGCGGCTATCTCCGCGAAATGCTCGGTATCATTGATGGTTACCAGCCAGAGCGCGAGATCCTCTTAATAGGAATCGGTGACAGCCAGATCAAAGCGATCATGTTTGAACCCGATCTGCCCCCGCCCGAATGTCTGCCTCAGCTTGGCGGTGATCTGGCTGCCGTCAGGGCCGCACTCGAACCAGAATTGCTGGCAATTTTGGCGGATTGACGTCGCTAGAACCTGATAGCTGTGATCGGCTCGCTTGGCAGATTGGTGCTGCGTCGGCTACAACTGGTAGAAGGGTAAGAAGAATTGAGCGCGCCGGAGGCTGCGTCGCTGCAATCCCTCAACCCATTCAACTTCTGGTGCTCGTTGACTAGGGGAATTCTGCCAAGCAACTCGGTCATGTCAGCGGCTAGACTACATTGTTGCCGCAACGGCAAGGCGACTGTCGAGCCAGCTCATCCGTGACTAATTTCCCGAAGAATTCATGTCTGATCAGCAAGAGATTTTCAGCATTCACTTTTGGGGCGTGCGGGGTAGCATTCCCTGTCCAGGAGCCACAACTGTGCGCTATGGCGGCAACACTCCCTGCGTTGAGATGTTGGTCAGTGGTCAGCGGTTGATTTTTGACGGTGGTACTGGCTTGCGCGTCCTCGGCCAGTCGCTACTGAAGCAAATGCCGATCCGGGCGCACATGTTTTTCACCCACACGCACTGGGATCACATCCAGGGCTTTCCCTTTTTCACGCCGGCTTTTATCAAGGGCAACCACTTCAAGATCTATGGGGCCGTCTCGCCCAATGGGGCGACGATCGAGCAGCGCCACAACGACCAAATGCTGCACCCCAACTTCCCCGTTCCCCTGCAAATCATGCAGGCGAGCTTGGAGTTCCACGACCTCAAACCCAACCATGTCTTCAACCTTGGTGAGATCAGTATCGAAAACGCCAAGCTCAACCATCCGGGGGAAGCGGTCGGCTACCGGATCACCTGGCGCGGGCGGTCAGTCGCCTATGTGACGGATACTGAACATTTCCCTGACCGGCTGGATGAGAATGTCTTGCATCTCGCCCGCCAAGCGGACGTGTTGATCATTGATGCCGCTTATACCGACGAGGAGTATCACAGCGCGAAGGCGAGTAAAGTGGGCTGGGGTCACTCGACCTGGCAAGAAGCGGTCAAGGTTGCCAAAGCCGCGCAGGTGAAGCAGTTGATCATTTTTCACCACGACCCGATCCATAGTGATGAGTGTCTCGACCGCATCGGCGAAGCGCTGGCTGCTGCTTATCCGGGTGCGCAACTTGCTCGTGAGGGGATGTCGATCGCCTTGCCAGCGAAGCGCGCAGTTGCCAAGGCGGCGGTCGTCAAAGAGTCGCAGAACGCGAAGTCAAAATCGGCTTGAATCCGCATTGCTAGCGGTCGGCACGCACGAATAAAACAACGCCATCGCGGTCAAAACGAAGCCGGAATTCCGGCTGTTGGCTGAGGCGATCGCGCAAGTCAGTCACTAACTCCGGTGTGCTATTCCAGCCCGGATGCGGCTGATTGAGCAGGATATAGTCAAAAGCCGTTAGGTCTTCGCGGGCTGCTGCATCCATTGTTGCCAGTTTCACAACCGGTCGGTGGCTGAGGTGGGGCGCTATTTGGGCGGAGGTGAGCAGGCGGCCGGGTGTGTCCACTTGGGCGATCGCCGCTCGTGTTGCCGACCAGGTTTCCAGCGTTTCCAGATAGCGCGTCCAAAAATATCCCGGCTTTGCCAGTGCCAAAAAGCCCACTAGCGACCAGAGCACGATCCAGCGGGGTCGCTGCCACCAAAAGCGACGGTGAGCGAGACTGGCGATCGCCGCTAGCAACAAAAACGGCAGGATTGGCAGCGAATATTGGTGTAGCAAGTCTTTCTGCAACGGGTAGTCGGCGAGCAAATTTAACAACAAATCGGGGGCGGCTGCGAGCAAGGGGGTGAGGTGACGTAGCGACAACCCCCAGACCAGCGGCAGCAATAGCAGGGCAAGGTATTCCAGATTTGCGGCTGTCAGTAGGTGCGGTAGCACCAAGTCGGGTCGCAGAAATAAGTTGAGTGCGATCTCCGGCAGTGAGTTGCCCAGAAACCCATAGCGCCCCAATGCTTCGACGCCCACGGTGCTAAAGGTGGGAATGATCCACTGCGTCGCCAGCACGAGCCAGAGGCTGCCCAGCAGGAGGGCGATCGCGCCGCAGCGTCGCCGCCGCTCCGCCACCAGCAGCCAAAATCCCAGCCCGATCGCCGTCAGCGACAACGCTGCCCGACAACCTAGCAGCAAGACCACAGCAACCGTAAACCAGCCGACCTGCTGTCGGCGTGCAGCTAAGACCGCTGCCAGGAGCAGGGGCACCGCCAGCACCGAGGGATGGAAGTCGAAGAGGTTGATGTTAAAAACCAGCGGGTAGAGCCAATAGGCCCAGACGACGGCCCGGCACAAACCCAGTGAGAGTCCGGCGTCTCGGGCGAGCTGCCAGAGGGGGAGGGCGGCGATCGCCAGCGCCCCCGCCTGTACTGCGAATAGCCAGTAAACGCTGGGATACAGCCAGTACAACGGCGCGAGCAGATAGAGAATCCAGTCGGCATGGCTGCCGAGGAAGTGGTATTCCGTGAGCGAGACGATCGCGGGTTGGGGCTGCCCGATCAGATAGACGGCTTGATCGAAGTGCGTCAGGTCAAAGGCCGTGGAGTGGAAGAGCAGATGACGAGCGCTACTGCATAGGAATAGCAGCAATGCAACTAGCGGAGTTCGCCAAACGAGGGGACGCGATCGCCAACTGGCGGGGCAATCGTCTAATCCTTGCTTCTCAGGCAGCGGTGACTCGATCACCGGCATCGGCTCCTAGCTGACGGGATGTGCTGGGCTGTAGCTCTCACCCATAGTACGCCGAGGGCGGTCAGAGTGAGGGTGGCGGCGATCGCGAGACCTGAACCTGATATAGTGACAGGCGATTTAGTCGCTGCGGCTGACTCGCTGGCTATGTAACGAGTAGGGCGTTGGTGTCTGACAGAATCGTTGGTGATCTTGCTCGCCGGTCATGAAAATCTATCCCACCAATATTCCGGACGTCTTACTGATCGAACCGCGTGTTTTTGCCGACGAGCGGGGCTTTTTCTTCGAGAGCTACAATCAGCGGGCGTTTCAGCAACAAACCGGCCTGACCCCCGAATTTGTCCAGGACAATCACTCGCGATCGCGTCGCCACACGCTGCGAGGACTGCACTATCAGATCCAGCAAGCGCAAGCCAAGCTGATTCGCGTCATTGCGGGCGAAGTCTTCGATGTCGCCGTTGATCTGCGGCGCAACTCACCGACCTTTGGTCAATGGACGGGTTCTCTGCTCAGCGCCGAGAACAAAAAGCAGTTGTGGATTCCCGTCGGCTTCGCGCATGGCTTCGTCGTGCGCTCGGAATACGCAGAAGTACTCTACAAAACCAGCGATTTTTATGCTCCGGCTCACGAGCGCTGCCTGCGCTGGGATGATCCCAGCCTCAAGATTGACTGGGGTTTGACTGTACCCCCGTTGGTTTCGGTCAAAGACCAGCGGGGAGCGGTGCTCGCCGATGCCAGCTTGTTTCCCTGAGTAATGCCCGGGTCTTGCTAGCCACGGCTGGGCGTATCGAGTGGGTCAGGAGTGGGTGGCTTAACGGCAGGTGACTTCAGGCTGAAAGGGCTGTATCCCTTAACCCGCCTCAGTTTGACTGAGCAGTCACATCCCCCCCCAGGGGATAAAAAATTATGTTATCTTAGAGAGGTGGTTTAAAAATCTTAACAAATCTTGTTCGATAATCCTTGGTTTCCAGTGCTGACGAATCCGCTCGCTGGCACGATCTCCCTCACTCCTCCCCAACGCGCGACAAGCCGCTGGGGGGTCTTTGCGGCGGCGGCGTTTTTGGTCTCTGTCCCCGTTTTCTTCCAGGCACCGCTGGTGCGGGTTTGGCCAGGGCTGAGCTTGGGCCTGAGCGTGATCTGGTTTGCGCTCGCCTACGGTCTCAACCGGCGTCCGGGCTGGTCGCTCTGGGGTGACCTGCTGATGGGGTTCAGTTGGACTTGGTTGGCGGGTTCGCTCTACTGGGGCTGGCTCCGCTGGGAACCACTGATTCATTTACCCATTGAGGCGATCGCCCTGCCCCTGGTGCTTTGGCCGGCTTATCGCCAGCGCTGGCCGGTGGGGATGGGGTTTTACCTTGGCTCGCTGTTTGGGACGGCGATTACCGACCTGTATTTTTACCTCAATGCTTTGATTCCCTATTGGCGGCAGGTGATGCAGGTTGAGCCGGAGATGGCTCCGATTGTTTTTGAGAATGCGATCGCCCAACTGCAAACTCCCTGGGCACTGGTCTGCGCGCTCTGGCTAGTGACGACCCTGCTGGCAGTCGGGTTCTGGGCGCTGCAAGTGTCGCGACTCCAGCGCTGGGCTTTGGGTGGAGCCGTATTGAGTACAATCTTGGTGGACGGTGTTTTCTGGCTCGCGATTTCACTGTCCTGATGACAGCGGTGCTAGACTGAGGTGTCGTGGTAGGTGCAAGCGGTTGCGGGCGACTAATGCCGCTAGCTTGCTTGCTAAAATCGTTGTCCTGCGGCTACCAGGATGTTCACGGAACCCGTCCCCTACTTAGTTCTGCGCACTCCAGGCGGCAACCGTTACTTGCCTCTCATCAGCGGCAATAGCTGGACAGTCGGTCGGGGGGACGATAATAATTTTGTCATCCCGGATGTATGGATCTCGCGCAGCCATGCGCTATTGCAAGCGACCGAGGTTGGGGAATTTTACCTAATTGACCTTGGTAGCCGCAATGGCACATTTTTGAATGGTCGGCGGGTCAGCGTGCCAGCGAAGCTGCATGATGGCGATCGCCTCAGTTTCGGGCAGACCGATTTAGAATTTCACAGTCCCACCAGTTCCAAGACGACGGCGGGTGATCGCGGTGCCGCATTTGAGACCCAGACCTCGGTGTTGCACGTGCGCCGCCTGATGTCGGTGATGGTGGTGGATATTCGCGACTTTACGAGTCTGACCCGCCAGTTAGACGAGGCGATCCTCTCGGACTTGATCGGCAACTGGTTCAACCAGGCGGGCAACATCATTCGCGACTCCGGGAGTTGGGTGGACAAGTACATCGGCGACGCCGTGATGTCGATCTGGTTTCATGGCGAGCGCGAGATTGCCCGCGAAGAGATCGTGCAAATTTTTCAGGCGATCAGCGATCTCTATAAAATGACGACGGATCTGAGCAACCAGTATCCACTCCCTTTTCCGCTCCGCATCGGCGCGGGGATCAACACCGGCTACGCGATGGTTGGTAATACGGGCAGTGGCGATCGCCCCGACTACACGGCGATCGGCGACACCGTGAATACAGCCTTTCGCCTCGAGTCCTGTACCAAACAAATCGGGTGCAACATCGCCCTCGGTCAGACGACCTACGATTACTTGGCAATTTGGGGTAGCGCTCAGCAACGCTTTCAGGAATATGCCGTGCGGCTCAAGGGCTACGAAGTTCCGACCATTGCCTATGCTGCTTCATTTGAGGATCTTGATTTTTTCCTGCTCGACAAGTTTCTGCGTGACCAATTGGATTGACCCTTTTTGTGCTGCCAATCTCGCGCTGTCGGCTTGTCCGTTGTCGCGGACAAGCTTGGTAGGATGAGCAAGTGTTCGCCCTGAGCTGGTATGCAGATTGCTCGCGTTCAGTTTGTCGTTGAGGCAGTGCCAACTTGGCGCAATTGGTTTGTGCAGGTACTCGGTTGTCAGGTAGTGGGCGATCGCCATACCGACGACACGGAGATCGCCATCGTTGTCAGCGGTCGGGCCGAGTTTTGGCTCACAGCTCCCCGGAGCGATCGCAGTCCAGCCGCCGCCTATCTAGGCACACACCCCCCGGGGTCGCCGATGTTACTTTTGCTGTAGAGGATGTGGCCGCGACGCTCGACCGGGCGCTCCACTGCGGCGCGAAACTGCTGCAACCTCCCAATGCGGCTGGCACGGAAGCTCGCCTGCTCAGTCCAGCTGGCTTGCAACACACGCTGCTCGCCGCCGCTACTTGGCAGCCCCACTCTCTGAATACCAACACCGAATTTACCGACATCGACCATCTCGTGCTCAATGTCCCCAGCGGTGAACTCGCGGCGACCATCGCTTGGTACGAGCAAGCTTTTGGCTTTGCGCGCCAGCAGCGGTTTGCGATCCAGACCGACTACTCAGCGCTGCATTCGCAAGTCTTGGTACATCCGGCTGGCGGTTGTCAGTTGCCGGTTAATGAGCCTGCTTCAGATAATTCGCAGATTCAAGAATTTCTCAATGCCAATCGCGGCGCTGGCATCCAACACATCGCGCTGCGGACGCCGGATATTTTGACCGTGACGGCGCGGCGGCGGGCGGCTGGGCTGGCTTTTTTGACGGTGCCGCCGAGCTACTACCAGCAGGTGCAACAGCGCTATGCTTGCCTGAGACTCAGTGCGGCGGAGTGGCAGGCGATCGCCCAGGCCCAGGTACTCGTCGATAGCCAGGCCGAGCCGCTGACCCCGACTTCGCCTTTGCTCTTACAAATTTTCACGCAGCCGATTTTTGGTCAGCCGACCTTCTTTTTTGAATTCATCGAGCGCCGCCGTCAGGCGGCTGGCTTCGGCGAGGGCAATTTTCGTGCTCTCTTTCGGGCGATCGAGCAGGAGCAACGCAAGCGCGGCAGTTTGTTGAGCTAGTGCCGCTATGCGGAAGTCAGAACTCAGAACTCAGAACTCAGAACTCAAAACTCAAAAGTTTCCTGCTCAGCGCGCACGAGTAGCGCGACGCTATGCACTGCGATGCCTTCTTCGCGGCCGGTGGCGTCGAGTTTTTCGTTGGTTGTGGCTTTGATGCCGACGCGATCGCGCTCAATCCCCAGAGCAGTGGCGAGGCGATCGCGCATCGCCGGGATGTGCGGTTTCAGCTTCGGTCGCTCGGCGACAATGACCGCATCCAAGTTG
Organism: Spirulinaceae cyanobacterium SM2_1_0; assembly: GCA_012031265.1. GTDB lineage: Bacteria > Cyanobacteriota > Cyanobacteriia > Cyanobacteriales > Spirulinaceae > JAAUTY01. The sequence continues at coordinate 33,423 of JAAUTY010000017.1, read as the reverse complement.
CCAATCTGCCAACCGTGCGATCGCACCAGTTCATGCACTTGGGTCAGCAGCACAATGCTGTCAGCCCCTTTCCATTGCGGATCGTTGGGCGGAAAGTAGTGCCCGATGTCGCCCAGACAGAGCGCCCCCAACATCGCATCCATCAGGGCATGGGTCAGGGCATCAGCATCACTGTGACCGAGCAGGCCGCGCTCGTGGGGAATGCGGACGCCGCCCAAGATCAGCGCCCGCTCCGGGGCAAGCTGATGAATGTCGTAGCCATTGCCGATGCGGATGTTCATAGAGATTTGCTCGCTTGATCCAGGATGTGATGATCGCGACTTGCCCGCCATTGTCGCCAATCGCGCCGCCGCTTGCCAAGTTGAGATGGTGCAGCCCAGTCTGGATGATTAATCGCGCTCCTTCTGGGCCTGATAGCGGCGCTTGAACTCTTGCTGCTGCTGCTTGTGGTTCACGATTGGCTCGGGGTAGTTGCAGGCTTGGCGATCGCCCGCGTCAATCTCACCGGTTAATAAAACGCCGGTATCCAGCGATCGCAGTTCCGGCAGCCAATGGCGAATGTAATCGCCATCGGGGTCATACTTGCGCGCTTGGCTGGCGGGGTTGAAGATGCGCAGCGGTTTCGGGTCCATGCCGCTCGAGGCGCTCCACTGCCAGCCACCATTGTTCGCCGCGAGATCACCATCGACGAGCTTGAACATGAAGTACTGCTCACCCTGCTGCCAGTTGAGAATCAGATCCTTGGTCAGGAAGCTGGCGACGATCATGCGGCAGCGATTGTGCATCCAGCCAGTTTCATTGAGCTGGCGCATCGCCGCATCGACGATTGGGTAGCCGGTTTGACCTGTACACCAGGCCTCAAAACGCGCCGCATCGTCATCCCAGGGAAAATCCTGAAACGGCTGGCGATAGGGGCCGGTCGCCAACTCCGGAAAGGCGTAGAGTGCGTGCTGATAGAACTCGCGCCAGGCAAGTTCCTGCTGCCAGGTTTCGATATTTTGACGGGCCTCGTCGCTGTTGGCTTGTGCGTAGAGGGACTGTGCGGCCTGCCAGACGGTGCGAATGCCAATCACGCCAAACTTGAGGGCGGCGCTGAGCTGCGATGTGCCATCGAGAGCGGGAAAGTTGCGCTGTTCGTCGTAGTGGGCGATCGCCCGCTGACAGAAGTGATCCAGACGTTCCTGGGCGGCGGCCTCACCGGGAGCGATCGGAAAGCCATCGTCCCAGGCAAAGCCCAGATCGCGCAAGTCCGGCAAAGCCGTTACACCTGCTTGTGCAGCGGTATCCCGCTCATCGGCGGTTAAGTCTTCAAGATCACTGAGGGCGGCAGCGGGTTCGGCTTTAGGGTGCGATCGCCAGTTGCGCCAAAACGGCGTGTAGACCTTGTAGGGATCGCCGCTGTTAGTGGTGACGCTGTTGGGGGCGTGCAGGAGCTGATCCCAGCCAGTTTTGACTTCGATCCCGGCAGTTTGCAGCGCGTCGCGGACTGCGGTGTCGCGATCGCGACTGTAAGGCTCAACATCCCGCGCCCAATGAACAGCTTGGGCCTTCAGGCTCTGCGCCAGCCGGGGCAGCGCCGATATCGGTCGGTCGTGCAAGATGAGCAACCGGCTCCCAGCTTGGCGATAACGCTCTTGTAGCTCAGCCAAGTTGGCGAGCAAATAGGCGACGCGGGCGTGAGCGACGGTGGCGGGATTGAGCAGCCCCGGATCGAGACAAAAGACGCCGACAATTTTGGCGCTCTGCTGGCGAGCATTGGCGAGGCCGAGGTGATCGCGCAGGCGCAGATCGCGACGATGCCAAAACAGGATCAGGTCGGACATTGGCTAGGTCAGCCCTAGTTTGGCCAAAACGGGCTGCGTAGAGACAACATGGCGGTCGAGACCGAGGGCTTTGGGTTCGCAGCCGAGGGCGAGGGCGACCAGTTGCGAGAGGTGGAGAACCGGGAGGTTGAAGGATTTTTCCAGCAGGCTGCCGATTTCTGGTTGGCGGGAGTCGAGCTGGAGGTGGCAGAGTGGGCAAGGGGTGACTAGGCAATCCGCGCCGTTGTTGAGGGCATCTTGATACTGCTTGCCCGCGAGCTGGAAGGATGCTTCGGTGCTGTAGCTGGAGATCGGCCAGCCGCAGCATTGGGTACGCCCTCGGTAGTAAACGGGGGTCGCGCCGACGGTGCGAAAAACGTTTTCCAGCGACTCCGGCTGCCAGGGATCGTCGTAGGGGATGCTGTCCTGGGCGCGGAGCAGATAGCAGCCGTAGAAGGCGGCACAGTTGAGGCCGGCGAGCGATCGCTGCACTTTTGCAGCCAGAGCTTCGAGGCCGTAGTCCCCGACCAGTGCCCAGAGCAGATGGCGGACTTCGGTGCTGCCGCGATAGGGGGAGCAGCCTTCGTTGTTCAGGAAGCCGTTGACGCGCTCGAGGTAGGCCGGATCGTCGCGTTGGGCGGCTTTGAGGCGTTCGTCCACATGACCAATGACGCCTTGGCAAGTGCTGCAATGGGTCAGCAGCGGTAAGTTCAGCTCTTCGGCTAGGGCAATGTTGCGGGCGTTGACCGTGTCTTCGAGCAACTGCGAGTCTTCTTTGAAGGTTCCGGAACCGCAGCAGGCGGCGCGCTTAAGCTCGATCAGCTCGATCCCGAGGGTTGCGGCGAGGAGCGCAGTTGATTGGTAGAGTTCCCGACAAGCTCCTTGGGCGACGCAGCCAGGGAAGTAAGCATAGCGCAGGGTTGAGGTGGGCATGGTGGCACGCGATCGCAGCGAATTCAACTTCTTCATGATTACCGAAGTCAGCGACGCTGATGACCGCTTGCTGGCATTTCTTTAGGATTGTGACTGGGCCGATTGGTGAAGCGATCGCCCGATCGCCGCGAGCGGTACGCTTTCCGATATGATGAGAAATGCTTAGAATTCGCGTCGCAAGTCAGGTTTACCCTGGCTAGTTGGGTTGAGGAAACTAATCTAATGAATCAAGAGATTTTCGAGAAAGTTAAGCAGATTGTTGTGGAGCAGCTTGAGGTTGATCCGGAGAAAGTCAAGCCGGAAGCCAGCTTCGCTAATGACCTCAACGCCGACTCGCTGGATACGGTTGAGCTGGTCATGGCGTTAGAAGAGGAGTTTGATATTGAAATCCCCGATGAAGCCGCTGAGCAGATCGACACCGTGAGCAAGGCGGTCGAGCACATCAGTGACAAGGTTGCCACGTCGGCCTAATGTCCCCCCGCGATCGCGCCCGTCAACGGGGCATTTGACTCCCGGACTCGCGATCGCCCGTGGCATCGTTTCTTCAGAAGTCTAGGTGCAAGTCCCGCGAGCTTCAAATCAGCCATGACAAATCTGCTGCAAAAACGCGTCGTGATCACCGGCCTCGGGGCGGTCACGCCCCTCGGCAATAATCTGACCGACTACTGGGACGGTTTGACGAGCGGCCGTAATGGCATTGCGCCGATTACGCTGTTTGACGCGAGTCGCCACGGTTGCCGCATTGCCGGTGAGGTGAAAGGCTTCGACCCGCACCAGTATCTCGAACGCAAAGAGGCAAAGCGCATGGATCGCTTTGCCCAGTTTGGGGTAGCGGCGAGCAAGCAGGCGCTAGTAGATGCGAGCTTGGTCATTGACGATTTGAATGCGGATCGGGTGGGCGTGCTCATCGGCACCGGTATTGGCGGCATCAAGGTACTGGAAGATCAACAAGAGGTCTACCTGACTAAGGGACCCGACCGCTGTAGTCCCTTCATGATCCCGATGATGATTGCCAACATGGCTGCCGGCTTAACGGCAATTCATACCGGTGCAAAGGGTCCCAATGCTTGTACAGTGACCGCTTGTGCGGCGGGTTCCAACGCGATTGGCGATGCCTTTCGCCTCATCCAGCGCGGTTTTGTCGATGCGATGATCTGTGGGGGCGCGGAGTCGGCAGTGACGCCCTTGTCAGTCGCGGGGTTTGCCTCGATGAAAGCGCTCTCCACCCGCAATGATGATCCTGCCCGCGCTTGTCGGCCATTTGACCGCGATCGCGACGGCTTTGTCATGGGCGAAGGGGCCGGTATTCTCATCCTGGAAGAACTGCAACACGCCCTGGCTCGGGGGGCAAGAATTTATGCCGAAATTGTCGGCTACGGCATGACCTGTGATGCCTACCACATGACCGCGCCGGTTCCCGATGGTCAGGGGGCGACGCGGGCGATGGAGCTGGCGATGAAGGATGCTGGCCTCCAGCCGGAACAGGTGGACTACATCAATGCTCACGGCACCAGTACTCCGGCAAATGACCGCACCGAGACGCGGGCGATCAAGAAAGCGCTGGGCGATCACGCCCAGCAAGTACCGGTCAGCTCCACGAAGTCGATGACGGGTCATCTCCTAGGCGGCTCGGGGGGCATTGAGGCCGTGGCGACGGTGATGGCGATCGCCCAGAATCACATCCCGCCGACGATCAACTTGGAGACCCCAGATCCAGACTGTGATCTGGACTATGTACCCAATAAGAGTCGCGCCCTTACTGTGACGGCAGCCCTTTCCAATTCCTTTGGCTTCGGGGGACACAATGTCACCCTTGCCTTCACAAAGTACGACAAGTAATGCATTCACCGTTCCCAATCATCATGGTGATGCCTGGAGTACGAGTTGGGGTTCTCACCTGACTGCGGCCCTCCAGTCCTCGCCATTTCGCTGCTCGTCCGTCGTGCCCGACTCACAGGCCAAGCCGTCGCTATCAAAGGCTCCAACCGGGCGATCGCCATTCTCGGTTGCGAATGCCTCGATCGCACCGACCGCAGCCGCCTGCGGTGATGCCCGATTCTCCAGCCAGAGGGCTACGCAATCCGGAGCCAGAATGCAAAAAAAAGGATGCCTTTGCAGGCATCCCGAGGCGATTCGCAGAAACTTTAAGTGACAACGATTTAGCGATCAGTCACCGACTTCTCCGATGCAGTCGCGACTACTTCGTTTCCGAGAACTCGGCATCGATGACATCATCGCCGCCACCATCGGAACTCGTGCCGCTCTCGTCAGCGCTGTCAGTCGGGGCAGCATCCGGCCCTGGCGCTGCACCCGCATCGGGAGCACCCGCCGCATCTTGATAGACGCTGCTGCCGATACCATAGAGCACCTGCTGCAACTCTGGCATGACGGCTTGGATTTTTTCGTCGTCCTCGTTTTGTACCGCTGTGCGTAGGTCAGCGATCAGAGCCTCAGCTTTGGTCTTGTCTTCAGCCGAGACCTTATCTTCCAGCTCCTTGAGCTGCTTATCGGCTTGATAGACCAGCGAGTCAGCCTGATTCTTGCGATCAATCTTCTCGCGGCGCTCTTGGTCGGCAGTGGCGTTCGCTTCTGCTTCGTTGACCATGCGCTCGACCTCATCCGATGGTAGCGTCGAGGCCCCGGTGATGCTGATTGATTGCTCCTTGCCCGTGCCCTTATCCTTCGCGGTGACATTCAAGATGCCGTTGGCGTCGATGTCGAAGGTGACTTCGATTTGCGGTATACCCCGCGCCGCCGGGGGAATGCCGTCGAGGCGGAACGTGCCGAGGCTCTTGTTGTCCTTCGACATTTCGCGCTCGCCTTGCAGGACGTGGATCTCTACGTTGGTCTGTCCATCCACAGCGGTCGAGAACACTTCCGACTTCTTGGTGGGGATCGTGGTGTTGCGTGGGATGATCTTGGTCATGACGCCGCCTAGGGTTTCGACACCCAACGACAGCGGCGTGACATCGAGGAGCAGGATGTCCTTGACTTCACCCGCCAGGACGCCACCTTGGATTGCTGCACCGACCGCGACAACTTCATCCGGGTTCACGCTTTGGTTAGGGTCTTTGCCCAAAATGCGCTTCACGACATCCTGCACGGCCGGGATGCGGGTCGAGCCGCCGACCAGCACCACTTCGTCGATGGCGCTTTTGTCGATCTTGGCGTCACGAACGGCGTTTTCCACCGGGATCGCACAACGATCGATGAGATCCGAGCAGAGATCCTCGAACTTGCCGCGCGTCAGCGTGGTATCGAGATGCTTCGGGCCGTCCTGGGTGGCGGTGATGAAGGGTAGGTTGATCTCCGCTTGCGTGACGCTGGACAGCTCGATCTTGGCTTTTTCGGCTGCCTCGGTCAGGCGTTGCAGGGCCTGCTTGTCTTGGCGTAGGTCGATGCCCTCAACTTTCTTGAACTCTTCGGCGAGGTAGTCCACGATCTTTTTGTCGAAGTCGTCGCCGCCAAGGTGAGTATCACCGGAAGTCGCGAGCACTTCAAATACGCCATCGCCGACTTCGAGGATCGACACGTCAAACGTACCGCCGCCCAAGTCAAAGACGAGGATGGTTTCGTTGCTTTTCTTGTCCAAGCCATAGGCTAGGGAAGCAGCGGTCGGCTCGTTGATGATGCGTAGCACTTCGACGCCCGCAATCTTACCGGCATCCTTCGTCGCCTGGCGCTGGGAGTCGTTGAAGTAGGCGGGAACGGTGATTACGGCTTGGGTCACCGTTTCACCAAGGTACTTGCTGGCGTCCTCGACCAACTTGCGGAGGACTTGTGCCGAAATTTCTTCCGGGGCGAACTGCTTGCTCAGTGCCGGACAGTCGAGCTTGACGTTGCCATTGCCGTCTTGCAGCACCTTGTAGGAGACTTCGGTGGTTTCGGTGCCGACCTCGCTGTACTTGCGGCCGATGAAGCGTTTCACTGAATAAAAGGTGTTGCCTGGGTTCATGACCGCTTGGCGTTTGGCGATCTGGCCGACGAGGCGATCGCCATTTTTTGCATAGGCGACGACTGATGGGGTCGTCCGAAAGCCCTCTGCATTCGCGATTACAGTCGGCTTTCCCCCTTCCATAACCGCCACGCAGGAGTTCGTGGTGCCTAGGTCAATTCCAACAACTTTTGCCATAAATCTTACTCCGAACTAGAACTTAAAACTACTGCCCCATTCAGCACCTCTCGCCCGCGCTGAGCAGGAAATGGGTTTCACGGTGGCTGGCGTAGCCCGATCACTTACACCCTATAGTGACGGTCAGGCTGGGTTGTCAGGAAGTGCAGTTTCCCGAACCTATTGGGGCGGTTGGGATTGGGCGCGATCGCCCGGCCGCAAAAAACCCGGCGTGCGGCACCGGGTTGCTCAGCGATCAGCCAAACTTTGTGGCGGTCATGGCTGCTCAGGATGCCGTAATCGCTGCGATCGCCTCCTGCAATACCTCAGCCGCCTGGTCAACCTCAGCCGCCGACACGATCAGCGGCGGCACGAAGCGCAGCACCTTCGGGCCAGCTGGCACAATCAGCAGCCCACGCTCCAGAGCCGCTTTGACGATCGCGATCGCCGTCAGATCAGTCTCTGGCTGTAACGCCAAACCATTCATCAGACCCCAGCCACGGGCTTCGGTGAATAGGTGAGGGGATTGCTGGGCGATCGCGCGCAGATGTTTGCGAAGCTGCTCGCCGCGTGCCAGAGCATTGTTGAGCAGATCCTCTTGCTCGAGCGTGCGAGCAACAGCCAGCGCCGCCGCACAGGCAAAAGGATTGCCGCCGAAGGTGCTGGCATGGTTGCCCGGTTCAAACACAGCACAGAACGATTTGCAAGCCATTGCCCCGATCGGAATCCCGCCCGCCAGACCTTTGGCGCTGGTGAAAATGTCGGGTTCGATGCCGAGATTCTCATACCCCCAGAGCTTGCCGGTGCGGCCCATGCCTACCTGCACCTCGTCGAGAATCAGCAAGATACCTGTCTCGTCGCAGATTTTGCGGACGCGCAGGAAGTAGTCGAGGTCGCCCGGATTGACGCCGCCCTCGCCTTGCAGCGGTTCGAGGATGATCGCGGCGACGCGGCGGTTGCCTTCATCAATGTCGCTCACCGCTGCTTCTAGGGCGTCAATATCGTTGTAGGGGACGTACTCAAAGCCGGCTGGGAGTGGGTCGAAGCCTTTGTGATATTTGGGTTGCCCGGTCGCGGTCACGGTTGCCAGCGTCCGGCCGTGGAAGCTCGCCTGAGCACTGAGGATCACGGGCTGGTCAATGTCCTGGACGGTGTGGGCATACTTGCGCGCCAGCTTGATCGCGGCCTCGTTCGCCTCGGCACCCGAGTTGCAGAAGAAGGCGCGGTCGGCGCAGGAGTTGGCCACAATCCAGGCGGCGAGATCGCCCTGCTGTGGGATGTAGTAGAGATTGGAGACGTGGTGCAGGGTTTGAATTTGCTGCGTCACGGCGTCGATCAGCGCTGGGTGGGCATGACCAAGGGTGCAGGTGGCGATCCCGGCGACAAAATCGAGGTATTCGCGCCCATCGGTATCCCAGAGACGGCAGCCTTCGCCACGGGCGATCGCAATCGGAAAGCGCCCGTAAGTATTCATCACATGGTCATCGAAGCGCGTCATCAAGGCACTCGCTGCTGCGTCAGCCTCAACGGGCGCACTCGCGGGCGATGACATCAGGTTGGCTGGACTCACGGGTTAACTCCTGATTAAGCACGAATTCTCTTTCCAGCATGGTAATTGCAAACTTGGGAAAATTCCATGGGGGAGTTTAAGCGGCTGTAACAATCGGTGCATTCCGTGTTAAGAACCCGCAATCTGGCGATCGCCTCCTCAGCGAGTCTGAAAAGCAGTGACCTCAAGGTTTCAGCGGCATTCGCAGGGACTCGAGCGGGCGATCGCCAGGTTAAGTCTTTTTGCAAACAGCGGGCGTCCACTGGGCTGACGATCTTCAATGGCAAGACGACGTAAAGCGAAATACCGAATCATGAGGCGATACTCTCAACTGACGCGGCTGATTTGGGATTTTTACCGCGAAAATCAGCGTGAACTTCAGCAACTCCACTTGCTCGGCCGCTGCAAAGTTTTTCGACGTTGGGGTGTTTTGCACATCCGTTGTTGGGATCGCGATCTGGCGGAATCGGTGCTGCGGCGACGGGCCTTGATTGAGGAACCCGTAGCCAAGCTGCGCCTCGCTCAGAAGATCAGCATCTCGGTCGATACCAATCGCATTGCCCTATTTCGTATCGGCTCTGACAAACAGATCGCTTAGTGTCGCCATCAGGTTGGATATTGCTGGTAATGCTGCGGTCAGTCGCCCGCGTTGAGCTGGGGCAGACGACGGTTTCATTTGTCCTGGATGTCTAGGCTCTCGCGGGTGACGAGTGGCGTTTCAGGGAGCGTCGAGAAGGCGTCAAAGGTTTCCTGGCTTTCCAGATGGCGGAGCAGCAATTGCAGGGCTAGCCGCGCTTGCAAGTCCGAGCGCTGGTCGATGGTGGCAGCAAGTTGACCGGCGGCGATCGCCGCCAAGGCGGGATCGATCGCATCGAAGCCGGTGATCAGCAAATCATCACGACCGGCCGCCTGGGCTGCTTGGCTCGCTCCTAACGCCATACGGTCATTGGCGGCGATGATCGCCGTTAGCTCGGGATAACGCGCCAACCAGGCCGCCGTGATCTCAGCCGCTGGCGCGGTCATCCAGTCAGCCTCTGCGGTCGCCACGATGTCCAGATCACCAGCTTGCAGACCGACCAAAAATCCTTCTCGGCGCTCGACCGCGTTTTGGTGGTCAGGTGGGCCGTTTAAGATCGCCACCGAGCTGTCTGCTGGCAGTTGCCCAGCGACCCATTCGCCCATGACCTGACCGGCGGTGAAATTGTCAAAGCCGACGGTCGTCACGAGGCGATCGCTATTCAGTGGCGTATCGATCGCCACGACCGGAATCCCAGCGGCGATCGCCTTCTCCACCACGGGCACCAGCGCCAGCGAATCCACCGCCCCAATCGCCAAGCCATCGGCCTCGCCCTGGGCAATCAGCGCACCGATGGCACGAATCTGCTCCTCAACACAAGTCTGGCAGTCGTTGGGCAAGAGCACGACCTCGATGCCAAAATCTGCGGCGGCGACTTGAGCACCCTGCCAAGCCCGCTCCCAGTTGGGATCAACAATTCGCCCCGTTGCCGGATCGAGGCGATCCTTGACGGCGAAGATAATCTTCCAGGGCTGGGTCGCAGTGAGTTCTGGCGTGGCGATCGCGGCTTCCAAGGAGTCACTGGCACCCAATGTTGGCGTCGGGGTCGGGGTCACTGGCTCCACCTCAGCCGCCGGCGGTCGGCGATCCGACAACCGGGCAGCGCGACCAGCACCATGAAGAGAATTGCCCACAACTGGGAGCGACTCACCTGACTCGGAGACAATGATGACACTGGGAAGGACAGCATAGTTTTCTGGGTGAGCGCGAGGGAATCAATGCCAGCAGCAGCGAGTAACCCATATACAGAATGCCCGACCTGACGCATCGGCCCTCATCCAACGTGGCATCCTGCCGACGCTTAATGGGTACAGGCGGCAACTCAACGCCAGGAAGCAGATATGCACTGTGTTTGTCCGACTTTTGGGTAAAGGATAGCTTAAAAGAGGGGAGTTTTTGGGTCCCGTTTCCCTGATCCAGTGGCTATTTGGTGGGAGCGATCGCACCGGGTCAAAGTGGGATGCACCCGCCAGTGATGCCTTGCCTTGCCCTCGCAAGCGAAGTCTCGGCTACGTTTTCAAAATTCACACCGGATTTCTATAGACCAATAGTATTTAGTTTGACGATGGTAAAGTGTTGCAGTTGCGATCGCAGTAATTCCAGCGGCGTCGCGATTTCACGATTACTGGTCTCGCTACCAGTGCTCGGCTGGGCTGGCTCGGCGGCGCGGGCCTGCCGCAGTTGGTGGCAACGTACACGCAGGCGACGCTGCCAATAGGCGAATAGGAAGCTGCTGAGCTAATGTCAAGCTGGGCACGCAGGGCAATTTCCAATTCCCGCGCGTCTCAGGGGTGGTTGCAGTCCGATCAGGCTCACCAGCGTCAGGATGAGCAGTAGGAGCCAGTGCCAGACAGTGGGTTTGACCGGGTGACGGGCGCGATCGCAGCGTCGAGGGCGCATGAGGATTGATGAATATCAGTGGGATAATGCTGAAGCGTGTTAGGCAGTGGTCAGTGGTTGTTACGGATAAAAATCTGGGTTCGCTGCCCAATGCTTGCCCAAAACCTGCGAGGCTAGTACCGCTACGCGGAATTTTGAGTTCTGAGTTTTGAGTGATGAGTGCAGACAATGCAGGCATCCTACGGATCCTGAATGGGGATCTCATTGCCGCCGCCTTGTACTAGCTACCCAACACAACTCCCCAAAAGTCCATGCTTGCGTAGGTTGGATGATTGATCGCATCACCCAGACAAACGCGAGCTGGGGTTGGGTTTTGTGGCCTCAACTCGACCTACACCAAAAGGAGCGGTCAGGAACTCACACTCAATCCGGTATCCCTACCCCATCAATCAGAGCTATCACCCAACCCTCGCCCCGACATGGCTCAGTAGCAGTTAAGCTGAGCCGAGCGCAACCCGATCGTGGCAGAGATGATGACTGATTGGTCAGGGTGACTCAATTCAAGACCGGCCCACCCGTCAATTTCTCGTAGCGCGCCGCCAATTCGGCCCGCAAAGCCGGGAGTTCCTTCAGGGTCGCGTCGGCGAGGATCAGCTTCTCGGCCGCCTGCCGTGCGAGGTTCAGCACCTCCTGGTCTTCCACCAAGCTCGCCAGCGCAAAATCGGCTAACCCCGACTGCCGCTTCCCCAGCACCTCACCCGGCCCACGCAGGCGCAGATCCATTTCCGCGATGAAAAACCCGTCTTGCGATTGTTCCAGGACATTGAGGCGTTGGCGGGCATCGGTGTTGCTGGTTCCCGTGATCAGCAGGCAAAAGGACTTGTGACTGCCGCGCCCAACCCGACCACGCAACTGGTGGAGTTGCGAAAGGCCGAAGCGCTCCGCGTTTTCGATCGCCATGACTGTGGCATTGGGGACATCAACTCCGACTTCGATCACCGTCGTGGAGACGATTATCGGCGTTTCATTGTCCCGGAAGCGGGCGATCGCCGCCTCCTTCTCGCTACTTTTTAGCCGTCCATGCAACAAACCAACCTGGCATTCGGGAAAGATGGTTTCCTGTAAACGTTGGTGTTCGGCGATCGCCGCCTTGATGTCCAGCTTCTCCGATTCTTCGATGGCGGGAAAAATGATGTAAGCCTGCCGACCCTGCGCCACCTCGCGCCGGATCAGCTCATAAGCCTCTGGGCGCTGACGGCCGCCGAGCACCGTGGTCTGGATGGGTTGGCGACCCGGCGGCAACTCATCGATTTGCGAAACATCCAAATCGCCGTGCAGCGTCAGCGCCAGCGTGCGCGGGATCGGCGTCGCCGTCAGGCTCAGCAAGTGCGGTGACTCCCCCTTCGCCAACAAGCGGGCGCGTTGCTGCACCCCGAAGCGGTGTTGCTCATCGATGACCACCAGGCCGAGTTGCCGAAACTGCACCGGATCTTCAATCAGGGCATGAGTGCCGACGAGCAGCGGCAACTCGCCCGTTGCCAACTGGCTGAGCAGTTGGCGGCGCTGGCGAACTTTTGTGGAACCGGTCAATAATTCCACGGGCAAGTGCAACAGGTTAAACCAGCCGACGAGCTTTTGGTAATGCTGCTCCGCCAGAACTTCAGTGGGAGCCATCAGCGCTGCTTGGTAACCGGCTTGGAGTGCTGCCAAAATCGCGATCACGGCCACCACCGTCTTGCCCGAGCCGACATCCCCTTGCACCAAGCGATTCATCGGCGTCGTGGAATTGAGGTCATGCAAAATCTCATTGACGACTCGCTGTTGCGCATCCGTGAGCGCAAAGGGCAGCAGTTGCCGAAATTGGTCAATCAGTTGGCCGGTGGGCGCAAGTACGGCGCTGGTCTGCGCCTGTTTGGTCTGGGCGCGGCGCTCCAGGAAGCCGAGTTGCAGAAAGAAAAACTCATCAAAAACCAGGCGACGGCGGGCTTGGCTGAGGGCATCGAGATCAGAGGGAAAGTGGAGAGCGGCGATCGCCGCCCCAAGTCGATCAAGCCATACTGCTGGCGAATCGGGGCAGGCAAGGGGTCGGTCAAGCGCTCAGCCGCAGGCAACACCGCCAATACCGCCTGCCTAACCGCATCGGCGGGAATTCCTTCTGAAAGGGGGTACACCGGCAAGATGCGGCCAATCTTCAGCGACTCGATCCCCTCGTTGCCGGAATCTAAAACTTCGATCTCGGGACTATCAAGAGTGATGCCGTATTTGTTGCGTTTCACCAAACCCGAAGCGGCAACAGTTGCCCCGCTGGGGTAGCGGCGTTTGAGTGACTCTTGCCAACCGCGACCGGTGTAGCGGTTGCCCGCGTAAAAGCGACTGAGTTTGATCGAAGCACTGCGATCGCGCACCAGCAGCTCAAAAATCGTCAGCTTATGATTGCGCGGACTCGTGAAACAATTGCAGCGCCGCACCGTGCCGACGATCGTGACCGTTTCCCCTGGTTCCAGCTCCGCAATATTGACCTGGCGCGAGTAATTAATGTGGTCACGGGGATAGTAGAAGAGGAGATCGCGAACCGTGTGTAAGCCCAAGCGCTCCAAATGCCGCAAGCTCCGTCGCTGCTGAATCTCAGCGATGTCAGCGAGAGATTGCGCCAGCGAAGTCGGTGGGGCGTAGTCACGGCGGCCCTGAGCCACCAACGGCGAGGTGGCAATTTTCTTCGTCGGCGCGGGCGGGGCGTCGGCCGCCGTCTGCGTCTGGCGTAGCTCCCGCAAGAAGCGGCGGGCGCTAGCCACCAGGGTTTGGCGCTGGCCCTGGCTCAGCTCGGCATAGCCCGCGAAGCGACTGGCAAACTCCTGCCAACGCCGTTGTTGATCGCGATCGCCCGTCGGCAGCTTATTGCCGAAGCTGAGCGTCAGGAATTCGCTGAAGCGGTACTGGCTCCCTTGCAGGTCTTGAAAGCCGCGCTCGGCTTCGACGGCGAGGGCTTTTTGGAGGCGCGGCCAGTCAGGAAGGTCGGTCACGGTCGCCAAGCTTACGGGCAGAGACGGGTCTCTATTGTAAAGGGTGGGTCGAGACGACCGTCATTACATTCCCCCAATAGCAGTAATTCCCAGTTTGACGGTCACATTGGACTTGCACCGCCGCAATCCTGAGATTGAACTTCTGGTCACCCAAGTCATCGCTCAAGCTAAGGCTAGCGCGCTGCGGAGCCGGGCTATAGCGCTACCAGTTGGGGCTGAGCAAGCTCTGGATATACTGGATATAGTCGCGGGCGGCATCGTCACCTTGGTCGGGGACGATGAGTGAAGGACGAGGCTCGATAGCGAGACCTGGGTAGTCGTGGTTAGGCCGGCTGCGGATTTACTGCTCCGCGAGAGTGGGGATGTGGATTTGGTCGGGTTGGAGGGGGTCGCTGAGGGGTTGGCTGAGGGTGAGGCTGCTGGGTTGGGCTTTTAGACTAACGCCGTTGGTATAGACGCGCAGCGGCTTCTCGCAGAGTAGGGGATTTGGGCGAGTTGGGGGGGATGATGCCGCTGCCTTTGAGGAAGGTGGGGGTGAGGAGGATGGGGTTGTTGTCGGGGGCGGCTAGGGTTAGCGTTAGTTCTTGGTGGGATAGCATTCTAAAAAATAGTTATTTGCTAATAATTAAGATGTTGAGGAATAATTGCATATGCCAACAGTCCGGACAGTTTTAACTCACCAACGATAGAATGCGGGTTTCAGCCTTCTCACCAAGCTCGATAGCCAACGGTATAATGCGGGTTTCAGCCTCTCAACTAAAAAGTGCCCGGAGTATTGATATGCAACTTGTAACTCTCCATGTATTTCTTGGGAAAGGTGCTATATCTCTAATATCTCACCCCAAAATGTTAGCCTCTCGTTACTTCCTAATTCTCTTGTCGCCAGATGATATACATAGTCCGAGAAAAGAGATGTACTATTTCGAAGAACTTCAGAAAAGAGTACAAGAGCAACCTAAAGATCTTCAAACCTTTCACTAGAATTTTGTGAGAGGATTAAAACTATCATGCTTCAAAAAAATGAAGGAAGTGACTAATATCAAGAAGTTATAGATTTTGAGAAGGCAGATATTGGGCAGTCCAACAATGCGTTGGTGTGGACGGCAGCCAGGCTATCTGTGAGAGTTCAAGGTTAAGCTGAGGAACATTTTAATTTCGTGTCATGCGTACCAGACACCTTGCTGTGCGAGAATTTTGAGCTAAGCGCCATGCAATCTAAATGTCCATTAGCTTATCTGCCGCCGCACAACTTTAACGTTGGCTCAGCTTGAATCTGCTCAGGTAATCGCATCCTCAGCGTCAAGCTACTTCAGCAACTCGGTCAACTCTTGGGGCGAAGTGCCGAGAATGCGTGCCAGGGTGCTCATTTCGTTATTGCTGAAGCCGTCGCGAATCTGCATCAACTCTTGTACCGAGCGGCCGAGGATACGCGCCAAGACTTTGAGCTGCTCGTCGTTGACATCTGCGCCGCGATAGATGTCGCGCAGTTCATTGGGAGACAAGCGATAAGAGTTGCAGAAGCGCATAAACTCTTTGTCGTTGATGTCTAGTTCATGCTGGCGATCGCGCAGCAAAAAGGCGAGTGCCCGGGTGCCATGTTCGGGTCGCTTAGCATTTTCTAGGTAGCGCTGCACGAGCTTATTCACCGAAGCCGGGTTACCGCCCGTCCGCTTCAGCAAGTCACGGCAAGCCATTTGCAGCGCCTTGGTTAGGGTTTCATTTTCTTCCTGAATCTGCTCGTCTTCGTTTAACGTCTCGACAATGCGAGCCGCCACTTCGGGCGCGCAGAAACCGACTTCCCGCTCGTCGTAGACGATGGCGATGTAGGCGCGGTCGGGATTGAATTCGAGATGCAGGGGCTGATTGGACTGTCTCATCTCTGTGGGAATGCGGGCAGCGGCTTGTTACTCAACCATAGCAGCCAACTTCCCAATCATAGCGGCTCGTGGTGGTGTTAGTCGGAAGATTCCGGCAAGCAAACGGTGACGATCGTACCCGCCGCTGCCGTAGACGTAATCGTCAGCTCGCCGCCGTGGGCGATCGCGATGCGCTTGACGATCGCTAGCCCAAGCCCGTTGCCCTGCGATCGCGTCGTGAAAAAAGGCTTCGTCAACTGCGGCAACAACTCCGGCGGGATCGGCGGGCCGCCATTGTGAACCGTGCAAGCGATTTGGCGATCGCGTTTAGTCACCCGAATCGTCACCGTTTCGCCCGGGGCGATCGCCTCACAAGCGTTCGCTACCACATTCACCAGCACCTGTTGCAGCTTGTCGCGGTCTCCGGCGATCACACCAGGCTCCGCCGCGATCAGCTCCAGCCGTCGTTCCGCTGCCGCTGGCATCGCCTGCAACGACGGCAGCAGCTCCCGCACCAGTCCGGCCAAATCCAGCAGCGCCAGTTGCAGTCGCGGCTGCTTAGCACAGAGCAAAATTTCATCTAGCAGACGCCGCAACCGCTCCGCCTCGTCGCAGGCAAAGCCCAAGCGGTGCTGGTAGCGCTCCGAGAGTTCCAAGTCCCGAAAGGACTGCAAACCCATCCACACTGCCGTCAGCGGGTTGCGGACTTCATGCACGATCGTCGCCGCCAGCTCACCAATTTCAGCCAGACGCTCGCGCGCCTGCTCCGCCTGCTTGCGTTCGGTGATGTCGCGAACCAGCGACAGTGTCAACGCCTGACCCGCCGACTCAAACAGACGAATGCGAGCCTCGATCGGAAAAACCCGGCCATCCTTGCGACGGTGAGCACTCTCGAGGGTCGTAGTCGTCTCCGCCGTCAGCTTCTGTCGAAAGGCGCGCACCTCTTCCGAGGTCATCTGGGCATTGATGTCGGCGATCGCCATCCCGATCAGCTCCGCGCGCCCGTAGCCCAAGGCCTCACAAGCGCTCTGATTGCAGTCCACAATCTGACCGGCCGCATCCACTACCAGAAAACTATCGGCCGCATTCTCCACCAAAGCGCGAAAGCGGGCTTCACTCTCCCGCAGCGCCACCTCAGTGGCTTTGCGTTCCTCGATTTCCGCAGCCAGTCGGGTATTCAGCTCGCATTGCTGTTCATAGAGTTGATAGTTGTCCAGCGCCGTAGCCGCTCGCTCCGCAAAAATTTCCGCCAAGCGGATCTGCCCAGCGGTAAAGTGGCGTGGCTGGCGACCGAAGGTGCAGATCGTGCCCAGGATCTGGTCAGTGGGCGATCGCAGTGGCACACCCAGATAAGCCCGGTAGCCATCGGGGGCGGGGCCGTACTGGGGATCGGCGATCACATCTGGCACCACCAGCGGACATCTCTGGCTGACTACCTGCCCCGTGAGTGTGCCGTGCAACTCATAAATCGCCTCAGCCGCCGCACCAATGTCCACAGAACTGGCCAAGATACGCTCTTCATTACCCCGACAGAGCGTGACCACCGCCCAGTCCTGCTGGATCAACTCGGCGAGCCCGACCGCGATCTGGTGTAAGTAGGTCGGCAGCTCACTAGAGCGATAGCTGAGGGTCGCGAGTGACTCGAGTAAGCGTTGTGGCGAAGGTACAGCAGGAGAAGGCATCAGAGCAACCGGTGACCAGCACCACCTCAATCCAAATTCTCAGTCGCGGCTTGGATAGCCCTGCGATAGTCTGAAGATTCTTCCAGTGTAACCCGCGCGATCAGGGCGTTTCCCCGCAGACTCATTAGTCTTCGTCGAGCGGTGGAAATAGCTCCTCAAATTCCCAGAGGATATTTTTATTCTCGATCACCCAGGAGCGACTTTCAGGGGTCAACTGTTCCCAGACAATTTCAGGTTCAATATGGGGCAGTTCATACTGATATTTGCTTCCCAGTGCCTTGAGATTCTCCACCACTCCGGGGGGGATTTCTAGACCCTCCCAGTCCGGTTGCGAAATCTTACCCGACACACCGCCACCGGGATCGGAGATGAGCTGTGCGGTGCGAACTAAGTCGGCAAAATTCGTTGCGCTTAGCCCAGTGATGTCCTGAATTTCACGAGATTTGTCTGAGCCGGCCGCCATGAGGGTTAATGGTTCGCTGATTTGCGGTAGAGGCTAGTATAGCATTGCGCTGAAAATTGTTCTGGCTGCCCATGGCTGCTGGTAGGTTTACGGGCGTTGGGCTGGGCCATTCGTTGATTGGGTCAGGCGATCGCCCACACCCTCAATCAATCACTTCCAGTACGGCTTTAGGTTTCAGCTTGTCCTTAAACCAAATCACGAGCGCCGGTAAATTGTGCAGATCAACTCCGGCTTTTTCTAAGTTCAAGCGCTCCGAGATAGCGAGGATGAAATGATCAATATTCGCGCGCCGAACCTGGCTAAATTTACGGCGCAGATATTCAGGTCGCCAGTAGCCGACGATTTCCAGCAAAAAGGTGCGACCGTCGGGATGAACGAGGCGGAAATCGGGAATCGCCACGCTCCCCGGAATCGGGATCAAGTCCACCTCGCGTTCCAATTGCCAAGCGGTTTTCGCCTTTGCCCACTGTTTTGCAAAGGACTCTTCGATCATGCTGTCGTAGGGCTTGCCGGGGGGGTAGTGGCTGACCAGATCGCAGCCGTCATCGAGGCTGAAGCGACCCCGCCGCTCCTGACCTGAATAGGCATCGCGGTGTTGGAGGGTAGCCGTCAAGCTCCATTTCGTCACGTGCAGCAGTGCGGGCAGCATCTTCGCGAAGGCGAGACCGTAGCGCGTGCTGGTTTTGAACAAACTGGCCGGCCCATCGAGCGTGACCGTGAAGCCACAGTCGGCGTCACCCTCGATGTAGAACATGACCTGAAACAGCTTCAGGTAGCGGAAGAGCAGCTTATACTCACCGGGGACATTGCGGTGAGCGTGCAGAGTCACCTGGCTGGCGCGATAGAAGATGCCTTGGACTTGCGAGAGATTGTAGCGGTGCAGCAGCGCTTCCGGCGTAGGCGGATCGAACTCGGTGAGCAGGCGGTTTTCGTTCAGATCCGCGTACAAGCCGCGCTCGATCTCCACCGGCAAGACCTCGCGCTCCAGTTCGGCGCTGAGTTGGTGAGCGACTTGCTCGAGGGTGAGCGATCGCCGCTCCGGCAGCGGTTGGCTCGCGGCCGCCGCCGTGAACACGCGCTCCCGCAACAGCGGCGGCTCCAGCGGACTGACAATTTCAAACGTGGCGAAACTATTGCGGAGGAGGTGCGCCAGCCCGCGTCGCAGCCGGTAGTCGGGGCTGTCGCCCTCCCAGTCTTGGAGGCGGCGATCGAGGTCGCCTTGGGTTTGACCTTGGAGCGCCGTGAAACAGGCGATCGCCTCGCGGGCGATCGCCAAATGCTTCTCATCCAATGGCAGACGCTTGGGCACCACCGTCTCGCCGCTGTAGCGATGGCTGAGCAGGTCAGTCGGCAGCACGTCACCTCAACCCCACAGACGATTGCCGGTGTCGGTTGGGCGCAACACCCACTGCTGAATGCCGCCGAACCGCCGTTGCCAAGATTACAGGACGGCTTGGGTCGCTGTCAGGGTTCATAGATTGATGTACTTGGGCAGCTTCGCCTGCAAGAGTCGCACCAACTCCGGCTGCATATATTCATAGCGGTCGGGAATCGCGAGTACCGCGAGTCGCTTGCCTTTGAGCTGGGAGCGAAATTTTTGGGAAATTTTCTCGCGATGCTGGGTTTCCATCGCCAGAATCAGATCCGCCCACTCAATCAAATCACCGGAAATGGGATTGACCGCATCCTTGTTGGTTCCAGCGCCAATCGCTTCAATGCCCGCATATTCGGAATAAACCACCTCAGCGGTGGCACTGCGACGGCGGTTTTCGCTGCACACACAAAGCAGATTCATCAGCGATCGCACTCCTGACCAGCGGCAACAACCGGCAACTGAAGCTGTGAGGCGCGATCGCCTCCACACTGCACTCTCAAAGTCACGACCTGAGCCAGCATCAGGTCCGCTTGGCTAGTCGGTTTGCCCGTACCCGGATTCACGGGATAGGCGGGGAAACAAGCCGCACTGAGGCTGAGACGGAGGCAATGACCCACCGCAATGCGGGCGCAACAAGCTTGCAGCGGCAAGCGGATCGGAGCATCCCTGACCACTCGCACGCAAGTATAGCCTTGACAGAGATTGAAAACGCGGCCGTCGGGATGCACATCGGACAAGATCGCGCAGAGGTCGAAGCTATTGGCCTCGGTCTGGACATGGATATTGGCGATCGCCACCCCCGCCCAGGACAATGCCTCCGCCAGCGGCGCGGTGGTGTAGGTTAGCACATCGCTGCGAGTGTCTAATGCCGATCGCTCAAAAGCGCCAGCGGGACTCGCCGCATGACCGCCGCGCGCGGGCACCGGCCGCCAGGGATCGTGAACTAGCACATCTTCCCCAGCTTGCTCAGGGGGCTGGGTGTGAAGCGTGCCAGCATCTTCACGCATACTGGCGAGACCTGTGGTGTGCAGATGGTAGTGGAACCGCTCAGCGGCAGGCGGCCAAGTGTCGAATTCACGCCAACGGTTCGGCCCTAGCTCAAAGAGCTTGACTGGCATCTGGGAGCGAATTCCCCGCTCCTGACCCTTGAGAAACTGGTCAAACCAGCGCAGTTGCAGTGTGTCTACAGGACTGGCGGCTTCGGGGCCGAAGTCCGCGTCGCCAACGCGCCGACTCCAGGGCAAGTGCGCCCAGGGGCCGATGAGCAGGTGCTGGGGCGATCGCGCCCGCGCCGCCATATCCTGATACAGCCGCAACGTGCCGCGCAGGTAGGGATCGAACCAGCCGCCAATGTGCAGCATCGGCAGATCGACGGCCGTGAGATCGGGAACGAACTGCTGCCAGTATTCACCCGGTTCAGGATGATTGCACCATCCCTCGTAGAAATTGCTGGGGGTGTATTTCCGCAGACATTCCCGGAAGTAGAGCGAGGGTTCGCGGATCGGCAGATCACGGGAAGCCGCATAGAGGGTGTGGTAAGCGAGGCGATCGCCCTGCAAACGCGCCGTCTCCGCCGCCAACTGCACCGCCCAACCGAGGCTCGCCTGCAAGCAAAACGCGCCATTCTCGTAGGCCCAATCGTCGTAGAGATCGACCGCCAGCATCCCCGGACAGAGCACGCGCAGGGCGGCGGGTTGCCCCGAGGCGGCGTAGAGCTGGGTCATCCCCTGATAGGAGAAGCCATACATCCCCACTTGCCCATCGCTGCCGGGGAGCTGCGCCGCCCAGTTGACGGTGGCGACACCGTCTTCGACCTCGTGCTCAAAGAGCCGAAACTCACCTCCGGAGTCGCCGCGCCCACGCACATCCTGGATCACGACCAGGTAGCCGTGGGCCGCGTACCAGCGCGGGTGGGCATAGACAACGGTGGAGGCGATCGCCCGACCATAGGGCTGACGCATCAGCAAGACTGGCACGTCGCCCGCGCTCTCGGGTCGGTAGAGGTCAGAGACCAGCTCCACCCCGTCCGGCAGACGCAAGGTGGCCGTCTCTTGCTGAACGGGAAACACGGGTGGCATCACAAGCGCAATGAACCGAGAGCAGCAAGCGAACCGGAGTCGTCACCGCGTGCGGCAAACCACTCCATGCGTTTAGGACTCGCTCAGATCCTTGAGGTTAAACAGGAACGGGACACTGCTCTGATTATCACCGCCAATGACCAGCACTCGCGGCATCTGTGAGCCGCCTTGTCGCCAGGCTTCGATCGCCTCTTTTTGCAACACGAGCTCACCGCCTTGGGCTTTCAGCGTCTCGGCGAGCAAGCGTTGCGCTTCGGCGCGACCCTTGGCGCGGTTGACATCGGCCTGGGCTTGCTGTTCCGCTTCACGGGCGATGTAGACTGCTCGTTGCGCGCTTTGTTCCGCGATCTGCTTGTCCTCAACGGCACGAGCAAACTCTTTCGAGAAGGTGAGATCGACAACGCTAGTATCGAGCACGATGATGCCATATTTGTCCAGGCGCTCGGTCAGGGCCATGTCAAAGTCGTTTTTGAGTTCGGAGCGCTTGGTGATTGCCTCCTCAACCGTGCGGAGGGCCGCCGCGATTTTGAACGATTCCTGGGTCTGCGGCGCGATCACTTTCGAGACGATATTGGCAAGAGTGCCTTGAGTTCGACGGATGTTGACCACCTGCACCGGGTCAAGGCGGAAGTTGATCGCAAAGCTGGCGGTCAGCTCCTGGAGGTCACGGGTGGAGCTTTGCGCCGGAACTTCAAATTTCTGGACGGTCACGTCGTAGACATCCACGGCCGAGACAAAGGGCGGCTTGAAGTGAATGCCCTCAAGCAGCGCACCATCGCGGGCCTTGCCCAAGATGCTGAGCACCCCGGCCTGACCGGGATTGATGACGATGAAGGAATTGAAGGATAGGAGGATCAGCAAGGCAGCAATGATGCCGCCGATCAGGGGTTGTAGGCTGGGGGTCGGCTGATTTCGCAAGGTTTCTCTCCGATTTTGCTCTCTCGCTTCCCTATTTTGCCTGCTTGCTGGGACATTTTCCTAGCCCGTGCTCGCTAAGCTGACCATTTCTGACCCTCCGCCAACGGCATTATGGCAGGGCCCGATTTAGGCTGGTGGCTCAGACGGCGTGTAACTTTATGTTTTGCGCGCCCGAGCCGGGCCAGAAGTTTGCCTAGACTGGAGAGTGAGACCTATGAGGTGACGCATGAATGCTGTCTTTAACCGCTCAGCTCAAGTCGAGCGCTGGCTGGCGATCGCCACGATTGCCCTCGTGTTCTGGCTGAGTGGGAGTTTTATTTTCGATGTCATTATCCTTCCAAGTTTAGCGACGGCTGGGATGACGGTTCAGCCTGAGTTCGCCAATGTCGGCTATGTGCTCTTTGGGGCCTTCAATCGTCTGGAATTACTCTGTGGCAGCATTGTCACCGTCGCCATCGCCGCCGCGAGCTACCAGGCGCACTGGCGACAACAGGCTTGGCGCCCGGTGGCGATCGCGCTCGCCGTTTTGTTGGCGATCGCCGCGACCTACACCTACTGGCTCGCGCCGCAGATGAGCGCCCTCGATGCCAGCGTCGCTTGGTTGGCACCCCCGGCCGACCCGATGTCGGGTTCGATGCTGCAATTGCAGTGGCTCTACTGGCTGCTGGACGGCCTCAAGTTCGGGCTGGGAACCTGGGTGCTGGTCTGGTGCTGGCGGCGTCGTTAAGCCGACTCGCTGATTGCATCGCGTAACTTTGAAAACCCCGGTTTCTTCGAGAAACCGGGGTTTTGGATTGTGCAGAGTGACCCCCTCGCGCCAAGGGCTGCGCCTATTCCCAGCAGCAGAGGCGGCGTTCGAGATATTGACCGATGGCTTGCTCTTGTCCGGCTCGCACAATGATCGTCTGGCGCGTGCGATATTGCGTGCCGATCAGCTTCAGCTCTTCATCGAAGGAGGAGTTGTTGTACTCGGTGTGCAGGCACATGGTGCGGGGATTGGTGAAATGGAACTCTGCCGTCACGGGCTTGCTGGTGGCGAAACCGCGATCGCGATACAGCAGACTACCGCGCACACCAAATACTGTCGAGCCAGTCAGCGGCTTTTTGGTGGTTCCGATGTAGGTACTTTCCCAGGTCACCTGCGAGCCGCAGACAAAAGGTTCCGTCGGTGCCAGCTCGTGCATCGCCGCTAACTGTAACAATTCCGGGCTGCCCGCCTCGATAAACCGCACAGTGAGCAAGCTGGTGACTTCCTGGGTCTCGCCACTCTCGAGGGTGTAGTAGCGGCGCTGCGAGTGCCAGTCACCCTCGGATTCTCGGAAAAACTGGCTGGCGAGGGCTGCCGGTGTTGCAGGAGCAAGTTGGACGGCTCGATCGGACATAGGCATAGACCTGAGTAAATATTACTAGCGCGTTCGCACAACATATTGCGACGACTTGACGCCAGGAAATGCGTAATTTGTTACATCTTTTAATAATTTTAACGCCATTGCTTCGTCTTCGGCCACGAAAACAGCAGACCCCGCCAATCGGGCGGGGTCTGCACCTGACAATGCGAAACCTGAGAGCCTTGGCTCTAGGCGTCGCTCTCGATGTAGATGAACAGTAGACCCATCGCGACTGCCGGGAAGAGCCAGCAGACGACAGGGATCAAAATCCAAGGCAGATAGGATGCTGCGTAAGCGCCGGTCATAATCCAAAAACTCCGATATTAAGGGTGGGTAAATCGCGATCGCGCCGCCATGACAACCTCAGCCCAGAGCTGAGCCAAGTGCCGTGGTGAGGCACACAAACTAGTTGACGAGACCCCGGAAGATCGCATCGACGCTCGAGAAATTCTCGAGCAGGAAGAAAGCCACGAAGGCTCCGCCCATACCGCCGACGAAGAAGCCCGCCGTATACTGACTCCAGCCCCGACCCGTTTTGAGGTCTTCCGGCGTGTCATTGGGGCCTTGGAGATAAACCGCGTTGCTGTTGTCCTTGGGGAAGGTCACGAGACCATAGGCCGACATCGCCGCCGTGGCAAGCAACACCATCGCGATCGCCGAGACGAGGCCGCCGAGATTGGCTGCATCAGGATAGTCGCGCAGGGGGCCGAGCAGCACCCAGGGACCGAGCAAGAAATAGCCATGCGCCATTCCCACTTCCAAGCCGCGAACCAGAGGGGAAACCCCCGGACGATAAGCAGGCAGATTGCCGATAAAGGCTTTCGTAAAACCGGACGCTGAAATCGGCGTCGCGAGGTGGCCGGCAAAGGGGTCACCCTTGTAAGGCCCCACCATCTCCGTACTCTGCACTTCGGTCATAATGATTCCTCTCTTGACGTTATTTGCAAGCTCGCAAACCAACGAAATTGTTAAGATTGCCATCATTTAAGCAGGCTGAGGCTGGTGATCGCGCGATTTCCGCGTCAGTGTTAAAGAAAGTTCATTTTTGATCCGGTGATTGGAGCGTGCCTGGGCAGAGTCGTGAGCCTCAGCGGCTCGCTGGCGGCGATCGCTATAACCGGAATCGAGTTGTAGTTGGCGTATCAGCAGGCGCGACTGATGCTGTATTCGTGGTGGAGCTGGGAGATGACTTCAGCCGCGAAGCTCATGGCCCAGAGCGGCAAGTGCGGGAGAGTTGAGAAGATGTCCACGTTTTCACCATTACCAGACTGGCCGACCGGTTGCCAGTTGCGCCGTGCCGGCGCTGAGGATTTATCGGCGATCCGTAGCTTGGTCTTCCGGGCGGCGCTTGACCCGACCCAGTTGCGCTGGCAACAGTTTTGGCTCGTTGAAAGCCAGGGCCAAGTTGTGGCTTGCGGGCAGTTGCGGGAATTTGTCGGAGCACAGGAACTGGGGAGCTTGGTGGTGATGCGGGACTGGCGCGATCGCGGTCTGGGCGAGGCACTCAGCCGCCACCTGATCGCGATCGCTAGCCAACCACTCTACCTAGAATGTGTCGGCTCACGCCTAGGTCGGTTCTATACACGTTTGGGATTCCAAGCTGTGACTTGGCGGGAGTTGCCACCCGCCTTACAGCGCAAGTTTGCCCTGGCTTGCTTCGCCCAGCGTCTGGGCTTGCCGATCACGGTAATGCGCTTTGTGGGTGAAGTGAAAAATCCTGACTGGTTGTAGGGTCGAGCCAACCTTTAAGCCTGCCGCTGGCTCCACTTCCACAGGCAGCCCGAGGCGCAGTTGGTCACGATATGGGCGACGACGGGTACCACAAGGTTGCCTGTGAGCAGGGCGCTAAAACCCAGCACAGTACCAACCAACGTCGCCCAAACGACATAGGGCCATTGCTGCAAGCCGCTCAGGTGCAACACCCCGAAGAGGAGGCTCGACAGGGCGATCGCCAGTACATCTAACCCCAGCGCGGGCAGCATGACGCCGCGAAATAGTAACTCCTCGCTCAGCCCGGGTAACAAGCCGAGCCAAATCACGTCTGGCCAAAGCAACGGCCGCAGCACCAGCTCGAGGTACACATCAGCGCTGCGGCGATAGGCTGGCCAAAGCCGGTAAATGGTGCTGCTGGAGGCGATGATCAGGGCCGCCAGTCCCAGGCCGAGGCCGAGCGCGGTGGGTGAGACCTCCAGCGGCAGCAGGCGAACGGAGCCGAGCTGTTGCCAGCCTTTGGCGATCGCCAGCAAAATTGCTGAGGTCACGGCCATCGCCACTAAAACCTGAGTGCGCGTCAGGGGTTCAACTTCCGGTTGCTTCAGATTCGTCATGATGATTTGGCTTCCCCGCAACGCAACGACGCTAGCGAACCCCGCAAAGTGACCGGCGCGATCCCCGCTCGCCACGCCGCCAGCATTCCGACGGCTTCGAGATAACTGCTGACCCTGGTGGCTTTGATCCCCAGCGATTCTGGCGGCGACTGCATCTGCGTGTAGTTATCCTCGACGGCAATGATCTGGCGATCGCTCAGACTCAGTATGGCACTCCCCCCACAGGCACTCGCCGGGACGACCAGCGCAGCGACACGCTCTGACCAAATACTATTCGCGGTGCGAGCGGTGACCAACTGCGGCGCGCGGGCGAGACCGACCAACACACAGGGCAAAAACGTATAGCCCAGCTCCTCGGCGGCGGCACGCGGTGCCAGTTGTGGGTCGAGCGGTAGCGGCGCGAGAGCGGGTGCGTGGGCGCAGGGGAGGCGAAATTGACGGGTGACGAGGTGCGAGATCACGGCCTCGGCTCCCGCCAGGGGATCGACGCCGTTGCCATGGCGGTAGGCCTGGAGGGCGGGGCTGTCGAGGTCGTCGGGGAAGCGTGCCACGATCGCGATCGCCTCGGCGCGCGCTTGTTCAATCAGCTTCGCCGCCGCCCGCAAGAGGCTGCCGGGATTGCCAATCGTGCCCCAACTCGCGCCCGAAGCGGTGGTACGCAGCTCGATCGCCAGCGGGGCATCGGTGAGCACGGCATCCGTCAGAGTCAAACCGAGGGTCGCGCGCGCGGCATCGGCTGCTTGCAGGTGGCGCTGGCGCAGCTCCGGCTCGATGCCAGCATCCAGCAGCAGTCCCACCCGATTTTGATGCACGGGTTGCAAGCCCCAGACCCCGGCGGCGAAGCGGTCGAGTGCGTAACCCTCGACATACAGGGCATTGGGCAGGGGCCAGTACATCTGCGCGCCGTTGAGCACGTTGGGATGGGTGATCAGGCAGTCGGCGACTGCCGCGATCGCCCGCGCCACTGGCAGGGCATCACCCGCATAGCCGCCGATCGCCGCCCCGATGCCGGTCGGCACCAGCAGCATGACTGTCAATGGCGCTGAATTCACTCGCTTGGCCTGCGATCGCGAAACCGCCCCCATCTTATCAAGCGCCTGGCGATCGCGGCGGTCAGCCCTATTTGTCTCGCGGTATTTTGCAATTCCAGCGGGTAAAACGGGGCAGGTAGCGCCACAGCCCCCAGCCGACGAGACCCCCTGCAATGAGACTGAGCAAAAAACTGCTGCCGGAGCGGCTGAGATTTTGCCAGGGCGATTCGGGACTGGTGGCGAGATGGGGCGAGATCGAGACCGCCGCCGCCGTCGTCGCGCCCAAGCTCGCACTCGCCGCCACCATCGTGCGGGCAAGCTGTTGCTGGCTCTTGAGCTGTTCGATGGCGATCGCCCCCTCCGCCATCTTCGCCGCATTCTCCAAGCAAGGGATGCCGAGTTTCAGGCGATCGCTGTCTTGCTGGAGCGATCGCCAGTCCTGCTTCACGATCTGCCGTTCAAACTGTTGCAAGAAGCTCAGATCACTCTGGGGATCGAGCGCTTGCAGGCGTTGCCGTTCCCGGCGGTAGCCTTTGAGGTGGGCCGCGATCACCTGGAGATTTGCCTGCAACTCCCCCAGACCCTGCGTGTAGGTATGCCGCAGATTCAAGGCTCTGAGCCATTGCTCATTCAAGCCATCCAGGTCAGCGATCGCACTCTGGGTTTTCGCCTCCAGAAGCCGAATCACCTCGCCAGCCGCTGTATAACCCTGTTGCAAATTCTGCCTCAACTGTTGGCTGCGATGAACGAGCCACAGCAGCTTGTGGCGGTGGAGTAGCAGCGGCAGCAGATATTCACCGAGTTGCTCCGCCGCACGCAGCGACTGCCCATAATCAAAGATGCAAATGAGCAAATGCTGACCGACTGGCTTGCTGGTAGGGTCACTGGGAGCGGCGGTTCGATGCCAGAGTTCAAACACGGTCGCGCCCAAGATGCGTCCCGCCCCAACCCAATCGCGCTGCCAGTCTGCTCCCGCCGCCAGCGCGACTTGGGGATAACACTGCTGGGCGATCGCAGTTCAGCTTCGGCACCGGACTGTTCAATGCGACGGCGAATCCTGATACAATTCCAGACGGGCAATTTTTCAGTTGGCTCGGACAGGTGCAGCGGGTGCAACTATTGGGTGCAAATCACCTGCTAGTCCTGTCAGCGGACATGCAGTGGGCGAGTGGCGGACTGCTCTCGTCGCAGCAGTTTGTCATCGGTGGCGCGCAGTCGGTGCGCGGCTATCGCCAGAATGCGCGGGTGGGCGACAATGGCGCGCGGCTGTCGCTGGAGCACCGCTGGACGCTCGATCGGAGCGAGGCGGGTCAGCCCACGTTGCAACTCTTGCCTTTTGCTGATGTGGGCTGGGTCTGGAACGATCCGGAGAATCCGAATCTGGTTGCTGAGCCGCATTTGCTGGCGGGTTTGGGGTTGGGCTTGGTCTGGCGACCGCTGGACGGCTGGCTGCTGCGGCTGGACTATGGGATACCGCTGGTCGCGACGGACGATCGGGGGACGAATGCTCAAGATCGCGGCTTCTACTTCGATTTAGAGTACGAGTTTTAGGGATAATCAATCGCAGTGAAACTGGGCATTGCCAACTGAGGCAGGGCGGGCTGCGACTGGGCTACACTCAAGGCTAAGAGCAACACGAGGACAATCGGTATGGAGACTCCTGAGCAATTGGCAGCGATTCCGGGCGATCGCGTCGATCTAGCTCAACTCATGCGCGAGCTAGCAACAGCGGACAAGCCTGTTCTCATTACGGGTGAGGATAGTAATGCTGTTTTGATCTCGGAAGCTCAGTGGCGGGCGATTCAGGAAACGTTGTATCTACTCTCAATTCCAGGGATGCGCGAGTCTATTCAGACAGGTCTAGCAACTGCAATTGAGGACTGCGAGACGGAGTTAGGTTGGTGAGCTGGACGCTGGTCTACACGAAGCAAGCTAAGAAGGATGCCAAAAAACTGGCGAAGAGCAATCTCAAGCCAGCGGCTCAGCAAATTTTGGACATCCTAACGAGCAATCCCTGGCAAAATCCACCACCTTATGAAAAGTTGGTTGGTGATTTGACAGGAGCTTACTCGCGCCGAATCAATCTTCAGCACCGGCTTGTTTATGAAGTAATCGAATCTGAGGCAACGGTGAAAGTCATCCGAATGTGGACGCATTACGAATAACCTCTCCCCTCAATGCTTGCAGCATACTGTAAACGATTGTTACAACTTCCGGCCAGTTACGTCAAAACGGTGGGGATTTTCTGAGAACACAGGTGGAGGCGCAAGCCTGCTACTTGAGTTCTGGAGAAAAGGCAATGACAACTTATTCTGCCTCGGGCGATCGCACCACGGTCGGCTATATTTCCGGGAAGAACGGCCAGTACGAGGTATTCTACCGACCGCACTCGGGCGATTTGTACTTCCAAAACTCGGCACGGACAATTGCCACTCGCTTCCGCAAGCAATCTGACCGTCACTACATGGGGCCGGACGGCTCCGCCTACTACAACGACCAAAGTGTTATTGCCGCCATTCAAAACCGTTACCGTTCAGGACAATACGACTGAGCCCAAGAGGCATCTGGCCGATGTGATTTTACTTTGGCGGAAGCTTAAAAAGTCAGCCAAAACGCAGGATCAAATTCCAGGTATTTGGCGTATTCTAGATCGTGAACATGCTAGGGAAACGGGGCAAGCGAACAATGGGCAGTCGAACCGGAAAGCGTTGGGTCTTCGGTGCCGTGGCAGCCAGCTTGCTGGCGTTCCTCGGGGAACTGCCAGCGGCGGCGCAGTCGATTAGCCCTGCACCGGACGGGACGGGCACGATTGTCACGATTGATGGCAACCAGTTCTACATCGAGGGCGGCTCGCTCTCGGCGGATGGCGCGAATCTGTTTCACAGCTTTGAGCAGTTCGGGCTGACTCAGGAGCAGGTGGCGACGTTCCTGGCAAATCCGCAGTTGCGCAATGTCCTGGGGCGGATCGTCGGCGGCGACCCCTCGTTCATTGATGGCCTCATCCAACTGACCGGCGGCGATGCGAATCTCTGGCTGCTGAATCCGTCAGGCTTTGTTTTTGGTACGAATGCGCGGCTGAATGTGCCGGGGGATTTCACGGCGACAACAGCGACAGCGGTGGAGCTGGCGGAGGGGCACTGGTTTGATGCCCTGGGCAGCAATGATTATGCGACGCTGATCGGCGATCCGGTGGGGTTTGCTTTTGATCTGGACTCGCCGGGCGCGATCGTCAATGCGGGCGAGTTGGCAGTGGGTGCAGGCAACGACTTGATGCTGGTAGGTGGCAGCGTGGTCAATACGGGCAGTCTGGCGGCTCCGGCGGGCGGCATTTTGGTGCAGGCGGTGCCGGAGACAGGGCGGATTCGGCTCTCGCTGCCAGGGCAGGTGCTAAGCCTGGAGGTGCTGCCGCCCCGCGACGCGGCGGGCAATGTGCAGCCCTTCAGCGCTCTCGATATCCCGGCACTGGTGACGGGGTCGGCGCACCAGCAGATAGCAACTGGGCTGGCAGCGGATGGATCGGTGCAAGCAGGTACAGAATCTGTAGCTGTAGGAGCCGGTGACGTTGTGGCGCGCGACGTGACGGCGGGGGCAGTGCGCTTGGCGGCGGCAGGGGATTTGGTGCTGTTGCCGGGGCGGCTGGAGACGGAGAGCGACCTGACACTCCTGGCGGATGGAACGGTTTTCGCTAGGGATAGCAGGTTGCAAGCGGGTGGTGAGCTATACGTGCAAGGGCAAGAGGCGATCGATATCCTCTCGCTGGCGCTACCGCAGCCAGCATTGAGTAGTGGCGGTGATTTAACTTTGGTGAGCAATGGGCCGATTTCGGGCGACGCACATTTCGCCAGCGGTGGCAGTTTGTCATTTTTGAATTTGGTGGGTGAGGGCGGCGAGTTTGTCAGCTTGTACGACCCAATTATCCGCGCCGATGGCGATGTCGAGTTCGGCAACTACACCGGTGTCGCCCTGAAAGTTGAAGCAACTGGCAGTATCATTGGCGGAAATATTCGCATCACGGGGCCGGATGTCAGCGGCAGTATCCCAACCAGCGATCCAGATTATGACTTGCTAACCACTAGCCGAGCGCTAATCCTACGAGCAGGTTTGCCAAGTTTGACACCACTGAATTTCCCTGGCAGTGTCAATGGCACTACGTTCGACACGCCTGGAACAACACCACAGATTTCCGGAGGCATTCAAGTTAATGCCATCAATACTTTTAGCTTTACTGGTGGAGAGAATGGTGGCCCAGTCAAATTGCTGGCCAATGGGGATGTTTCGGTAGATAGCATTAATACCAGTTTTATTTCGATCAATGATGTTAATGGTCATGGTGGAGATGTAACGATTAGATCCTTGAGTGGCTCAGTTGACGTTCAGACAATAAACACAGGCTTTGATGGGTATCCTCAAAATTCTTCTTCTCCAAACTACCCCAATACAGGTAGCGGGAGTGGTGGAAGTGTTTCTGTTGAGGCAATATCTGGTAGTGTGAATCTAGGCTCTCTAGATATTGGCTTTGAAACATCACTGACATCACAAGGACAAGGACGGGGCGGTGATTTATATGTTTTGTCTGGTGGATTTACAACTCTTGGAGAAATCGATACTAGTGCGACGAATACTGCTGGTAATATCACCATAGAAAGTCTAGGAGATATATTGTTTGCCGGTTCTATTAATGCTAGAGCTACTACCGGATCAGGTACGTCAGGAGATTTTAATGTATTCAGTATTAGTGGTGGTATATCAGAATCCGTTTATGGCATCCGATTTCAAGGTAGTCCCAACGTATCATTTCTGGCTTCTAATGATATAACGATATCCAGATATAATGTATATGCTTCCCGTGAAGATGACGGATTCTTTTCATCGGGAGAGATAAACCTGGTTAGCGACCAGGGTGTGATAAAGGTCGGAAATATATCTGGCAATAGCGTGTTGGGTCAAACCTCAGTAACCCTAGAATCTTCGTTAGGCATTTTAGTTGAAGGAATAAATTTTTCAATTACCGATAACGACATCAATGAGTCGATAAGCTTAACAAGCCATAATGGGAAAGTTCAGGTAGGCTCAATTCTAAGTTCGGGCATGGTTAGTGATGCGATGCCGGTATATATTGATGCTTTCTCAGATATAGAAGTTGGTTCAGTAAGTTCCAGCGGCGGCTTTGGCACCGGAAATATCACTTTGGTCAGCAGATCTGGCAATGTTGTGACAGGGAATATTCGAACAACAACCAATATATCCAATGCAGATTCCGGCTCTGGATCTATTTCTATTGAAGCTCAGAATGGAAGTTTAGAAACAGGTGACATTTCTACTTCTGCTGGCTTTATGAACAGTAGTGGCTCTATAAACATCACGGCTGGTAGCGATATTAATATAGGCGATCTGAATACCTCATCTAATGATAGTAACGCTGGAGTAATTCAGATCGAAAGTATTTGGGGTCAGATAAACACGGGAGCCGTATCAGCCAACTCATCGCAGCAAGAAGGTGGATATGTTCAGATGATCTCTGAGGGAGACATTCAGGTTTTAGGTGGAATTGATTCTAGTGGCAAGACAAACGGAGGTGATATTAATCTTAGTAGTAGAGTTGGCGAAATTAATACTACTGCGGGGATTGTCAATGCTGCTGGAGGGAATAATGGCGGCGATATTTCCTTTACAGCCGCCGATGACATTACAGTTGCGGGAATTGGCAATGCATTAATCCTGAGCGGCTTCAATGCCAACAGTGGCAGTATTACGCTGAGGAGCGGTGGAGATGTCAGCGCGGCTGCTGGGCCGCTAGTCACCGCTTCGGCAACTGGGACAGGTGGAAATATCACTATTGAGGCAGACGGCGCTGCCTTTACGGAGCAGATTAATGCTGAATCATTCGGTACCGCAGGCGGCGAAATTTTTGTTCGTGCTGGCACTCAGATTGATGCTAAGAGAGAGATTGGGACGAATCAAAATGATATTACCTTCGAGGCTCCAGTTCTCTTGACGGGCGACCTCGCAGTTACCATCTCCGACACAGGCATCATTACCTTCACCGATACTGTTGATGGCAACCATAACCTCACTCTCACCACCGAGCTAGACCGCATTCAACTGAGCAATGCCATTGGCAGCCAAACTCCCCTCGATAGCATTACTATTCAGGGCAATCTTCCTGCAGATAACCCCATTGACATCACGACGCGCGGCGACATCACCACTGCCAACATCAGCGCGCCTGCGGGTATTGCACTTCGCAGTATCGAGGGCGATATCCAAACGGACGCGCTTGATACCTCCTCGGATGTTGGCGATGCTGGCGACATTACCCTAGAAGCTAACAATATCAATGTTCGCCAGATCGATGCCCAGAGCAGTATCGGACTTGGCGGCAATGTAGACATCACCACCAGCACCGATCCTCTCGCATTGGGTTACTTCCAAGCTCGCGACAGCTTCACCGACCAAAACGGGCTTGCCGCTAGC
>JAAUTY010000065.1 GCA_012031265.1 Spirulinaceae cyanobacterium SM2_1_0 | reverse complement strand
CTGTCCGAGCTGCGGCGCGGTGCCGGTGCCAGAGGCGGATTTACCGGTGCAGTTGCCAGAAAATGTTGAGTTCAGCGGCCGCGGCCCCTCGCCATTGGCGAAGCTCGACAGTTGGCGCAATGTGCCCTGTCCGAGCTGCGGCGAACCAGCGCAGCGGGAGACGGACACAATGGATACCTTCATCGATTCATCCTGGTACTTCTTGCGCTACACCGACGCGCGCAATCCCCAGGAGATTTTCACTCAAGATAAAGTCAACGACTGGATGCCGGTCGATCAATATGTCGGCGGCATTGAGCACGCGATTTTGCACTTGCTCTATTCGCGCTTCTTTACCAAGGTGTTGCGCGATCGCGGTCTCCTGAATTTCGACGAACCCTTCCAGCGCCTACTCACCCAGGGCATGGTGCAGGGCAAAACCTATGTAAATCCCACCAAGTCCGGCAAGGATAAGTGGGTACCAACGGCGAAGGTCAGCAACCCAGAAAATCCGCGCGACCCAGAGACCGGCGAGCCGCTGGAGCTGTGCTACGCCACCATGTCCAAGTCGAAGGGCAACGGTGTCGCACCGGAGGATGTGATCCAGCAATACGGTGTCGATACAGCGCGGCTGTTCATCCTCTTCAAAGCACCGCCGGAGAAGGATCTAGAGTGGGATGAAGCCGATGTCGAAGGACAGGCGCGCTTCCTCAGCCGAGTCTGGCGCTTGGTGACCGAGTTTGCGGCGGCGACGACGGCGAAAACTACGGAGTTACCGAGTCAGTTGAACAAGGCGGAGAAGGATTTGCGGCGAGCCGTACATGGGGCGATCGCCGCGATCAGCGAAGACATGGAAGGCGACTACCAGTTCAACACGGCGGTCTCAGAGCTGATGAAGCTGAGTAATGCGCTCGGCGATGCCGACTGCGTAGCCTCGCCAGTCTACCGCGAAGGGATTGAAACCTTGCTGAAGCTTCTGGCTCCCTTCGCGCCCCACATTGCCGAAGAACTCTGGCAAGCAATCGGTGGCGCTGGCTCCATTCACCAACAGACCTGGCCCCAGGCCGACCCAGCCGCGCTCGTGGTGGACGAAATCGACCTCGTGATCCAGATAATGGGCAAGAAGCGCGATGTCATCCAGGTTCCAGCAGGCGCAAGCAAGGCGGAACTGGAGCAGTTCGCCCGTGAGGCGGAGCGGGTACAGCCCTACCTAGAGGGCAAACAGATCCGCAACGTGATCGTTGTACCCGGCAAGCTGGTCAATTTCGTGGTTAGCTAGCAGTGCTCCTTTCAGATGCCCGACTGTTAGGTCAAGCATAGCCCGATAGACAAGCTATACTGAGACTCCTAAACGAAATCTTGCCTTACAAGGCTGAAAGAACTGGTCAGCAAGTTGTGAAGGTTGATCATGCTGGCATTTCTCAGCATTATGTAAGGTATCTGAGCCGAGTACCAGAGGAGCTATCCGATCGCTGGCAGGATTGTCCCCATTGTGGGATGTCTATGTCGCGAGATGGGAACTCTGGGAGCTTGATTCCAAGAGTGGGCCTGGGACATCGGCTCACGATAAAACGCGAAGGCCGAAAGGCTGGATTAGCCCGCCCTCTAAACGCAGCGTGAGGGTTGGGAGTATGTCACTGAGTATCGTGTTGTATCCGCAGGCCAACTGCTCCATGCGCCTCCCCCAAGAACCCGAACGTCCCTTTAGCATCAATCTTGTTCCGATGATTGATGCGATCTTTGCGATTCTGGCGTTTGTCCTGATTGCCAGCTTGTTCCTGACTCGCTCAGAAGGATTACCGGTGAACCTGCCCAATGCCGTCACCGGTCAAATCCAAGCCGAGAGTCAGGCGACCGTCTCGATCGCGGCTGATGGCAGCATCCAGCTCAATCAGCAACCGGTGACTCTCGAACAGTTAACCGGGGCGGTGCAGCAGTTGGTCGTGCCCGGCAGTGAAGCGCTTGTGTTGGTCAATGCCGATGAGCAAGTACCTCACGGTCGCGTCGTGGTGGTGATGGATCGCTTGCGGACGATCGCAGGCGTGAAGCTGGCGATCGCCGTTGAACAACCCACTACGCCTTAAACCAATTGTTCCTGCTTCAACGCCTCGCTTGCTTTATCTCCTGCTGAAACCTCATCTTTCACCAGCGGCATGAGACAGGCAGCCAGCAAGAACGAGAAGCCACCCAGCACTACGACTAGTAAGCGATCACGATCAAACAGATTGGCAACTACCCACCCTAGCCCCAAAGCCGCAACGATTTGGGGAATGACAATGAATGCATTAAACAAGCCCATGTAGATGCCCATTTTCTTGTCAGGGAGAGCATCTGAAAGCAGGGAGTAGGGAATCGCCAGAATGCTCGCCCAGGCAATTCCTAGCCCGACCATCGGCAACAAAATCAGATATTGGTCATGGATCGAAATGAGCGAAATGAGCGAGAGACCGCCAATGATGAGGCAAACGGCATGAGTGAGCTTGCGATTGGTAAGCTCCGTTAGGCGCGAGAGAAAGAGCGAGAAGATAAAGCAGACGCCATTGTAAACAGCTGTACAAATTCCCGCCCATTCGATGCCTTGAGTATAGATCTCCGAGTTTTCTTGGACGGCACCGAAAACATGGTGGGCGATCGCCGTCGGCAGATAAAGAAAGAGACAAAACATCCCCAGCCAACTAAAGAACTGTACTCCCGCCAGTTGTTTCATCGTGCTAGGGGTTTCAATAATGGAATGCCAAATCGACTGCGCCGCATTCAACAAGCCACCCGTGCGTTCGACGCGCTTGTAAAATGCCTGTACATCTTTGGGGGGA
Organism: Spirulinaceae cyanobacterium SM2_1_0; assembly: GCA_012031265.1. Lineage (GTDB taxonomy): Bacteria > Cyanobacteriota > Cyanobacteriia > Cyanobacteriales > Spirulinaceae > JAAUTY01. The sequence goes on along the minus strand of JAAUTY010000065.1, from coordinate 25,293 downwards.
GATTCTGGGGTAGTGAAAATTGTCCAGAGCACCGTGCCCAAAAAGACAGCCGCCCCAATGTAAAAAGCTAGCTTCACAGTCAAGGGAACGGTCGCTCCCCCTTGGCTGGAGGCATCAATTTGAAACAAATTGTTCAAGATCCAGGGCGCTAAGGCGGCGAACACCGCTCCTGACCCGATGAAGAAGGCTTGCATCGCAAAGCCTTTCGTGCGCTGCTCATCGGGAGCGACATCGGCGACAAAAGCTCGGAACGGCTCCATGCTGATGTTGATCGAGGTGTCAAGAATCCAAAGCAAGCCAGCCGCAATCCATAGAGAAGAGGCATTGGGCATCGCGATCAGCGCCAGTGAGCTGAAGATCGCGCCGACTAGGAAGTAAGGACGACGGCGGCCGAGGCGCGTCCAGGTGCGATCGCTCATATAACCGATGATCGGCTGGGCGATCAGACCACTAAGCGGGGCAGCTAGCCAGAGAATTGGGATGTCTTCGGGACTCGCGCCCAAGTATTCGTAAATCGCACTGGTATTGGTCATCTGTAACGCCCAGCCGAACTGGATGCCAAAGAAGCCAAAACTCATATTCCAAAGTTGCCAGAAGCCAAATTTCGACGCTGTTTTTATGGTTGGGTTGGGGTCGGTGTTTAATTGTGGACTACTCATTGAAAATGTTGGCGATCGCCTGACAGTATCAGGTCTCAATTCAGCAAAAAATCCTAAAAGTGGACGTGTGTCTATCTATCTCACAGCCACAACAGCGTTATAAATCCAGGTCACAAAACTCGGATTTGAGATCCCGCGCCATCAAAGCTTGTACGGCTTCCTGGGGTGTGATCCGCCCTCGGAGCAGCCGATGCACTTGCAGCGAAATGGGCACGGCAATTTCCTCTTGGTTAGCCAGCTCGATGAGCACATTGGTGGTGTTCACACCTTCCGCCGTGCCTTCGAGGTTGTCCAAGATTTCCGCCAGCGTCTTCCCTTGTGCAAGGCCGTAGCCGACCTGATAGTTGCGCGAGAGCGGGCTGTCGCAGGTCGCCAGCAGATCGCCGAGACCGGAGAGGCCGAAGAAGGTCTCGGGATCAGCCCCGAGATAAGTGCCCACACGAATCATTTCGGGTAGCGCCCGTGTGAGCAATGCCGCCTTGGCATTGGTTCCCAAACTCAAGCCATCGCAAACCCCGGAGGCGATCGCCATGACATTTTTCAACGTCCCGCCCAACTCTGTTCCCAGCGGATCAGGATTGGCATAGACCCGGAAGGTTTCGCAGGCAAACAATTCTTGCACCGTCTCGGCGGCCGCTAAATCGCGACTAGCAACGACCGTTGCCGCTGGCCGCCCTTGCTGAATTTCCTTGGATAAATTCGGTCCCGACAAAACGACGACGGGATGTTTTGGGAAGGCATCCTGCCAAATCTGCGAGGGCGTATGCTTGGTGAGGGGATCGAGGCCCTTGGTCGCCGTGACCAAGATGACCGCGTCGGGGATCTCGATCGCTTGCAGTTGCTCCACGACCGAACGCACACCCTTCATGGAGACGGCGGAGAGGATGACGCGCGCATCCTGCACCACCTCGGCGAGACTCTCAGAACCACGTCGCGACCAAATCCTGACCTGATGGTCGCTGCGCCGCGACACATCTGCCAGGGCTGTTCCCCAAGCGCCCGCCCCAATCACCGCCAGTTGGGTCGAATCAGCCGATGCAATCGTGGAACTGTTGCTTACAGGTTGAGCAGTCACAGGCTTAGACATATTTTCTTCTCGTCGATGCAACAACAGATTCCCCAGATTTCCGCCCCAGTGGAATGGGTTCTCATTGGTTCGGAGTTGGCAGCGCCGATTGCTCACCAGCCAATCAGTCTACCGACCAATCTCAGACCAACACTATTCATGGTATCGAATTCCTGCTGCCAGACTGGGAGGAGATTTGTGGGATGCTCTTCATCTGCATCCTGAGCGCCATACGGCTGCTGCTAGCTTGACAACAACCAGAGACGCTGCACACGACCCCGCAGCGTCGCGCCGCGCCAAGCGGTGTTGCCACTGAGCGATCGCAAATTCGCCGCATCCACCACCCATTCCGGCTGTGGGTCGAACAGGATCAGCTCGGCGGCCTCTCCTACGGCACAGCGCGGTGGGGGGGTTCCCAGGCAGCGGGCGGGGGCGCTACTGAGCGATCGCCACAACTCCAGCGCTGACCACTGCCCCGAGGCGACAAATTCCTGCCAGAGCAGCGGCAGCGCCAACTCCAGCCCCAAGGCTCCTGGCGGCGCGTCGGCGAAGGCGACGGTCGTCTCTTCGTAGGTGTAGGGGGTGTGGTCGGTGGCGATCGCCTCGATCACGCCTTGCTGCACGGCTGCCGCTAGGGCAGCGCGATCGCGCGGATTGCCCAGCGGCGGCTCCAGACGCAACTGGGGATCGTAGTCAGTGAGGGCAGTTGTGTCGCGCAGTAAATGTAGCCAGGTCGTACTCGCGGTCACCGGTAAACCGCGTGCCTTGGCCGCGGCTACCAGCTCAACGCTGCGGGCAGTCGAGAGGCGCATGAAATGAACTGGTGTGTCTACCTCGGCAACCAATTCCAGAAGTGCGGCCAACGCGGCGGTTTCGGTACTGGCAGGGCTAGCGGGTAAGCCAGCCTGAATCGCCTGGGGTCCCTCGCGGGCGACGCCGTGATTGTGGAGGTGGCGATCGCTCGCCACGAAGGCGAGTGGTTTCCCTAGCGGCTGGGCGTATTCCAACAGGCGGCGCACCAGGTTGAGGTCGGTCAGGGGCTGCCCATCACTGAAGCCCACGCAGTCGGTCGCCGCCAGCTCGCCAAGTTCGGTCATTTGTTCGCCCGCTAGGCCGCGAGTCAAGGCGGCCCAAAGTTGCAGGCGCGCTCCGGGGGGCCAATCGCGGTGCATCTGAGCGATCGCCGCCGGACTATCCAGCGGCGGCTGAGTGTTGGGCAGGACAGTCAAGCGGGTGAAGCCACCGGCAGCGGCGGCGGCGCTCAAGCTAGCGAGCGTTTCCCGCTCCTCATGGCCTGGCTCACCACTGTGGGCGTAGAGATCGACTAAGCCGGGGGCGAGGATTTGACCGGCGGCGGCCGTAATCTTTGTAGCCGCCGGAATGTCTGCAAGCTGAGGGGCGATCGCCACGACGGAACCCTCTACCAAGAGCACATCGGCGATCGCATCCGTCTGGCTGACCGGATCGAGCACACGCACTTGGCGCAATAGTTCGCAGGTGGGTGCAGAGAGAGGGACGCGACTCATCAAACGGCGCGACGGAGGAGCAAACCGCTTATCAGACTAGCAGGTCGTTGTCACTCCATCAGCAGGATTGTCCGGGAGCATCCCAGCATTGGGGGAGCATCCCAGATTGGCACTCAGCAGAAATGCTTAGAGGCTGCCAGCCGGAGATTCTCCCAGCTCGCGATAGGCCTGCTCAAAGGCCGCTGTTGCGAAATCCAGCTTCACCGCCTGGTGCAGATTTGGCTTCACCGTGATGTCATCAATCGTGTAGATATTGACAAACCCAAACAGCGTCGCCTGCACATTGGCTTGGCGCGGCACGACTTCCACATACTTTTTGAGATAGCCGCTGCTGAGGTTGACGGCGACATCGATGCGATGATAGTTGCCGACATTCACGAAGCCGAACATCTGGATCTTGACTTGCGATCGCTCCTCCGCCAGCGTCTCCTGCAAACTCAAGCTCGCCACATCCAGCATTGACTCCAGCCCACCGGGATCGAGGAGATGTTGGCGAAAGCGGCGCAGGAGTTGGCTAAGCCAGCGATCACTCTGCTGTTCCAGGGCCGCATCGAGATCGAAGTCCAGCTTGTGGCGATCCACCGTTTCGCTGAGGTAGGCGATCGCCTGCTCTCGAAATCCTGGTGGTGCCTCCACCGTCGCCGGTAGCTCGGCGAAACCCAGGCGTGCCAGCACCCGATCCAGACCCAGCACCTGCCGTTGCACCGCAAACAGCAGCGCTCCCTTGAGATTGCTCCGCACCTCGCCGAGGGGATTGAACAGCCACCAGGCATTCCGCAGCGGCGACTGGCTAGACAGATGCTTGCCCTGGTTCCAGGACTGCTGGAGAGCGGCTTGGGTCAGGGGTTTAGGCGATCGCGCGATCTGCAAGTGACCCGCTTGGAACTGAAACCGTTTCGGCCCTGGCACTCCGAGCCGGATCGTCAGTTCGTAGAGCTGAAACATCAGTGTGCGTTGACCGAAGACGCTGATCTGAAAATCGCGCAGGAAGTCAGCCGCCGCTTCGATTTGCTGACGGAGGCGAGTCTGGGCATTGGGCTTACGAGCGAGACGCGGCCCCGGCTGCACAACCAATCGGTAAGCCTCCGCAAGGGAGGGCAGGCGATCATCCAGCACTTGGCGACGCGCCAGAGCAGCTTGGACTTCAGCATCTCGAGCGGCGAGGGCGATCGCCACATATTCGTCGCTGAAGGTTTGCAGTTGGGTGAGCGCGCTCGTGAGCGCCGCGGCTGAAGCCATAACTTCCTGGAGGCTAGAGGACAAAACCGGGTGCCAAATCCTTGCCACTGATTCGCTCAAGAGGCCCGCATTTTTCTTCGCACACCCAACCTGCATGGATCAGTGACCAGTTCGGTTTTTGGGGGGCAGCTATGACCTGACGAATATTTTACGAATAGAGTTTAAAGGTCATCGGAACCGAGCTGATTGTAACCAATGATGACAAAAAGCTCCAGTGCGATCACCGGAGCTTTTAGCAACCATTAAGTTGTCAAACCAAGGCATTAACGACTCTGTATTCGTGCCGCCGCGCCAATGGTCAGGTCGAACCTAGTAGCTACCTGAGAAGTTACGCTGACGACCACCGCCGCCGCCACCGCCGCCATTGCTCTGGCGCGGGCGAGCTTTGTTGACGCGCAGGGTGCGACCCATCCATTCTGCGCCGTCGAGTTCTTCGATCGCTTTGTCTTCTTCAGCTTCATCGTTCATTTCGACAAAACCAAAGCCGCGCTTGCGACCGGTCTCGCGGTCAGTGGGGAGATGAGTGCGTTGTACGCTGCCGTAGTCGGCAAATACAGCACTCAAATCAGCTTCCGTAACCTCGTAAGGGAGGTTACCAACGTAAATCGACATAGAGGGATTTCCAAAATCAGAGTTGTGGTGAAGAGCTAGATTTCGGAGCAAGGCCTGCCAATGCAAAACGTGAAAACCCGTCAAGACTGAAAACAAACACTAACCGCCGAATATTCTGAATCTCCAGCTCAAGATTAACACATTGCTTGAGATTGTCGCCCCTAGCTGGGGGAATTACCGGCCGTGCTCATGCCGCCCAGAGTAAACGGCGTTGCTATGGTTGTTTTAGACACATAAAGTGGGTGACGAGGGCAACCTAATTTGGTCTGTCCGAGACAGTAGAGCGGGGTCGTTTTCAGCCAAGGTTGTACTGCGCGATCGCGCCCCCCCCAACAGCCACCATTTCCCCAGGCGGCGAATGTGTGCGCCGTGACCAGAACTGCGAGTTGCAAGTAACGATTGGCTTCAGCTCCCACCGGGTCAGCTACAGCGCGCAGGTCACGCGATCGCGTCGCCCGGTAGGCAAACAGATTCGCCACCACCAGACCGCCATAGCCCCAAGCATGGGCAAAGCCGCGACAGCGCCGAATCGTGGCATCGTCGCGGCTCGCATCCGCTGTACTGGGGTTGAGCATGATGAACGCTACTTTAGGGACATCGGGCTGCCAGGTGCGCCAGAGGAGGTAACGATAAGCGCCGCTGGCGTCAAATTGTGCGCCAGCGGCGGTGGTGAGATCCAGCCGGGGGCTGACTAGGCTGTACATCCGAAGCTCATCAGTGCTTGCAGACTGTGACCGAGGGTGGCAACGAGCTGGTGAGCGACCGGCAGGCTGTCAGCGACCATGCCCGCACAGAGCAGCATCATATAAAGGATGGAGAACTTGAAGGTGGATTTCGCCAACCCCTTATCACCGGGGTTCTGCCGGAGTTGCCAGGCTTTTTTGAGGAAGATCGCGCCGAGCAGGGTGGCGATCGCCCCATAAATCACCCCCGATACCCCCAGCGGGTAAATCAACAAGAAGCTGCAAGGCACCACAATCAGGGTATAAATCAGGATTTGCCGTCCCGTTTCGACTTCACCCTCCACCACCGGCAGCATTGGCACATTGACCTGAGCGTAGTCATCGCGAATCATCAGCGCCAGCGCCCAAAAGTGCGGCGGCGTCCAGAGGAAAATGATCGCGAACAGCAGCCAAGCCGTCCAGCTCAACTCACCGGTCACCGCCGCCCAGCCGACCAACGGCGGAATCGCGCCAGCGGCACCACCGATGACGATGTTTTGGGTGCTGTGGCGCTTGAGCAGGTGCGTGTAGACGAGCATATAGAAACCGAGACCGCACATGGCGAGTAGCGCACTCAGCCAATTGATAAAGGTGATGAAAAGCAGGCAGGACAGCGCCGCTAAAACAATCGCAAATGCGAGAGCATGACGAGGTTGCACGCGCCCGGAGGGGATCGGTCGCTTGCGGGTTCTTACCATCTCGTAGTCAATGTCCTGGTCATAGATGCAGTTCAGCGTCTGCGCTGAAGCCGCCGCCAGTGTGCCGCCGAGGAGCGTGATCAAGAGTTGCAGGGGATCGACCTGACCTCGTCCAGCCAGCCACATCGCGGCGGCAGTAGTGATCAGCAGCAGGGGAATGATACGCGGTTTAGTCAGTTGATAGTAGCTTTTAAGCACTGCCAGGAAGTTCTCGTGGCGCGGGGAAAAACTGGTGTCGATCATGACGACAAAATTCCTGATTGAATATTGAATAGGGCAGGGGGGGCGCGCCGCAGACAGCGCCGACCGCGCGCCAAGACCGAGGGGAGGCGTTCAGCGTGAGTTAATCAGCGATCATTGCTTGAGCAGCGCGATCGCGCGCCGCCAGCACTGCAAAGACAATCAAAACACCGAATAGGGCTGCGCCAATCGCTTGGTGACTGACGGTCAGTGGTTCCACCTGGAGATGAAAGTGAAACGTGGCAAAGCCAAGCAGGATTTGCAAAACGACCAAAGCCACTGACCAGCGCGCGAGCTGACGCAAGGTTGGATGCAGGGCAGGTGTGCGCCAGGCGAGCACGGGGACGGCGAGGGTCAGCAGCGTTGCCGGAACGACACCCAGCAAGTGGCTGTTCATGATCGTGCAGAGCTGCGAGGCGTTCAGGCACTGATGCAAGGCCCAGCGAGAGCCGACTAACGCCCCTAAGAGACTTTGGACATAAATGGCGAGGGCAGCCAAACCTGCCAGCCACGGTAATTTACTGGCGCTGCCGGTTCCTTGATAAGGTTGCAAGCAGGTTGCCATTCCCAACAGCAACCCAAAGAAGAGTAGCGCCGTGCCGAGGTGGGCGGTCACGATGTCGAAGCGCAACATCTCAGTAACAGTCAAGCCGCCGAGGAGACCCTGAACCAAGACGAGCGACAGGGCGAGCAGCGCAACCCAAGGCAGCCAGCCGGGGAGCGATCGCCGCCACCACCAGCACAAGCCGACGAGTGCGAGCGTCGTGAAGCCGATCAGCATCGCGTCCAGGCGGTGAAACCACTCCAAAAAGACTTGCAGGTTCATCTGCTGCGTGGGCACGAGTTGGCCGTAGCAGAGGGGCCAGTCGGGGCAAGCCAAGCCAGCATTCATGACACGGGTGGCGCTGCCGACAGCCATAAGTAGGAAGGTAGCGATCGCCAATTTCCCGATCAGATTGCGAATGCGAGCTTGATAAACCTTGGAATTGTCTGCGATCGCGCCGGAGTGGGTCTGACGTTGCAGCACAGAATCAGTCATTTTGGTTACAGAAAATTAAGAGTTTGTTGAGTGAACGCTCGCCAAAGCAATATCGAAATGGTCTCCTCAAATAAACTGATGCTAAGTGCCTCAAAGTTCATCTAACACTGTAACGAGGCAAGCAAAATTCGCACCTGACTTTAGGGATTCTTCAGATTGCTCACGCTGTGATTGTTACAAAGGTTTACAAACCATGGGGAGGTCATAACGGATACTCACACCCGGAAACAAGATCCCCACTGAGAAAGCGGGGATCTTGAATCAGCGAGAGAATGGCTAAACGACCACTCGTAAGGATCTAAAACAGCGTCAAAATGTAGAGCAGTGCAAATAGCACAATCCAGATGATGTCCACGAAGTGCCAGTAGATCTCGGTCATTTCGACACCGGTATGCTTCTCCGCGTTGTAGTGACCTTCACGGCGCGATCGCCAAATCACCCCCAACATTAGGAGCACACCGACCAAAACGTGCAAACCGTGGAAGCCGGTCATAACATAGAAACAGCTTGAGAAGACATTTTTGCCCAAGCCGTAGCCAAGATTCAAATACTCGTAGACCTGACCCCCTAGGAAAACAATGCCCATAAGCGCCGTCGCCAAGTACCAGAAGCGCATACCGCCGACATCACCTTTTTTGATGGCGCTATCGCCGCGATGGATGACGAAGCTACTAGAGACGAGGATGACTGTATTGATCGCCGGAAGCAGGAGTTCGACCTCAGTTCCTGCCGGTGGCCAAGCCCCATTACTACTCCGGTAAACCAAGTAGACCGCGAACAAGCCACCAAACATTAACGATTCCGAGAATAGGAAGGTCATCAAGCCCAACAGACGGTAATCTTCGTGCTCGGCATGACCCATGGCGGCATTAGTAGCCGGATTGCGGCCGTTGCTAGCGGTGTCGAGAGTTCCTTGCATGAGCGGGAAATAATAATAAATAACAGAACAGCTTGCGGGTCGGGTCGGGCGCAAGTTTTGCGCCCGCACAGTCTACCGGGTCAAGTTGGACTAGCGCGCTTCCGCACCCACTTCAGCCAACATATCCTCGACCGTGGTATCGTCCTCGTCTGCTTCCGTATCGATGCCGTAGTCGTAGGGGCCAGCCCAAACGATCGGATCTTCCGGGAAGTTTTCGATGATCGGCGGCGAGGCCGTCTGCCACTCAAGCGTGAGCGATCGCCAGGGATTACGTTCCGCTTTCGGCCCCCAGCCCCAGCTCCAGATCGCATTGATCAAGAAGGGCAGGATCGAGACACCGAGTAGCATCGATCCGTAGGTGCAGAGCTGATTGATCGCCTCAAATTGCGGGTCGTACATGGCGATACGGCGTGGCATCCCCTGCAAGCCCAGTTCGTGCATCGGCAGAAAAGTGAGATTCGTACCAATGAACGTGAGGATAAAGTGCGCTTTGCCCAGCGGCTCGTTGTACATCCGCCCGGTCATCTTCGGGAACCAATGGTAGATGGCGGCATAGAGACCGAAGACGGAGCCACCAAAGAGGACATAGTGGAAGTGGGCGACCACGTAGTAGGTGTCGTGGACGTGGATGTCGAAAGGAGCTGTCCCCAGCGTCACACCGCTGAGGCCGCCGAGCACGAACATCGCCAGCAGCCCGACCGCGAAGAGCATCGGGGTCGTGAAGCGGATCTTGCCGCCCCAGAGGGTCGCCACCCAGCCAAAGATTTTCACGCCGGTCGGCACCGCCACGATCAGGGTCGAGATCGTGAAGAACATCCGCATCCAAGGCGGGGTGCCGCTGGTGAACATATGGTGAACCCAGACGAACAGACCCACGAAGCAAATCGCAAGACTGGAGTAGGCGATCGCCTTATAACCAAAGATCGGCTTACGCGCATGGGTCGAGATCACCTCCGACATGATGCCGAAGATCGGCAAGATCATCAGGTACACCGCCGGGTGTGAATAGAACCAGAATAAGTGCTGATAGATGACCACATTGCCACCCATTTCGGGACGAAAGAAGCCCGTACCGAAGTTGATGTCGAACAGCAATAAGATCAAGCCTGCCGCCAACACCGGGGTCGAGAACAGCGCCAACGCTGAGGTCGCGACCATGGCCCAGCAAAATAGGGGCAGTTGATCCCAGCGCATATTCGGGATCTTGAGCTTATAGATCGTGATCAGGAAGTTAAGCGCACCAAGGATTGACGAGGTTCCTACCAGCAAAATCGCCAAAGCCCAAAAGGACTGACCAAGATTGTTCGTAACCAGACTCAGAGGCGGGTAAGCCGTCCAGCCCGATTGCGCCCCCCCAAACCAGAGGCTGATCGTCAGCATCAGCGCCGCTGGTGGATTGAGCCAGAAGGCGATCGCATTCAGGTTCGGAAACGCCATGTCCTTGGCACCAATCATCAGCGGCACCAGGTAGTTGCCGAAACCGCCAATCGCAGCCGGGACGACCCAGAAGAAGATCATCATCGTCCCATGGTTGGTCAAAAGAGCATTGTACAGGTTGGGATCGAGTACATCCGAGTTGGGAGTATACAGTTCAGCGCGCATAAATAGCGCCATGACGCCCGCAATCAAATAGGCAATGAAAGAAAAAACTAGATATTGAATGCCGATGACCTTGTGATCCGTGTTGTACCAGAAGTAGTGATACCACTTCCAGGCTTCTGGATGCTCAGTATGGCTGACCGCATCCATGGAGATTTGTGCTTGTGTCATGGGGAAATATCAATGATTGCAATGGAGCGGACAAAAGCGCGACCAGACGACGATCACGAAATCTGAAAAATCACTTCGCCTTACGCATGACGCTCAGGCTGGAGAGGAGCGATCGCTGCCGCGTCGATACCCCACTCAGCCGCATAGGGGGCGAGAAAATCCGCATCACTGCGCTCGCTGGGATGGAGGGCAACGGTATCAGTTCCGGTCGTCACGGCAACCGGCTGATTTTCCGCAACCCACTGCTCATACTCGTCTGGCTCCTGGATGATGATTTGCGATCGCATCGAGCCATGATAAGCCCCACAGAGTTCCGCACAGACCACCGGATAAGTACCAGTTTTGGTCGGCGTGAAGCGCAATTCCGTCGTCTCACCCGGAATCGCATCTTGCTTGATGCGGAACTCAGGCAGCCAGAAAGAGTGCAACACGTCCTGAGCCGTGATGTTGAGTCGCACATCTTCACCCACCGGAACGTGCAGTTCACCCGTCACCATCCCATTGGGATAAGTGAAGAGCCAAGCATACTGCAAGCCCTTGACAGCGATTTCCAAGAAGGGCGATGCTTGACCTTCAGCAGGCGTTGCCCCCAGACCGTACTTGAAGGCAACCTGTTGTGGAGCCGCCGCCGACAGCAATGGCGCACCCACGTCACTACTACCCGGTAGGCTCGCCAATTGCGTCGCATGACCACCATGATGATGAGCCACCGCCGTACTGCCGACTGTATCGAAGCCGCCCATGCGATTATAGACATCGACGCTGTAGATGCCCAGACCAATGACGATGACAGCCGGGATCGCAGTCCAAAATACTTCCAGCGAGAAATTTCCCTTGATCGGCGGGGCATCGGTATCATCGTCAGGGCGTCGCCGGAACTTGAATAGGGCAAAGACGATCGCCCCTTCAACCAACAGGAACAGCGCCGTGCCCACAGTCACCATGACCCGGAAGAAGTTATCGACTAACGGAGCTTGCTGAGAGACCTGCTCTGGCAGTAAGCCGTTGTCCCGCCCGTACCAGAAGCTAATGATGGCAACGAGAATGCCAATCGTTAATGTAACCAGTGCCACAGGCACGGTTTCTTTTTCTTTGGCCATTTCACTTAAGCGCTTGTGTAGTGTCTCATTTAGGACTGGCCCAAACACCCTTCAATGTAGTCAACCTAATCTGGCGAGTCGGGCAATCTACGTCTTTTCTTAACAAGCGGTGAGCCGATCATGAAATTTTCTCCTAGCGCGGGCGGCAGCAATTGTCGTGGCCACAACCCTTCAGCCCGCTTAGCGCCAGTATTAGGCTGCACAGCAGGGTCATTCTATTCAAGTCCCGAAGAGACCGGTGGTGAAGATTACCATCCCAGTTTCCAGGCTGACCATTACAGCCGCATTGCGCTTCAGATGATTGAGCACAACGGCAGCGAGACAATTTCATTGCAATCCCTTAAAACGGCTTGCAATGACTGATTAAGCCTCAGAAGCCTCTGTGGTTGGCTGTCTGAGGTGGCGGACTAGCGCTTGGAGGCCCAACCAATAGCTATCAGCCCCGAAGCCACTAATCTGTCCAATGGCAATCGGAGCAATGTAGGAATGCTGCCGGAATGATTCGCGGCGATAAATATTGCTGAGATGAACCTCAACCGTTGGGAGCTGGCTTGCTGCGAGGGCATCCCGAATGGCAACGCTGGTGTGCGTGTAGGCAGCAGCATTAATGACGATACCGCATTCACGACCCCATGCAGCCTGAATAGCGCTGACCAACTCTCCTTCCGAATTCGATTGCTGACTCGTCACTACCACTTCAAGCCTTTCCGCCTCACGGGTCAGCATGGCATCGATCTCAGGTAGCGTCGTGAAACCATAAATACCTGGTTCACGTCGTCCTAGCAGATTCAAATTAGGGCCGTGCAAAACGAGAATTCGCTCTGAGGTCATTGCCAATCCCTGCCATCAGAAAAGTGGCAGGGTACAGGATGAACTGAAGAACTCTTAGCGGCTTTGGCGGCGTTGCGGCTCATCGACGGGGATGGGAATTAGCTCCGGTTCGGATTCCGTTTGTGGGCCAAAAAGCGTCTCAACTAAGCGACGCGCCCAATCGCGCAGTTTTTCCAAGACCTGATCGAGATAATCCATCGAACCAAAGGCTCCTAAGAGACCAGCTTCCGTTACTACGAGTCGTGGGTCGAAGAAACTGCACCAAGGCACAGATTCTACTGGCGATGCTCTGAAGGCGCTCAATCTCTAATATTGAGCATCAGACCAATTGCCTACTCCTCATGATAACCAACTGATGCGAGTGCTCGCCACCCTGGGGTCAAAATCAGGCCGTCCTTGCCAAGAGCACTACGAGCCAACCAGGGACGAGAGCTGAGGTAGGGCAAGAACTTGGGCGGCATCGCGGAGCAGTTGTTCACCCCAGAGATTGATGCGGAGGAACTCCAAGTCCGCATAGGCGCGGTCGAGGCGCAAGGCTTCTGCGACCATCTCCAACCCTTCCTCCTGTTGACCGCTCGCATAGAGTGCGACGCCGATCGCCAGCATCGGCTCGGCGGCTTCGGCATCGACGGCGAGCGCCGCCTGCCAGTCTTGAATCGCGCCTTGGACATTGCCCTGCTCGTACTTCACGAGACCGATGTTGTTGACCGCTGGCCAAAACTCAGGGTTTTCGGTGATCGCCACTTGATAGGCTTGAATCGCGTCTGGAAAGCGTCCCAACATGAGATAGGTATTCCCAAGGTCGAAGCGTGCCTCCACCGAGTCGGGATTGATCGCCAAGCCCGCCTCCAGTTCAACCAACGCTTGGTCGTACTGTTCTTTTTGGAAATAAGCGGAGCCGAGTGTAAAGCGCACGCCAGCGTCATCGGGCGACAGTCGCTGCGCGGTTCTCAGGATTGAGATCCCCTTATCAAACTCAGCTTGTTGGACATAGAGGCTGCCGAGCAGAAACCAAGGCTCGTAGGTATTGGGAGCCAGTTGCGTCGCTAGCTTCGCACGCGGCAGGGCGAGTTCGTATTGCTCGAAGCGCACGAGCTGAACGACATCACGAGTCAGGACGAGGCCTTGCTGTTCGAGAAGTTCAATGTCGAGATCGGGCGTGTAGGGGAGTAGCGCTTGGCTGCGAGCCGGTAGCGCGATCGCGCTCCAGCAACTTGCGATCGCCAGACAGGGGAGCCACCAGTTTCGCTTAGGCACAGTATTCCCTTCGTCTCCTTAAAAACACATAGACTTTAATTCATCCAATCTAACCGAGAAGTCACTAATTGGGAGCACGAATCACCAAATTCTTCTGACTGAGCCAAGGAATGTCCATCGCATAACCTCTCTCCCCCACAATTGCGAGCTGACTGCGGTAACCTGGATCGCGGTGGTGCGGAACTGGGCGATCACCGACCCAGACCTCTCGGTATTGATCATTTCATCGCTGCGTCATTACATATGTCATTGTCTTTGTCGCGTCCTACGTTCAAGCGCCCGCTGCCTTGGCTGATTGGCTTGGGGATCGGCGGCATTGTGCTGATTGGTGGCTCACTCTACGCCATCTTTTTTTCTGGGCCGAGCTTCGACATCGAGGCGCTGACCGTACCGGCTACCAGTGAAGCGCTGACCGTTCGCATTGAAGCCAGCGGCACAGCGGTGCCCATCCGCAGCGTGAATATCAGCCCCAAAAATGCTGGCATCGTCCAGCAACTGGGGGTCGAGCAGGGGGCTGAGGTCGAAGCCGGTCAGCCGCTCGCCCAGATGGACAACGCCGAAATCCGTGCCCAAGGCGAGCAAGCCGTGGCGAATCTCCGGGAAGCGGTCGCCAGCCTCGATGAAGGTCGCGCCCGCCTCGCCCTCGAAGTCGAGCAGGCGGCAGCGAGGGTGCAACAGGCCCGCGCCCAGCTCGATGCTGTCGAGCAGCGCGTGCCCCGCGATGTTGAGATTGCCCGCGCTGAAATCATCGCCGCCCAAGAGCGGCTCGAACGTGCCGAGCAGCGCTTTCAACGCTATCAACTGCCCAATGAAGCCGGGGCGGTGTCGCAGAATATCTTCGATGAAGCCGCGATCGAGTTGCGTGCGGCTGAGACGAATTTGCGGCAGGCGATCCAGACCAACTTGCAGCGCCAAGGCACCGCCCGTCCCGAGATTCAACAAGCGGGCTTTGCTTGGGTGGAGGCGCAAGCCGCGCTGCGCCAAGCGCGCTCTCGCCAACAAAATGAAGTCCAGCGCCTCGAAGCAGTAGCGGCGGCTGCCCAGGCGCGCGTGCAGGAGTTGCAAATCCGCTTTCGCGACACCATCATCCAGGCTCCCTTCGCAGGGATCATCACCCAGCGCTACGCTGACGAGGGGGCGTTTGTCACGCCGGACACATCTGCCTCTGCGGTTGCGTCTGCGACCTCAGCTTCGATTCTCGCCTTAGCCGAAGGTCTGGAAGTGCTGGCCCGCGTGCCCCAGGTGGATGTGCCGCGCTTGCAAGTGGGTCAGCCGGTGGAAATCAGTATTGATGCCTTCCCTGACCAAATCTTTCGCGGTCGCGTGCGCCTGATCGCGCCCGAGGCGGTGGTTGAGAATAATGTCACCTCCTTTGAAGTGCGCATTGGTTTGGTCAGCGGTAATGATGTGTTGAAGCCGGGAATGGAAGTGAATGCTACCTTTGTCGGCGAATCACTGCCTAGCCAATTGGTGATTCCAACAATCGCCATCGTCACCCGTGACGGCGAAACAGGCGTCATGGTGCTGGGGTTAAACAATCGCCCCCGCTTTGAGCCGGTGCAATTGGGCGCGACGATTGGCGATAAAACCCAAGTTTTGTCGGGTCTTGAACCGGGCGAGCGGGTCTTCATCGATTTACCGCCCGGTAGCCAGATGCCAGATTCTGAGCCTTAAAGCGGCGCTTAGGAATGGATGAGTTTTAAGTTCTTAGTTTTGAATTTTGAGTCAGCTCTGCCACTCAAAACTCAAAATTTGGAACCTAATTAAGTCTCACTCCTTCCTTAGCCAGCCTGAGAGGCTTCAGCCGGAGGCACTGGCGGCCAAACATAGATGGCTCCGGAGAGGAGCGTCAGTGCTACTGCCAGCCAGAAAGCCGTCTGGGCAATTTGCGGCCAGGGCTGGGGTAAGGGGGCGATGAGCAGCGCGATCGCCCCGATTTGACTCACCGTTTTTGCCTTCCCCCACCAATTCGCCCCCGTGATCTGGGGCTGGCTGACGCGCCAACCGGCGATCGCCAACTCCCGTGCCAGAACCAGAAAGACCCCCCAAGCGGGCACAAATTTCAACTCGATCAGAGCGAGTAAAGGAGCCAACACCAGCAACTTATCCACCAGCGGATCGAGAAACTTACCCAGATCCGTCACTTGGTTGAGCCGCCGCGCCAGATAGCCATCCAGCCAATCTGTCGCCGCCAACAGCAAAAAGAGACCCAGCGCCAGCCAGCGTTGCGCGCTCGTAGGGGCATGCAGCCAATACAGCAGCGGCGGCAAACCTAGCAGTCGCGACAAGGTGATCGAGTTGGGTAAATTCGGCATGACGGCGGTGGGCGAGAAATTCCGCTAGCGATTGTAAAGTTGCGTCAAGCCGCGCAGGCGTTCGGCTAAAGCGGGTGTCAACAAGTCGGAACTCGCATAGCGCCAGCGCCAGTTGCCCGCATTGACGCTGGGATCATTCATGCGGGCGCGATTGTCCAGGCCGAGCAGGTCTTGTAAGGGCATGATCGCCTGGTTTGCGACCGAGCTGAGCGCGAGCCGGATCAGGCCCCAGTTGACTTCGGTAATCTCAGCCGGAGACTCACAGTCCAGGTAGCGGGCGATCGCCTGTCGTTCCCCTTCACCCGCTTTCGCCCACCAGCCCAGCGTTGTGTCATTGTCATGAGTGCCTGTGTAAACCAGACAGTTGCGTGGGTAATTGTGAGGCAGGTAGGGATGAGCCGCGCCCTCGCTAAAGGCAAAGAGCAGAATCTTCATACCGGGGAAATCGAAGCGATCGCGCAAGGCCTCGACTTCCGGCGTGATAATCCCCAAATCCTCCGCCAAAACCGGCAGACTCCCGAGTTTTTGCTGGACGGCTTCAAAAAAAGCGTCTCCAGGAGCCAGCACCCACTCGCCGTTCGTAGCGACGGTTTCACCCGCCGGTACTTGCCAGTAGGCCTCAAAGCCTCGGAAATGATCGATGCGAACTAAGTCAACGTAGAGCAAAGTTGCCCGGAAGCGATCCAGCCACCAAGCGAAGCCGGTTTTTTGCAATTGCTCCCAATCGTAGACCGGGTTTCCCCAGAGCTGACCGGTGGCGCTGAAGTAGTCCGGCGGCACGCCCGCGATGTAGGCCGGTTTCAGCGTCTCTGGATCAAGCTTGAATGCCTCCGGATGTGCCCAAACATCGGCGCTGTTTTCGCAGACATAGATCGAGACATCGCCAATAATCTGAATGCCCCGTTCATTGGCGTAAGCACGCAGTTGCTGCCACTGCCGGAAGAAAATGAATTGGACAAATTGATGGTAGAAGATGCGATCGCGGCATTCCTCCCGTTGCGCCGCTAAGGCTGCCGGTTGGCGACGCGCTAGCGCTGGCTCCCACTCATTCCAGCATTGACCCGCGTTCGCCTCCAGCAGCACCATGAATAGCACATAGTCATCTAGCCACCAGGCTTGTTCTTGGCAAAACTGCCCAAATTCGGCACCGGAATTCGCCCGGAAACGTTCGGCGGCTTGCTCCAGATAGCGCGTCTTGTGTGGGATCACGCGCGCGAAGTTGACCCGCTCGGGTTCAATGTCCTCACCCACCAAGGGTTCCAGGGCGTCAGCCGCCAGCAACCCCATTGCCACCAGTCCGTCGAGGTTGATCAGCAGCGGATTGCCGGCGAAGGCACTGAAGTTCATCGTGTAGGGCGAGTGCTCGTAGCCAGTCGGCCCCAGCGGCAGAATTTGCCAGAGCTTCTGACCGCTCGCAACGAGAAAATCGACAAACTCGTAGGCGGCTTGACCTAGATCGCCAATGCCAAAGCGACTGGGCAAACTCGTGGGATGTAGTAAAACGCCACTGGCGCGCGGAAAACTCATGCAGCTTGCCTTCATCCGGTAGAGAATCGAGAGCTTGGCTCAGCTCAGTGGGCCTATTCTGACATGAATCGCTGTGACAGCGACAAGTCAAACAGCCCCAGCAGTTGCCGCCCTCACTGCTGTCCGCTCAAGCCCTAGTAGACCGGCAGTCCGAGTGGACTCCAGCGGTCACCAGTCCGATCGGTGCTCTGAATCTTCACGCACCATAATCATCCTCGTCCTCACATTCCTGGACTGCCCAGGCTGCGTAGTCCCATGCCAAATGTGCCGCATCGAGCGCAGCGGCACAATCGGCGGCCGGGAGCGATCGCGCTGGCAACACCGGAATCGCACCACTCGCCAGCGCCGCGACCCGCTGGAGACCGAAGTAGGCTTCGCGAGGTGCGGGCAGCTCGACATACTCCCACTCCGCGCCCCGATCAAAGAGCAGGCCCAGCGTCGCATCGGTATGACCGATCGCGACTAGATTTGCCAAATCGATTTTGTCAAGATTCATGGTTGTATCCGGTGCTCGAGTTTCCAGCCGCGACGGCTCGCCCGTCCGCTTCAGTGATTGGGGGAGAAAGCGCCCGCCTGCTCGCACGGGGCGGACAGTTGGGCGCACTGAACTGAAGAAAAGGAGAACGGACTAGCACGTTCGTACTACAGATTAGGGGGTTTTGATTTTTCTGTCAACCGACAGGCATAAGAGTTTGGGCACGAAATTCAGGTGGCGATCGCCCACCTGGTTCGACGTATCATAGTACTAATGTTTTGCCAGACAGCGCGGCGAGGAATATGCAATTCGGCCATACGATCATTTATGTCGCTGACGTGGCGGCGTCCTTAGCCTTCTTCAAGGCGGCGTTTGGGTTCGAGTCGCGCTTTCTGCACGAATCGGGAGATTATGGCGAGCTGAGCACGGGCGAAACGACGCTGGCTTTCGCAGCGCACAGCCTGGGGGCGATGAATTTACCCGCTGGCTATGTGGCGGCTGATACGTCACCATCACCGCTAGGGATGGAAATTGCGCTCGTGACGCCGGATGTGGTGGCAGCTCATGCGAAGGCGATCGCCGCTGGGGCGGCAGAACTCCGCATCCCGACCGTGAAACCCTGGGGGCAGACTGTATCCTATCTGCGTTGTCCGGACGGTACGCTGGTCGAGCTGTGTTCACCGCTGACTGTGCCGTCCTGAAACTCCGACTCCTGCCTTCTGACTTCCGCGTAGCGGTACTACGCCAGCCAGCAAGCGATGGGGAAAAGGAGATATTCCAGGAAAAACAGCTTCCAGATGAACTGGTAGAACTGGGCGATCGCCCCCTTATTCCCCAAATCGACACCCAGACTCCGCCCCCAAAAGACGGCGATCAACATGGCGTGCAGGCCGATAAAGACTAGCGGCTGCACACCGGGTAAGCCGAGTGCCCCAGCAGCGATCGCCCCGCCATAGCAAAGGCTGAGAATGACGCGCGTCAGGTTGAAAATCGCGGGCTTGCCGAGCAGGACAGTGAAGGTGGTGATGTTGTAGCGGCGATCGCCCTCGAGGTCGGGGATGTCCTTGAAAATAGCGATCGCCACCGAGAAAACGAGGATAAACAGCGCTAGTGCCCAGATCACGGGCGGGAGGCTAGCGCTGACTCCTAGTTGCTGGCTGAAGTGCAGGAAGAGACCCAGATTGACAATCGCGCCGCGCACCGCAAAGATGCAGAGCGCCGCCCAGAAGGGGAAGCGTTTGAGGCGAATCGGCGGCTGCGAGTAGGCGGTGCCAATCGCCAAGCTGAGGCCGACCGTCAGCAGCAGCCAGCCGCCAAAGAGCGCGGCCAGCAACAGCGCCGCAGCCCCGGTCAGCCCGACGAGCCACTGTCCCTGCCGTTGCGAAAATTCCCCCGCCGCTAGGGGCAGGTGCGGCTTGTTCACGCGGTCGATGGCGACATCTTCGAGCTGGTTGAGACCGACGATGTAGACGTTGCCGCAGAGGCAGGCAAGCCAGGCACCGAGGAGGTCACCAAGATTGGTGAGGGTCGGGAGTTGGTCAGCCTGGGCGAGGGCGATCGCATAGAGGGCGATCGCGCTCAGACTGGTGCCAACGATCGTATGCGGTCGTGAGAACTTCCAGAAACTGTAGAGCCAGGCGGCAGGTTCGCGGAGCAGGCGATAGGGACGAGTCGCAGTCATCAGGGATCAACAGACAGGCTACCGGTATTGACGATCGGCCTGCGATTGCTGTCAATGGCGGCTGTCAACCGGCTGATCTCTATTGTCGGCGTTGCTGCCGCACTCGCCAAGCGGGGCGGGGGATAGGTGCGGCAATTTTAGTATCTTGGCAGCCGTGGGCACGCTGTTGGCCTTCGTACTCGGCTTCTTCGCGATCGCGCTTTGCTTTCAGTTGACGCACGCCTTCTTGGCTAGCCCCGACCAGCAGGCCGACGACCGCGCCGCCGATCGCATACTTGCGGTGCATATTTTGATAAATCGGGCTAGCGTAATTATTCGCCGCCAGCTCAGCGGTAGCAACGCCAACAGCCGCACCGACCACAGCCGTCATTACGCTACAAAAACCGATCAGTTTGCGGTTCATCTTGCTTCAACCTCCAGCTCGGCTTCCATTTCTATTGTCGCGATTATGGGTAGGGACGGGCGATCGCGCTTC
This sequence comes from Spirulinaceae cyanobacterium SM2_1_0, assembly GCA_012031265.1. Taxonomy (GTDB): domain Bacteria; phylum Cyanobacteriota; class Cyanobacteriia; order Cyanobacteriales; family Spirulinaceae; genus JAAUTY01. The sequence goes on along the minus strand of JAAUTY010000065.1, from coordinate 5,142 downwards.
AAAGGTTGTAATACTCAGAGCGGACTCTCGCCTTCCACAAATCGAGAAGGGGTGGGTTGGGGTTCGAGGGCCGGCACGTCGGACGGCGAACGGCGGCGCTCCTCAGGAGCCGAGGGCAAGCTCGGAGGGGTTGATGGCGGCGTAGGCGGTAGGGGCGTATCGCCGCTATCAGTCGGTCGTGCGCCAAAGACCCGCTCCGCCAAGGTTTTGACCACGATGTAGAGGACGGGCACGACCAGCAAACTCAGGAAGGTGGCAACGAGCAGACCGCCAAACACCACCGTCCCAATCGATTGGCGGCTCGCAGAACCGGCTCCCGTGGCAACCACTAGCGGGAAGAAACCGACCAGACTGGAGATCGCCGTCATCAAAATCGGTCGGAAGCGCTGCTCGGCAGCATAGATTGCCGCCTCGGTAATTTTCATGCCCTCAGCGCGCGACTGGTTGGCAAATTCGACGATTAGAATCGCGTTTTTGCTCGCCAAGCCAATCAGCATCACCAGACCGACCTGGGCGTAAACGTCCAAGTTGAGCTGACGCGCGAACAAGAAGACCAAGGCCCCCAGCATCGCCAGCGGCACCGTCAGCATGATGATCAGCGGATCGATATAGCTCTCGTACTGGGCAGCGAGGACGAGGAAGACGATCACAATGCCCAAGCCGAAGATGATCACGGCTTGACCACCGGCAGAGATTTCTTCCCGCGCCGTGCCCGTCCACTCGCTGCCAACCGTCGGCAGGGCGGCCTCTTCGTAAGCACTCTGCATGGCTTGAATCGCTTGACCCGAACTGTAGCCGGGGGCCGCTTGCCCCTGGAGTTTGATCGAGCGGAAGAGGTTGAAGTGGTTGATCGTTGGCGGCCCAGAGATCGGCGTGACGGTCACGATCTCATTGAGGGCGACCATGTTACCGTTGCGGGAACGGACGTAGTATTGCTCCAGTTGCTCCGGCTGGGCGCGGAATTGTTGGTCGGCTTGGGCGTAGACGCGGTAGCTGCGCTGACCGAGGGTGAAATCGTTGACGTAGCTGGAGCCGAGGTAGACGCTGAGGGTAGAGAGTGCCTGACTGAAATCGACATTGAGGGCTTTGAGGCGAGCGCGATTCACGTCAATCTGCAACTGCGGCGCATTCGCCGTGAACTGCGTGTAGACGCTACCGCCGAGGACGGGGTCAGCATTCCCGGCACCGATGATGTCACCGGCATTGGCGAGAAATTCGGCAATGCTCAACTGGCCGCCGCTGCGATCCTGAAGCTGAAACTCGAAGCCGCCGAAGGTGCTCAAGCCCGAAACCGGTGGCGCATTGAAGGCGGCGACGATCGCACCTTGAATCGCCTGAAACTTGGGATTGAGGTCAGCGAGGACGCCGTAGATGCTTTGGTCGGGGTTGGGGCGCTCATCCCAGGGTTTGAGCGTGCCGAAGAAGAGACCGCGCGCTGAGCCACTGCCGTCAAAGCCTGCCCCCCGCACCATGAAGGTGCTGGCAACATTGGGATTGTCGAGAATGATCGCCTCGACCTCCTCCATGACCTCGGACGTATAGTTGAGCGCGACACCATCGGGAGCCTGGACAATGCCGAGAAAATAGCCCTGATCCTCTTCGGGCACAAAGCCGCTCGGAACCAGCCCATACATCCAAACGGTCATCACCAGCGCAAAGGCGAAGACGCCCATCACCAGCCAGCGGACGCGGATGAGGGCACAGACGGTATCACGGTAGCGGTCGATCGACCAAGCCAGACCCCGGTTAAACGCGATAAAGAACCGGCCCAGCCAGCCGCTTGGTTCGTCGGGCTGCGGTTTCAGCAAAATTGCCGCCATGCTGGGTGAGAAGCTGAGGGCGTTGAAAGTCGAGACGAGAACGGTGAAGGCGATCGTCAGGGCAAATTGCTGGTAAATCTTGCCGGTAGTGCCGGGAAAGAAGGCGACTGGGATGAACACCGCCATCAACACCAGCGAGGTGGAGATAACTGCCCCCGATAGCTCATTCATGCTCTCGAGGGCGGCTTGGCGGGGACGCATTCCTTGCGCCATCTTGGCGGTTACCGCTTCGACCACAACGATCGCGTCGTCTACGACCAGACCACTGGCGAGGATGCAGCCAAAGAGGGTCAGCGTGTTGATCGAGAAGCCAAACAGGAGCAGGAAGGCCATCGCGCCGATCAGGGCGACGGGGATGGCGATCGCCGGGATGATCGTCGTGCGCCAGTCTTGCAAAAAGATGAAGAGGATGAGGATGACGAGGGCGATCGCCTGCACCAGCGTCACGATCACTTCCTTCAGCGAGACATTCACGAAGTCGGAGGTGTCGAAGATGACCTCAGCCACCATGCCAGGGGGAAAATCGCTCGCCAGATCTTGAACTGTCTGACGCACAGCACTGGAGACATCCAGAGCGTTGCTACCCGGAAGTTGGTTGATGCCGATGCCGACCGCCTGCCGTTGATTAAACGTGGCGTTGGTGGCGTAGGTTTGCGCGCCGAGTTCGACGCGGCCGACATCACGCAGACGCACCAGCTCGCCGTTGTCGCCAACTTTGAGGACGATGTTTGCAAACTCCTCCACCTCTTGCAGGCGACCCTGCACCCGCACGGTGAATTCGTAGGGCTGATCGGCGGCGGCCGGTTGACTGCCGACCGCGCCCGCGCCGATCTGGACATTTTGCTCGCTGATCGCACTGGTGACATCCAGCGCCGTCAGCTCAACGCCAGCTAGGGCATTGGGGTCGAGCCAGACCCGCATCGCATATTTCCCAGCCCCGTAGATCGTGACATCACCGACGCCAGGAACTCGCTTGACGGCATCGACCACAAACAAATCAACGTAGTTGGTTAAAAATTGGTCATCGTATTCGCCGTTTTCCGAGGCGAAACCGTAGACCAGTAGCAAGCTGGAGGATGCCGCATTGACCCGGACGCCGGTTTGGCGCACGGGCGCAGGCAGGAGTGGCTCCGCACCCGCGAGCTTGTTCTGGACATCAACTTGGGCGATGTCCTTGTCGCGGCTGGAGTCGAAAACGACCTGAATGCTGCTGCTGCCGGTGCCGCTGGTGGAGGTCATGTAGCTCATGCCCTCGAGACCGTTCAGCTCTTGCTCAATGATCGTGGTCACCGTCGTTTCAACGGTTTCGGCATCCGCACCTGTGTAAGCAGAGTTGACGTTGATCTGGGTCGGCGCGAGCTGCGGCAGTTGCTCGATCGGCAGCAGCGGGATGGCGATCCCGCCGACGAGCAGAATCAGCAGGGTGCAAACGGTGGTGAGCACCGGTCGCTTGATGAAGGGGCTGGCGATGGAGAGGATCATAGGCTCAGAGCAAGCGGCAGGTCAGAGTGAACAGCGATTAGTCGGTCAAGATTTCGGTGCTAGAGGCAGCGGTCTCGGGCTGGACGGGTACGCCGTCGCGCAGTTTGAGGATGTTGGTGACGGCGATCTGTTCGCCGGGGATGAGGCCGTCGAGAATTTGGTAGCTGTCGTCTTGCACCAGGCCGACTTCGATGGGGCGCTGACTGGCAGCGAAGTCAGCCGGGAGTTCGGGGTTGGTGTTGTCCTGCACGACGAAGACAAATTCTTTGCCCGCGACGCGCGAGACGGCGACGGTGGGAATCAGAATGCCCTCCTGGCGATTCCAGATCACCCGTGCCCGCACGAACTGCCCGTCACGTAGATCACCGCTGTTGCGGAAACTGGCTTTGGCGAGGATGGTTTGCGAAGTGGTGTCCACTTCTGGGGCGATGAAGCTGATGCGGCCGGTGGCGATCGCCTCGCCACTGCTTTCATCCAGCAATTCCACCGGCAAACCCGCTCGCAACGCTGAGGCCCGTGCCACCGGGATCGGCAGATTGAGTTCAAACACATCGTCCTGAGTCACCGTCGTCAGCACGGTGCCAGTGCTGACAAAATCACCTTGCTTGACGGTGATGTTGCCGACCGTGCCAGCGAACGGGGCGGTGACGCGGGTGAAGCGGAAAGTTTCGCTAGTGGCGGCGAGTTCGGCCTGGGCGCGATCCACGGCGGCGCGGTTGCCTTCGACGCTGGCGAGGGCCTGTTGTAGTTGCTCACGGGCGATCACGATATTCGCCTCTGCCGCTTTGAGGGACGAGCGAGCCGCATTCACCCCTTCGCGGGCGGCGTCACGGGCGGCGCGCGCCGAGTCACGATTAGTCGCCTGCGTGTCCAACTGTTGCTGCGACTGCACCCCTTCCGCCGCGAGAAAGGAGATGCGCTCGAAATCTTCTTGTTGCAACTTAAGATTGGCTTCCGCATTCGCCAGTTCGGCTTCCTGAGCTTTAAGCGTGGCGCGGGCATTGTCGCGATTGGCTTCGGCGGCGCTCAACTGGGCACGAGCCGTCCGCACCGAGGCTTCCGCTCCGGCTTGGGAAGCTTGCTGCGCGTTGACATTGGCGGCGGAGGCGCGGACTTGGGCGATGGTTTGGTCGGGGTTGATTTGGATCAGCGGAGTGCCTGCCGGGACGCGATCGCCATCACTCACCCGCACGCTCACCACGCGCCCAGAAATCTCGGAGCTAACCTGGGCACGCTGCTTCGCTTGGAGCGTGCCGACAAATTCGGACGTATCTTCAACTGTGGTCGCGGCGATCATCTGCACCGTGACTGGAATGCCCCTGCCCCCCGCTTGCTGTGAGGGTTCACCGCCACAAGCAGCCAGTAGCGAGACAATGCCAGCCAGACCAAACAGTCGGCGCAAAGCTGTGCGGGTCACTAGACTCAGCATGGTCATGTCGATCCTAAATACCAGGGTTAGCGTGCAAGTCCCTTAGGCTGGAGGCGAGCAGGCATTATTGAATTGTGGCTCGCGCCGGGGGCTGAAGTGGGTTGCCGACATCATCAAGCCACTCTCTGCAACTGGCGACTGGGCCACTCGGCCGATGTGCTTCGCAACCAAAATTACAAACAGACTTTACCATGTCTCCACCAGATGCGGAGAAGCTTAAGGAAGACTCAAGGGGTCGATTTTCAGGTAGTCCCTAACGAGTAAGGATACAAAGCTAATTTAAGACAGTAGGGGGATGCAAGGCTCTGAGGTATCACGATAAGGTCGATCCGTGTTGTGATAGAAGCTTATCAATGTCTAGCCCTGTTCTACGTTGCCCCACCTGCGAGTCATGCAACGTCGTCAAGAATG
>JAAUTY010000127.1 GCA_012031265.1 Spirulinaceae cyanobacterium SM2_1_0 | reverse complement strand
GGGCAAAAACTTTCACAATATTTAAGGGGACAAAGACCGAGGACTCGCGCGTAGAGCTTGAGATCAACCAAGAAGGTGGCGCGATCGCCACGGTATGGGCGCGCATCCACTGGGATGACGACGGCATTGGGCTGCCAGACGGATTTGATTACATGAGCTAGCGCTGCCACTTCTCCCTTTCCGCTTGCCAAATGTCGTCAAGCGCTTCGCCAATGCGCTTGTCCATCGCCGCAAACATCAGCGCTCGCGCAAATAATTGAGCTGGATTCCTAAGTACTCGGCTTGCCGTCGCCTGGCTGACATGGGCTGCCCTGGCGAATTCGGCTTGCGAAGAAAACCCCATGCGCCTAACCGCTAACTCGAAACGCTCGCGGCTACTCACGGATGTTTGCACTGATTCAATCTCGCGGCTACTCACGGATGCTTGCACTGATTCAATCTCGCGCGCATTTATTCGTTTTTATTATAACTTTGCCCTAACTAGCTTGCGCCAGGGATAGGGTAAGCGCAGAGCGCGCCCCGCCACGGATAGGACAGAGCGCGTCTGATGGGCAAAGGCCCGCAGCACCATTTTAGCTTTTAGGAGCAGCCAGTATGTTTGGTCATGCAGCGGGCAAATTGATGACGTTTGATGATGACGTTTGCTACAACGTCCGAGCAGCATCCATCACAATTAGTCGAGAAACCGAAACTCTGGAGGCGACTGGATTCCCCTTTGATCCGGGCGTTCAACAGGTTTTGGACAGCGCCACTTCCTCGGAAACTTTCAACCTAGCGCTGACCTTCCAGAGCTTCGACCAGGTTGCGTTGGGCTACACGCTCGACACGAAGCAGGAAGAGCTTGCCTCAATCAGCGTTCCAACGGTTGCCAAGTATACGGTAGGGACGTCTACTGCCAATCAGGTTGCCATTGCCGGTTTGACGCAAGACCAGAGCATCCAGGTTCAAATCATTGACGATGGCAACGAGCAGCAGTTGATCCAGGCTGCCTACACTGCTGGCGCACCCAGCGCTGGCAATTCGAGGTTGACGCCGGAATTGTTCATTTCAACGCCGCTCAAAATGGGGCAACCGTTGTCATAATTCGATTCACAACCGAGACAAACCTGACGGCGTACGGCGGCAACGGCACAGGTGCGGCATTTGGCGAACAGCGGTTCTACGGGCTGCTCAAGGGCACTCGTGGCGATCAAGAGATTTACATTCCGCGAATCAAGCTTGCCTCGAACTTTGAGCTGTCGCTGGGCGGCGATGTCGCTGAGGGAACGATCGAGGGGCAGATGCTTACGCCGTCTGGCTGGACGCGCCCCTACGTCCTCTTCCCGGCGCGCTCCTAATGGCGTTTTTGAAGTTTGAGCGCCACTACACGGCGCTGCACTGCTCCGATGGGGCATGGCGCGAAGTCATGCCCTTACCTGGCACGCGCCTTGAGATCCTGGAGGGCTACTTGCAGCAGCTTTCAGCGGAAATTGCACGGGCTGAAGAGTTCAATTTCCACCGAGATTTTGCCTCGCTGTATGTCAATAATCCCAAAGTTCGTAGCGTGGCCGACCGAATCCTGGAGCTACACCAATGCAAGCCAGATTGGTTTGACCCGCTGACAATTTACCGGCTGCTACTGATTGATCCTGACGAAGATGGCAAGCCCAGAGCGGGGCTGTTCGTTCGGTTAAACGGCATGGATAGCGACAGCAAGCCGCGCTCCAAAGAGGTTGCAGCCTCGGAGTCTGTCGCTAAGTTAATCACTCAATTGGTGGCGCTGGAGTTGTTCGAAAACGTCCAGCAGGCGACTGACTTTGTGTCTTTGCAGCCGCTGGATTTTGTCATTTCAATTCGCAATGCGCGACTGCTTGAGCTTGACCCCAAGTATGAGCAGAAAGCGGCTGAGGCGGAAGAGCAAGCCGAGTGGGATAAGCGCGCGATCGCCGACGTATTCCGCAAGATGGACGAGCGCGCGGGCATTCGCCCACCTAAACCGTGACAACATTTCGCAACGAATTTGTTAACGAAGGTCTGGACGCCACCCTAGCGGGGTTGCGGCGGTATCAGGCGGCAGTTGAAGAAACGGCGAGCGGGGCTGTGGCGCTATCACGCGCCACGGGGCTGACAACTAATGCGGCGAAAGAATTTGCCAATTCGATTGGGCTGACCTCAAAGGAAGCAGCGGCGTCGATTAAGGCAATTCGAGATTTGACGGCGGCGGGAAACAGCTCTGAGAAGGCGTTCCAGTTGCTGTCAAAGCAGTCGGGGCTGAGCAAAAAGCAGTTTGAGGCGCTGGCCAAAGAAGCCAGCAGAGTGCCGCCAGCTTTGGATGATTTTGCTGGCGCAGCAGGGCGTGCGGGTAGGGATGCGCAGGGGCTAAGCGTAGGCACTATTGCAGCAGGCACAGCGCTCGGCAATCTAGCAGCAGCCGGAGCCACCAAGGCGGTTGAGGCAGTTGGCGCAGCGTTTGGCGTCGTGAGGGATCAGATTGGAGCCAGTATCAATGAGTTTGCCGAGCTTGACCAAAGCCTAACCACGTTCCGCGCATTGACCGGGCTGGGCGATGCGTCTGCGGATTTTCGCGCGGTTGAGGAAGAGGTTAAAAGATTAGGCGCGACAACGACTTTTACGAGCGGTCAGGTCGGTGAGCTAGCCGTTTCTCTTTCGCGCGGCGGCCTATCGGCACAGCAGGTCAATCAGTCCCTGGATGCTGTGTCCAAAGCGGCTTTAGCAAGCAGCACAGATCTGGCGCAGACAGGCGAAATCATTACTCAAGTTGGCAATACGTTCGGCGGACTTGATGATGGCGCTGAGGGCTTTACTCGGATCGCCGACATCTTGGTAACGGCAGCCAACAATTCCGCTACGACCGTCAGCGAGCTGGGCGAGGCATTCAAGGCAGTTGGACCGCTAGCGGCACAAGCCGGGCTGGATGCCGAGGAAACGGCGCGGTTCTTTGCCTTATTTGCTTCGGCGGGCGTCACGGGTGCTGAGGCGGGGACAGCCCTCCGCGGCACATTGAACCGCCTTGTGCCCGCAATTGAGGGTTTAAAGGGCAACGTTGAGAACCTTTCGCCGTCTGCCAAAAACCTTGCAGGCATCCTGGGCAGCGTTGGGCTGAGCGCCGAAGACTTTACGGATGCGGCAGGTGAATTGGATGGGAACAAGATCCTTGGCTCGCTAACCGACGCGATAAGCCGTCTAGAGTCGCCTACCGAAAAGCTACGTTCGCAATCGCCAGCTTCGGTGACGAATTTGGCTCTAAAACCCTTGGTTTGCTGACCCGCGCTCCCGAATTGGTCGCAAGTCAGGCGGCGGCATTTGACAGCCTGGCGGGAAGCGCTGAGCGCACCGCATCAGTGATGCAGTCGTCCTTGGCCGCACAGTTTGAAATCCTAAACTCTGCCGTTTCCGGCTTGCGGACCGAGTTCGGCGAGTCGATCGCGCCGCTGATTGCGCCGCTTTTGGGTGAAATCACTGGTTTCCTGAATAACGCCACCGACCTGCTGGCAAACTCCGGGTTTGCCAGCGGGCTGGCGTCACTGTTTGACGGCGCAGTGGGGGGTCTAAGTGCAGCGCTGTCGGCGATTGACTTCAGCTTTTTGCAAGAGATCGCGGGCTTTTTGCAAGAGGCATTTACCGATGCCCTTGCGGCGCTTCAAGGCAGCGATATTTTGCCGCTGCTGGGCAACCTGACCGAGGAGTTGGGGCGCGTTGGCTCTACCGCCGCTGAGGCGCTAGGGGGCACGGCGTCTGGGGCATTTGGTTCGCTGGTGCAGATCGTTGAAAATGTCGTTTCGGCGCTGACCAATGCCATTGAAATTGGCAACGATCTAGGCATTTTCGAGGCGGCGTTTAACGGCATTCAAGTTGCAGCAGCAGCTTTTTATCGTATTCAGTTACTGGTTTCGCAAGCGATTTCGGCGGTCAGCGACGGGCTGAGTTTTGCTTCAGAGCGTGGGCAGCGGCTGCTCACCATTTTGCAGCCAGGCTTTCAGGCGCTGGGCATCATTCTCAAGCCGTTTATTGCCAGCATTCAGTTTGCAGCCCAGTTGTTAGGAACCGGGCTGGGCAATGCAGTTGGCGGAGTTATTGGCACATTCCGCGTTTTAAACGGCGTGGTTGAGGCGGTTTTCAATTTTATCGAGCCGCTGGCAATTAAGCTTGCCGAGGTACTTGATGGCATCGGCTCTGGCGTGGATAATGCGCTACGCGGAACGCTTAATTTTATTCGCGAGCAACTGAATCAAATTTTTGAACTTGCCAATAAGATTCCCGGCGTCAACATTCCCCCGCTTGAGATTCAACCGCCAAGCCTGCCGGATGAAAGCGAACTGACTCTTGACACCGACAAAATTGACCGCAACCTCGAACGTGCCAAAAGCATCTACCGCGACAAGTTGAAAGAACTGGGCGATGCCGCCGAGACCGAAGCCGGGCAAATTGAAATCCAGCGGGCGTTGGAGGAGGCAGGGCTAGGCGATTTCGACATCCCCTCGCTGAGCGAGGCGGTTGACGCGCAAGAATTTGCTGACATTGCCAAAGAGGTGCAGGCGCTTGAGCGCGCTGGACAGATTATCCAGCAAAAGACAGCGGAACTGGGCGACGCTGCCGCGACGGGCTGGGGGCAAGCACAGATTCGTTCGGCACTGGCGGCTGAGGGGTATGGCGATGCTCAGTTGGATGAAATTGAACGGGCATCTACTGGTATCGGGCGCGCACAGCTCACGGTGCTAAAAGCAATTGAAAACCTGGGTGAGGGGGCAAGCGAGGCGCAGCGTAGGGCGGCGGCAGAAACGGCGATCGCAGCAGGGGAATTTGGCGATGTCCCGGAAGCTGAGCTGCAAAAGACAGTAGACGGAATTGTTGCTCAGTCAATTGCACTAGAGCAGGCAAGTGCCGAAGCGGGCAAGGCTGCCGCCGAAGGAACAGAAGAGGGCGCGGACGCGCTAGAGCAGGCACTGGCAAAGGTTCGGGAGACCGCTACAGAACAAAATCTTGCCATTCAGCAGGCATTGAATGCTGGCACGATCGACGAAGATGAAGCCGCTACGCGCCGCGCTGACGCCGCGATCGCCGCTGCCCAGGCAGAGCTGGATGCGCTAGAGGCAAACGGTGCCGACCGCCAAGCAATTTTGGATGCCCAGTTGGCGCTTGAGGAGGCACGCGGCGACAAGCGTCAATCGCTACTGGATGCAGAGAAGGCTGCCGAAGAAAAGGCGGTTCAGAAAATTGCGGACGCCCGCGAAAAGGCGCAAGCAGATATTGTTGCCAGCGAGCAGCAGCGACTGATCGAAATTGAGCGTCTACTTGCTGACGGGGCGATCGACGAGGACGGGGCAGAAAGGCTGCGTGCCGATGCCGCGCGCGAGGCGATCCAGGACGAGCTGGCGGCAGAGCAAGACCGACTGGCAGCGCTAGAGGCACTAGCGCCCGCCGATGGCGACGCCGAAGCAAAGCGCCAGCAGGAGATTCGCGCTGCGCGAGCTGCCACGACGCAGCTCACGCTCGATCTGTTGCAGGCTGAGCGTAGCGCTCAGGAGGCGCTACAGCAGGCTGAAATTGATGCCATTCAGCGCGCGGCGGCTGAGCAGGCGCGGGCAATTGATGCTCAGATCTCAGGGATTGATCGGCTCAGTGCTCAGCTTGAGCAGCAGCAGCAGCGCTATCAGGCAATTGAGCAAAGCTTGCAAAATCAGACCAACCTTCTCAACTCGCAAGCCCAATTGGAAGAAGCCAAGGCGAGCTTGGTGCAAACCCAGCTTAACGCCGACGTAGACCGCGCATCGCGGGCGCAAGAAATTGTGCAGCGCCTACGAGAAGGCGTGGAGTCCAGCGAAATTGAGCAGCAGCTACAGCAAGAGCTGGCAGAGCTGGGCTTCAAACGAGGCGCTACAGAGCTGGATATTGTTCGCCAGCGCCAGGATGCTGAGCAGGCGCGGGCTGAGCAGGAGCGCCAAGATGCGCTAGGAGCGCTGGATCGGCAAAAACAGCTACTGCAATTAGAAAATGCCCGCAGTGCTGCCGCCGCTCAACGCGCGGTGATTGAGGCGCGCATCGCCCAGAACCAAGCACAGCAAGCCGCGCTACAGGCTCAGTCGGAGGCTCAGCAGGCAGCGGCGGATTTGCAGACAGCTCAGGTTGAGGGCGATGCCGAGGCGATCGCGGCGGCAGAGGCAGAGCTGGCTGCCAAGCAGCAAGGGGCGGAATTAGCGCAGCAGGCGATCGGGTTCGCTGCTGAGAATGTAGCGGCGTCTGAGGAGGGTGTTGCAGTTCAGGAACAGCTCAATCGGCAAGGTTTAGAAG
>JAAUTY010000016.1 GCA_012031265.1 Spirulinaceae cyanobacterium SM2_1_0 | reverse complement strand
ATCAATCGCGTTTGATTGATTTCGTCCGTCTGATGATGGCAATGTGGACAGGCTACTTTTTCTTCTTCGCAATCCAGTATCAAAAATACTTCTTCACTTTCCTGAACAACGTTCTGTACACTGACTTTGGGCAAGTTGAGGAGATTGTCGAGAAAACGATTCATTGGCTTTATGCACCTGAACGTAACTTAGTATACATCCTTCACCCTAAACCCAGGAGAGCCTTGACGAAGCTTTTATGAAGCCTTGGCTGGCACTAGAGAACGCCCTATATAAATTAGGGGATTGGTTTTTCATGTTTCGATTAACCAGTCTGTTAATGAGGGTGAATTTGTTTTAGCGATCATGTGAGTAAATAAACCTGCTTCATGGCTTGCTGCTCTAGATTCTAGATTCTTACAGAACGAGAGCCTGTAAAGGCTAGACTATACTGTAAAACAGTAGTAGTCATCTGCTTCTGATGCGTTTGAAATTATGGAGTCTTCTGATGCCCCAAGCCTTAAAAGCAGTTTACCGTAGTGGTACATTTATTCTTCAAACAGCCTGTAATTTGCCTGAAGGCATTGAAGTTGAACTTTTTGTACAATCAGCCCAAGTTGCTCCACCCAGGATCACTGACATTGCTGCTAGACAGAATTTTCTAAAGCTCCTTGTTGAGCGAATGCAACAAAACCCTATTCCCTCTAATGCTCCTCGTTTTACACGGGACATGTTGCATGAACGCCGTTGACACGAATATCCTGATTTACGTTAATGATCCTCGTGATCCCGCTAAACAGGCAATGGCAGCTTCTTTAGTATCTTCATTGACAGACGGGGTTTTAGTCTGGCAGGTTGCATGTGAGTACTTGGCAGCAAGTCGTAAGCTAGAGCCATTGGGGTATAACGGAGTGCAAGCTTATCAATACGTCCGAGACTTACAGCAGGTTTGGTACACAGTTTTACCAACTTGGGCTGTTATTGATCGTTCTGAGGACTTGATGAGCCGTTTTAGTCTGTCCCACTGGGATTCGATGGTGGTTGCTGCCTGCTTAGAAGCAAACGTCGAAACTCTCTACACAGAGGACTTTGGCTATTCAGATATTGATGGGCTAAAAATTGTCAATCCTTTCAAAAGTCCCTAAACCCGCCGCCGCATAACAATGCGCTGAAGCGGACGGTCGGGAAATCTCGGTTGTGAGGCAAAGGTCACTAGTACAAGGCGGCGGAAATGAGATGCCCATTCAGGAGCCGTAGGATGCCCGCATTGTCTGCACTCATCACTCAAAACTCAGAACTCAAAATTCCGCGTAGCGGTACTAGCCGCCGCTCAGCCAAGCCGTTATGCCGCTCAATCTAGAGTGACAGGACGGAACTGCAATTCTGCCTACTGGACTCAGCAGAACTGTCTGAAGATGGTTTTGCTTGGGCAATTCTTAGAAAATTCTGTAAACAATCAGGGGCATTCCAGTGCCGCTTACTGATGTCCCTATGCTATAGAGGGACATCAGTAAGCGGCACCGTATTGCGGCGGGCTGAGCAGCTCGATCACAAGGTGGAGGGTCGCATCCAAGCTCTGAAGCAGCAAGCGCAAGCGCGTCTCTTCGACGGCGACGATTTCGGCGATCGCCGCTGCAATCGGCGGCAGCCTGGCGGTCATGGGCTAGTCGCCTGCTCGGATCGACATCAATGGGCAATTGACAAGCGGAGTGGGTTTTTCAGAAACCACTCCGTTTTCCTCTCTTGTTGGGTCACCTTTCACGACTTGGAAGGTTACAGTCATTTCAATTAAGACTGACGCTAGGGGGGCATCCCACTGTGGCGTTGCAGTTGCCCACTCTGCGAGCAGCCGCTGCACGTCTACCTCCCCCGACCCCTGCTCTCAAGCTGGGAGAGGGCTTTTGGCTCCCTTCTCTTGGCTTGGGAGCAGGGCTGGGGATGAGGCAGGCGAGGCTTGGGTTCTGAGGACAGGATTTGGGGTCAATGACCGATTGAATCGCATCGCCATTGATGCCGTCGTCTACTAGAATTTTTGGGGTATAAATACTGGATTGAGTATGGCTTCCGCATAGCGGTATTAGAAGCTACTGGATGTCCTCAGAAAGAACAAGCCCAAGCCTAGCGTTCCGATCCCGATGACTAGCAATGCGGTATTGATCACCGTGCCCAAAATCGGAAATAGCTTCTTTCGCTGCTTCATGAAAATACCGATGATGCCAAGTAAATCACCAATTAATGCCAGTAGCAGTCCCAATAGGAAGACAGTGCCCACAACCACATCTTCAGTATTGGCAGCCGCCAGCACGAACGCACCGAAAATCGCAATGATAGCAACGATGGCTACAATTAATGACGCGATTCCCAAGGCGCTATGTGGGCGACCGGGCGGATTGGGTTGCGACTCAGGAGTTTCGGGTAGAGAATCTTGCATCCGCATTCAACCTCGATTAATTTTGCAATAGTAGGCCTAGCAAGCCTAGCCCAAAGATTAACACTAGCATTGTGGTGTTGAGGGCGGTTCCGAGCATCGGAAACAGCTTGCGCCGCTGTTTGATGAAGATGCTGATCAGGCCAAAGATGAAGCCGAAGAGCGCGCAAATCATCGCCAGCAATACTAGGAGAACGGCGATGACCATCGAGGTTGTTAGCTCATCGGCTTCGAGATTCGACTCGGCAAGGGTCGGGTTGTTGGCGACGACGACCGCCATCAGCACGAAGCAGCCCAGGAAACTGAGTGCAGCGGCGATCGCCAACCCTAACGACACCATTCCCAAGCGGCTATGCACAAGCTTGACTCGCCTGTCAGTTTGTTCAGGTTCAAATTCTGACATCGGTTTGGCCCCCTCTGCACAAGGCAGCGCGATCGCCCGACTACTTGCTCAACTCAGAGTCCCGAACTCGCTCCACCAGCTCCGCCACCAAGTCCGACGCGGGCAACAGTGGCTGGCTCTTGATTTCCCCTTTGAGCTTGCCCTGGTAGTTCGCGACTTCTGTTTCCAGGGCTGCGATCTGCTCGCGTTGGTCGCGGATTTCTTCGAGTTGTTGCTTCAGCACCAGTTGCTGTTGCCAGCTTGTCCAGACGGCGAACAGCCAAGCGAGGCCCGCCCCGAAGCCCATCGTCAACAGCAACTCGATCGCCAGGGGAACCTGCACCCGGATTCCGGGCAGAAGCTGGATGGCGATGACTTGAACGTTTTCTTGGGCAAAGAGGGCGATCGCCAGGCAGAAGACAAAGATAATGAAGAAGTTGAGTTGTCGCATAGATCCAGAGGGCAGGGCAACACCCTATCGAGCTTAGCAGCAGTCAACCCTCACCGCATACAGGGATGGGTCGTATTGGTGATGCTCAGTGTTCTTGCCTGCGAAACTCATCCTGATTCCGTTAATTTTGCACTGATATGACCGGATACATTGCTGACCTGCGCCAGAACTATGCCCGCGCCGGTCTGAGCGAAGCTGAAGCTGATACCGAGCCGTTGCCGCAATTTCAGCGTTGGCTCGAGGCGGCGATCGCGGCGCAAGTTCCCGAACCCAATGCCATGACCCTCGCCACTGCCACGCCCGAGGGGCGCGTCACTGCCCGCATCGTCTTGCTCAAGGGCTTGGACGAACGCGGTCTCGTCTTCTATACCAACTACAACAGCCGCAAAGCAGCACAGCTCAGTGCCAATCCTTATGGGGCGCTAGTTTTTTGGTGGTCTGAGCTGGAGCGGCAGGTGCGCTTCGAGGGGCCGATCACGCCGATCGCGGCGGCCGAATCTGATGCTTATTTCCAAAGCCGACCGCTGGGGTCGCGACTGGGGGCTTGGGCCTCGCCGCAGAGTCAGGCGATCGCCGACCGTACCGTTCTTGAACAGCGTTTGCAGGCGCTGGAAGCGAAATATGCCGAAGGTCAAGTCCCTCGCCCACCCCACTGGGGCGGTTTTCGGCTCCAACCCGAGACCGTGGAGTTTTGGCAGGGTCGCCCCAATCGCTTGCATGATCGCCTCGCCTACACTCGGCAGGCAGACGGAAGCTGGCAGCGGCAGCGCCTAGCCCCGTAGGCGCTTGAAAATTTGGGGGCTTCAATCCGTGGGCGAGGCTGGGGGGTAGCGGGTGTCGCCGCTGCTGGCATCGAAAACGAAGAGTTGCGCGAGGTCGCACTGGAGGTTGTAGACGGTGCCGGGTTGGCCGGGCCAGTCGCCGGGTGCGTAGAAGGCGATCGCCGCGTCTACTTCTGGAAGCTGGGCGATCGCCAAAATCTCCCGTCCCAGAGGTTCCAAGGTCTCCAAACGCGCCGTCAGGGGCGCGCGGCGGCTACTCGGCTGATCGCCAATCTGCATGGCTTCGGGGCGCAGGCCGAGAGCAAAGCCCTCGCCATCGCGGGGTTGCAGTGCCTGCTGCACAGCGGGCAGGCAGGGCAGCGCCTGACGGCCAATCCGAAACACGCCGTCGGCATAAGTGGCGGGCAGGATATTCATCGGCGGACTGCCGAGAAAGGTGGCCACCATCCGATTCACCGGCTGGGCATAGATGGCTTGCGGTGGGCCGATCTGCTGGATGCGGCCTTGGTCGAGGACGACCACTTGGTCGCCGAGCGTCATCGCCTCAACTTGGTCGTGGGTGACGTAGAGGGTGGTGACGCCGAGGCGGGCGTGCAGTTGCTTCAGTTCGGTGCGGGTGCGATCGCGCAGTTGAGCATCCAAATTTGATAGTGGCTCGTCGAGCAAAAAGGCTGCCGGTTCCCGGGCGATCGCCCGACCCAGGGCAACACGCTGCTGCTGACCGCCCGACAGTTGCGGCGGCTTGCGATCTAGCAAATGGTCAATCGCTAGGCTGCTGGCGACCGCTTCAACCCGTTGCCGTCGCTGTGAGACTGGCAACTGGCGCATCCGCAACCCGAAGTCGAGATTCTCGGCAACGGTCATGTGGGGGTAGAGGGCATAGTTCTGGAACACCATCGCCACGTCGCGCTGGCGGGCGGGGATCAGATTGATGAGGCGATCACCCAGGTAAATTTGCCCAGCCGTCGGCTGGTCGAGACCGGCGATGAGGCGCAGCACGGTCGATTTGCCGCAACCGGACGGGCCGACGAGCACCCAGAATTCGCCGTCGGGCACGGTAAAGGTAATGTCCTCCAGCGCGGCGGTTTTGCCGTAGCGGCGGGCGAGATCTTGTAAGCGAATGGCAGCCATGCGGGCAGTGAGCGAGTAGTACCCAGTCTGAATTTTTTGCCCCAAAAATCAAATACACGGTAGGGGAAGGTTTGAAACCTTCCCGATGTTCCCGATGTGGCAATTTTTGGGGTTCACGATACGGATTTAGTATAAATGGTGAGCCGTTAGCGACCCATCCGTTGGACATCGAATGCCGAATTCTCCACCTGGGCGGAACGGCGCGATCGCCAGCCTTGTTCAGCGCGCCGGTTTTCCAAGCATCTCTCAACCGACCCCAAGGATGTAGTCGAAATTGCCGTGCCCAACATTTTTTTCCAAGGTGCGGAGGACTTGGCGGGGGTTATCGTAGGGGCCGTTGATGTAGAAGGGTTTGCCCTGGTAGCCAAACTGGAGCTGTGGTTCGCCTGACCAATGACCGAGGTGCGATCGCGTCTCCGCAAACTCACGACAAGGTTGAAACCCCAACTGCAAAGCATAGTTCGCGGCACCGAGAACCATCGCCTGCGCCGCCGCGAACTCGATCACTTGATACCCATCGGGAAAACTAGCAAAGGTGTGGGAAATGAAATGCTCATAGTCGGGGCGCGTCATCAGGCGCGGGCCGAGGGTGTCCTTGATCCCCAGGCAGAGGTAGTCGATGAGATAGGTGCAAACCAGGAAGTCGTCCGGGCCGCTGCAACGGGCGACAAGCACCATGCCCAGACAGCTCAAAATTTGTCCGGGTTGCGGTTGCATCCCGCTGAGCAAGTAGCGCGCGCAATTGACATTGGTGAGGCAACTCGCCAGTGGGGTAGGGGTGCCGTTGCGATCTCGGATTGGTTCGCGGGAACACAGCACGGCATGGACATCGGCGACACGCAAGCCCAGCCGCAGCGCGATTTGGCGCGGCAGCATATTTTGAGCATAGAGTTTGAGCACTTGGCTCTCGAATTCGCGGGACAAGCTAGCCTCCAGTCTCAGCGCCAATCTCAACGCCCAGGTCGGCGAAGAGCGCTGCCAAGATTGTATTGGAAAACAGGAAGCCCTCTGGATCGCTGAGTTGCAGATGGGTATCATGCGGCAGCGGGGCGAGCGGCGGCCAGACGCGAGCTTGACCGGTTGGCTCGCTGAGTCTGACCCAGCCCTGTTGAGCATAGGGGGTCAGGGTGGCGTGCAGGCGATCGCGCGTCTCGTTATCAAATTTCCCCAAAGCCACGCCCTCGCTCAAGCGCAGCCCCAGCATCAGGGTTTCCAAAATCCACTCGGCTGGCGGCGTCGCTGGCGCGCAGAGCTGACCTTCGGCGGCTTGAAATTCAGCAACCCAGGTATAGTACTCGCGGCGGGTGCGGGGGCGGGCGTAGCGTTGCCCGTGGACATAGCTGGTCGCCCCCATGCCGAAGCCGTAGTAAGGCTGGTTTTGCCAATAGGTGCGATTGTGCTGGCACTGGTAGCCGGAGCGGGCGTAGTTGGAGATTTCGTAGTGCTGCCAGCCTGCGTCAGTCAGGGTGGCTTGTGCCTGGCGGTAGAAGTCAGCGGTCGTCTCGTCGTCGGGTAAAGGCTGCTCACCGGGCTGGTACTGCTTGCCGAAGGGGGTGACCGGCTCCAGCACGAGATCGTAGCAGGAGAGGTGGGCGGGGGCGATCGCGATCGCCTGCTGCAAAGACGCCTGCCATTGGTCAGAAGTCTGCTGCGGCAAGCCAGAAATCAAATCGAGGCTGAGATTGTCAATGCCAGCAGCGCGGACGAGTTCCACAGCCGGGGCGATGTCGGCGCAGCGGTGCGATCGCCCGCAGAGTTGCAATAGCTCGTCCTGAAACGCTTGCACACCGAGGCTGACGCGCGTGATGCCAGCGGCGCGGTAGCCCTGGATTTGGGCGCGGTCAAAGGTGCCGGGATCCATTTCGATCGAGATTTCGGCGCTGGGGGCGATCGCCAGATGCCGATGCAGGGTATCTAAGATGGTGGCGACCTGCTCAGCGGCAAGCAGCGAGGGCGTGCCCCCCCCGAAAAAAACGCTGGTTAACGGCTGGGGATTGGCGACGGGTGTGGCGGTAATCTCCTGGCAGAGTTGCACGACATACTCAGCGACACTGCCCGAAGTACGGCCATGGGCGCGATCGCCCAGCACCGAGATCGGAAAATCACAATAGAAGCAACGACGGCGGCAGAACGGAATGTGGACGTAAGCCGCCTGCACGGAGGGGTCGCGGGGGGCAACCAGGCCAGCAAGTGACGCGGACTTCATCACTGGCAACAGCGGCGGCGATCGCCAGTGACCTGCATTAGCATGGGGACAATAGGGAGCATAGGGACAATAGGGACGGTTATCTCACGTCCAGCGCAAACAAAAGACCGAGATATAATATTGAATAATTATCCCCTAGTTAGTTAGGTGGTATTTGCCAATACCGATCTAAACTTCACATTCATTTCCGATTCATAATTTCGCTGTAGGCAAGATTCGTGCTAGACGCCGTCATTATCATCCTATTCGTCATCGCCAGCGCTGGTGTTGGTTATGGGTCGATCGACCTGTTACCCGCTGACATCCTTACCCAAGTCACCAATGTTGAAGCCGTACGCTTGATCGTTGGTTGCTTCGGGGCAATTGTCGGCTTGGCGCTCGGTCTGACCGCTCAGACGACCTATCGCCGCATTGAAGCGAATGTCCGTAGCCAGCCGATCGAGGTAATTCTAACCCGGGCGGTGGGTTGGGTCTTCGGTTTGCTGCTGGCTAATCTCACCCTCGCCCCGATTTTTCTGCTGCCGATCCCGTCTGAATTTGGCTTCGTGAAGCCGCTAATGGCCGTGCTGGCGAGCATCATGTTCTCCTTCCTGGGCGTCAGTTTGGCAGACACGCATGGTCGCACCTTCCTACGCCTGATCAACCCCAACAGCATCGAGTCCATGCTCGTCGCCGAGGGCACTTTAGCACCAGCCGCAACCAAGGTACTGGATACGAGCTGCATCATCGACGGTCGCATTGAAGAGCTATTAGCGACGGGTTTTGTCGAGGGCCAGTTGCTCGTGCCTAACTTTGTCCTGGACGAGTTGCAGATGCTGGCGGACGCGAGCAATGACCAGAAGCGGACACGCGGTCGGCGTGGCTTGGATATCCTCAACCGGATGCAGGCGGCTTATCCCGATCGGGTGGTGATTAATCCCATTGACTACGAAGATGTCAACACGGTGGATGCGAAGCTGGTGCGCTTCGCCCATGAGATCAATGCCTTGCTGCTGACGAATGACTACAACCTCAGCAAGGTAGCAAACTTGCAGAAGGTGGATGTCCTGAATGTCAACGACCTCAGCCAAGCGGTGCGCCCGATTTATCTGCCCGGTGACACTCTGGATCTGAAGATTTTGCGACCGGGCAAGGAACCGACCCAAGGCGTCGGCTATCTGGAAGATGGCACGATGGTCGTGGTCGAGGATGGCAATGACCGCGTCGGCGATGAGGTACGTGCGATCGTGACTTCGGCACTCCAAACCTCGGCGGGGCGGATGATCTTTGCGAAGTCGCACGCGACGGCGATCGCGGAGGGCTAGTACAAGGCGGCGGAAATGAGATCCCCATTCAGGAGCCGTAGGATGCCTGTATTGTCTGCACTCATCACTCAGAACTCAAAATTCCGCGTAGCAGTACTAGTGCTCAGTCAGGCTTGATTAGGGGGACATTGCAGGCGAGGCGTCGGTTGGGTTGAACGGAGTGAAACCCAATAGCAGTGGGGGGAGGTAGACGCGCCGCCGCTGCTCGCAGCGTGGGAAATCACAGCGTCAAAGCAGGATGACCCCTCAGCCCCAGCCGAGATAAGTGGGCATCCGCTACAATGCGGACTAAGATTTCAGACTTAGCATCATGAATCGAGGGAAATGGCTGGCGATTGTGACCGGTGCAATATCCATCTTGCTCGCCGTGGGTTATCTGCTACTGGTGCAACTCCTCGATTTTCGTGGCGAGATGCAGCCTGCGCCCATCAGTCAGAAGGGAGCAACGACCATTACCCTGGCCAACTCACTCAACGCTCATGCGAGTTCTGCCCAGCCACGCCGCGCCGCCCGCTTGAGCCATAATGGCTAGTGCGACCCCAGTTGCTGCGGCGATCGCCTCTCTCTCTGCCCTAGACCCATGCCACATTCCCCCTTGTTTCAGCGTCGCCGCTTTCTCCAGTACAGTTCCCTCGCCCTGACTGGTGCTCTCTTTAGCGCCTGTCGCAGCCAGAACGATACGGGCGACACCGCAGAGACTAGCACCAGCGAACTCGACCGTGTGACCTACGGGACGAATTGGTATGCTCAAGCCGAGCATGGCGGCTTTTATCAAGCTGTTGCCACCGGCATCTATGAGCAGTATGGGCTTGATGTCACGATCGAAATGGGTGGCCCGCAAGTCAATGGCACACAGTTATTAATGTCGGGTGTCCTGGACTTTTATATGAGTTCAGGGGCGGATGCCATCCGGGCTGTTGCTGAGGGTATTCCCAAGGTCACGGTCGCGGCGATTTTTCAAAAAGATCCGCAAATTTTGCTCGCCCATCCCGATACCGGCGTTGACGATCTGGCTGATTTGAAGGGTCGCCCCATCTACATCTCAGCCAGTGCCAACACAACCTACTGGCCCTTGCTAAAAGCCAAGTACGGCTTCACCGATGATCAGAAGCGTCCCTACAACTTCACCATCGGTCCTTTCCTCGCGGACAAGCAAGTCGCACAGCAGGGCTATCTCTCCTCGGAGCCTCTGAAAGTGGAGCAAGAAGGCGGCTTTGAACCGGTTGTCCTCTTGCTCGCTGACTATGGCTACAACCCCTATTCTACGACGATTGAAACTCGCCGCGAGATCGTTGAGCAAAATCCCGACCTCGTACAGCGTTTTGTCAAGGCATCGATTGCGGGCTGGTACAGCTATTTTGAAAACCCTGAACCCGGTAATCAGTTGATTCAAGCTGCCAACCCCGAGATGCGTGACGAGCAGCTCGCCTACGGTTTGGCAAAGATGCAGGAGTATGACCTAGTGCTCTCCGGTGAGACGAAAGAACTGGGGATCGGGGCGATGACGGCGGAACGCTGGCAGACATTCTTTGAATCGATGGTGGCGGCTGGGGTCTACGCTGCGGATGTGGACTATACCCAGGCGTTTACGCTCGAATTCGTCAATCAAGGTCAACCGGCTTTATGAGCGACGATCGCCCCTTACTCCAGTTAAAAAACGCTACCAAGGTCTATGCCAACGGCACTGTTGCCTTGCAGGCTCTCAGTCTGACTGTGAGAGCCGGGGAGTTTGTCAGCTTGGTGGGCGCGTCGGGCTGCGGCAAAAGTACTGTGCTGCGGGCGATCGCCCAGCTCTCGTCACTGACAGCAGGGGAACTGCACTGGTCGGGTGATCGCCCCGAACGGGATCTCGCCTTTGTCTTCCAAGAAGCAGCACTGATGCCCTGGGCGACCGTGATCGAGAACATCAGTCTGCCCCTGATACTGGCTGGAATGCCACGCCGTCAGGCACGCGCTGCCGCCCAAGCCGCACTGCACCGTGTCGGTTTGCAGGGTTCTGAGCGTGCCTACCCTCGCCAACTGTCCGGCGGCATGAAGATGCGCGTCTCCATCGCCCGTGCTCTCGTGATGCAACCCCGGGTGTTGCTCATGGACGAGCCATTCGGGGCGCTGGACGAAATCACCCGCGGCAAGCTGAATGAGGAGCTGCTCGTGCTTTGGCAGCAGCAGCAGTGGACGACGATTTTCGTCACGCACAATATCTACGAGGCGGTCTATCTCTCTAGCCGCATTGTGGTCTTGGCAGCCAGTCCGGGCCGTGTCTTTGCGGAAGTCGCGATCGCTGCGCCTTATCCGCGATCGCCCGACTTCCGCACTTCGGTGCAATGCCTCGACTATTGCCGCACCGTCAGCCAACATCTGCAAGCCGCCATGAGTGAGGTGAGCGTTTAGCACCTGCAGGCTGACAGCCGTATCGTGATCCTGAGGGATACTATTGCCCCTTGGATCCAGAGGGATGTGTAAGCTGACTGACCGACACAATCATTGATGGCACGTCCTAAGAAGCATCGAGCCACTCGGGCGTCAGGCTGCGGAAGTTGAACTCGGCGGCGCGGTTGTGGCAGGTGGCGCAGGTTTCTAGCCCCGGCGTCTCGCTGAATTCAACTCGCGGGTGCAAGGCTTGGAAGAAGCGGGAATCGGCGACGCGATACGGCTCGGACTCGCCCTCGTTGAGGGCGCGCGAGAAGTTATTGAGGTAACGCCATATCAACAAAATTTCTGGCGTAATCAAGTCTAGTGAGACGTTGTAGTGGTCTTGGGGATTCATCAGAAGCTGCCGCCAGGTTTCTGAGGGCATCACCTCGGGCGGCAAGGCAAGGTGGCAAGTCCCGCATTTCTCTAGGTACACTTCTGCGGACAGTTGCAGATCGGCCGGGATCGGATCGACGGCCTCGATCAGGTTGCGATCGCCCGCCGCCGACTGTTGGGCCAGATGGGATGGTGTGAGGGCGAGCGAGGCTGTGGTTCCCAGGGCGATGCAGCAGAAGAGCAGCAAAATCGCCAGCAAGACGAGGGGCGATCGCCGCTTTAGGTTCGGATAGCGCCGCACTCGTCGCCGTGGACTCGCTTGTGATGGCATCACCGTCTTCATTTCCTCACTGCTACAACACGAACGTTATGAATCTGCAACCCACTATAAACCTTGCGCGTCCGCCTGCCTGCTTCCGGAGTGATTCACCCGGCTGGCTTGCTAGGACGCCCCGAAGCGATCCTGAAAATAGCGACGATACAACTCGCAGCGGGGCACGACATGGCTGCCTGCCCAGTGAACCAGGCCCATGCTGTGCAGCTTGAAAGCGATCGCCGTCTCCAAACGCACCGGCGTCTCGGTAACGGCAACATCCTCCATCGCTTCGGCCAACTCAGGATGCTGCTCCAGTTGCCAGAGGTGACGGCGGAGGTGATCGCCATAGATGCCGGCCTCTGTCGGGGCCGTGGTCAAGAGTGCCGGCAGCGTCTGGTAGCCCCGCGCGACGTGGTAGAGGGCGAGACGAATCAGATAAGGATGACCGCCGACCATCGCCATCAGTGCCTCGCAATCCGCCGCCGTCCCGGACAACCCATGCAACGCGGCCAACTGTTGCACTTGTGGGCCAGTCAGCTCCGGCAACACGACCGGCAGCCCGACATTGAAAGGGGAGCGGTTCAGCGCTAGCGGCACGTAGACTTCGGTGGAGTGGACGACGACCAAGCGGAGGTGTTGCCAGTGGGGGCGATCGCCATCGCGACCGGCATCATACCAGGCACGCAGCAGGCTGAAAAAGTCAGCGGCGATCGCCGGGTGCTGAAAGACCCGATCCACCTCGTCTAGCCCCAGAACCAAAGGCTGCGTCAGGTTGGGCAAGACATGATCCTCGAAGTAGATGGTGCAGTTTTCCTTGCTGCTGTACATCGCATCCCAAGTCTCGCGGGGACGCTGCGACAACCCCAAGCGCCGCCCGACACTGGCACAGAACCATTGCAACAGACGCTCGAGGTCACTGAATACGGGGCTATCGGCAAGCTGGAAGCTGAGTGGCACCGTGTTGTAATCGGCCTGGCGACCGCGCTGCAAAATGCGTGCCATCAGTGAGGTTTTGCCCATCTGGCGCGGGGCTTTGATGCGGATCAGCGCGCCGGGTTGCAAGATGGCGGCGATCGCCTCATCCTCGCTCGGTGGCCGCGGAATGTAGAAGCGCGAGTCGAGGTTGACCTGACCGCCGGGATGTTCGAGTTGCAACTCTGGCTCGGCACTGGGCGAGGGCTGGCTGTCGGGCAGCAACGGGGCGAGCGGCTCGGAGAACGAAGGCGGAGCGATCGCCCGTTGATCGGACTGCAATTGTTGGCAGAGGCGTTGCAGCAAGCCCGGTGTATCGCGTTCGTCCTGCCAACTCCAAACCGGTCGGTCAATGAGATAACCCTGAAGGTCGTAGTTCAAGCGAACAGCCCCGGAACCGACCCGAATCGGCAGCAAACAAGGCTTACCCTCGTGGTTGACCTGTTGTTCGCGCGCCTGCCGCACCGCATCGGTCAGCCACTCGCTGCGAGCCGCCACATTGGACAGGAGCAGGAGTAGGCCTTCGCAGTGCACGAATTCCTCAGACAGCCGCTGTACCCAGGTCAATCCCTGTCGCTGGCGATCGCCCGCCAGCGACAGAGTATAGCCAGCGGCGAGCAAGCCCAGTTGCAAGTGGCGCGCCAATGCCTCGCTCTCTGGATCGGTGCAGTAGAGTACCGTCAGGCGTTGAGTCGTTGCGGGCAGCGGTTTTGCCAGTCGGCGCAGCTCTTCAATCAGTCCGGGGGCGAGCCGCGTGGCGGTTTCATGTTGCCCCACCGCCCACCAGTAGAGCGCCTCGAGATTCAGGGTCAAATTTTCCGGCCACAGCCAATCGTCCGCGATCAACTGCCAGTCGCGGATGCCGACGACGCGACAAATCTCCTCAAAGGCGTCCCGCTGGATGGCGATGCCGCGCCAAAAACGCCGCAGCGTGGCGCGCGACGTCCGGGCGAGATCCCACCAGAGGGGAGTACTGGTGCGCGTCCAGCCTTTCTTTCGTCTAGCAATCTCGACGATGCCGAGTCCGAGTTCAGAAGCCCTGATGGTGTCTCTCATGTCGCCTGCTATGGGCATGGCGGCAGATTGAGCGGTCGGCGCTACGATGCCGTCTAAGCAAATCTGCCCAATAGCATACGGTATTTTGAGAGCCTCTGGGGCGTGCCGGGTTTTCGGAAATAGCCAACACTAGTCAGGATTGGAGACACCGCGTCGCGCCACGTCGCATCGTCAGTCATATTGGGGCGATTGCGATTACAATGTGCTCGTTTGCACTCCGCATCTGGACGCGAGCACCCTAGTACAAGAGGGCGGAAATGAGATGCCTATTCAAAATTCCCAGGATTCCCGTCTTGCAGGCACTCAAAACTCAAAACCCAGAACTCAAAATTCCGCGTAGCGGTACTAGCTAGCGCTTGTCAGCACCCCAGCCCAAGGCGGCGGAAATGAGATGCCCATTCAAGATCCGCAGGATGCCCGTATTGTCTGCACTCATCACTCAAAACTCAAAACTCAAAATTCCGCGTAGCGGTACTAGCCGCGCGATCGCTCCCGCCAATGACTGCAAATTCCGCCATGCCGCCCGCCTTCCCAAACTTCGATCCCTGGCTCGAACGGCAAATTCTAACCCTCAGTGTTGATGCCTTGAGCCGCGCCGCCCTGACTTGCACCGCCTGCGGCGAGGTGCGGGGCGAGCACATCATCGAGTATCAGGGCGAATCCCTGCGGCTGCCAGCCAGAAGCACCTACGCCTTCCTGCATTACGTCTTGGCGGGGATGCCTGCGCTCTAGCCATGCCCGACGCTTCATTTTCGCGAGTGTCTTTGGACTGTGAATAAACCTGTAATCCTCACTGTTGACGACGATCCAGAAGTCTTGCAGGCGATCGCTCGTGACCTGCGACGGCAGTATGGCGAGCGCTATCGCATCCTCCGCACCGATCGATCAAGCGCGTGGCGGCGGGGGTCGGCGAGGGCAGCATCTGCGTTCAGTTTGTCCATCGCTATCTCAGCAATCTCTGAGGAGGGCCGCTGATGTTGTGTGTGGATGAGTTGCTGGCGCTGGAGCCGTTTCAACAATTGCCGCCGTCGCAATTGCAGTGGGTTTGCGATCGCGCCCACGAACTCACCGTCCCGGCAGGCACCACCCTGCTGGCCGAAGGCAGCAACCCCAACGGTTTCTTCATGATGAAGTCCTACTCGCATCTCGATCGCGGCGCGCAGCAGGTTGTAGATGTTCGCGACGGGCTGGAAGATACCCTCAAACTCCTCGCCTACAAGCTCAAGTCCGGGATTACCGTTCACCGCCAGTATGAGCCGGAGCTGCCGCAGGTTTGCGCCTATGGCAGTGAGTTGAATCAGGTGTGGACGAATCTGATTGACAATGCGATCGCGGCGATGGACGGCAAAGGGACGCTGACAGTGGCGATCGCCCGCGACCATGACCACCTGCGGGTGGAAATTATTGACTCTGGCAGCGGCATTCCCGCGTCGATCCAGTCGCGCATCTTCGAGCCATTTTTCACCACCAAAGCGATGGGCGAAGGCTCCGGTCTGGACCTCGATGCCGTCAGCCGCATCATTCGCAATCGCCACCAGGGAACTGTGAGCGTTGATTCGCAACCGGGGCGCACCTGCTTCACAGTCTGCCTGCCACTCCCCGCCGCGACGGCCGCGACCAGCACTTGAGAACGGTGCGCTTGAGCAGCCACAAGTAACTTGGAACTCAGCACCAGGATCTTTCCGGCAGCACGCTCCAAGCGAATTTTCATACTGCCCACCTGACACTGGAGCCACAGCTTCATCTTGACGAAGATTATTCTCTCCGTCGCATTATCTATGGCAATCTGGATTGATCGCTAAAAATTGATTGGGGCTGAAAGCCTGGCTGTTCCTGGGTTTTAGTGCCTGAATCTTTTCAGAGATCATGGCTGACTGCTGCATCAATCAAGCCATTTGGGCATCCGTCAAAACCCTGAGCTGACATTTTCAGAAAAAAATTCAATAAATAGTTGACAATGTCAGGTGCGTGAGTTAGCTTTGGAGTATTAAAGAACTCCAAGAGGCGGAGGTTTTCATGCCCGATGGAGATATTGTCCACAGCAGATTGAGACGGCTTTATCAAGAACCGTACAAGTGGCTTTGCGAAGGGGTTGCCACCAGCGACGACTGTGCCAGAGCTTTACTAGAAGCACTCAAGAAAGACCTGAAAGATAAAGGCGATCTCTCTATTACACTATCTCAACAAATGGCGGCTAGTATTGCACAAATAATTAGCAATCTTGAAGAAGCCAGGGAAAGTGACTTCGCCAAACTTAGTGTGGAATTCGACAACCTAGTTCAACAGTCAGATGGATCGCGCTATGTCAAAGATCTGATGTTGAGCGCAGGCAAGAGTTACCTCAACGACCTTAGATATGGACGAGAGGTAGACATTACCCATACTTCAGAATCTATTTGGAGACGGTATGCTCATGAAGTTTATGAATCAGAGTTTAAAGAACGTATTCCATTGACTTCAGAACACCATGCAGGCGTTGCTCAAGAAATACTTGACAAGCGAATTGAGGCAATGAAGCCAAGTATAGATTCTGGGATTCGAAAATTCACCCAAACTGCTATCAGAAATCAAAGTGTAGCCAGGTTATCCATGCCTCGAAGTTCTTCTCGAAAAGCAATCGATTTAGATGAGGATCTTTTAGCAGGTTAAGTAAAATGGAAAGACAAAGTACGCAAACTCCCGATTTCACCTTGCTTTTCGAGTCTGTGATGAATAGTGGTGGAAATATATGCTTACATGACTACTCTGGGAACACAGAAAGTAATGTGAGAATTGCTGTAGACGATAGTGAATTTAGTTATCGAACACAAAAAGAATTTCCCTCTATCGTTGCTGATATTATTGATCTGGCTGTTGCTATTCATGCAGCTGATCGTTTGATTTCTCAAAGTCTGAGGCAACAGCAAACCAAAATTCATATTGTCCTTCCAATACGTCATCCAGAGATTTTAAACCAAAGCTCTTTTCAAAATAAGCTCTCTAGTTTTCTCGAATGGGCCACCGGAAGCAGATGGATATTTGAATTTTCTAAAAGAGTTGACTTGGGACGTTTTGTTGAGCAACAACCCCTACTTGCTTCATCTGATCCCTATATAGACGAAGTAGTACTTTGGAGTGGTGGACTTGATGCTTTAGCTGGGCTTTACACTCACCTTAAGGAAAATCGTCAAATATCTTTCATGCTATTTGGAACAGGAAGTAATGACAATGCCTATGCACGTCAAAAACAGATCTTTCAAGCACTCTTGCCATCTTTTCCTAATCGATTAAATCTTTGTAGAGTTCCAATTCGTTTTTCTGAGAGCAATTTGCATATCAAAAACAAGATTCCCCGTGCAAGAGGGGTTGTGTTTACATTGCTTGGCGCAGCTTGTACGTACTTAATGGGTCAGAAAGTACTTTATTTATACGAAAACGGTATTGGTGCAATCAATCTCCCCTATCGAAAATCTGCTGTTGGTCTCGATCACTCTCGGTCAGTTCATCCCTTAACCCTGCTTCGGGTTAGCGATCTTATGTCAGAAATTATGGGAGAGGAATTTAGAGTCCGGAATCCTTTCCTTTTTTGGACTAAAGCTGAGATGTGTCAGCAATTGTCGGAAGATGCAAGACATGATTTACCACCGTTGACGAAATCATGCGATAGTCCGCATCGTAAGCAACCTATTCAATGTGGCTACTGCTCATCTTGCATATTGAGAAAACAGGCGCTTGCCGCCTCACAGATAGAAGACCGAACTCATTACATAGTGCCTCATGGTATTCGTCCAGTGGGTGACATCAGGTTGCATCGTCAAAATATGCTGGCGCAAGTTTCTACGCTCAAGAGATTGCTGAATTATTCAGAAGATGCCATCCCTCGATGGGAGTCATTAACCCGAAGATTTCCTGACCTTGACGATATAGTAGATAGAACTCATGGGATGGAAAGCTTAACACCTCCTGAAATGAGGAAGAATTTAATTCGGCTCTATCAAACCTATGTTTTGGAGTGGGATGCTGTAGAGCCTCAGATTTCAAGAGCTTTCTTGAGTCAAGTGATCGATCAGCCAGCATCTCAAGATTTTCAGATGGCGATTCAGTAAGGCTGGAAAGGAAACGCTATGGCTAACAACATTCTCGACAAGATTGATTTACGAAAATTAGGAGCACTCCTACAACAGGCGCGGAAGAAGAGCGGGCTGACCCAAGCTGATGCGGCTAAGGTTATTGACGCTGCACGCACTACCATTGTTGCCATTGAAAAGGGAGAGCGGCGCCTAAAGCCAAATGAATTGATAAAATTAGCTCGTGCTTACGGACGAGCTGTCAGCGATTTCGTTCGTTCCAGTCCTATCACTGAGCCATTTGAGGTTCAGTTCCGTGCGGCTTACCAGCGGAACACTAAGGAAGAGGCACTAATTAGTTCAAGTATTCAGCGATTGGAAGAACTTTGTCACAATTATTTAGAGCTTGAGAATGTTGTTGATGCTCCTTTACCTCAAAACTATCCTCAAGAATATGATGTAACAGATATGCCTTTAGAGGCGGCTGCGGAAAGCATCGCAATTGCAGAGCGTCAGAGGCTTGGGCTTGGTGATGGCCCCATTCCTCTTCTGCGAGACATTCTAGAACAAAGTGTGGGACTTCGCATTTTCTATTTGGAAATGCCGCCCAAGTATTCAGGATTCTATAGCTATGGCGAGGAATTGGGTGGATGTGTCGCCATCAACTCTAATCATCCAGAAGAACGACGCCGTTGGTCACTGGCACATGAATATTTACACTTTCTGGCTCACCGTTGCAAGCCTGTGATTGATTACACTGATTACGAAAAAAAACATCAAAGAAAACCAAGGAGTGAACATTTGGGAGACGCCTTTCCAAACTACTTTTTAATGCCAACTAGTGGCTTGATGAAACGCTTCAACGATATGTATCAGACTCATGGCAAGTTTACTCCAACTAATTTATTTACTCTTGCTCATTATTATGGGGTGTCTATAGAAGCCCTTGGTTATCGGTTGGAAGATATAAAACTTATTCCATCCGGAACTTTAGATCGTTTGCGAGATCGAGGGTTAAAGGTTAGACAAGTACAAAAAGAGCTGGGTTTAGAAGAAATCGACCAGCGGGCGGATATTTTCCCTATCCACTACCAACATCTTGCTATCGAAGCTTTGGAGCAAGGGCTTATAACCGAAGGACGCTTTGCAGATTTCCTTGGTGTTGATCGGTTAGAAGCGCGACGCATAGCAGAAATACTACGCGAACATTCCAGCGGGATGGAAGAAGAATCTGCCTATCTGGATTTGCGTCAGGCGTAAGGATTGGGAGATAAGTTATGGAAATCAAACGCTCCCATGTAGTTTTTGATGCCTGCTGTGTCTTGAACTTCTGTGCTTCTGGATATTTGATCGAGATTATACAGTCTATACCAGCTCAAGTCGTAGTTACTGAAGTCGTCAGAGAAAGAGAACTGCTGACTCTCCAACGCCTGACAGACGAGAATGACGAAGATACAAACCAGTTTGAAGCAGCTATGAAAAAGGGGTTACTTGCAGTTGTGGATTTTAATTCAGAGAGTGAGGAAGAAACATTTGTAAACTATGTTTTTGAGCTGGGAGATGATGGTGAATCAGCAACCTGTGCAATTGCAGTGCATCGACAATGGGTAATCGCTACTGATGATAAGAAAGCAATTTCCTTTTTTCAACGGGAAGCGCCCAACCTGCAAATTCTATCGACTTTAGCAATAGTCAGGCATTGGTCAGAGGCAGAGAATATTTCTTCTGTTACTTTACGATCTGTGCTTACCGCTATACGAACCAGAGGACGTTACATCCCACACCACAGTCATCCTTTACTAGGCTGGTGGGAAGATATGATGCGGTGAACTCGAAACTGCAAGATAAGTCCATCTGGG
This sequence comes from Spirulinaceae cyanobacterium SM2_1_0, assembly GCA_012031265.1. GTDB lineage: Bacteria > Cyanobacteriota > Cyanobacteriia > Cyanobacteriales > Spirulinaceae > JAAUTY01. The sequence continues at coordinate 51,563 of JAAUTY010000016.1, read as the reverse complement.
TATTTATCAGTAGCCTGCATGGCTGCATAACTCACCAATAACCCGCATTGCCCTGCCTACAACCATGAGCATCCCCCCGACTCGCCGCCCACCTCGTATCATGCAGCTCGGCCCGACGCGGATTCTGCGCTACGGCGCGACTCAATTCACCTGGGCTAACTTGTATCACTGGCTGTTCACCATGTCCTGGCCGACCCTGCTCGGTGGCATCAGCTTCACCTACATCGCGCTAAATCTGCTGTTTGCGATCGCCTACCTAGCCGAACGCGCCCCGAATATCGAAAATGCCCGCCCCGGTTCCTTTTGGGATGCCTTTTTCTTCAGCGTGCAGACGATGGCGACGATCGGCTACGGGGCGATGTATCCGATTACGCCCTATGCCAATGCGCTGGTGGTGTTGGAAGTGTTCATCGGTTTGGTCGGGGTGGCGATGGCGACGGGCTTGATGTTCGCTCGCTTTTCGCAGCCGACGGCGCAGATTCTCTTCAGTCGTGTGGCGGTGATCTGCCCTTATGAAGGAGTGCCGACGCTGATGTTTCGCGCCGCCAACCAGCGCAGCAGCCTGATCGTCGAAGCCCAAGTCAAGGTCAATGTCGTCTTGCCGGAAAACCCCGACGGGACATTACGGATTCGGCGCGTGCGTGCCCTGAAGCTAATGCGCTCGGACAGCCCGGTGTTTGCGCTGAGCTGGATGGTCATGCATCCGCTCGACGCCGACAGTCCATTCTACGGCTCTGAAGGTGAAGCTTTACTAAACTCCGATATGCAAATCGTCGTGAGCATGACCGGCTTGGACACGACCGTCTCGCAAACCATTCACGCTCGCCACATTTATTTGGCACCTGATATTCTGCCGGAGCGGCGCTTTGTGGATGTCGTCACTATCGATCCGCAGACGGGCGATCGCAGCATTGACTACGATGACTTCCATCGCATTCTGCCGCTGGCGTGAGGGCATTCATGCTAGCTCATGGCTTGGCTCATAGCACGAAGCGCATGAGATTCAACATTGACATCCTCTCCGCACTAGCAGGGCGAAGATTCCTACCAGGCTAGAGCCTTTCGATGGGTTGACGCTTCACCGGCTGCGGCTCCCTTGGCGGCAGTCTGAGGCCTGCCTCCACATCCGTTTAAGGTCTCGGACTGCCCGCCTGCGACCAGAATAGTCAAGCAGCTTAGCAAGAGTTGGATCTCAATCGAGATTTTCCATTTGGCTCTTGACCGCTTGCAGGTAGCTTTGGTCGTAGAGATCAGCCGCCGTCAGCCGTCCTTGGACAATGCCCGCCCGCACCAAATCTTCCGGGGCAATCTTGCCCGACCTGTAAGCGGTCAGCAACGCGCCGTAGCTGGGAATTTCGGAGTCCTTGAAGCCCCCTTGGTAGGCGCGATAAACGAGGTTGAAGGGCGAAATCTTTAGCTCATCTGGGATGGTTGCCCGGCTGTAGTAGGGACGGGGATAGTAGCGGTAGCTACTGCGGGGTGCGGCGGCGGCTTCAGCCGCCGCTTGGCGATCCCGTGCTCTTGCCTCCAGCCGCAGCTCGACCCACTGCCGAAAGTCCGGTGGCTGAGCGACGGGAGTCGATTCAGTCGGGAATTCTTCTTGCCAAGCGGGGGGGATGGGTGCGGCGGCGGCTGGAACGACTTCCACAGCGCTGGTCTCAGGGTCGCGATCGCCCACCCCGGCGCTAGGTGCGAATTCTTCCTGCTCTGTTGTTGGTGCCGCGTCTGCTCTCACTTCCGGCTTTTGTAGCTTGACGATTGTATCAAGCTGAAATGTTGCCACGGTGGCATCCTGCGCCAGCGAATAATCTCCATCTGGCTCGAATTCAAAGGTTGGCAGGGGTGATGCGATCGCCCCACTGCCCGGTAGAAATATGGCCGTTGCCAGGAGCCAGGCAAACCTGGTTCGCTGGCAGTGAGCCTCACGGTCGTCAGCCTCGAACGCCAAAACCCAGTAAGTTAATGCGAATGATTCCATAAGCAGCCCCAGTTCTGCGATCTCAACACCACAGGTTCTTTGCGAGCGAACGGTCGTCGGTTAGGGTTGATGGGCGGTCACGGTTGGGATCGCGCCGCAAGTGCCCACAGTGTAGCGAGCCGCCTGCCATCATGCAATGGGAGCCGCGAACTGCGAGTGGTGGTAGCCGGTTTACGGGTCTGATCCCAGATCCGCTCTCCATCCCTGATCACTCAGCGCGATTCCCCAACCCTTTCCCAAGCGGGGCTACTGCGGATACGCAGCTCTCGATGAAGCTCAAGATGCTGTATTTGACCCCCCTCAGCCCCCCGATTTCGGGAGATTTGAGGCGTTATCGAGCGTCAGTCCTCTACCTAGTACCGCTACGCGGAATTTTGAGTTCTGAGTTTTGAGTGATGAGTGCAGACAATACAGGCATCCTACGGCTCCTGAATGGGCATCTCATTTCCGCCGCCTTGTACTAGATGGCGGCGGGGCGGCGTAGACGAGGCGGATCTCCTCGTAGGTGAAGCGGCCGTCAAGGTACTGGAAGACGGCGCTGAGATGTTTGGGATAGTCGAGATGGGCGATCGCCGCCTCGATTTCCTGTCGCCGCGCCGGCTCGATTAGGTCATCCAGATCGATATCCTCCCCCTTGCTGAGCAATTCGGCCAAGTGCGTCATGATCGTCGCCCGCCGGTAGCCCCGCTCCGTCGCAATTTCACTCGGACTCAAACCGCGCCGATACAACGCCAGGGTTTGCTTCGCTGTGGTACTGGGCAGGCGATCGCTCGCCCGCTGGTGAGGCGGCGGCGCTGGCGTTGAGCGATCCGCTTCCAAGCCACGCTCGGTACAAAAATCCCGAATCATGTCCATAAACGGCTCGCCATACTGCTCCCGCTTGCGGTTGCCGACCCCGGAAATCGCCATAAATTGCGCGTCGGTTTGCGGTCGTCGCGCCGCCATCTCGCGTAGGTTGGCGTCATGAAAAATGACATAGGGGGGAACACCTTGCTCCTGGGCTAAACTCTTCCGCAGATCACGCAGGCGATCAAACAGCTCGCGTTCTTCCGCACTCAGTTCGTCGGGTTGCGCGGTGACAACCGCTTGCTGCTGGGGCACAGCGACCATGACCTGGCGCTGTTTGCGTAAAATCTCCCAACTGTAGGCATTGAGCTTGAGGACGCGGTAGCCATCATTGGTCTCGCTGACCAAGCCTTGGTGCAGTAGGGTGCGGGCGAGCAGTCGCCATTCGTTCACGGAGCGATCGCGTCCGATGTTATAGGTCGAGAGTTCATGGTGGCGGCGTTCGAGGACTTGCCGCTCCTTGGAGCCACGTAAAATATTGATAATGTGCGCCGTCCCGAAGCGCTCGCGCACGCGGGCGACACAGGAGAGAAATTTCTGGGCGGCAATCGTCCAATCTTCGAGCGGCTTCGGATAGCGGCAGTTGTCGCAGTTGTCGCAGCCGCCTGGAAAGGCCTCGCCAAAATACCCGAGCTGAATCTGACGGCGGCAGTTGGTGCCTTCGGCATAGTCCGTGACCTGTCGCAGTTGCTGCGAGGCGATGCGTTGCTCGTCGGGATCAGATTTTTGGTCGATGAGATACTGAATGTTGCGGATATCGCCACTGCCAAAGAAGAGTAGGCAATGGGCGGGATCGCTGTCCCGTCCGGCCCGACCCGATTCTTGGTAGTAGCTTTCGAGGCTGCGCGGCAGGTCATAATGCACCACCAGGCGGACATCCGGCTTGTTGATGCCCATGCCGAAGGCGATCGTGGCGACGATGATGCGGGCATCGTCGCGGATGAAGCGCTCCTGGTGCTCGGTGCGTGTTGCCGCTGGCAAACCGGCGTGGTAGGGGAGTGCCTCAAACCCATCCGTGGTCAACTTTTCAGTCAGTTGTTCGACCCGCTTGCGGCTAAAGCGATAGATGATCGTCGCGCCTTGGTTCTGCTCGAGTAAGGCTAGGAGTTCGTTGTAGGCTTGGCGATCGCCCCGTTTTTCGCGGACTTCGTAGTAGAGATTGTGGCGGTTGAAACTGGCGACATGGCAATGCGGCTCGCGCAGACGCAGTTGCATGATGATGTCTTGGCGGACGCGCTCGGTGGCAGTCGCCGTCAACGCCATGAAGGGTAAACCGGGATAGCGATCGCGCAACCCTCCCAACTGCCGATAATCCGGCCGGAAGTCGTGCCCCCACTCGGAGACACAGTGAGCTTCGTCAATCGCGAAGCTCACCAGGCGATTGTCTGCTGCCAGGTCATCCAGGAATCTCAGAAATCCCTCACTCAGCAACCGTTCGGGAGCGACATAGAGCAATTTCACCTGACCGGCCTGCACGGCGCGCTCGCGGCGGCGAATCTGCTCGAACTCTAAACTGCTATTGAGATAAGTCGCCGCGATGCCATTGGCCTTCAGCGCCGTCACCTGATCGTGCATGAGCGCGATCAGCGGCGAGACGACGATCACCAAACCGGGTTGCAGGAGTGCCGGGAGTTGAAAACAGAGCGATTTGCCGCCACCGGTGGGCATGACCACCAGTTGGTCGCGCCCAGCGAGAGCAGCCGCGACGATCTGGCGCTGACCCGGGCGGAAGGAGTCATAGCCAAAATACTGCTTCAGCGCGTCGGTGAGGTCAGCGGGGGAGTCGGGTGTAGTCGTAGAGGCAGTCACGAGCGCAGCGGATGGGGTTGCTGGGGTTTCTGGTGCCGTTGATGTTCAACTTCAGATCAACATTCAGGCTGTGGCTGACGCGGCAGCGCGCGGCACGAGTAGCAGTGCTTGCGAGTCTTGCAGCTTGAATTCACTGAGGTCGGCTTGCAGGGTCTTGGGATCGAGACCGGGAGAGGCGATCGCTACGTCCCATTCATTCACATCCAGTTGCAGCCACTCCTGCAATTGCACCAGGCAGGGTTCACCGCCCAAGTGCGCCACCATCGCCACCCGCGTTTCCTCATGCTGCGGGTCGCTACGACTGCCATAAAACAGCGTGTTTTCACCGCTGCTAATTTTATTGAAGCGATCTGTACCGGAGAGATTGACTTGCAGCCAAGCGTTGTGGTGACGAAACTGGCGCAGTTGCAGGTTGTAGTGGGCACGTTCGGCAGCCACTTTCTTCGTATAGTGCGAGACATTGCACAGCTCGTAGCAGTCTTCCATAAACTGCCGCGCGAAGCCTTTGAGGCGATCCAGGTCGAGCTTGGCGAGGAAACGCAGCATCCCGGGGCGGGTGAGCGATCGCACCCGTGGAACCTCACACGCATCATCTCCTTCCATACAAAGCCGCACCGCTTTGACCACTTCGGAAATATTGAAGTCCTTTTCCGCCATCACATCCTGCAAAATGCTGCCGAACTCGCGCAGTTCATCCAGATGCTTAAATCCTTGGGCTTTGAGACGCTTGAAGTTACCCGCCTTGCGAAACATCTCCGGGGTGACTTGCCAGTCCAGGAAGCCAACTTCCTCGGACACGACCTTGACCCCATAACGCTCATCGGTGTTGCGAAAAAACATCCAGGGCGCGTGCATGGTGGCATTAATAAAGTCCATAGGCAAACCAGGACTAAAGCCGTAGACCCAGAGGGTGACCGCCGGATTGTCATAGGCATTGCGAAGCACTTCCGGCAAGGAATTACCGAGATTCCAGTTAATCTCCGCATCAGTTGCCACTTGGTTGCCGCGTCGAACGGTGTCATGGTTGGCACAGCCGGTGATCCAGTGATCTTCTTCGTAGATCACTTCACAAACTCGTCGCCATTTGCGCTCCCAGAAGCCTCGCAGCGTCGGGGTGTTGTGAGCAAAAATCAGCGGCCCCCACTGATAAGATTCCGGTTCAATTTGAATGAGTTCGCGATAAGTTGAAATCTCTTCCCAACCCTCCTGTGGCCAGGGGCGACCATCTTCGTAGATTGTAAAAAGGAGGCGTTGATGGTCACCGATCTCTTGCACAACATGACTCATCGCTTTGAGATAAGCATCGTCATATTCAACCCGTCCGGATAGGGGATTAAAAAAGCGGAAATCCTGACCGCCATCGACACGAATACCATCAGCACCGGTGTTAATCTTGCGCCGCTGCATCTCAAGGAAAATTGCCCGCACCATCGGCAATTGATGGTTGAGATCCTGGCCGTACATATTCGGCCCTTTGAGGAAGTGGTAGGAGAGCAGTAGTTCCGATTGGTTGTCAGCGTGGCCGTAAACAACGTCGTAAATGACCTGAATCGGCCCGGTTGAGAAGTTGTGCAGTGTGGCAATGAGATCGACAGTTTCATCAGGGCGCAGGCTGGCGAGCAGGGCCGGATTGGTCGCGCTGGAACCGACAATCGGTACGTCGTAGCCCCAATCCTGGGTATTGGGCTTGGTCAGTTCGATGCTGACGATGCCATTGCCCTCGTCGCCGACGAAGGAGAAAAATTCGCTCTCGGGGCTGTATTCGTCGCGGTATTCAATAGTTGGTTCTACGGGTAGAAACTGCACCGCGTCGTAGCCGATGTAGTTTTCTTCGGCGGGGGTCAGCGCTTCGCCGCGAGCCAACTTATCGGAGATCTGCTGGTAGACTTGGGCGAGGCCTTCAAAGGAGCTGCCTTCGGAGGCGGTGCCGATGTGGAGTTGCAGGATGTTGCGGGGCGATCGCACGCGCGGGATACGGGGCACCGTTGCCCCCGGAACGTGGGATGCCCCGGTACGAGCAAAGTAGTCGAGGTCAGCGCGATCACGTTGTAGATCATCAACATCGTAGAGTTCGGCTGGCCCAAAAACACCGTAGGGGAGCGAGTGCGGAACGGGATCGCGAATCGCTTGCAGCAGATCGTTGGGGTCGAGGTAGCGAAGCCAGTAGAAGGAGCCGAGTTCGCCGCGTCTTCCGGGCTTCATCCCGGCAATGACGCCCCAGTGAAATTCGCCCTGTTGGACGAGGTTGAGGCGATCGCGCCGAAAGCGGACAATCTGCTCACGCTCGCGGGGATCGATTGGGTCAAGCGGCGTCAGCACTTCGAGATAAATCTCCAGCTTCCGCATCACCTGTGCCATCAGGCTCGGCGTCCAAAAGCCGATCTCCACAAGACCATCCGCTCGGTAATGCGCGCCGAGCTTGCGAGCCAGTTGCCTCGCCTTCTCAAAAATAGTGTCCTTGGAATGGTCAATCTCCGTTGCCCAGGCAAGTAACTCTTGCGTCGCATCTTCGACAAGGGCGATCGCGGGTTCGGTTTCAACTAGCACAACAACTCTTTACATAACAGCAGGCAAGATGGGTTGAAATACAACCCTAGCAAAGCAACGAGTTAACCCTAACATCGAGCGCAACCGCTTGCTACCCAGTCAGAATCAACACGACGCAACCAGAATCCAGTCAGGTGCAAGCCGCTCGCACCAACCCTTAAGTTTCTGGATCTTCAGCGACAATCACCACCGTAATATTATCGGAGCCACCATTATTCTTGGCTGTCTCGACTAGCTTCTGGGCGATTTGCTCGCAACTCTCAGCCGTTGCCAGGCAGTTGCAAATTTCTTCGTCACCCACCTCTTCGGTGAGACCATCGCTACAGAGCAAGAGGCGATCGCCCGCTTCAATCGTAATCGATTGAATCTCCACCTGCTGAAGATCCCGCCGTCCCAAGCACTGGGAGAGGACGTGCCGCCAGGGGTGCAGCCGTGCCTCCTCCGGGGTCAGATCACCGACCTTCATTGCCCGTGCCACCCAGGTCTGATCCTCCGTGATCTGTTCAAGCTGCTCAGCCCGCCAGCGATAGAAGCGCGAGTCGCCGATGTGACCACACCAGGGTTTGCCATCGCGTTCAAGCACGACCACCACAGTAGTGCCCATATCGCCGCGCTCCGGGTGAGCCGCCTGATCTTCTAGAATCCCCTCATTTGCCTCAACAATTGCTTGTTCAAGTAGAACCGGGGACTCAACGGCTGCCGCCCAATGTTTGTCTAGATAATCGGCAATCACCTTCGTGGCGATATGACTCGCTTCCTGGCCACCGGCATGACCGCCCATGCCATCCGCGACGACGAAAAAACGCCCAGCCGGATCAATATAAAAATCGTCTTGATTAACCTGGCGAACAACGCCCGTATCTGTAAGCCCTGTGAAGCGACGTGCCATATGTTTTTAAGCTACGACTTATATCCCCAAAAATAGGCCTCATGATTCTAGCCCAATTTCTTACCCGCATCGTTTAATTCGTCACAGTCAGCGCCCTAGAAGCGGTCATAGCGTTTGATCTGGCGCAGGAGTTGCACGAGGCGAATCGCAAAGCCCGCCGCGATCAGTGCGGCTGCGCCCGCCAGCCAATAGCTCAAGTGCACCAGCAAAATCGTCGCCGCGATCGTAAACGTTCCCACCAGTAGCGTGTAGTTGGTCGCCATCTGCATCGAGTTCAGGCGGCGCAACAAGCGGTCGGACTCGGTTGCCCGCACCCGCACGCGAATATCGCCCCGCTCCAGACTGTCTAGCGTATCTTCTAGACGGCGCGGCAAGCCCAGCGCCGTGCTACTGACCTGCGCTGCCTGCCGACTCAGCTCATCAAGGATGCTGTTGCCATTGCTTGCATCACTATTGGACATCACCTCAAGGGCAAATGGCTTTGCCACTTCCATAAAGTTAAATTCCGGGTCGAGACCCTTGCCCACCCCCTCCAGCGTCGAAAAAGCCCGCATCACAAAGGTGAACGTCGCGGGAAAGCGAAAGGGTTGGTCGTAGGCAATCTCATAGAGATCGTCGCTAATAGCGCTGACGGACTGCTCCTCAAAGGGCTTGTCCATAAAGTTATCCAGCATATATTGCACGGAACGCCGCACCGGTCCCATATCGCCCACCGGCGCTAGCGCCCCCAGCTCGACCAGCGACGCGACCACTCGCTCCGCATTTTTCTCGGCGATGCCGAACAGCGTCTGCATCAACTTCTCGCGGACATTAGCCTGGATGCGGCCCATCATGCCGAAGTCGTAGAAGATCAAGCCACCGTCGGGAGCCACAGCTAGGTTACCGGGGTGGGGATCAGCGTGGAAGAAGCCGTCATTGAGCAACTGATGAAGATAGGCCTCTGCGCCTTGGCGAGCGAGAGTCTTACGGTCGAGGCCAGCCGCTTCCAGCGCGTCGTAATGGCTAATTTTGATCCCGGGCAAATACTCCAGCGTCAGTACGCGCGGTGAGGTGTAGCGCCAGTGGACGCGCGGTACATTCACCCAATTGTAGGTGCGGAAGTTGCGACGGAAGGTGTCCGCGTTGCGGCCTTCGTTCAAGTAATCGGTTTCTTCCCAGAGAATCCGGCAGCATTCTTCGTAGATCCCCAGCCAGTCGCGCGCGACCCCAACGGGGATGGTTCTGAAAGTATTGCGTAATCCGTTTCAGAATGCCGAGGTCGATGGAGAAAAGCTTTTGGAGGCCGGGCCGCTGCACCTTGACCACGACCTCCTCGCCCGAGTGTAATTGGGCGCGGTGGACTTGACCGAGACTTGCCGCCGCGAGGGGTACGGGGTCAAAGCTCAGGAATAGTTCGTTGACTGACTTGCCGGTATCGGCTTCGACGATCTCAACGACTTGCTCGTAGCTGAAGGCGGGCACACGGTCTTGGAGCTTACTGAGTTCTTCGACGTACTCGCTAGGAAACAGGTCAGCGCGGGTTGAAAACAGTTGACCGACTTTAATAAAGGTCGGGCCGAGATCCAGTAGGCTCTCGCGGATCCAGGCTGCTTGTGCCTGACGGCGGCGCTGGCGGCGCTCGTCGCTGTAGCCGCCCCAGTACGACCAATGCTTGCTGTCCCACCAAAGTTCGGTCAGAAAGGTTGCCACGAACGCCCAAATATCTGCACGCCGCCGCAGCCGCGAGTAGTTCTGGTGGTTCCAGCGATAGCGTTTCTTACCCCGTTCGGGACGGGGCGATCGCGCCGTGGCAGCCGGTCGCGCCTCGTAGGTTAGGGCAGATGATGTCACGTTTGAAGATAGGGCAGACACGTTATCTGGGGCGGGCAAGAGAGGGTATTAAAAAAGTTTATTAAGCAAAGTGGGGATGCAATGGCCCGCTACTCAAGCCGAGCGGCTCTGGCGAGTGTGGAGGGCAGAGCGCAGTTGGGCGATCTCCGCCCGCAGGTCGTCGATTGTCGCTTGTAGGTCATTGGGGTTGGTGGCGTCGGCATGACCCCCGCCACCATTACCCCCGCTGCCATACTGAGCCAGCTCGCGATCCGCGCGGGCAATCACCTCCATTGTGAACTGGCGCAGATTTTCGCGCTGTTCAGCATCAAATTTACCGAGTTCGCTGAGGGCTTCGGTGACAGCTTCTTCAACCTTCTCTCCGGCGACCGCCGCGAGGGCGCGACCGATGAAGAAGGCACGAGTGGCGGCGTTACTCATAGCAAAATTCGCTTGATGTTTCGTAACAAATTATAACCGAATCGCTCAGAAATAACTGTGGAGCGATGCTCAGCTTCTGGTTTGGTTGAGGGTGGCGATCGCCCAGCGCGCGGCCCGCTGCCCCGAACGATAGGCACCATGCGCCGTGCCGCGATAGGTCGCATCGGTATGCTCGCCAGCCAGAGTCAGTCGCGGCGTCACTGGCGCAGCGAGGGCGGCAAAGTCAGTTGGGGTCGAGCCGACGGCGGCGTAGCTGTAAGTCCCGGCAGCAAAGCGATCGCGCTGCCAGCGCGAGATTACGGCTCCCGCCAGAGTGGGTAAGCGACAATTGCAGATTGTTTTAAGAATTCTGGTCGCGGCGGCCACAATCTCCGCGTCAGATTGTGTTTCTAGGTCAAGACCCTGCTGGCCGCTGGCGATCGCGATCACCAGATTCTCGCCACTGACAGCGTGGGCATTGAGCCAATAGGTAAATTTCGCGGTCGCCGCCCCCGCATATCCCCAGTACTGCACGGCTGGCAAGGCAAGCGGCTCTACAAATCTCAAAGCTACCTTGTTGACCGCGCCAAATCCCAAACGCTGAATCGCAACCTGCTGGCGGCTAGGGAGAGCGGGCAGGAATTCGACCTGGTTTTGCTTCAAGACCCCTAGGGGCAGGGTGGCGATCGCCACCGGGGCGCTGAACTCGCTGCGATCGGTCTGCACAACAACACGGTCGGGATCGCGGCTATCGATACGCTCAACGACCTGCTGGCGGTAAATCGTAAGCCCCGTCGCCAGCCGCTTCACAATCGCATCGAATCCCTGGGGCAGCAGCAGGTCAGGCCCGGCAAAAGCGGCGTCGCTGTCCCAGTATTGGGCTGAGAGCTGCTCGAGACGGCCGCCCGTGTCAAATTCGAGGTCGGCATTGAGATAGTAGCGCCAGAGTGGCTCGGTCAGGCGGTCAGGAGCAAGCTGTTGCAAGACCGCCGCCAGGCTGGTGTCGGCATCCAGATTTTCGGCCAATCGACCCGCCGCTGCGAGCAATTCTCGGTAGTCCTGGTAAGCGCGGTCGGCGATCACATCGGGCACGATCTGCCCCCGCTCGTCGTAAACCACCACACTGTCGTAGTCCGTGACAAAGGTTGGTGCTTGGGCGCGCGTGGCTAAGGCAACGAGAGGATTGCCCACACGGCCGTGAATCCAGGCAGCACCAAGGTCGATGGGCACTCCTTGCTCGCGGTTGGTCCAGATACGTCCGCCGAGGCGATCGCGCGCTTCCAGCACCAGAACCCGCCGACCGGCCGCGCGTAGCGCTTGAGCCGCCGCCAAGCCAGCGATCCCCGCACCAATCACCAACACATCAGCCGAGTCCAGTGACATAGAGGGGGATATTGGGCGACAAGCGCTGAGGGGGCGGCTGAGAGCCGTCAGGGCTGCCAACCGCAATAGTTGTCGGCGATTGCAGCGAGCAAGGGGGAGCGTGGGCGATCGCATTAGCTATACCAGGTAGGAGAGGGTTTGAAACCCTCCCAGATTGGGATTGACGGGATTTTTGCAACCCTTCCAGATTGTGGATTGGTGGGATTCACGATCCAGATTACGGATTTAGGCTGAGACCCCAATTTTGTAGTAAAAATGTATTGAGAATGCTTTGCTCTCGCTGGTTTGCTGTGCCGAACTGGAGCTAACTCATGAGCCATTGTTTGAATCCGCGCTGCGATCGCCCCCAAAACCCACTCTCAGCCCAGTTTTGTCAGCACTGCGGTACAGCCATTTTGCTCCAGCAGCGCTACCGGCCCCTCACGGTCATCGGTCAGGGGGCATTCGGCCGCACCTTCCGCGCCCACGACGAACAGCAACCTACACAGCCAACCTGCGCGATCAAACAGTTTTATCCCGACACCCAGAATTTTAGTCCCAAAGCCGCTGAGCTATTCGCCCGCGAAGCTGCCCAACTCCGTATTCTCGGTCAGCATCCCCAAATCCCTGCGCTCTATGCCTACTGCGAGCAAGCGGGTCACCAGTACATCGTCCAAGAATTGATCGCTGGGGAGACCTTGCAGGCTGAGCTAGCGCGGCGCGGGTCGCTCTCAACCGCCGAGGTTCGCCGCGTGTTGCAAGACCTGTTGCCCGTCCTCGCCTTCATTCATGGCCACGGTGCGATCCACCGCGACATCAAACCCGACAACCTCATCCGCCGCCAAAGCGACGGCCGCTTGGTCTTGATCGACTTTGGTGCTGCGAAGGAGGCGATCGCCCAAACCCGACAACCGGGAACCATCATCGGGACACCGGACTACATGGCCCGCGAGCAGCGCCACGGCAAGCCGACCTATGCCAGTGACCTCTACAGTCTCGGTGTTACGAGTCTGCAACTCTTGACTGGGCTGCCCCCAGCCGAGTTGTTCGATCCCTACACGGGCACTTGGTGCTGGCGCGAGTATTTGCCTCAGCCGGTCAGTCGCGAGTTGGGCCGACTCCTGGATGGCTTGGTGCAGGAGCGGGGGCGCGATCGCTATCAAAACGCGACGGCCGCTCTCCAAGCGCTCAACCCGCCCAGCCGCCCCCAGCATCCGGTCAAAATGCCAATGATGCGGCGGCGTGGGGTGAAGGCTAAAACCGCTCTCGAGCGGCTGCTCTCGCGGCGACGATTTCTGACCGGCTTGGCGGGCGGCCTCGTGGGCATCTGGGCGCTGAACCCGTGGCGCTGGCCCCGGCTCAAATTCGCCACGAGCGCTGGGGTCAATCTCGTGCCCGCCACATTTTCCTTCCGGGCGGTGACGGTCGCTGTGACGGGGCAAATTATCGCTGAGCGTCCGGGCAATGCCGCCTACATTGCCGAAGCGCTGACGGCGGCGGCGTCATTGCGGCTGGTGGCGATCGCCCCCGGCCGGTTCAGCATGGGATCGCCGCCGACGGAGGTAGGACGCTTCGCCGCCGAGTCACCGCAACATCGCGTCCGGGTCGAGTCGTTCTATCTGAGCGAGTTTCCGATCACGCGATCGCAGTGGCAAGCCGTCGTGTCTCAGGTCGGGCGGATTGAGCGCGATCTGGCGCTAGAGCCGCTGCCGCTGCCAGAAGCGGGTGTGGACAATCCTGCTGATTTACCCATCGGTCAGGTTTCCTGGTACGAAGCCGTCGAGTTTTGTGCGCGTCTGTCGCAGCTCACGGGGCAGGAGTACCGGCTGCCCAGCGAAGCCGAGTGGGAATATGCTTGTCGGGCGGGGACAACGACGCCGTTTCACTTCGGGCCGACACTGACGGCTGACTTGGCAAACTACGACGGTCAGGTAACCGACGCGATCGCCCCTCCCAGCGCTTACCGACGGCAGCCAATGCCACGCAACACCTTCACCTATGCCAACGACTTCGGCTTGCTGGCGATGCACGGCAATGTCTGGGAGTGGTGTGCAGATCTCTGGCATGAGGACTACCAGGCGCGCCAGCCACGGGGCGGGTTTGGGAGCGGGGCGATCGCCATTCGCGCGTGATTCGCGGCGGTGCGTGGGACAGCATTCCGCGCTTCTGCCGTTCAGCCTACCGCTTTCACAGTCGGCCGGGCGATCGCCTTCTCAGTCTAGGATTTCGAGTGGCGCGATCGCGCTAGTACAAGGCGGCGGAAATGAGATGTCCATTCAGGAGCCGTAGGATGCCTGTATTGTCTGCACTCATCACTCAAAACTCAGAACTCAAAATTCCGCGTAGCGGTACTAGAGTCGCCTCAATTCGTGGGAAACCGCGCCCGATCATTAATTTTGGCGCAGTCTCTTCTACCAGACAGTGATGGCAGGCGAAACAATCCCAATCGTGACGGCGGTGAGCGCCAATCCAGATTCCTCTGCCTTGCAGGCTGGTCAAGCTAATTGCTACTGATCCCTGACCATTGCACCTGCTTTTCATGGGTGCGGCGATAGGAAAAGAAGAGATCCGGCTGCTGATAGGTGCAACAGGGAGCCTGCGTAATTTGTGCGTGGCTCAGCCCCAGTTGTTTGAGCTGGATGGTATTGATGCGGCGCACATCGAGGCGAAGGTGACCGGGTTTCGGGTCAGGGAGGAGGGGAGGATGGTGTTGCGCCTGTAGCTCAGCGCAGATCGCGGCCGGTTCCGTGACCCGTTCGGTGGGCACGATGCTGGCTCCGACTTCAGCGGCAACTGTGGTGGAAACTTGATAGACTTCACCGGCGATCGCCGGCCCCAGTGCCACAGCCAGATCGGTGAGTTGGCTGCCGGAGTTGAGGAGTCGGGCGATCGCCATCGGCACAATCCGCTGCGCCGTGCCTCGCCATCCCGCGTGCAAGGCCGCGACACGGCCTGTACCCCGATCGGCGATCAGCACCGGCGTACAGTCTGCACTCGCCACCCACACAGCTTGCTCGACCGTTTCCGTCAGGAGTCCATCCGCGAGCGGCCATTCACTCGTCAGCTTCCCCGACTGCTGTTGGGTGCGGATCTCGCTGGGCGTCAGGACGGCATGGCCGTGGACTTGCTGGACGCGATAGGGTTCAGCGATCGCATTCAGATAGGTCGTTAGCTTCGCGGGCGGCAGACCCAGGAAATGGCGCGTGAAAAAGCCGTGCGGCCAATCGCGCAGTAGCTCGCAGGTGAGGTAGGGCCAACCGGCGGCGAATTGCCAATGCCAACCGGGCACAAGTTCGGGGAGGGAGATCGCAGTGGGAGTTGCCATAGCGGTGGCGGGGAGCAGAGCATTTGATTTAACGCTAACAAATCAGAGGAGAGTTGAGCGGGGGCACATTGGCGCATTTTACTAGTATCGGACGGCGGAAATGAGATGCCCATTCAGGAGCCGTAGGATGCCCGTATTGTCTGCACTCATCACTCAAAACTCAGAACTCAAAATTCCGCGTAGCGGTACTAGCGTCTTGGGTCGTAATGCTGACCGTTCATCCGTTGACAATTCAGGGCGGGCTACGGTAAAGGCGATCGCTAGGCTAGGCTAGTCCAAGAACCCCTTGAACCCTGACTAAGACGTTGGCCGCCACTACTCCTCGCATGAAATCTGCTCAATCGCCGCGCTCTCGCTGGCGCTTCAGCCTCAAAGCCACACTCGCCGGTGCCATCTTCATCACGATCAGCGCCACGGCGGCCCTCGTGCATGTGCCTTGGTTGCTGACCTCGCGCCGCAATATCGACCGCGTCGTCTCGCAAGTCAACGAAGAGATCGCCCGCAGCACCTCTCAGGAAGTCAGCGCCGTTTTTGATAATGGCCGGGTTGCTCAGGCGACGATCGCCGCCGCCTTTACCCGCGGTCTCGTGGACATCAATAACGCCGATGAACGCGCCTCGCTCTACCTGAGCTTGATGCAAGCCAACCCCAATTTTGCCTGGCTAGTCTTGGGGTTCCCCAACGGCGACCAATTGGGAGTGCAGCGAGTGGGTCCACAGGTGATCAACTTGTTGAATCGGCGCTGGAATCCCGAACGCCGCACGGTGACGCGCACGGTAGAAACGCTGGGCATCCAGGACGGTCAACTTTACCCGATCACCAGCATTGCTGACGAGCAGAGCTTTCGGGTTCAGGAGCGCCCTGGTATCAAGTCGGTGCCGCGCAGCCGGGTCGCCCGGTCTGGACGGATGTGTATGTTTTTGCGACTGATCGCGTGCCGGGGATCAATTCCTCCCTGGGTCTGGAGCGTGAGGGGCAGTTTCTCGGCACGATTAGCGTGGCGTTTGAGTTGCAGCGGATTTCCCGGTTTCTACAAGACTTGCGGGGCGATCGCGTCAGTGCCATCTTCATCACCAATACCGCTGGTGAGCTGGTCGCTTTTACGGAGCCGGAGGAAAAGACCTATGTGATGTCGCCCAACGACGACCTCCGCCTCAAACAATTATCCGAGTCAGAAGACCCACACTTGCAGATCGTCAGCGCAACCTTGGACGAGCATTCGATCACCCTCGACCAGGTGACCGAGCGGCGCGATTTTATCCATCAAGAGCCGGGCGGGGGCGAAAAATACTACGTTTCGCTGGTGCCACTACGCTACGAAGGACTTGACTGGATTTTGGGAACTACGATCGCGGAATCCCTGTACCTCCAGGACATCCAGCGCAATAATCGCCAGCTCTATCTCACCGTCAGTCTGTTCGTGATCACGGCAGCGGGGTTGGCGGTCTGGGTCGTGAGTCGGGCGATCGCCGGCCGCTGCTACGCATTGCTGCGGCGGCGGCGTCGATTGAAGCCGGTGACTTTGCAGCGGTGGATCTCCAGGCCGCGAGCCGCCGTCGCGATGAGCTGGGGCAACTGGCACGGGTCTTTCAGGGCATGAGCAATGAGGTGCAAGCCCGCGAACAGCGCTTGCAAAAGCAGGTGCAGGATCTGAAGATCGAGATCGATGAGAGTAAGCGACAGGAGCAGGTCAGCGAGATTGTCGATAGTGATTTTTTCCAGGACTTGCAGAGCAAGGCGCGCGCGATTCGTCGGCAGCGGCGCGATCGCCCTTCAGAATAGCCCGCTAATACTCCGACGCAGAAGTCATACCCAGTGAGACTGAGCAGAAGTGTGTGTCAGCGGTCTAAATAATCCCAGAAACCAGGAAGCTGCGCCCCATGGCAAGAATGAACTGACACCAAATTCTGAGCACTCGCTCGAGCCTCATCAACCCCCATGCCTGAGGCGTACATTTTGTGAATGATGTGTTTACCTGACCTGATTTTATCGACGCCGGATTGCTGCTGAGCCAACTTGTTATAGTGAGTCGAGAGACTTGCGTATCAGCTTCCCCCCATGGTCAAAATTGTCAGCCGCCGTTGCCTCGGCCGCCAGCCGGTCTACGACATTGGTGTCGCCCGCGATCACAACTTCCTCCTCGCCTCCGGCCTGGTCGCGTCCAATTGCTTCAATAAATCGCACTCCACCGCCTACGCCTACGTGACTTACCAGACGGCGTATCTCAAGGCGAATTATCCGGTGGAGTACATGGCGGCGCTGCTCACCGATTGCAGCGGTAGCAAGGACAAGGTGCGTAACTACATTGCTACCTGTCAGAAGATGGGCATTGAAGTTGAACCCCCTGACATCAATCGCTCCGATGTCGATTTCACCCCGTCGGGCGATCGCATTCTCTTCGGTCTCTCGGCCGTGCCAAATGTCGGTCAAGGCGCGATTGACACGATTCTCCGGGCGCGGGCGGAAGCAGGGGGGCACTTCGAGAGCTTCGCCGACTTCTGCACCTGCGTCGATCTACGCCATGTCAATCGCCGTGCTCTCGAGACCTTGATCGAGTGTGGCTGCTTTGATCGCCTGCACCCGAACCGCAACCAACTGCTGCAAGCGCTGGAAGTCACCCTGGCCTGGGCACAGAGTCGCGCCAAGGAACGTGAGCAGGGGCAAATGAATCTGTTTGACCAGACCGAGGGGGATGAGGCGGCGACGGCGACGGCTCGTTTTGATGCAGCTCCAAGTCTGCCCGATGTGCCCGATCTGTCTGCCCAGGAGAAATTAAATCGTGAGAAGGAATTGCTCGGCTTCTACATCTCGGAGCATCCGCTGGATAATCTCGCGGCAGCGAAGGTGTTGCAACCGATTCCTACGAGCGAGCTGGCGAATGCCCCGAAGCGGCAACTGATCAGCGCGATCGCCATGCTGATCGGCCTCAAGCAGATCACGACCAAGAAGGGCGACCCGATGGCCTTTCTGCAACTGGAGGATCTGTCGGGACAGGTCGAGGGTGTGGTTTTTCCCAAGGTCTACGAGCGCATCGCGGAACTGTTGCAAGTCGATACGCGCCTAGTGGTCTGGGGCAAGGTCGAGGTGCGCGACGACGATAAATCGCAATTGATCGTGGAAGATGTCGAGCCGGTCGAGTCGCCCCGGCTGGTAGTAGTGCGCCTTACCCCCGAACAGGCCGCCGACCGCGACGCCCAGCAAACCCTGCAAACACTGCTGTCGCAGCAGGCTGGGAAACCGAGTCAGACGCGGGTGCCGGTGCTGGCGGCGATTGAATCTGGCCCGCAGCGCCGGTTTGTGCGCCTCGACAGCCAGTACTGGGTGAGTGATCCGGAGGCGGCGATCGCTGCTCTCGCCCGGGCGGATTACGTCGCGACCATGCCCCGCCTCGCCGCTCCGGCGCGGAGCTGATGGGGGCTGGCGGGCCTAGTACAAGGCGGCGGAAATGAGATCCCCATTCAGGATCCGTAGGATGCCTGTATTGTCTGCACTCATCACTCAAAACTCAGAACTCAAAATTCCGCGTAGCGGTACTAGGTCGTGAGTCGTACCGGAATCACGATGCGAAACTCACTGCCGACCCCGGGAGTCGAGTTGCAGGTTAGCTCACCGTTGTGCTTGGCAACGACGATTTGGTGGCTGATCGCCAAGCCCAAGCCCGTGCCTTTGCCCACGGCCTTGGTGGAAAAGAAGGGGTTGAAGATCTGCGATCGCACTGATTCGCTCATCCCAGCCCCATTGTCACGAATGGCGATCGCCACCTGCTCACGGCTGGGTTGCCACGTCCGCAGCCAGATTGTCGGTTGTAGGTGATTGCAATCACTGAATGCCTCGATCGCATTCCACAAAATATTCATCCACACCTGGTTCAGCAAGCTGGCGTAGCATTCAACCGGGGGCAGGTCGCCGTACTGACGCTGCACACCAATCGGATGACCGTGATTTTGCAAGGGGTCAGACAGCAGCAGTAAGGCACTTTCTAAATCGTCATGCAGATTAACTGCCTTGGATTCGGACTCATCCATGCGGGCAAAACTCCGCAGTGCTTGCACGATTTGGCGCACGCGGTCAGCGCCATCCTGCATGGATTGGAAGACATCCCGGAGGTCGTCGGCAATGAAGTCTAGTTCCATGTCAGCGAGACAGTCGCGAATCGGGGCAACCGGTTCGGGGTAGTGCTGCTGGTAGAGCTTGACTAAGTGCAGTAGCCGTTCACTATAGTCACGAGCGAAGTTGAGGTTGCCGTAAATGAAGCCAATCGGATTGTTGATTTCGTGGGCCATGCCACCGACGAGGCGACTGAGGCTCGCCATTTTCTCGGCCTGCACGAGGCTGTAAGTAGCCATGGCTGCTTCGGAGAAAGGCTTGACGACGACGACTTTCCAGTAGGCTGAAGGGACATTGAGCACAAAAACGGTTGCAGCTTCGCCGAGGAGCAAATCGGTTTCGATTTCCAGTTTGTTGTAGAGCCAGACCTGGTTTTCAGCGACAGGTAGGACATTGGCGATCGCCGCCGCCATCAATTTGGCTTCGGTCGCGTCAATAGTGGGACTGTCTTTTCTATCGCGGTGGCGATCGCCTCAATCTCCTCACTCGCCGCCGCCGCGATCAATTTTTGATTCACCGCTTCCAAGGCAGTAGCAATCGGTAAAAAGGCTGGCTCCGCTTCGCCCAGCTCCAGCGCCTGGATCAACTCGCTGGTTTGCCGACCGCTGGCATCGTGTCCATGCCGGGTCACGCGGGCCGGTTCCGGAAAGGTAATGAAGCGATTACTGCGATCAACCGTGAAAATGTAGCCACCCGTGGTCTGCTGCCAACTGGCGATCGTCGCGTTCAACTGGTCAAGGCGGAGATCAATGGTGACCGCACCAAGAAACTGCTCGTTGTCCCAAAGTGGAGCGGTACAGGTCACCATCGGCCGGTAGGAATGGGAGTCCATGTAGGACGCACTCCAGCAACATTGATCCGGCTGGAGATGGCGAGCGACGACATACCACGGCTCACCGTGATAGCCACCAGACGATTGATTATAGCTGTCAACAAAGGTCAGCTCGCCGCGATCAGCACGATCCCAAAATAAGCTGTACCGCTCGCGTTGGGGATCGAAGGCATAGGGTTCTGGCCAAATGCCGCCACCAGCGATCGCCCGATCACCTTGAAAACCGATCAGACTCGGGACGAGACGCCGCAGCAGCTCATCAGTTCTGGGCAGCGCCGCGACGGTACTACTCAGGGTACGGGCGAGGGCTTCGATCTCGCGGACACGCGCACTGAGCCGCAAGACAATTGCATTGCTCGCCTGAGTTACGAAGCGCGAGGACTCCGCAACAATAAGGCTTTTGCTTTCGGTATTCATGTTTTCGAGCGGAGCGAGGGGAAAGCGCGGACGGCGATCACAGTCAAAATCTCGCCATGATCCGCTCAGACTGCACCCGTCAGCCAACTACTGCCAGGTGATGAAATATGTTAAGTCTAGCCCCATGATGCCGTGAGTCAAACTCTGAATCGCTGCCCAGTTTGGCGGCGATCACTCAGAGGCTGTAGGTACGCTACACCGTACAAATCTGGTGACAAACTCGCTCTGAACCAGCCAGCCCGAACAACCGAGTGGCGCATCACGAGAGAATCAATGGGGAGCGCCGATCATAGTCTGTATCATTGCGCCTCCACCCGAGCCGAGCACCTGACACCCAACCAGTTAGACTACAAATTATACAAATGAAGGCGTCAGTCCGTTGTAGGCTGCATCACATCAATTGAGAATTCTCTGTACGGGTGTTTGGATGTGGTTTATAAGGAAGACCGCTCGCGGGTGCGGTGTGGTCATGGCGCTCGTAATCTCAGTTTGTTGCGACGATTATCCGCTCTTTTTACTCCTGTGTAACTCCTTGACTAGCTAAAGAAATCGAGATAGAAAGAGCTGATAAAGCTATTGTTGCTGAGAATTTTGACACTCTTCTAAACATTTATAGTGATGATGCAATTTTAGTGGCGGAACTAGGGAAAATTGCACAGGGAAAAGAGGCGATACGAGAAGCGTTTGAAAAAATCGCAGTTTATTTCAAGAACGGATTGTAAGTAAAACAAAATGGGATGGAAATACCTGAATCTGGAAATATCGCCTTGGTTTTAGCAAATACGCTAATTTCTGCCCCCGACTTACCGGAAACAGAACGCAAAGCTACTTATGTATTTACAAAAGACTCAAATGGAAATTGGCTGTGTTCAATCGATAACTCATACGGCCATGAAATCATCACAACAAAGGCATAACATCCGCTGGCAGCCGGATGTAGCAAAGCGACGTCGCTGATGCAGGGCACTGGACTCTTAAAAGGTGATAAACGTGCTGAATCCCTGATACACCAGGGGTTTTGAGGTATTTTCAGAGTGATCGTCAGCACCCTTTATCTCACAAGGCTTACAACTCCTATCACCCATTAGTAGCTCAGTGCCTGTGCGGGGCGTTATGATACAGTGCCAAAACCTTTGACTGAGTTGTAGGAAACAGCGTTAAAAGTGACTTGATTGTTGGCGGGGTTGTAGAGCGTGTAGGTTGCCTGGCCAGGGGTGCGCCCGACTGAGCCAACACCGACGACGCGACGGGGCGTTTTTCCTTGCTCAATGAGGTCTTGCACACCATCTAGCGTCGTGACCGTAGACCGCAGCATACTTGGTTCAACCCAGCACTCAAAAATCAAGCCCGATCGCCCACAAAAGAGAGTATTGGCATCGGCGCGGATAAGGCGATCGCACAACTGGATTGCAGGCGTCTTTGGGGTCAGTTCATCGGCATAGCTGACGGTGCTGCCGTGGATGAGTAAGCAATCCAGCTCATGAAAGCCGAAGTGACGCGATCGCAACCACTCCACCGACTCCCGCGAGACCGATTCCCACAGGTGCTTCACGCCATCGCTCCCAAATTGGGCCATCAGTTCGGGCGCATTGAGTACACCACTGAAACCATGCAGGCTAAAGCATTGCTCTTCCCACCAACCGACACAAACCTGGGGTACGAATTCTCCAGGATGGGGCGATGCTCCAGAGGAGCTGCTGTGCGATCGCAGTCGCCGGATCACCGCCTCATTATCCCCCTTCAGCCCGACCACATCTCCCACGACATATAGCTCGGTAACCGGGTGGCGCTGCCGTCGAATATCCTGCAACACCGCCTCATAGGCCGCTAAATTGCCCTCAATGCCACTCAAAATTGCCCATTGCGACTGCATCGATCTTCTAATATCCTCTCACCGTTGACACACATGACTCGGGTCATCGGCTCGTTCCGCAAACTCCATGCCCCGCGCCAATCGCCAGGCAAAGATCGGCGGTAATCCCTTGGCAATGATGTCGGCGCAAGTTTTTTGGTAGTTGTAGGGCACTTCTCTCAGGCTCACTTGGGCTGTATCAGTATCGTAGAGAACATAGGTTGCATTGGGGCGACCGTGCCGAGGTTCTCCCACTGACCCGGCATTAATAATTCGCTTCAGCGGAATCTGAACTTGAGCGATCGATTCATCTTGACCCGGTTGTTGCACCCGGATGCCTAGGTTGCCATCTTCTAGGTTTCGCACATAGGGCACATGGGTATGACCACAGAATAGAACCTCGGCATTAGCCGATAAGACTCGTTCCAGTGCGGTAAAGCCATCCATGCTGGGCAACAGATACTCGTGCTGACTATGCGGACTGCCATGAACAAAACACAAATTGTCCAGTCGCAAGGTCATGGGCAACGTGGCCAGATACTCCCGCACTTCGGGGTGAATCACGTTGTTTGTCCACTCGTGGGCAATGTGGCCACGTTTCTCAGCCAGTTGCGACGGGTAACTGCATTCGCACGCATTCAAACCCTCGACAATATCTTCATCCCAACAGCCCTGACAGGTGGGAATATCGAGGGAACGAATCAGTTCGACGACGGCATTAGGATGGGGGCCATAACCGACTAGATCGCCCAGGCAATAGATTTGCTCTGCTTGCTGAGCATCGATATCCGCTAACACCGTATTGAGGGCTTCATAGTTGCCGTGAATGCAGGAAATAACGGCGAGTTTCATGCCAAGATTGTCTCCGCTTGATCGGTTTCACTTGAGATTAGGGATTTGTACTGTTCCTGATGGTGGGCGATCGCGCCCTCAGACAAACACCCCGCCAGCAAGGTTTGGGCAATGGTTGCCCGTTCCAGGTTCCAGCCCACGACCTCAATGCCACTGAAGCGATCCGGGCGACCCTCCAGCCAACGGGGGATGTTCAATTCGGTGTATGCGATGCCGGGTAAGCCTTCGGCAAAATCAACGAGAAAGGCGCGACCATCCGGCAGTTCAAAAATTCCTTTGACGCGCTGCACCTGACCGTAAGCGCCGCCCGTGAGTTCAATCAACAGCTCATCCAGGCTCGGTGCGTCAAAGACCTGTCCTGTCAAAGGCGATCGCCACAACTCTGGCAGATTATTGGGAGCCGGTACCGTGAGGTCATTGCCCGGAATTACCTCGTCGGCCCAGTCATGCCAGTCTGATTCCTTCAGGCCGGCAGGGAGCACGGCGACTCGCTGGCAGGGCAACGACGCCAGTGACGGCGAGGTCAAATCTAGATGAAAGCCCAGCTCCAGATAAACCAGCGCCTGAGCGGGCAAGTCAGCGAATATCTGCGGAGTTTGATGTTCAGGGAGCAAATGCACCCCGGGAAAGCGATACGCAATCTGCGCTTGATCCACTGAACCCGACCCCATCCCTGGACAGCAATAAAAAAGAGGACGCTGCGGGTCGCGGAGAAACTGAGTGATCCAGGTGGTTTTGCCACTGCCGGGCGGCCCAGCCACCGCAATCAAGGCGATTGAATTTGTCAAAGTCTGCTTCAAAATAAGAACATGGACTATAGAATGAGAATCATTATCAAATTATAAGTAGATTGAGCGACTCTGGGAAGTGATGCGTGATCTAAAAATGACGACCCTGAATGGAACCAACGTCGATATTGCCATTGTGGGGGCTGGGCCACAGGCACTCACGCTGGTCACGCACCTGCTGAAAAAGAAGCAGTCCATGCGGAGCCGCTTTGTCGTCATCGATCCGGCTGGGGATTGGCTGCACCAGTGGAACCATCAGTTTGCGGCCTTAGAGATTCCCCACCTGCGTTCTCCAGCGGTGCATCACCCGGATCCCAACCCCCATGCGCTGCGCGCCTTTGCAGAGGAGCAACCGGATGAGTTATTCCCGCCCTATGATTTGCCTGGAACCCAGTTGTTTCGGGAGTTTTGCCAGGATGTCATTCGACGCTGGGGACTCCAGGAGCGGGTGATTTCGGGCCGGGTGCAGCAGCTGGAAGTGTTTTCCTCAAAAAGAAAGCCACAACAGCTGCGGCTGGAACTGGCGGATGGTCAATGGTTGGTTGCTAAACAGGTGGTACTGGCGATCGCGGGTGGCACGCCCAATCTTCCCGAATGGGCACGCACTCTGCCGCTTACTTATCCGAGCGATCGCCTACTCCATTCCCACCAGATTGATCTGCGAGGACTACAGCTTGCGGGAGAGCGGGTGTTGATTGTCGGTAGTGGACTGACCAGCGGGCATCTGGCATTGGGGGCGATCGCCGTGGTGCAAACGTGAGCATGATGGCGCGGCGCACCTTCTACGAAAAGCTGTTTGATACCGAACCCGGATGGCTTGGTCCCAAATACCTCAAGGGTTTCGACGCCGAACCCAATTGGGAAACCCGCTGGCAAATGATTCAATCGGCGCGCAATGGTGGCTCCCTCACCCCCGCCATTTTCACCAAACTTCGACGCCTGGAACGAGAAGGCAAGCTGTCTTTTTATGAACAGTGCGAAGTGCAGTCAGCAGAGTGGCAGGGGGATGCCTGGAAAGTGATCTGCAACCAACCGAGCACTCATGATTGCATCGCCCAACAAGCGATTGACCGCATTTGGTTGGCAACCGGCAGCACGCTGGATGTGAACCACTGGCCGCTGTTGTCGGCTATCCATGCGACCCATCGCCTGTCGCTCATACAGGGCTTGCCTGTTCTGGATTCCCAACTGCGCTGGGCAGGATGCAACCTGTTCATTATGGGAGGAGCGGCTGCGTTGCAATTGGGGCCGGTGGCACGCAACCTCTTTGGGGCGAAGTTAGCCAGCAAACGGATTGTGCCGACCCTCATCAACAATGTCAGTGGGCGATCGCACTCCGCCGCCTAATACCACTACGCGGAGTTTTGAGTTCTGATGGTGGTTTCTGTCCACATCGCCACTTCCCCTTGGCTCCCACCAGCGGCGATCGCCCCATTCGCTCCCAGTCGTCGTTTTTTGGTAGGCTCGCGATCATTCCTTGATGCGGCGAACCGGCCATGAATCGCCTCCAAATCTACCTCTGTCGTCAGCTCAGCCACCCCTCCGGCTGGGGCGGTCGGCTGCTGCTGCGCCTGCTCAATCGGGGCAACGCGTCAATGAATCAACTGGCGCTGGCACAACTCGCCTTGCAGCCGGGGCAGCGCGTGCTCGAGCTGGGCTTTGGGGGGGGTGACCTGTTGCAGCGCCTGCTACAGATGTCCCTGTCCTTGCAGGTGACCGGCATCGATCCGTCGGCAGCCGCGATGGGCTTCGTGCAGCGGCGTTTTCGGCGGGCGATCGCCAGTCAACAACTCACACTCCACCTCGCCGCCGCCGAAGCCATCCCCAGCGTTGATCGCCAGTTTGCCGCTGTTGTCACTGTCAATACCTTATATTTCTGGTCAGAGGCAGACATCGTGTTGCGCGAGTGCGCGCGTGTCTTGCAGCCGGGAGGTCGGTTGGCGATCGCTTACGCCTCCCGTGCCTTTCTAGAACAGCGCCAGATGACCCAATACGGTTTCACCGCCTACGATCCCCCCGACCTCGAGCATCGACTGCAATACCTCGGGTTCGTAGACATCCAAACAGTCACGGGCGAGAGCGCGGGCAATGGGCAATTTTTTTGCACCTGTGGCACGGCTGATTTGAACCCCTAGGTAAGTCGTATTCCTGCCTATCGATGCGGCCAATTAAAACCTTGCAGCGATCAATTGGCATGGGTAGGGGTGGGTTTGAAACCCACCCCTACAATCTGTGGGTACGTTTCCAACTATGCCGATTTAACCCCAGCGGAAGATGCTAGAGTTTCAGGCTAAACCACTTTTTCCGTAAGGCGTATGAATCTCCCCGCGCAATTCCCTGTTGTTGCCTCACAACCTACCCTAGAGGCGCGGCCTGAGAGAATTGAGATTCTCGAAGCCTTCGGTGACCTGCCGGACGTGCGTAAGGCTTCTGGGAAGCGGCATCACATGGCCCGTCGTATCAACTGGAGACCGACACCCTGACTCTCCTCCTCACCCCGCAATTATGTTGGTGAGTGCCTATCTGGTAGAACGGGGCGTGATTCTAGACCCCTATCCAGTAGACCGCAAAACCAATGAAATCAAAGCCTTACCAGCGTTCATCGAGCAACTGGCGCTCAAGGGTGTAGTGATTGCCTTGGATGCGATTAGCACCCCAAAAAAACTGTCAGCTCATCATTGACACCGACAATCATTACTTAGGGGATCTCAAAGGTAATCAAGGCAACTTGCACCAAAGCGTTCAAGCCAACTTTATCGCTGAAGCCAGCTACACTGAGCTGAGTAAAGGGCATGGGCGCGTTGAGAAGCGACTGGTCAGTATCTGCACAACCCTCGATAACATCAAGCCCTGGCTGGGGTTGAAGACCCTGGTGCGCGTCGAGAGTGAGCGTCAATTCAAGAAAGGTGGACAACTCCGCCGAGAAACTGAGAATCGCTACTCTATCGCCTCGTTTTTAGAGTCAGCAGAATCCATTGCTCGGCGCATTCGGGGCTATTGGGGTGTTGAAAACAAGGTACACCATGTCCGGGATGTAACCCAGGGAGAAGAGGCTTCGCGCGTCCGTATGCATCAGTTGCCGCAAATCTTCGCGGTCGCTCGTAACTTCGCGCTCAACTTCTATCGCTCCCATGAGTTCTCCAATATGGCTCAGGCTGAACGACTCTGCAAATTCGGCATAGATAGCCTCAAAAATATTTTTAGAATGAAATAGCCCTGGTTTTCCATGCCAACCAAAAGAAGAACGGTCGAACCCCTTTCCTAGGAAGAGTTTTGGCCGTCTTACTTGCAAGCTGGTGACGGGATTTGAACCTGCGACCGGCTGATTACAAATCAGCTGCTCTACCACTGAGCTACACCAGCGCATCATCCAGAATAACAAATTCCGCCAGTGGCTGACAGCCTCGACCTCGCTATGCCTCACGCCGCGCTAGGCTGGTCTCCACTGCCCGCAACTGCTCTGCGACATTTTCGCGCGGCGACCAGGTTTGCATCCGTTCGCGGGCGGCTAGACCCATCTGAGCGAGGCGATCGCGATCGCCCAACCCGTCCTGCAACACCTGCGCCAGCGCTGCGACATCGCCGCAAGGATAGACAAAACCATTCTCGCCCGCTGTGACCAACTGCCGACCGCCGACACGATCGCTCACCACTACCGGTCGCGCACAGAGCATTGCTTCATTCACCACGACGCCAAATGGCTCGTACTCGGAACAGAGGGCGAGCAAATCGGCGGCGACGTACACGGCCGGAAGCTGGGTCTGATTCACAAAACCGAGAAAGCGCACGCGATCGCCCACACCTAGCGCGATCGCCTCAGCCGCCAGCTCGGCGCGCAAACTGCCGTCACCGGCGTAGAGCAAAATGCTGTCGGGCACGCCCGCCTGGGCAAAGGCGCGCAGAATATCCTGCGGTCGTTTCCAGAATTGTAGCTTGGCGCAGAAGAGGACAATCGGTGCGTCGAGGGGCAAATCCCAATGCTGGCGAGCGATTTTGTGGTCAAGCGTCGCGGCTTGGGCGAGCCACCAATCATTGTCAGTCGCCGAGGGGGTCATGAAGATGCGATCACGGGGCACCCCCAGATCAGCCACGACCTCAATGCCAAAATCTGAGGAGACGATGATGCCATCGGCTTGACGAAAGAGCGGCGGCAGCAGCAGCGGCTTGAGGCGAGATTTCCAGGTTGCGCGATCGCGGGGGGCGCTGCTACTGGCATCGGTGACGAAGATGAAGGCCTTGCGGTGCCACTTCGCGGCCAACAGCGCCAGCCAGAAGGTGGCATAGACATAGCCGGTGTAGACGAGCACCACATCAGCTTCTGCTACCCGCGCCAGCACTTGGGGATTCACCAAGCCCCAAAAGCGACCCAGCCCCGGACGCGGCGAGCGATTGGGAAGTTCGACCCAGGGATAACCCTCTAGCACGGGCACGTCCCACTGAATCTGGGTTGCGAACTCGGGATCGCGGTAGGACTCCACCCCAGCCAAGCAGCAAAACGCCACCTGTAACTTCCACTGCGGCTGCGCCGCCATCAGCCGGAAGAGCGGAACGATGTAGGGAATGGGGTGCGTCGCGACAATCAGGACGCGATAAGGCGGGGTTGGCATGAGCAGGATGGCGATCACCGGAGTATGGCTAGCATCATCCCAGCCAGGTTCGACCAGTGCGCCTAGGACTTGGGCGTTCGTACGGCACGTGCCAAATCGAGGAACTTGTTCATACTGGGGCCGGGGCGGCGTGAGGGCAGTGCTGTGACCGGCATAAGGTAGTTGGGCGCAAAGGTCGTGGCGACCGGCTCAGTGGGTTCAGCCGGCGGGGCGACTGGCTCGGCTTTAGCAACTGGCTCAGCCTTGGCAGCCGACTGCTGCTTCGCCTTCTTAGCGGTAGGCTTGGCTTCGTTGGCGGGCGGCTCCGCTGTAGCCGGGGCGGCTTGAGCTGGTTCTGGAGCTGCTGGTGGGCTGGGGGGAGTATCTGCGGCTGGCGTCTTGCCTTGCTGCGCGCTATCGAGTTCGAGGTAGTAGGCGTCGCCACCGCCGAACATTTTTTTCAGACCGTTAATCATAGTCGTAATTCCTGGAGATAAGTGAATGCGTCCGTCGCGATAAAACTGGCGATCGCCACACAAAACCTCAACCCCTGATGTTTGGTGGAGCTGAGCGCTGCGAGCTTCGCAATTGCTTAAGATTCTACCCCAGTCTGGGTCACATCCTGACCTCGGTTACTCACCTAGCACCGACCCCACTGCCGGGAGTGATTCCGTCAATGACAGTGGCATGGCAGTCTGGCTGAGCTGTTGCGCGTAGGCGGCGCTCAGGTAGGGTTGCAATTCGCTCTGTCCCCGTAGCTCAACGGCCAGCAGTGCCAGGCTCATCGCCTTCACGTAGTTGTGGGCGATCGCCGGGTTCGGTCCGACGACGGCGGCTGGCAGCGGGACATCATTTTCCGAGGCTCCCAGAGTGGAGAAGTGGGTGCCACCTTGCAGGAGCAAGAGGTAGCGCCGGTCGCTGTTCAGGGTCGCGAAGGGCTGGATCTGCTCCGCCAGTGCTAGAGTCACGGTGTCGGCGCTGCCACTGGCGATCGCCACGGCTGGGATCTGAACCGATGCCAGCGGCTGCGGCCCAAAGATCGCGCTCGTCAGCGGATTGATCGCGAGCACTGCCGCGACGCGCGGATCGGCCAGCTCGTAGTCTTCTGGCGGCAGGTCGAGGGCGGCACATTGCAGCAGCAGCGAGAGGTTGAGCGTGTAGCGCGAGCCTTGGCAGCGGCTCGTCAAATGGGCAAAGTCGAGGCGCGCGCCCGCGAGCGCTAAAGCGGTATAGGCCCCAAAGGACTGACCAATCACGGCTACGCGATCACTCACCAGGCGATCGCCATAGTCTCGCGCCAACTCGTCGAGCAAGAAGCGGATATCCAGCGGTCGGTCAATCAGCTCGCGCGGCGGTGTCACGTCGCTGGTCAGGCCGCGCGCCAGGGCTTGCAGTTGGGCGGCATTGCTGCCGGGGTGTTCAGGAACTGCGACCGCAAAGCCGTGCGAGGCGAGGTGTTCAGCCAGGTAGGCATAGGTCTGGCGATCGCCCCCCAGCCCGTGCGAAATGACGGCGAGCGGCGCGCGGCTACCCGTTTGCGGCAAGTAAAGGTTGACGGGGAAGCGGCGATCGCGATCACGATCGTCGAGGCTCAGTGCCAACAGCTCAAAGGGAATATTGCCCGCTTGGCGAAGGTCGCGCTCGAAGTGGATCGCTTCTGCCGCTTCTGCCGCGGCTGCGGCTTGGATCGCCGCGATCGCCTCGTTCGTTTGCTGCACCGTGCGACTGACTTCATTGACCACGGCTAGAGCTAAAGCCGAGTCGATCGTGATCCCCGCCGTCGGAAATTTTTCGAGGATATTCAACGCTGTCAACCCCTGCTCGGCGTCAGCCGCCGCCAGCAGCAATGCCGAGCGCAGGGCATAGAAGCCCGGCTCGCCCTGTTGCGTCTGAATCAATTCCCCCAGTTGGCGCAGGATTGCCTCACCTTGGGGCGAATAGAGAAACTGCGACAATATAAAGGCATCGAGATCAATGCGCGTGGTCAAGGCGTTGCGGAGGTTCTCTAACTGCGTGACATTGAGGTAGCGAGCAAAGTCGCTGAGATCGGGTTCG
Organism: Spirulinaceae cyanobacterium SM2_1_0; assembly: GCA_012031265.1. Classification (GTDB taxonomy): domain Bacteria; phylum Cyanobacteriota; class Cyanobacteriia; order Cyanobacteriales; family Spirulinaceae; genus JAAUTY01. Next base: position 21,089 of record JAAUTY010000016.1, on the reverse strand, counting down.
ATGCGCCCCTCTGCCGCGTAGATCTCCAGCGATTCAACCGCGACCGAAAACTCCAACGGGCCATAGCGCAGAACGATCTGCTCAGCGCTGGTGGCTGGGGTCGCCCAGAGGAGGACTGAACTGAATGCCAATCCCAGGCGCTGTTGCCAGCGGCGGGTGGTGTGGCGAACTGATGGAGTAGCCATGAAAACCTTCAGAGAGCTTACCGAATAATCTCAAGGGACGCGGCGATCGCCCCCAATTCACCCTAGCAGCCGCTGTCGCTGAGTTGGTTGGTGAACATTGATGAGGGTCAGACCAATCACCCCAGCCTACTTTAGGAGATGGCAGCCGCGTCCGAGCGGCGCGACACCGGCAATGATGCCCAAATTGTCAAGCCTGCACGACCCAGTGACTGTCAGTGTTAGGCTGGCGCAATCTCAAGTTGTGATAAGTAGCTTAAAGTTTCAGCGGCTTCTTCCTCATCAATGATGCTGAGCGCAAAACCGACATGAACCACGACATATTGACCGACTTCGACTTCGGGCACATAGGCGAGGCTGGCTTCTTTGATCACGCCACCAAAGCTGATACGACCGCTCCGAGTGAGGGGATCATCGCCATGAATGCTGAGGACTTTTCCAGGGACGGCTAGACACATTTTGGGTTTAGGGGATAGTGGTATTCAAAACTCAAGGTGCTTCGGCGGAGCGCATTTGGAGCCAGTCGAAGAGGGTGTTGGGGGTAAGTTGCAATGCCAGATTACTCAAAACGGGTAAAACAGTGTCGCCGCGAGCAAGCTGGGGGAGTTGTTGGGGTCGAAAAATGAGCAGCGAGCGATCACTCGGCTCAACCAACCAGCCCAGCTCACTACCATGCTGAAGGCTGTAGACGATCTGGTCTGTGACTGGATTGGCACTCTGCCCCGGCGAAAGGATTTCGATCAACCAGTCAGGCGGCCGTAGAACATCATCGAGCGGTTCGCCAGCCGCATCAAATTCAAGATTTGACCAACACAAAACTGCGATGTCAGGGACGATGGAGCGATCGCCAAAAGTACAGCGCAATTCGGGGAATGCAAACGCAATTTGCTCCGCTTCCGCCACCTGATTGATGGCTGCTGCTAATTTGATTTGTAATCGCGAATGTCGCGCCTTGGGCATGATTTTTTGTGTCACGATGCCCGCGCAATATTCCCGCGCCGGTTTGATCTCTGGCCAGGTCAGAAACTCGCGGAGCGTTAGTGACTGGGTGGGTGCTGAGGTCATGGGCTGGGAGCTGTGCCGCTACGCGGAGTTTTGAGTTCCGAGTTCTGAGTGCGTGCAATACGGGAATCTTGTGAATTTTGAATGAGCATCTCATTTCCGTCCTCTTGTACTGGACAAGGGTCAGTGAGGAGCGCGGCGATCAACTGACCGTAGGCGATGCCGCCATCATTGATCGGGACGCGCTGGGGCCAATGGGGTTGGCAGCCAGCGGCACGGAGCTGGGCGATCGCCCGCGTGAGCAGATAGTGATTTTGAAAACAGCCGCCGGTGAGAACCACATGCTCTATCGCTAGTTGTCGCGCGATCGCCACCAGGCCGTCAATTAAGGCATTGTGAAATTTCGCGGCAATTTGCTCCACCGGTTCCTGGTTGCTTAAGTCGTTAAGGACATGGATTAACAAGGGTTGCCAGTCCAGTTGCCTAGCTTGTCCGGGTTGCGACGGCGGCAACAACGGCAAGGGGTAGGCGGCATCAGTTTGCAAGTTACCAATTGCGAATTCGAGTTGCATCGCCGCTTGACCTTCAAAGCTGGCGCGATCGCGACCACAAACCAGCGCGGCAATTCCATCGAACAGGCGACCTAGGCTGGAGGTCAGCGGCGAGTTGAGGCCGCGAGTCAGCATCTGGCTGAGCGTTCGTCGCTCGCTGACGGTAAACACGCGCTCTAGCCAGGCCTGGCAGTCTGGGCGCTCAAAGAGTTCCAGCCCGAAGGTAGTATACAGTAACCCTAGGGCGGCGCGGCGCGGTTCGCGACTGGCGCGATCGCCCCCCGGCAGTGGAAAGGGCCGCAGATGAGCCAGCCGTTGCCAGTCTTGGGCAGTAGTCTCTACCCGCAGAAATTCGCTGCCCCAGATCGTGCCATCAAGTCCATAGCCGGTGCCATCCCAAGCCACGCCGAGAACAGTTTGTCCGAGCAACTGGTGCTCCGCCATGCCAGCTAAGACGTGGGCATAGTGATGTTGCACCGTGACCAGTGGCAGACCGGTAGCCTGCGCGTATTGGCTGGCGAGATAGTCGGGGTGGGCATCACAGGCGAGGCAATCGGGCTGAAATTCGTAAAGGTCTTGGCAACTGGCGATCGCCTGCTGAAAATTTTCCATAGTAGCAACATTTTCGAGATCGCCTAGATGCTGACTGAGAAAGGCTTGCCCGTGGTGGGCGATCGCGAGGCTACTTTTCAGTTGTGCGCCCACTGCTAAAACCTTGCGTTGGCTGGCGGCGAGGGCTGGCGGCAGCGGCAATGGTAACGGAGCGTAGCCGCGCGCACAACGCAGCGTTAATGATTTTTGGGCAACAACGCGCACGACTGAATCATCGACCGGCCGCACGATCGGTCGGTTGTGCAGCAGGAAACAATCGGCAATATCCCGCAACCGCTGCACCGCCTCCTGCTCGTCGATGCAAATGGGTTCGCTCGCCAAGTTGCCGCTGGTGGCAACGATGGGTTGCCGCAACTCGGCGAGTAATAAGTGATGGAGCGGCGTGTAGGGCAGCATGATGCCCAAGTAAGGGTTGCCGGATGCTACGGTGGCGGCGAGCGTCGGGGGAGCAGCTCGTCGCCGCAACAAGACGATAGGCGCGGCGGGCGATCGCAATAGTTCTGCTTCAACCGGATTGAGGTGGCAATCGCGCTCAATCGTCGCGAAATCGGGGTACATCACCGCCAAGGGCTTGTCGGGGCGGTGCTTGCGCTGCCGCAGCCGTTGCACCGCTGCCTCGTCACTCGCCATGACGAGCAGATGGAAGCCGCCTAACCCCTTCACCGCCACGATTTTTCCTACTTGTAACGCTTGGACAGCCAGACTCAGCGGCTCGCCAAGGCAACTCCCAGCCCTGTCCCGGAAACTGAGTTGCGGGCCGCAATCGGGACAGGCATTGGGTTGGGCGTGAAAACGGCGATCGCCCGGATCGGCGTATTCGCGCTGACAGGTCGTGCAGAGTGAGAATCCCTGCATGGTCGTGCGGGGTCGGTCGTAGGGGAGCGAGCGCACGATCGTGTAGCGTGGGCCGCAGTGGGTGCAGTTGATGAAGGGATAGCGATGGCGGCGATCGCCGCGAGTCAATAGCTCCCGCTGACAAGCAGGGCAGGTAGCGAGGTCAGGTAGCACGAGTGCCGATTTGTCGCCACCGCTGCTGGCGCGAATGGTGAAATCGTTGTAGCCAATCGGGGTTTGCCAGGTCTCGCCGCAATGGTGGATGCTGGCGGGCGATGGGAGATCCTGGTAGAGGCGATCGCAAAACGTCTGGAGCTGCTCAACTGAACCCTCAATTTCAATCGTCACGCCCTGCGCTGAATTGTTCACCCAACCGTTGAGCTGCAATTCGCGCGCGAGCCGATAGACAAACGGCCGGAAGCCAACCCCTTGCACAGCACCGCGCAGATTGAGGCAGAGGCGTCGAGTCAGGGTCGTTTGGGTCGGCATCAAGGTCAATTGTTACGGCTAGAGTGGGCTGGCACAAGGTAAAGAATCACGCCGCAACTGAGAATGATGGCGGCTTTAGGCAAGTACCTTCGCTGTGACCAGCTCCCTCACTTTGTCACCGAGAAATTGATACCAAGCATCTAGACCTTCTCCAGAGCGAGCAGAGAGTTCAAAGAGTTGGGCCTGCGGGGCGATTTGGCGAATATTGTTCACAGCCAGCTCGCGATCGCATCCCACCACATCGGCAATGTCGATTTTGTTGAGAATCACCACATCCGCCGATTTAAAAGCAGTCGGATACTTGAGTGGTTTGTCTTCGCCTTCGGTCGTGGAAAGCAGGACGACGCGCAAACTTTCACCAAGGTCATAGGCAGCGGGACAGACAAGATTGCCAACATTTTCAACGACCAGCAAATCGAGCTGCTCAAGTGGGAGGTGTTGAGCCGCCGCGAGGACTAAATCGGCTTCCAAATGACAGAGGGTGCCGGTCGTAATTTGGGCGACGGGCGCACCACTGCGGCGCAGGCGTTGAGCATCATTGTCAGTGGCCAGATCACCGACGACGACTCCAGCAGAGAGGCGATCGCGCAGATCAGTCAGCGTCCGCTCAATCCAGGTCGTTTTCCCCGATCCCGGCGAGGACATGACATTCAGCACCAAAAGGTTCTGAGCCTGGAAATAGTCCCGATTGCGGGCGGCCAACTGCTCGTTTTGAGCCAAAACGGCTTGACCAATGGCGATTTCGCGTGTTTTGGTGATCGGTTGATGGTGGTGATGATGATGTCCATCGCCATCATGGTCGTGGTGATGATGATGATGTCCATCGCTATCATGGTCGTGGTGATGATGAGGTTCATCGCCAGGATGATGCTGCTGCTGGTGTCCGGTACTGCTGGCGATTTTGATGTCGTCGCGGGTTGCACAGCCACAAGTTCCACACATGATTAGGAGACCTCTAGAGATGTTAATTCGATTTCTTTGCCAGCGAGAATTTGACTACTGAGCTGACCGCAATGCGGACATTCGTAGAACCAGTCGGTCGGTTGAAAATCGCGCTCACAGGCGCGGCAGTGGCAACGAGCGGGCACCGTTTCTAATTCGAGCACTGCACCCGCCGCCAGAGTGCCCGGGATCGCAACCTCAAATGCAAAGGCGAGGGCTTCCGGAACCACACCAGATAGTTCGCCAATCCGCATTTTGAGGCGGTGAATGCGATTGGCTTGTTGAGTATGGACTTGGGCGATCGCCAACTCCAAAGTTTGTGCCATCAAGCTCACTTCATGCATGAACCAATTCAGGCACCAGTCCTGCCAATTCAACAATCTTTTCAAGGGCGCGCCCAATTCCCGCTTGCGTGCGAGCCGAAAATTGCTCACCAAACGCAAAATTTTCGGCAGAGATCAGAAGCCAATAGGCTTGGGGCTGGCGAGCATAAAGCTGTTGTGCCAATGCCAGTAGGGTAGCCGGTTCGAGGTAGTGGGTGCGGAGGGTTTGGATCTCGGCAGTTAGCGGGCGGCACGTCAGTTCTACCGTCTCATCGGGAAAGGCAGTGGCATCAACAAAAATGACTAAATCAAATGCCACCAGTGTGGCTGCCATCTCTGGCAGGAGCTGATTCGTTGCCCAAGCTTCGACATCTGGAAGCTGCCAAGCTTCCACGATCTCAGCCAGACGGTAGCCAGCCCCATCGTCGCTGCGCAGTGTATTGCCATAACCAAGCACCAAGGTTTTCATAATAGAAATGTTCAGCAATATTCAATCGTGACTTCTTTTTGGCGATCGCGCAGAAACTGAACCAGTTCTTCAATAAGGCTGCGCCGGATCGAAATATTTTTCGGCAGCAGCGGGTTTTGGTAGAACTCGTTGATCTGTTGACCGACTAGGAATAGGGTTGAGTCCGCTTCGAGGATTTCGCGCGCCAGAAGATAAGCTCCGTTGTTATCAAATTGTAGACGGGAGACATCGCCATTGCAGTTACGAATATATTCAGTCGCTTTCGAGATCGTTAAGATGCCTTCTGTTACTAAATCCACAGCGCTTAAGTGTCCGATCGGGGGGAGGTCTTTACGCATAGTCGCCAAGTCCATTTCGACTCGTTCATTCAGGTACTTGGCAACAATATTGCCGGTCGTACCGCCGCAAATTGCCTTACGACCATCGAAACTGAGTAAGCGTTCAATGTACTCGTGATCGCGGTGCTCATCCAACGGCGGCCCCGTGAAGATCATCAAGGGTTTGCGAGGGCGGACGTAGATGCCAACAAAGGTGGCATCGTCACCAACTTCACCTTGGTAGAGGGTATAGGTCTTGTGAATGACTTCTTGAACAATCGCGCGCGCAGTGTGGGACTTATGCTCCCAAATTTCTTCAATATAATGGGCAATGTTGTCCCAACCCCAACCAAAATTGAGGGCGACACCCATACCAGCATAGAGAACGCCATCACTCACGGCACCAAGGAAGTCGCCGCGCTCGAGTTGCCCCTCAGCAATGTGGATGTTGCGGTCAAGAATTTTCTCGGTATGGGTTTCAAACCGAATCACATGACCATGATGAAAATAGAAGAGCGGCGGATTGTCAAAGTTGATGGTTCGGAAGTGATTAGTCTCACAGTTGACCTGGATGATGCTGAAAGTAGAGTAGGCAATCTTCCGAACTTGGCAGATTGGCAATGTTGCAATGATTGTCTTTAGAACCTCCTCGAGCGGTAGCTCCGCCCTGAGCATTCTAATCAGAATTTCGGTGGTCAAAGTGGCTAGAATATTCGCTTTGACCCCGCTGCCAAGGCCATCTGATAAGACAATCGTGGCATACTTATCTGTCTTGATGTACTTAACCTTATCCCCGCATAGCTCCTCGCCTTTTTTATTCAGGCTCAGCTCGCAGATGTCCAGAAAATTGCTAACCGGCATAGCGATCGCTAATAAGATAAAAGAACAACGTTAAACACCTTCTTGCTCAATAGCCTGAATAATTTTGAGCAAGCTGATTTTGGTTTCTGCGGTAGTTTCACCCAGCAGCCCAGCAATTTCCTGAACTGCTTTCATTTGATTATCGACGACCTCATTGACTTGACGAACCGTTTCTTGCTTGAGTCGCTTTAGCTCGCGGCGGCGCTCAATGTCATGGCTAACGTCAATGGCAATACAGACCACGACACTCTCTTCCTCAATCGGAAACAGAATCTGACTGACATACAGTTGACGATCAGGATGTTCGTAGAAGCGATCACGCAATACCTTGCCCGTTTGCCAGACGTTTTTGAAGTCCTCTACATTGTCCAGAATTGTGCTGATCGGCTGCTCAACCACGGCATCAGCCTCGACCTGGAATAATTGACAAAAGGCTGGATTAGCAAGCTTGATGTACATATCCGCATCAACCACAATCAGACCATTTGGATCATGCTCCCAAAGTAATTGCCAAAGTGATTTACATTCTGTATCATCCGTCATACTTTTGCCCTGGAGTTCTGAATCGCGGGCAATATTTCCTGCCGAAATTTCGCCTCAACGTTCTGCGCGCTAACGTTTGTCACAAATGTATCGTGGAACTTCATCACAATACCGTGGCTGCAAGTTTCTAGACAAAACGAACCTTTTAGCTCAATTGTGTCTTCCAGCTCACAATCACGAATCAAACTCTGTAGTTTGGGTAGCACTTCATAGACACCGAGTTGATGGCAGGCGGAGCCCATACAGAGAAAAAGATTTTCTTTAATCATCCTGCTTTGCCGTTCTGAACAGTGTTGGCTACGGCTGGGTTCGCTAGGGGCGATCACCAATTGAGTCCGCGATCACACCCTATCGCATCCCCATCTCCATTATCGAGATGACTCCCCGTGTCGTGGCGAAATTAAACGAATTCTTAACTCTACAACAACTGGCCGAGGAACTCTACAATTTTAAAGTTGCTCGCCTGTCTACCGCCTGATCCGCTTGCCATGACTGACTTCCAATTGACCTGCCCGTTGCCCCTCGACCGCTACCCAACTGTGCTTCTTGCTCACGGCGGCGGGGGCAAGCTCATGCACCAGTTGATTGAGCAAGTCTTTGCCCCCACCTTTGCCGCGCAAACCCCGCAGCATGATGCCACCGTTTTCGCTTGCCACCAGGGCGCGTGGCGCTGACGACCGACTCCTACGTGGTGCAGCCACTGTTTTTTCCTGGCGGCAATATTGGCTCACTCGCAGTTCATGGCACGGTCAATGACTTGGCGATGGGAGGGGCGCGACCGCTCTACCTGAGTGTCGGCTTTATTTTGGAAGAAGGACTGCCGATGGCAACACTCTGGCAGATTGTCCAATCGATGCAACGGGCGGCAGAGCAGGCGGGGGTACAGATCGTCACCGGCGATACCAAGGTGGTTGATCGGGGGAAGGGTGATGGCATTTTTATCAATACAACCGGGGTGGGCGTGCTGGAGCATGATTTAGCGATCGGCCCAACCGCGATTCGGTCCGATGACGTGCTGCTCCTGAGTGGTGATCTGGGTCGCCATGGGATCGCGATTATGGCGGTGCGTGAGGGGTTGGAGTTTGAAACCACGATCGAGAGTGATTCGGCACCTGTGGTTGACCCCGTGCTGGCGCTGCTGCGGGCTGGGTTGCAAGTCCGTTGTCTGCGCGACCTGACCCGTGGGGGGCTGGCGAGTGCGCTCAATGAAATTGCGGCGAGTGCCAAGTTGGCGATCGCCATCGATGAGACGCTGATTCCAGTGCGCGAGGATGTCCAGGGTGCGTGCGAAATCCTCGGCTTTGACCCGCTCTATGTCGCCAATGAGGGGCGTTTCATTGCTTTTGTCGCTCCTGCTGACGCCACCCAAGCACTTGCCATTTTGCGAACCTATGATCCCCAAGCCATTGCAATTGGACAGGTTAACGCGCTGCGCGAGCCGCATTCGGGGCGCGTCACGCTCCGCAGCCACATCGGCACTGAGCGGGTGCTGGATTGGCTCAGTGGCGAGCAATTACCCCGGATCTGCTAGTCGGGGCGGGCGATCTGCTTGCTGTTAATGCGGTACTGCTGTTGAGACCGTGCCACGATAGATCCGCTGGGCTTGTTCGGGCGAGAGCCAGCGCGGCGGGTGGTCATCGGGCTGCAAGAGTTCTTCCGGATCGTGCGGTTCGAGCGGGCTGTTGGGGGCGACATAAGCATGACGAACTGCGTCATAGGCGTAGACAGACCCGCTCTCGATATGGTAGACCCAGGCGTGAACTGAGAGACGACCTTGGCGCAGTTTCGAGTGGACGACCGGGTAGGTGCGGAGGTTGTCAATCTGGGTCAGCACGTTCTCGGCGATCGTGACATTCAGCAGATCTTGACCCTGAAGATCGCTGTAATTCTCTAGCACCAGACGGCGCGTCGCCTCGGCTTGGTGCAGCCACTCGCACACGAGCGGCATCTTGTCTTCGAGTTCTTTGAGTTTCAGCAAGCCCTTCATCGCGCCGCAGTGGGAGTGACCGCAGATGATGATTTGTTCGATGTCGAGGGCTTGCAGGGCGTATTCCATCGCCGCGCCTTCGCCGCCGTTGGTGGCTCCGTAGGGTGGAATCATATTGCCAGCGTTGCGAATCACGAAGAGTTCGCCGACTTCGGCGTTCAGGATCAGGTTGGGATCGACGCGCGAGTCTGAGCAGGTGATGAAGAGAACACGCGGATGCTGCCCTTGAGCCAGGTGAGCAAATAAGTCTTGGTGGGTGCTGAAATACTCAGTTTGGAACTGACGCAGCCCACGAATGAGTTTCTCCATAGACCGTATTGATGACCAGCCAGAAATGGGCTGGAAGGGTGAGGGGACAAAATTCCTGTCCTGATTAAACCATGCTTCTTAGAGCCGGCCGCTGATTGCCCGAGGCAAGCACGCGAAAATTTACGAATTGGCGGGCGATCGCTTGCTACACTGCTCGCACCCAATGAGCAGGCTGCTGTGCATGGCTGACTTCGTTTACCCTTTCCCGCCGCTGACCACAGGGGTCTTGCTCCGGCGCTACAAGCGTTTCTTTGCCGATATTGAGCTGGCGTCCGGCGAGGTGATCACCGCGCATTGTGCCAACACCGGCCCGATGACAGGGGTTTGTACCCCTGGCAGTTGGGTGCAGGTGTCCCGCAGTGACAACCCCAAGCGGAAGCTGGCTTACACCCTGGAGACGATCCAGGTCAATGACGGGCCGCCAACCTGGGTGGGGATCAACACCAGCCTGCCGAATCGGGTGGTTAAGCAGATGCTGGCGACGCGATCGCTGCCGCTCGACTATGGCGAGGTGCGCCCAGAAGTCCGTTTTGGCATTGATAACCGTAGCCGCGTGGATTTTTGGCTGGCGGGAGTGGGCGATGAACCGCCACTTTTTTTGGAAGTCAAAAACACGACTTGGGCGCAGGACGGCATGGCGCTGTTCCCAGATACAGTGACGACGCGCGGCCAGAAGCATCTGCGTGAGTTGATGGCGGTGTTGCCGGAGGCGCGGGCGGTGATGCTTTATTTCATCAATCGCAGCGACTGTCTGAGGTTTGCACCGGGCGATCGCGCTGATCCTGCCTACGGTAAGCTACTCCGGACAGCAGTGGCTAGCGGCGTGCAAGTATTGCCCTGTCGTTTTGAAGTCACGTCAACGGGTCTGCGCTATCTCGGCTTGGCAGACTTTTGCTCCTGGCAGCCGGCTGCGGGATAATCGGCTCGTTTCGCGTGCAAACCTGGTGGGGATCGCTGAATATTTATTTAGTGCGATGGCTCTAAATGCCGCTTTTCCATGCTACACTCAACTCTTGAAATTTCTGGCGTTACGATTCTTTACATTGGTCAGGGACGTGCGGAAGAGTATGCTTCGTATTGATCAAGGAAAATTGGGCGGATTCCTGCTGGCGATCGCGATTGTCAGCTGTGGTGGCGCGCCGAAGTCAGTGCAGCAAGCGACGGAGGCGGCCCCGGAGCCTCAGCCCGCCGCATCCATTCCTGCCGCGCAACCGTTTAATCCTGATTTTCACGAGGTCAAGGGCAATGGTGTCAGCCTCTTGCTGCCGCCCGGCTACGAGGGTGGCAATCCTCAAGCTGACATCGAAGCAATCGCCAATCGTCTCGATGGGGCCGGGACGGAATATGAACAGCTCAGCGAAGCGCTGCGTGAGAGCAAGGAAAATATCTCGCTGATTGCGTTTGATACTCAGCAGGCGACGGCCGGGTTTGTGACGAATGTGAATATCGCGTCTCAGGAACTCCCCAAAGCGCTCTCAGCGCAGGAGTATATTGGCGTGCTGGCGAACCAGCTCCGGGATTTGGAGGGGTACGCGGTGCAACAAACCGGCGTCGAAGTGATCAATGGCAATGAAGTGGGGCGACTGGTAGTCGATATTCAGGTTGGCGATATCGAGATCGTGCAACTGTTCTATGCGATCCCCAATGAGCAAAACTTTTGGTTGGTGCGCTACTCAACGCCGAAGCAAGAATTTGAGCAGCGCCGTCGCGATTTTGAGCAGAGCATTCTGACCTTCCGGTTCTGAATCGGGGCAATGCTGGACATTGGACAACCCGTTTGCGCGCGGGCTACAAAACTCTGCACCGCGAGTCTGACGCGATCGCGCTCGATCCTTTAGCATTTCTTGATGAGAAGTAACGTTCATTAGGAGCGCACATGGCCAACATCACGTTCGTCAAGGAAGGGCAGGAGATTATCGCAGCGGATGGTGCCAACCTGCGCGAAAAGGCGGTGCAACAGAACATTGACCTCTACACCCTGAGGGGCAAGTTGATGAATTGCGGCGGCTATGGGCAATGTGGCACCTGCATTGTTGAAATCGAGTCGGGCATGGAGAACCTCTCCCCGCGCACGGAAGCCGAGCAGCGTAAGCTCCGTAAGTACCCTGAAAGCTACCGTCTGGCCTGCCAGACACTGGTGAATGGGCCGGTGCGTGTCATCGCCAAGCCGCAGCGTTAAGGAGCTGCCAGTGATATGCTGGAGCTGTCACTGCGATCAGTTGGAGGCGCAGCGTTGTGGAAGTCAATAATCTCGGTTTCGTGGCGAGTATTCTATTTGTCCTAGTGCCCACGGTCTTTTTGCTGATTCTCTATATTCAAACTGCGAGCCAGAATAGCAGCAACTGAGTTTGGCTGCGCTGTATTTTGGTTGTTGGCTGCCTTGGTTCTGAGCGCCGCTGGTTTTTCGATTCTGCCCGGAGTGGGCGATCGCCAACCAGCGGCACCCTTTTGGCCGGAGCATCGCTGTCAGCGATGCTCCTGACAGCCAACCGGGAATATTGGGTTGGTCTGCTGACTCTTAGTTGTCGGCGTCTTGGCGCGCCAGCAGTACCGGACAATCCGCATTCACCCGCACGTAATCGGAGAGTGAACTGCCCAGCAAACGGTCGAGATCGGGCAAACCCTTGGCGATCGACGGACGGCGATCGGGTGAGCCGAGGATCAGCAGATCAATATTGTTATCGGCGGCAAGCTTGCAGAGTTGCTCGCCCGGTTTGCCCCCCGTGACCAAGCAGCGATACTTGATCCCAGCACGTTTCACCTGCGGCAGGATACTAGCAATGACGGGATTATTCTCCATTTCTGCCGCCGACAGCGGTAACAATCGAGGGTCGAGATCGGGGTTGATGCGCGTGAGAAATAGCTCCACACTTTGGCTGCTCCGCAAAAGGAAGAGGGCTAAATCAAGTGAAAGTTGCGCTTTGGCCGACTTATCCAGCGCGACCATTACTCGCTTGATCTTTTTGACGTAAATATCGTCGCGCACCAGCAGCATCGGTCGGTCGGTGAGCTGGAAGACGTATTGGCTGACCGAGTTTTCGAGGATGGCTTCCAGCCGCTTCAGGCCCCGCGAACCCATCACGATCAAATCTGCGCCAATCTCTTCGGCAACCTCACAAACCGTATCTTTGGGATCGCCTTGCCGCAGGATCGTGGAGACCTTGCTAGGGTCTAAGCTGAGGCTGGCGATTGCCTCCGCCAGAATTTTGCCTCCTTCCTCGGTCTTGCTCGCCATTCCCGCCATCGAAACTTGTGTAGGAACGACGTGCAGCACCGTGACCGTTGCCCCGGCGACAGCAGGCAACTCCAGCAGCGATTGCAGCATTTCCTTGGGATTGCCAGTACCCGAATCTGCTAAGAGAATTTTATTAATCATCGTGTGAATCCCGAACGTAAATTCAGCTTGACAGCACCAAATCGTCGCACGCACGGCGCGCTCTCAGCCTGTCTCTAATCTTTCTAGGATACGGCGAATCTTGTGACCAAAATTTAACGAAATATATCGTGACCGCTCCGCTGATCCCACTAGAGCGGGCGTCTTCGGACCAACAAGTATGGCAACAGCTTACTCAGTTCAGCTCAGCATTGAACTCGTTGAATGAACGCCGCTTGAGTGCGGTCGTCTCAGAGCGTGGCAGCAGGTCAAACACTTCACGCAGACGGTCATCCAGTTCCTCATAGGGCACTTGCCCGGTGCGATTGAGGACGACTTTACCCATCTGGTCAAAGATGACCACCTGCGGCACGACCCCGGCATAGTAGTGACCTGGCTCGCGATCGCTATACTCCGGCTGCGGCGGGATTGCATCGACAGCGACGGGGATAAAGCTAGCCGCCCGACCATAGCCACGCTGGAGACTCGAAACGATCAAGGCGAACTGTTTGCAGTCGCGACTGTCGTCAACGTAGTAGATCAAAATGGCCGGCTTCTGTTGGCGCAGCGATTCCGCCAGGGAAGACTTGGGGGGAACGAGGGAACCGTTCCCGGCGTACACCACAAAGATATTACCGTCGTAGCGGTCATCATCCAAGCTCGCTTGAGCCGCAAGCGGCCAAGATAGCCAGGTTAACAGGGCGATCGCCAGGCAAAGCCCGATCGCATTCAACCGCTGCCAATCAGGTAACCGAACCCAACGAGCGATAACTTGCAATAGATTCATATACTTAATAAAAATGACAATGACAACCAGTAGGAGCGAGACTGGTGATCACTAACGAGACCCCGTGCTTGCACCTGCCCCCAAGTTTAAGGGACGCTGCGCTCATCGTTGGCTCACTGAGCAGTGGCGCGGCACTGATCCGACGGCGTTGTAGTGCTCAAATTGATTCCGGTCAGAGCGTGAAAGTAGGCTAACCTAATAGCAGCGTAAGGCAAAACCCCTGGGGATGGCGTGCGCGTGGTTACGAGCACAGGAGTTAAGTATGGCTGAATTGAACAAGCGCGAAATGCGCGAGCGTCTCGGCAATGTCGAGCAGATCCGCGAAATTCTGTTTGGCAACCAATTGCGAGGGTACGACCAGCGCCTCGACAAGATGGAAGCCGACTTCGCAACGCTCAAGCAAGAAATCCACGACCGCCTCGATAAGATCAAGGACTCGCTGTCGGCTGAGGTACAGGCGATCGCCGACTCCCTCGAAAAGAAGCTGAAGTACCTCAGCCTCACCACCCACGACGAGACCACAAAACTCTGGCAGAAGATCGATCAGACAACACAAAAGAACTACAACACCATTGAGGCGCTGAACAAAAGCTTCAATGGTCGCGCCAGCACCATGAAGGAGGAGCTGTCTCAGACGCGCGAGCAGGTGCAAACAGAACTGCAACTCCTGAAAGCGAAGATTTTTGAGGAACTTGAAAAGTCTTTTGCGAGTCTACGCGAGAACAAGGTGTCGCGCTCCGATTTGGCTGAGGTGCTGTTTGACCTCTGCATCAAGGTCAAAGGGGCAGAGTTCGTCCCTGACCTGCGCGAAGCGATGGAGAGTCGCCTGCAAGCTGACTTTTTGCTGCCTGACCAAGCCAGCGACGATGCGGAGATGCCTGAGTCATCTGGTGCCAACTCCTAGCAAGGACGCTACTGTCAAGAGATGGCATTCTTATGTGATCTCCTACAATTAGGGTGAATCAGCTTGTCATGTAAGCTTCAATCTGCTAAGGCGATCGACCGGGTGGCAGCCATGCCTTTCTCGTCCAAAGATCCTCCGCCTCGCCATTCTTTGACCGAGGCTCTTTCTCAAACTTCTGCTCGTGAGTCAAGCCCTCAAGATACCGACCAACTTGAGGGCTTGTTTAGTCTGCTCTGCGATCTTGATCTGGAAATGGTCGAATCCGCCGTAGAACCGACCCCGTCCCAAGCCGCCCCCAAACCAACATCGCCACCCCAAGCCGTCCCTGAGCCAAGGCCGCCATCGACTGCCGCCAACGGCACCGCAGCAACTGCCGCTAACTCCAATGCCACACCGATAGTCGGCTTCGACCTCGAACAAGATTTCTGGCACTCCGCTCCATTCTTCGCCAACGGCGAGGGAACGCTTCCGGACAGTTTGGATGCCATTGAGTTGGTCTCTTGGCCAAACCACCCACCGGCTGCGCCTAATCCACCGGCACCCATGCCCCGCACGACTGAAGTGGCCCGGCCACCGGTGGGGTCATCGCACTCAAGCCACGACACTGCTGATGATGCGATCGCGGTGACGGCGACTCATGGCGATGTCGATGAGGAGGCTCTTGAACGCTTACGGGATCTGCTCTCCGAACTTCTGCTCGGTGAAAGTAGTTACCAAGTCGGTGAGTGGGAAGGGCGGTTCCAGCAACTGGAACAGCAGTTGCATGACCCGCAGGTGCTCAGTGATCGCTTGCTGCCCTTGTTTGCCTCGCTCCTCGAACGCAAGGTTGCCCAAGCGCCGGAGGAGGTCATTCGGGCACTGGCTCCGATCATCGACCGAGCGATTGCCCGCAAGAGCCAAACCGATAAGCTGGCGATGAGCCAAGCGCTCGCTGCTGCCTTGCCCGGTGCGATCGCCCAGCAGATCGACACTGCTCCCGAAGAAGTCATTCAGGCATTGGCTCCGATCATCGACCAGGCGATCACCTGCAAAAGCCAAACTGACAAGACCGCGATGAGCCTTGCGCTCGCTGCCGCTTTGCCCGGTGCTCTCTCGAAACAGATCGGCGATGCCCCCGAAGAGGTCATCCAGGCGATCGCGCCGATCATGGGACGTGCCTTGCATGAGCAAGTCCGTCTCGAACGCGACGCGATGGTCGATGCCCTCTACCCCGTAATTGGCAATACCATCTCAAAATACATGGGCGAGGTTGTTCGACAAATCAACCAACGCGTGGAAGAGACCTTTAGCATTCGGGGCATCTATCGCAAACTCAACGCCCGCCTGCGCGGCATCTCCGAGGCAGAACTGATTCTCTCGGAAGCGCTGCCATTCACCGTCCAGGCCGTTTTTCTGATTCATAAAACCTCCGGCCTCGTAATCGTGGAAATACAACGCGAAGATGGTCAAGCCCTGGAAGCAGATATGCTCGCCGGAATGCTGACCGCGATTCGCAGCTTTGCCAGCGAATGCACGGTCAATCCGGAGAAAACCTCGGAGCTGACGGAGATTGACTATGACGACTTTAAAATTGTCATGGAAGTTGCTGGCTATTGCTACATCGCCGCTGTGACCCAAGGTGATCCACCGGCAGGCTTCGCCACACAACTGCGCCAAACTTTGAGTGCGATTATTCTTAACTACGGCTATGGTGAGCTAATCGCTGAGTTTGATGGCGATCCTGATTCCATCCCGCAAGCCGTTGTTGACTTGATCGAAAACTTACTCCGCAGCCCAGAAGTAATGCTGCCACCGCAGCGCCATACGACTGAGAACCACGAGACTTGGCGATCACGCTCAGGGGTGATCGCTTCTTGGGCTGTATTGCTCGGCTTGCTGATGCTGCCATTCGTACTCTACAGTTGGCAGCAGGCTCGCCGCCAACAGCTCGCCGACCGCGTGACTACAGCGCTAGATGCCAACCCAAACTTGACGGTTTACCAACTGGATGCGACAGTGAAGGGTCGTGAGGTTCGCTTGCAAGGCCAGCTTCCCAACGAAATCCTCAGCCAACAGGCAGCTACGACAGCCACAGCAGCACTACCCGCTCATCTCAACGTCGTGAACGAGATCCAGATGGTCAACCCTCCACCTGATCCGGGTGCCATCCAAGCGGAAGTGGCGCGCCTGACGCAAACATTCAATCAGATGCAGGGGATTCAGGTCGGCAGTCGTTACGATCACGAGACGAATCGCGTTATCGTGGAAGGCAGTATCCATCAAGGACAGGATGCTCGAACGATCACCCAGGCATTCGAGCAGATTCCCGGTGTCGATGTAGTGGTATTGATGTTAGCCACTGCCCAGACCCCGATCCAGCGGCGCATTTACTTCGATACGAACTCGAACTTTATCGATCCCTACGATCTCGAAAGTAAGTTGATGCCCATTCGGTCATTCCTCAATCAATATCCAGACCTCCAACTGCAAATTATTGGTCATACTGAC
The DNA here is from genome assembly GCA_012031265.1 of Spirulinaceae cyanobacterium SM2_1_0. Classification (GTDB taxonomy): domain Bacteria; phylum Cyanobacteriota; class Cyanobacteriia; order Cyanobacteriales; family Spirulinaceae; genus JAAUTY01. The sequence goes on along the minus strand of JAAUTY010000016.1, from coordinate 4,117 downwards.
CGCAGTGGTAGCGAACAGCGGAATCTTGAGCTAGCTCCACAGCGCGCTGCCGCTGTCAGGCAAGCTCTAGTCGCCCAGGGCATCGCTGCGGATCGCCTAAAAGTGACAGGTTCAACCCAACCTCCACCCAATGTACGCTTAGAAGATCCGCTGTGGCTAAGTCGCATTGTTCGCTTTGAGCAAATTGCTCCGGCAGGAGCGAACTAAACGGCTATGGGGATTCTTTCTAAAAAGCTTTGTATGGTCGGAGATTTCGGTGTTGGTAAAACCAGCCTGATCCGCCGTTTCGTGGAGCGCCAGTTTAGTGATCGCTACCTGTCAACAGTGGGGGTGAAAATTTCGCGCAAAACCATGACCATCGCTGATAGTGAGCGAGGGACACAAGATCTTAAATTGCTGATTTGGGATATTGAGGGTCAGACGAAGTTCAAGGCGATCGCTCCCTCCTACTTACAAGGTGCAAGTGGAATTCTAGCGGTTGCCGATTTAACCCGCCAAGAGACTGTGGAACATCTAGCCGACCATATCCGCAATTTCCTCGCGATTAATCAGCATGGCTTTATTGCTGTAGCTTTGAATAAAGCAGACTTGATTGACCGCGAGGAACTGGCTCAGATCAGGAATCTGCTAGAGCAGCCCAGTGAACAGGTAATCGGTGTTTACCAAACTTCTGCCAAAACAGGTGAAAGTGTTGACACCATTTTCGAGCACTTGACCAAGAGGATTTGGACAAAGGGTAATTAAAAAGGGCTAAATCGATTTAGTTTAAGGGTGCGCCCGGAGATTGAAAGCCATATCAACCAAGTAAAAATTAGTACGCCCTAGCACGACGTGGCTTATGAGTGTCTTGCTAAACAAACTCTTCATTCCTAGCTCCGTTGAGTATCTCGCCATTGATGCTCAATTGTTTATTCTCGAGCTCTCTGCTAAAGTACATCAATTTACTGACTGCCCCCAAGAACTCAAACTGGGTCAAGATGCTCGCCTAGCATTTCCTGAATTGGTAGGAATAGAAACGATCCTACAAGAGATTCTTTGCGGTCAGCGTTCTGACTTCGAGCTTCAAGGAATTGCCCGTTCGACCAGCGACGGCAGAACGCTATATCTCAATTTGACCTGTGAAAAAATCGGCGACAATCTGATTCTGCTAGCGGAAGATGTTACAGAAATGATGGTGTTGCGACAGTCTTTGATGCAGCGTGCAAATGAAGCTGAGTTGTTGCTCAGCGCCCTAACAGCATCAGAAGACTATAACAAGAAGATCATTTCTTCTATGGGTGACGCACTTTTCGTGACAACGGTTTCAGGCAGTATCAAAACAGCGAATCAAGCTGCACAAAAATTATTTCACTATACCGAATCCGAATTGATCGGGACATCGATCAGTAAAATTATTACTGATCGAGATTTTCTCTACCGTGCAAGTCAGCAGAATCTTCTCTCCGGTGACTTTCTCAAGAATGTTGAAGTGCTCTGCCGTACGCAAGATTCTCAGGAGATTATTGTTGAGTTTTCTTGTTCAGCAATCCAAACGACAACAAAGGGGTTACTAGCATTTGTCTACATCGGTCGTGACATCACCGAACGCAAACGTGCTGAGGCAGAAACAAATCGCGCTCTTGCTCAACAAAAAGAGCTAAATGAGTTAAAATCCCGTTTTGTGTCTATGACCTCACACGAGTTCCGCACACCATTGACCAGTATTTTGATGTCTGTTGACCTATTAGAGAATTTTGCCGACCAATGGTCAGAAACGAAAAAACAAACCCATCTACAACGGATCCGCCAATGCTCATTGAACATGAAAGATCTGTTAGAGGACGTCTTGACAATTGGACGCGCTGAGTCTGGCAAGCTGGATTTTAAGCCTAGTTTGCTTGATCCAGCAGAGTTTTGTTGCAATCTGGCTGAGGAAATGCAACTCACTATCGGACAACAGCACACGATCCAATTTATCTGCCAAGCCGATTTGATCCGTCAAGCATGGCTGGATGAGAAATTGCTGCGCCACATCTTTACCAATTTGCTCTCCAATGCGATCAAGTATTCGCCACAGGGCGGCACAGTTGATTTCACGCTTACCCGGACTGGCGATCACCTCCAGTTCATCGTGCGCGACCACGGAATTGGTATCCCTCCCGATGACTGCCAGCACATCTTTGATTCCTTTCATCGTGCTCGCAATGTTCGCGATATTGCCGGTACCGGTTTAGGTCTCGCCATTGTCAAAAAAGCGGTTGACTTACATAGGGGTAAAATCGAGTGCAGTAGTACTGTCGGTTTAGGTACGAGTTTCCAAGTCTGTCTACCGCTCACGAAAGCGGCTGAATCCAGTGGATTGCCTGATCATCTTTAGCCGCTACCCAGAAGCTGGGCACACGAAGACACGCCTGATCCCCGCACTAGGTGCTGAAGGTGCGGCACAGGTTCAACAACAAATGACTGAACATATCCTGGCACGCGCGCTCCAGCTACAGGCTCAACAACCGTTAGCCATTGAACTACATTTCGCGGGAGGGAGCCTGACAGAGATGCAGGCTTGGCTGGGCACAGCGATCAACTTACATCCTCAAAGTGAAGGCGATTTGGGGATCCGCTTAACGACGGCTTTTGCCAATGCTTTCCAACGTGGTTTCAGACGTGTGGTCACTATCGGAATCGACTGCCCAGCGATTGATCGTGACCTGCTTCAGCAAGCGTTTGCAGCCCTCGAATCCGCTGAGCTGGTTCTCGGACCAGCTCTCGATGGCGGCTACTACCTGATTGGATTGCAACAACCAGTTCCAGAATTATTCCAGGATATTGCTTGGGGAACAGGACAGGTTCTCAAGCAAACCTTGGCACACGCACAACGCTCAAAACTCATCGTGACGCAGCTTGACCCTCTCGCCGATGTTGACCGTCCAGAAGATTTACCGATTTGGTATCAGTCTCAGGCAACCAATGAGACTAATTTGGCACTGTAACGAGTAAGGGAAACCCAAGGCTTTCGCGCTGCTGATAATAGAGTTGTGCCACTCGGCGCGCCAAACCACGAATCCTTTGAATATAGCGTGTTCGCTCAGTGACAGATATAGCACCACGTGCATCTAAGAGATTAAAGGTATGCGAGCACTTGAGAACATAGTCATAGCCCGGCAAGGCCAGTTGCCGTTCAATCAGTTGCTCGGCTTCGCTTTCATAGAGACTGAATAACTCAAACAGGAGTTCGGGATCTGCCGCCTCAAAGTTGTAAGTACATTGTTCAATTTCACCCTGCAAATGCACATCACCATAGCTCACAATGTCATTCCAACGAATTTTGGCGATCGCATCCACCTCCTGCAAGTACATCACCAATCGCTCCAGCCCGTAGGTAATCTCAATTGATACCGGCCGACAGTCCAAACCCCCACACTGCTGAAAATACGTAAACTGTGTCACCTCCATCCCATCCAGCCACACCTCCCAGCCGACCCCCCAAGCTCCTACCGCCGCATCCTCCCAGTTATCCTCCACAAAACGCACATCGTGATCCTCCGGGTGAATGCCCAAAGCGCGCAACGATTCCAGATAAGTCTCCTGAATATCCTCCGGAGACGGCTTGATCAGCACTTGGTACTGGTAGTAGTGCTGATAGCGATTAGGATTTTCGCCATAGCGGCCATCGGTCGGGCGACGGCAAGGCTCCACATAGGCCACCGACCAAGGCTCCGGGCCGATCGCCCGCAGAAACGTATGGGGATTTTTCGTTCCCGCACCTTTTTCCAAATCATAGGGCTGGACGATCAGACAGCCGCGATCGCCCCAAAAATAATGTAACTGTGCGATAACAGCCTGAAAACTTGCAGACACGCTTATAGAAATGCTCCATGTAAACGAGCGAATTACAGTAGTATTGTCGCAGATCGTCCCGGCTCGAAACCACAGCCTCGATTAATGCTTACGCCGAAACCGTGAAACTCTTGCAGAGAGAGGGCATGAAGCCTATTGGGTTTGTAGCAAGAATGCAATCCAACCGAGACACTTGACAATCCCCACAGAGTCCGATAGATTAGTAAATGCGCTTGCGAGAGCGAGCGACCTGAACCGAGACAAAAGAATAGAGTTTGAGAGAGCGGAAGCGCGTTGGATGAAG